>JAKAHR010000009.1 GCA_021825365.1 Nitrospirota bacterium | reverse complement strand
TAGTTCGCTCCCGAACTTTTCTATCCGGTAGTCAAGGTCAGCAGATTTCTGTTTGAAAGCGTTAAGTTTTATTCTGTTGTGACGAAGAATATAACTGTTATTAGTCATCTCCTGCTGAAGCTCTTCCCTTTCCCTGAGCAGTGCCTCACGTTCTGCTTTGAGTTCAGTCTTCCTCTGTGTTATCTGTTCAAGACGCCTCTCCCGCTCGGAATCTGCTCCTTTAAAGCCCCCCTCTTTCGGTTTGGCAGCACTGCCTGATTTGTTAGCTGATTTTAAAGTTTCTTTTTGTTCCTCTGTACCCAAAGCGGATTCCTGTGCTGAATTTACCCGAACATTGTCACGCTGAAGGGTCATCTCTTTGACATCAAGAATATCCTCGCGGGCAAACTCAAAAGTTCCGCCCAGCTTCTCGCAGATGAGATTATCTTTTACATTCCTGCAACTGTCCGCCACAATCACCCTGCCGTTTTTCAGGATTACCTTCACCTCTGCAGAGGAAGGGGAAGGCAAAACTATGCAACTCACTACGCAGACTGTAAACAGTAACCAGAGTCTCATTTTTTCTCTCCTTTCTTGAGGAAATTAGGCAAAACTTCTCTAAAGAATCTGCTTGCCGTCCAGAAATACCTCATATTTGCTTATCCCTTTAAGAAATGACGGAATCCTGATTGGCTTCGTCTTATATTTATAGACGGGCCTAAACTCCAGAGTGCCGGCTTCACCTTCTTTAAGCGAAACTTCTACCTCGATAGAATATTTCTCCTCCGGGAGCCCAAAGAAAACTTTGTGCGTGCCGGCAGCCAGCCGCACCTTCTTTTCCAGAATGTATTTAAAACCTTCCCTCGCCTCAGGATCGCGGCTTGTCTTTCCGTCTGCATCATACGCTGGCTTGACATCTTTAACACCGTTAACTTTCCATTCAATACCCTGGCCGTCGATGTTAAAGATAAACGGATATCCCTGCTTGCCATGCAGGGACTCTTTTGATTCGAGAACGTAGTAGCCTTCAATATCTGTCTTGATGTTTGCCTTGATGATTAGATCGGTAAATCCCTTGGGGATTGCACCCCCGCTACCTATTTCCTTAAAGACATCCGTTTTTTCGCCAAGCGATCTCGATCGGATTTCCTTCGCAGCAGTTCCGCATCCCAAAAGGCTGCTCATCAAGAGCACTGCTCCAATGGATAGCATTAGTTTTTTCATTGCTTGCCTCCTTTATCTGTCTTCATATCCGAACAATCTCAAGCTATTCATGATTACCAGCACAGTAACCCCGACATCGGCAAAGATCGCCATCGCCAGATTGCTCAATCCTGCCATAGCCAGGAACAAGAAGAGAAATTTCACCGTTACAGCAGAAGCTATGTTATAACGTATCTTCTTTGCACATGCCCGGCCCAAGCCAACAAGGTAAGCCACCAGTCCGAGCTTGTCGTTCATAAGAGCGATATCTGCATTTTCGATGGCAACATCCGAACCGATTGCGCCCATTGCAATCCCCACCGATGCAGTGGCAAGGGCAGGTGCATCATTTACACCGTCACCCACCATGACAACATGCTTGTGCTGTCGGATAAGTCCTGATAGTTCTTCCACTTTTTCGCTTGGCAGCAATTCCGCCTTCACAACCCTGATTCCGAGGTGTGCGGCGACAAAACCGGCCGTTGCTCTATTATCGCCAGTCAGTATTATGGGGACGATATTCATTTTCAAAAGCCTATCGATAAGCGGCTTGCTCTCTTCTCTGATTTCATCGGCAACGCCGATTATCCCTTTGACTCTTTTGTTGTCGCTGATCACGATTGCTGTTTTCCCCTGTTTCTCGAACTCCTCAACTTTCTTTAAGACAGACTCTTCAACAGCATGCTCCTCTGTAACAAATTTGATATTCCCCATGCAGTGGTGTTTATCAAAACAGACCATGCACTCACCCTTTAATCCCTTGCCTGGAATGGCCCTGAAATTCTCAAACTCGTGGACCTTGACGCCCAACTTCTTTGATTTATCCAGGATACCCCTTGCAATGGGATGTTCTGAAAAGGCTTCCATCCCCGCTGCGCATGCGATTACCTCTTCTTCAGTGAACCCGTTTAATGGAACTACGTCAGAGATGACGGGCTCACCTTTTGTCAGCGTTCTGGTCTTATCGAAAGCAATGGCCTGCACCTTACCCATCTCTTCAATATATCTGCCTCCTTTGATCAGCACCCCTTTCCCGGTTGCATTTCCGACAGCCGAAAATATGGCAATTGGGGTGGAAATTACCAAAGCACAAGGGCAGGCAATAATGAGCAGGGTCAATGCCTGTGTAAGCCAAGGGTCAAGCGGTTTACCCAATAGTGCAACAGGAATCAAGATGAGCAAGAGAGCTGCAACTACTATTGAAGGAGTATAAATTTCCGCAAATCTTTCGATAAATCTTTGCGACGATGCTTTCTTCTCAGCAGATCTGAAGGTCAGGTCGATTATTTTCGAAAGTGCAGAGTCCTTTGCCTTCTTAATCACCTTCGCTTCCAGATAGCCCTGCATATTGACCGTGCCGGCATAAACAGTATCGCCGATGTATTTACTCGCCGGAAGGGGCTCGCCGGTTATTGTCGCTTCATCAAGAAGAGAGTTTCCAAAGATGATTTCTCCGTCCAATGGAATCTGATCACCGGGTTTAATAATCATTATTTCGCCTATTTCGACATCTTCTATACGAACCTCTTCGTTTTTTTCTTTGATGCGCGCTGACTTGGGAGTCCTGTCGATAAGCCCTTTTAGGGCTGCCTGACTTCTCTCTACGCCGAATTCCTCAAGGGTCTCTCCGAGTGCAAAGAGAACAACGATGATCGATGCTTCCTCAAACTGTCGAAGATAAAGTGCGCCGAGAATTGCTATCGTCATCAGCAGGTCAATGTCGGAAAAATTCAGTTTCATAAGACTTCTGATGCCGCCTATGAAGACCTTTCTGCCAAACATGACAATAACAGCAATCAGCAAAGGAAGCTCGATCCATAATGGAAGATGGATCGAAAAAAGAGACAATATCTCAAGAGGGACAATTGCCAGCAGCGCTGCCAATAACCATCTAACTTTACTATCTCTGAAAAGTTCATTCATGATATGCCTCAATCCCATATGACTGCGGCATTTAAGACCGCTGTCCCCCTTCTCATGTCATTCCGATCCATATGCATATTGTGCATCACCTTGAAAACTCCTCCAAAGCCTTAAGGACCGCCTTAGCTCCCACATATTTTTTCCTTTCACCGCCCTTCACGATGACGACTGCCGGCGTTGCGCTTACCTTGTCTGTTTTTATGGATTCGTTGTAAAATCCGCGAAAGACCGAGCGAGCCTTCTCTTTGTCTGATTTTACGGAGATGCCCTTTGACTTAAGTAGACTAATGACCACGGCCTGTTCTGTTTTCTTTACTGCTTCGTCAAAAAGCAGCTCCCTCACCAAGACGGCAGTTTTCAGGTCGTTTCCAGAGACAAACCATGAATAGAGAAATACCTCGTCATATTCAAGAGATCTGGGGTGCAGCGGCACATCTACAAAGCGTATTCTTGCGCTGTCTTTCAATTTGCCCAGTATAGTGTTCACCTGCCCATCTATCTTTCTGCAGTGCGGACAGAAGTAATCCGAATACACGATAATTTCGACCTGGGCCTTGTCGGCACCGAACTGTGGGTTTGACTCATTCGCATATGAGGGAATGACGGACCCGTTGAAGGTGAAAGAGGTGAAGAGCAGCCCGGCCACAATTAGAAGGATTATAACCCATTTTTTCAGGTGCCGGGCAACCAGGAAAAACAGGACAAGGAAAAAGAAACCGGAGATAAGACATTTCGGGCAGTAGACGCTGTTTTCGACCTGGAACTTAATGAGGATCAACTCCGCCCCGACGCCCACGGCCACAACAGCGGCTATAGCCCTCATAAGCCAATCCTCTGGATAAAAATTTCTGTATGCCAAAAGTGAGACAAGCAGCAGGGAATAAAAAAGTATGCCGAAGATATCCAGGTCAATTCCGAGGATATCTCCCTGGATAAAGGCACACTTTGCAGCGCATAGCTGCCCGATGATAATCGTGAGGATGCACAGGGCCGGCAAAATCCACAGCCTTTTCTGCAAACCGGAAACAACTCGTGTCGCGTTCATATCAATCCTCTCTGGTAAAGCAGCTTTAAGAATATCTGTCTGGCAATTATTACGATCCATATGCATGCAGCCCTGAAAGCAGCAGGTTTACTCCAAGATAGGTAAATATAACAGCAATGAATCCGAGCACCGCAACGACAGCCACCTTTCTTCCCTTCCATCCCCTCATGAGGCGGATATGGAGGAAAAACGCATAAAAGAACCACGTAATAAGGGACCAGGTCTCCTTGGGATCCCAAGTCCAGTATTTACCCCACGCCTGGTCAGCCCATATGGCACCGAAAATAAGCCCTCCAAGCGTGAAGATAGGAAAGCCGATCGCAATGCTCTTATAGGTCAGTTCGTCTAACATTTCGGCGGAGATATTGAAGCTGGTTATGATCGTTTTGAGCAGATAGCCAAAGCGCCAGATAACAAAGATAAGGCCTGCAGTCGCTGCAAGGCTGGCAGCTACAACAGCTGTCGACTCGCTTCTGAATGAGGCCTTAAAAAGGTAACTTCTTATCAATTCCTGCTTGCCCATAAAGGCCACCTTGAACGTAAGAAAATCAAGGCCCATCGCGGCAAGCGTGGCAACAAAAATGCCGAGCGTCACCGTCCAGAATATGTATGACGCCTCGTTCCTCTGCTCAGACCTCACAATGAGATACATAAGCCCCGTACTGAAAGAGACAGCGAAAAGGGCATAGGAGATAAAGCTCATCATGACATGGACAAGAAGCCAGTTGCTCTGCAGGGCCGGGACAAGAGGTTGGATGTTTTTCGACATGCCGGTGAGATCTATAAAGGCAAGAGCAAGGGCAGCTACCGGAGTGATGAAAGCGCCGAAACTCCTGTTCTTGTATCTGAACTCAATCACAAGATAGACAAGGATAAGGCACCAGACAAAAAATATGAGAGATTCATAGAGGTTTGTCAGGGGGACTGCACGTACCCAGCCCATCCCGCCGATTTCCTTGAATTCTGCCCATCTCATCAGGAGCGCCAGTGTTTGGGATGCGAAACCTGCAATAGTTATTGTCGTTGCAGCCACGCCGACAGCTCTCTTCCTGAAGGCGAGGTAGGCTATATAAAGTATCATAGCGAAAATGTATGCTATGGTCGCCAATCCGAAGAAAACAGAACTGGTCATGTTATTTTCCTCCTTTGTGTTCGGCGCTGATTGCGTTTGCCATCTTCTCGATCTTTCGTTCCAACGATGCCCTGTTCTTGTTGGCAGAGGCGCCGATCAGAACCTTCACGCTGTCCTTCTCTTCAGTCAAGGCGATCCAGACTCTCCTGTGGCTCATAAAAAACGTCATATAGAGTCCGATTGCCATGATAATACACCCAAGATAGACGATGAATACGCCGGGGTCTTTCCGTACCTGCATGCCTGTGTACTGAACACCCCAGAGGTCAAGGAACTCGACCCGGTTGCCGTCGGGCAGTGCCCATGTCTTGGGCATGCGCTTCAGAAGCCAGCCGGAATATTTCTGAACTCCCTTGTCAGAAAAATCAACATAGATCGCGGGGTTCACCATCTGCTCTGCAAAGGTGAAGGCCTTGCCGTTTTCATCAAAAGAGAGCGCAGGGCTGAAGTCCCGCACATGACCCTCAACAGCGGTTCCGGGTATGGTGAACTTGTCGCCGACCTTGAGGTTCAACTGCTCAGCCTTTCCATCCTTTGAAGACGCCTTCAGGATCAGAATGCCTCTGCCGAAACCATCAGGATGCATGCCAAAGCTCGACTGATAGAAGGTAACACCCTCAAACGTGAGGGGATCATTCACCACAATCGCCTTTTTCATAAGCTCCTGGCCGTTCTTTAACACGACAAGCCAGCTTTTGTACACCTTTGGCATTTCCGTATTCGGATAATACTCAACCTCGAAATTGTCACAGCGCAGCTCGAAACCGAGTGGTAACTCAACTCCACGGTCCCGGTAGGCGACAGAAGAGGTCTCTCCTTCCGGCAGATTCAAAAAAGCGTTGTAGCCGAAATAGATCCCTATGATAGCGCCTGCAAGAATGATCAGGATGCTCAAATGGGTGATATACACGCCAAGCCTCGAGTAATTGCCATGCTCTGCATAAAACTGAACTGCCTGGCCTTCAGCAGATTCAGCTGGCTTGAATCCGATGCTGCTCATTGATGCTGTGATCTTTTCCTTTATTCCGGCAGACTTGCCCTTGATCGTTACGGATTTATTGATTGACATCTTCTCGATATAGTCAGCCGGCACAGGATGTATCTTTTCCTGAACCAGTTTCCATATGCGCGGCAGGCGGTCAATTGAACATATAATCAGATTTGCAGCAAAAAGGAGCAGCAGTGCAAGGAACCACCACGAGTGATACATATCAGTAAAATGGAGTGTGTCAAGAATGTCAAGCACCTTATGGGCTGCATCGTGGCCGAGGCCGAACATCTTTGCCAGGACCTTGATATTCTTTTCGGGATCTGCCTGCTGCTCAATAATCGTACCGACGACCGAGGTAAGGGAAATGAGCGCAAAGATCACAACCGCGGTCCTGACGGAAGCAAAGAGATCCCAGATTTTGTCTATTATCGTTTTATCTTTTTCTTTTTCCAATGTTGTCTCCTTTAGGCATATTCCCCCTGTCTAAATCAGAGGATATATCAAGGTGAAACCGCTCATTACGAGCAGTCTCACCTTGAAACCATGCCAATTACCACATTATTCTATCTTGCCTTTCCCTATTTTCACGGCGCCAATGACATCCATGATATAGATCTTACCGTCACCCCGCAAACCTGTGACGGCATTCTTGTCAATGACATCGACGAGCTCTTCGACGAGGTCGTCATTGCAGAATATCTCTATCTTTGTATGCTCCGAAAAATCCATCAGATCATCGAGCTTTGGATGTTTCTCGGCTGCATCTCGATGGCCAAAACCACGCGCAAACAGCACGCTCATACCGCGCAGTCCTTCAACGTGTTGAAGGGCCATGGTCACCTCTGTCAATTTGTGCGACTTAATATATGCTTCGATCTTTTTCATCTTATCTCTCCTATTTTTCAACAGTTTCTTCTTCAGGGTTTATCGCAAACCAGCGGTACAGAGACGGGATGACCAGGAGCGTCAATACCGTCGATGTAACGAGTCCGCCGATTACCACGGTTGCCAGAGGCCTCTGCACCTCACTGCCAGTGCCGCCCGACAGAACCATGGGGATCAGTCCGAGCGCAGCAGCCAGCGCAGTCATGAGCACGGGCCTCAGTCTCATGCAAGCTCCCTGTATGCAGGTTTCTTGCATCGGCATCCCTTTCCTTAACAGCTGATTGAGGTAGGTAACGAGAACCATGCCGTTTGCAAGGGCTATGCCGAAGAGTGCTATGAAGCCAACTGATGCCGGCACCGATAGGTTCTGTCTTGTGATCCATAAACCCACGATTCCACCGACAAGGGCAAGCGGAATATTCAACAATATCAGAAACGAATTTTTCATTGAATTGAATGCTGAATAGAGAAGCAAAAACACAATCAGCAAGGTGGCCGGGATCACAAGGGCCAATCTCTTATTTGCCTCCTGCTGAAGCTGGAACTGACCGCCCCAACTCGTCAGATATCCTGGAGGGAGCTTGACGTTGGTGTCTATCGCCTTCTGTGCATCCCTGACAAAAGAGCCTATGTCCCGGTTCCGCACATTGCACTGCACGGTTATGAACCGTTGGTTGTGTTCACGGGTTACCTGCCTCGGCCCGACGATCTCTTCGATCTTTGCCAGCTCTCCAAGCGGGACTTTGGGACCTCCAAGCGCTGGAATGAGGATATTTCCGATAAGTTCTGCGCTTTGTCTTGCCTCGGGAGCATAACGCACAAAAATATCAAAGCGCTTGATCCCTTCAAAGACTTGACCTGCCTTGTCTCCACCGACTGCAGTCCTGATCACCTCCTGGACATCTGCGACATTGATCCCATATCGTGAGATAGCCTGACGGTTGATGGTTATTCTGAGCTGTGGTGTTCCTGACACCTGGTCCTTCTGAACATCAGCAGCCCCCGGTACTTTGCTTATTACAGCCTCGATGGCTTCAGCCTGTTCCTTAAGCTCCTCCATGTCAGGGCCGAATATTTTTATTGCAAGGTCAGCCTTGATGCCGGTCAGAAGTTCATCAACAGCAGCGGCAATAGGCTGCGTGAAATTGAACTGGACACCCGGGAAGTTTTCAAATTCCTCCCCCATCTTGAAATAGAGTTCTTCAAGACTCTTTGCCGATGTCCACTGATTTTGCGGCTTGAGTTCGACAAAAGCTTCAGCGCTGTTGACAGGGTCTGAATGTGCACCGACCTCTCCCCTGCCGACACGAGTGACAACCCTTTTCACCTCAGGAAACTTTGCCATCAACCTTTTTTCAAATCTGAGCATATTGTCCCGCGACTCTTCAATCGAGATCGAAGGCGCCATGGTAGCTCTTACCAAAAGGTCCCCCTCGTTAAGTCTCGGAACAAATTCTGATCCGAGCAGCCCATAAAGCAGTCCGCCGACAGCAAGGAGACTGGCCGAAAGAATAATTGCTGCTTTAGGGGTTTGCACAAAATACGATACCGTAGGCCGGTAATATCTCAAGAGCCAGCGGAGGACAAAGATCTCCTTGTGTTCTCCTGAAGCCTTCGGTCTTTTCATAAGAAGGCTTGCCAGCACAGGCACAAATAACATCGCAAACAGCAGCGAGCCCAGCATGGCGTAAGACATCGTTTGAGCAAGGGGTTTAAATGTCTTGCCCTCAACCCCCTGGAGCGTGAAGAGCGGCAGAAAGACGATCACTATGATGAGCAGCGAAAAGAGTATCGGTCTTGCCACCTCAAAACAGGCGCGGGCTACAATATGAATCAGCGGCTCGTCAGGCCCGGCGTCCCTGAGGTGGCTGTCTATATTTTCGACCATGACAACAGCTCCGTCCACCAGCAGGCCCAGGGCAATAGCAAGCCCGCCAAGGGACATGAGATTTGCCGAAAGGTTGAAATACTTCATGAGAAGGAAGGCAAAGGCCAGAGAAAAAGGGATCGCGGCAAGGACAACCACACTCGGCCTCAGACCTCCAAGCATGACCAATTGGATGAGGATTATGAGGATAACCGCCTCGATCAGCGCTTTGGTAACGGTCTGGATGCATTTCTTCACAAGGGTGGCCTGGTCGTAATAGGCAACCACCTTCACGCCTTTCGGAAGGACCTTATTGATTTCGGCCAATTTTGCTTTCACATCTTCGATGACCGTGGACGTATTTGTCCCGATCAGCTTCAGCACCATACCGACTACAGCCTCGCCTTTACCGTTCATGGTGGCAAGACCCCGCCGAATCTCGCCGCCTATCACAACGCCTGCCACCTGGCTCAGAAACACCGGCGTGCCTTTCTTGGATTTCAGGACAACGGCCTCAAGATCGCTGATCTTTTCGGCAAGGCCGACAGATCGGACAATGTATTCCTCATTGTTCTTGACGATAAACTGTGCACCGACGTTGGAATTGTTGGTTTTGATTGCCTCTATCACTTCCTTGAGTGACACATCATAGCGGAGAAGGTCCTGCGACCGAACCTGAACCTGGAACTGTTTCACCTCACCACCAAGCGAAAGCACCTCGGTTACGCCGGGGACGGTCTGAATGTTGAACTTGATCAGCCAGTCCTGTATCTCCCTCATCTCTTCAGGTGTTCGCTTGCCGGTCTCGTCTTCGACAACATAAAAGAGAATCTGACCCAAGCCCGTCGAAATCGGTCCCATCTCCGGATCGCCGAATCCCGCAGGTATCTCCTCGCGTGCACGTTGAAGGCGTTCATTTACCAGTTGTCGTGCAAAGTAGATATCGGTTTTGTCCTCAAAATATATGTTGATGACCGAAAGACCGAAGTTCGAGACCGAACGGATTTCCTTCAGTTCAGGCAGCCCTGCCATGGCAGCCTCCACAGGGTAGGTAACATATTTCTCGACTTCTTCTGGCGCAAGTCCTTCGGTCTCGGTGAAGACCTGCACCAGATTTGGTGTTACATCAGGAAAGGCATCCACCGGAAGCTTGATATAGCTGTAATAGCCGGCAGCAAGGATGAGTACAGCGAGTACGCCCATCAACAGCCGGTTTCGTAGAACAAAATATATGATTTTCTGCATATCTTATCCTCCCGGTCCTAATGACCGTGTCCGTCGCCGAAGGCGCCCTTGGACATCTGGGCCTTAAGCGTAAAGCCGCCCTTGGCAACATATTTCTGACCAGCCTTGAGTCCCTCGACCACCTCAGCGTATGTATCATTGCTCTTGCCGAGAGTGACAGCCTGAGGTTTGAACCCTTCTTCTGTTTGGATAAAGACCTCTGTCTTGCCGCCTTCGGACACAAGCGCGGTTTTTGGTATAATTACAGGTGCTGATACTTCGTCAACAGTAAGTCTGGCGGTTACAAAAAGCCCCGGCCTCAGAAGACCTTTCGGATTCGGCAGCACGACATGGGCAAGCGCGGTTCTGGCCTCAGTGCCGGCCACAGGTTCTATGAAAGATATTGTGCCGATTACATCAGGCACCGTTTTGCCTGCAGATACGACCACCTGCTGGCCTTTTCTGACAGAAAGCATGTCTTTCTGATAGACTTGGATATTCACCCAGACCGTGCTCAAGTCAGCGATGATATATGCGTCTTTGTCATCTTTCAGCAGTTCACCCAGCGCAATATGCTTTTCAATGATCACGCCACTGAAGGGCGCCTTCATCTCATATCTGGTAAATGCGACATCCGGTTGAGACGGCAGTTTTGCTATAGTGTCGTCAGACAGGCTGAAGGTGTGAAGCTTCTGTTCGGCTGATTTCATCTCTATCTGTGCCTCGTCAAACGCCTTCTTCGCTTCGAGATAATCGAGTTCAGACGATATTTTCTTTTTATAAAGCGTATCCTCCCTCTTCAGGCTTGTCCCCGCAATCTCGACTCGCTTTGAAGCAGCAAGATATAATGCCTTCGCATCTGCAAGCTCCCTGCTATCGAGAATCGCAAGGGTCTCTCCAACTGATGCAAAATCGCCAAGGTTTTTCATTACCTGTCTGACTACGCCAGGAACTCTGGGGACAATATGCGCGAGCCTGTCGGGATTTGCGACGATCTCTCCCGGCAGCTCAAGCTGAACAGCGAGCTTGCCTGGCCCAGCCTCCTTGACCTCAATGCCAAACTCCTTCATATCATCGTCATGGAGCTTGATTGCCTTTGCAGTCTCATCATGCCCCTTTTCCTCGTGCTTTTCCTCCTGATGTGAATCAGTCTTTACTTTTGATGTCTGAACACCTTGCGCCCCGAAATACCGAAACGCGACAATCGCAACAATGATCCCTGCGACAGCCACCGCGAGAAAATAAGTCTTGTTCTTTGTCATATATCGATCTCCTTTATTTCGTTACCGTAGTTTTGCTGTATCGTTCTGCGGCTCTGCCGGTCAGTCTCTCAACATCAGCGTGTGCCTTCCTGTAGGCAGCAAGCGATTCTATGAACTGTTTTTTTGATTCAGACAGAGACCGCTGGGCATCGAGCAGATCAAGGTAACTGAATTTGCCGTAGCGATATCCCTCCTGGATGGAGTCAAAAGCGGTCTGTAATCCAGGCAAGATAGACGTTTTCAGTGCCGTAGCCTCAACAAAGGAACTCGAAAGGGTAGCATATGCTTCTGTCAGAGAAGAATACGCTTTCAGAAGAGCGGTTTTTTGTTCCTGTTCTGCCTTGGAAAGTCTGCTCTCTGCTTCAGCCACCGCTCCTGAATTCCTATTGAAGATTGGCAGCGGAAACGAGATGCCGGCAACCATTGCAGATGTCTCTCTCTCCCTGAACCTCTTGACGCCGATGCTTATTGACGGGTCCGGCAGTCTGTTTGCCCGTTCAAGGTTCATGGCTGCCCTGCGCTGCTCGATTTCTGTTACCCATCGGGCAACATCGGGATTCCTGTATATGTTCTGTGCAAGCTGATCAGAAGACGGGATATCAGCGGCAAGATCAAGTTGCCCCACTGCTTTTTCAAAAACGGGTGTGGGACTTCCCATAACTGTTGACAATCTCTTTCGCGCTGCATCCAAGGATCTTTTCGCTCGTTCAAACTCTATCTTGGATTTTGACAGTTCGGCTGATGCCTTGATCTCTTCTATTGGTGAGACTTTTCCTGCCTGAACACGAGCAGAAACAGTATTCAGGGATTGCTCAGCCAGACTGTGTAACTCTTCTGAAACTTTTAGGCGTTCCTGTTCGGCGATGACATCCGTGAATGCCTTTGTCACCTCGTTGAGCAGGTCAAGTTTCTTGGCCTCATAGTCCCACTTGCCCAGATCGCGTTCAATACCTGCGGCATACGCCCTTTTTGAACGCTTGCCGCCAAGCTCTATCAGTTGGGTAAGTGCAAGGGTATATTCAGCGCCGTCAAAGCCGCGAAGGTCTTTGTTCCCTCCGAAATTGTCCATATTAAAGGAAAACTCAGGATTTGGGAAGGCGCCTGCCTGGGTAATCTTTCCCTCACGCGCCCTAATTTCCCATGAAGAAGACGAAAGCTCGGGGTTTTTCTCAAGGGCAATGGTGATTGCCTGCTCAAGCGTTAACTCAATCGTTTCAGCTGCAGCCACCAACGCAATGTTTGTGAATAGTGCACACAAAATAATAAATAAGGCATAAATACGAACCATAAAATACGAACCTCCTTTAGTGCCTAAATGGGTAAAGACAAGGATTTCCTATCCACACTGAAGGGACAGGGAAAGGAGGCGTATCAGATCAGGAGAACTATGGATTTTAAACTGGCGAGAGTCTTATCGAGTGACTTTTCAGGCAGACTTATTGGACTATTGTGACGCTCTGCTAATGGCAGCGATGGTGTAATACAAGCCAGGGAAACCAGGTTGAGTGGTTGCGCAGCAGTGTAATTGAACGTCCTGTTAGTATAGGCAGAAATGCTTTGGAACTGGATATCATTACAGGGACCGCAGACATCGTTTTCTGCTTCTGTAATTTGAGAACCTAAATTAGAACCATTGCATGCTTCGACGAATTCTATTGCAACATGTCCGTCCTCGCCGAGACAGAGAAGGGCACCCTCGAAACTAAGGACAGAGAGAGCAAGAAAAAGTGTCAGCATGAAAATAGCCGATATTTTTTTCACATGCAACAATTTTGTCATAAAATAATTTAACTTAATGCTTCACAAGCTGTCAATCTTCAGACGTGAGTACTAAGACAATTTGACCACCGGAGCAGATTTAATGTTCAGCGGTAAATGTTATCTTTAGGAGCCGTCTCCAAGACGGCCGGTTCAATTGTTAATACTAAAAACTACCTTCGTCCTGCTCCTTTTCAAGCGTTTCTTGGTGAGCTATATATTCCTGAACTTTCCCAAGTTCAAAGCCCACCGTCGATACAGCATAGCCTCTTGCCCAGAAATTCTCACCGTTGAAATTCTTCTGCTTCTGTCCAAACTGTCGAGCCACTGCAATTGCACTCTTGCCTTTCAGATACCCGATCACTTCAGATACTGCATACTTCGGCGGAATCTCTATGCACATGTGAACATGATCCCCCGCCATGTGGCCAGAGAGGATTTCGCACCCTTTCTGCCTCGCCAGCTCGTGGAATGCAATCTTCAGATACTGCCGTATCTTCCCAAACAACGACTTTTTCCTGAACTTCGGCACGAATACAACGTGATACTTAACAGTCGTATCGTGAATGTGTTAAGCTTCTATAATTGTCCATTATTCCTCCTGAGAAACTTTGACTCCGTCAAGCCTCTCAGGAGGAATAGCCTACTCAATACTGTAAGGTCAAACCTTTTCAAGTCTCACTAGTCAAACCAGTGGTTTACCTGTCGTTGAATTAGCCAGCAAAATACCACTGCTATTTATAATGCGATGCAAGAGGTTCAGGAGAGCTGCAACCGTTGTCATATAATGTTCAAATAACAGACGGCACCTCAATATTCCCTCGCTATCTTAAGAATAACATATGCGACTTGCAGCACCATGGCCGTAGAGATAAAGTGAAAGACCAAGGCTGTCGGCACAGAAGAGATCGTGTCCTTTTTCTTGCAGACTAGTGCTGGTCTATTTCCAAGACTGGGTTTACAGAAAAGACGAAGGCCCTCTCCTCAAAAAAAGACATTATTTTTTCAATCGAAAAGGAAATGCAGATTCACAGAAATATGCTCGGAAATTTATGAGAGAAAAGACCAAAAAAATGGGAACGAACGTCCCCTGGGAAAAAAAGTTCCGACATTTTCACGACATCAAAAAAAATCAAGGACCTACAAAACTCTGTAAGTCCTTGATTTTAATGGTCGGGGCGACCTGATTTGAACAGGCGACCACTCGCACCCCAAGCGAGTGCGCTACCAAGCTGCGCTACGCCCCGATTTAAGAAATACGATCCAAAATGTCCCGGAGTCTATTCTTGACGTATCCGATGACTTCTGAGGGGTCCTGCTGATGTTTCTTTTCCTTATCCACTGCAACCGGCTGTTCAGCCGATTTCAAAACACCTTCTTCGAACCTCTTTCTGACGCCCTCTATGGTATACCTCTCCTGATGGAGCATCCTCTTGACCTGGAGCAGCAGATCAAGATCCCGCTTCACATAGACCCGCTGGCCTGACTTGTTCTTTCTCGGCCTCAGGAAACTGAATTCAGTTTCCCAGTACCGCAGGACATACGGTTCAACCCCGGTGATCTTGCTTACCTCCCCGATCTTATAAAAAAGCTTGTCGGGTACCGGCAAGGGGGGTTTGATATTCTCTCGAGCAGGCTTATGCATCCAGCTTTTCTATCTGCTCTTTCAACTGATTGCTGACCCTAAAGGTTATCACACGTCTCGGCGTGATTTCAAGGTCTTCCCCTGTCTTGGGGTTTCTCCCCCTGCGCGCCATCTTCTTTCTGACATTAAAGGTGCCAAACCCTGATATCTTTATCGATTCTCCCTCAGCAAAAGTCTGCTTCATCGTATCAAAGAGAATCTCAATGATATCCTGTGCCTCCTTCTTCGAAAGACCCACCTTCTCAAAGATCGCATCCACAAGATCGGCTTTTGTCATCTATACCTCTCCCCAAGTCAAGGATTTTTCTTAATTATATTAAGGACATAGCATATTGTCAAGCAGATTTTAGTTTAAATTCGAAGAGTTATCATTTAGGCGCCTGTCTAAGAGGTCTTTTTATGTGATATTATAATACGATTCCACAGGAGGAATGCTATGGCATACAAGGACTTACGCGACTTTATCAGGGCTTTGGAGAGCAGGGGAATGATGAAGCGCATCTCTGCAGAGGTAGATCCCATTCTGGAGATTTCCGAGATCACCGACCGCATGTGCAAATCTCCGAAGGGAGGAAAGGCCCTTTTTTTCGAGAAGGTTAAAGGCTCCGCCTTCCCCGTTGTGACGAATATCTTCGGCTCTTTCCAGCGGATGCAGTTCGCCCTGGAAGTGGACAGGCTCGACGACGTGGCCGCGAGGATTGATGATATACTTCATCAAGCCCCGCCCAAGACCCTGATGGAGAAACTCAGCCTCCTCCCAAAACTCCTCGAATTTTCAAAGTTCCTCCCGCGCACCGTACGGAACGCGCCCTGTCAGGAAGTGATCGAAAAAGACGCCCCCGATCTCTCGAAATTCCCGGTGCTCAAGACCTGGCCGGGTGACGGCCAGCCGACTGACGAGGGCAGATTCATAACCTTCCCTATGGTCTTTACCCGCGACCCGGAGACCGGCAGGCCCAATTGCGGCATGTACCGGATACATATTTACGACAAGACAACCACCGGCATGCACTGGCATATACACAAGGACGGAGCCCGCCACTATGATAAATACAGGAAGTCCGGCCAGCGGATGCCGGCTGCGATCGCCGTGGGCAGTGACCCGGCGGTGATCTATGCGGCAAGCGCACCGCTGCCGGAATCAATCGATGAGATGCTCTTTGCGGGGTTCCTGAGAAAGGAGCCGGTCGAAATGGTGAAGTGCATAACCTCGGACATCCAGGTCCCGGCCAACAGCGAGCTGGTTATCGAGGGGTATCTTGATCCGGGCGAGACGCGCATCGAGGGCCCCTTCGGGGACCACACCGGTTTTTATTCCTCTGCTGATCTCTATCCCGTGTTCCACGTTACGTGCATCACTCATCGTAAGGATATGATCTACCCGGCAACCGTCGTCGGCAAGCCGCCCATGGAAGACTGTTATATGGGCAAGGCGACTGAACGGATATTTCTTCCTCTCATGCGTCTTGATTTACCGGAGATCAGGGATATCAATCTTCCCATGGAAGGGGTCTTTCACAACTGCTGTCTTATTTCGATTAAGAAGAGCTACCCCGGCCATGCGAAAAAGATAATCCACGGTCTTTGGGGCAAGGGGCAAATGATGTTCGCCAAGCTGCTCGTCGTCGTTGACGACGATGTGGATGTGCAGGACCTCTCCTATACTGCGTGGCGCGTACTGAATAATACGGACTGGCGTCGTGACATCGTAATCGCAGAGGGGCCTGTCGATGACCTCGACCATGCGGCAAACTTTCCCCGGTACGGAGCGAAGATGGGCATTGATGCCACCCGCAAGTCCCGCGAGGAGGGCATGCAGCGGGAGTGGCCGGATGAGATCTTCATGTCTGAGGAGATCAAACGTCTGGTGGATGGCAGGTGGAAAGAGTACGGATTCTAGGGGGCACTAGATGCTAGTCAGGTGGATCATTAATACCATCGCCATCATGCTGGCGATAAAGTTCGTACCCGGCATTTCCTATGCGGGGGACTGGTGGGGGATGCTTCTGGTCGGGCTGATCTTCGGCCTGATCAACGCACTCATCAAGCCGTTGATTACCTTGTTCACCCTTCCCCTGCTCGTCCTCTCCCTCGGACTGTTCACCTTTGTGATCAATGCATTGATGTTACTAATGACATCCCTTATTTCCGCGGAATTCAGTCTTGGGTTTCATGTAACGGGTTTCAAGGCGGCCTTCCTCGGCGCACTGGTGATAAGCCTGGTAGGCATGGTCCTTTCCTGCCTTATGCCGTCTCAACAACAGCATATTCAGCGGAACTAGGCGGTTAGATACTAATCCGTATTGCTGATTTACGGAATATCTGATATACTGCCTATGAGAGGAAGGTGTATATGCGGGAAACTCTGATCGTAAGCAACCGGGGCCAGATCACGCTCCCGGCAGCCATAAGGAAACGGATCGGCATCAAGGAAGGCGGCGCGGTCATCATCGAGGACAGGGGCAATGAACTTGTATTAAAGCCTGCCGCCGTTTTCGAAGTGGAGATGTACTCAGACCGGCAGATTGAGGAATGGGAGAAGGCGGATCGCATGAGCCAAAAGGAAAAGGAAGCCATGCGCAAGAAAGTTAAAACCCGCGGATGATGCGGCTGTTTCTGGATGCCAATGTGCTCTTTACCGCCGCACACAATCCAGAGGGCAAGTCAGCCTTTATTATTACACTTGGAGATGAAGGTGTCTGGAGACTTTTTACCAGTGCCTTTGCGGCTGAAGAGGCCCGGCGCAATATGCGGACAAAATTTCCTGCCGCACTCGCCCCACTGGACAAACTGCTCGGCTCCGTTACCATAGTTTCTGAGCAGATGGATGCGCCCTTCCCTGAGGGATTGCCGGAAAAAGACAGGCCCATTTTTCAGGCCGCCTATGCTTGCAAGGCAACACACCTGCTGACCGGAGATATTGCGCATTTCGGCCGGTTCATGATAAAACCAAGACGATCCATTGGGATTATGATCATGACCCCTGCGCAATTTCTGAAGTCGTTGTAAGCCGGAATCTATGGCCCGCTGTTCTCGATATTCTCCAGGTGTTGTCGGTAGTTGAAAATGAGATTACAAAAGGAAGTCTTTGATTGTCAGGGAAAATATTGAAAATAACCCCCTCATTCGCCATTGACTGCCCGATGTGACCATGTTAATATGACTATAGTCACAATATCAATAGGAGATAGAAGATGAGCAAGATGGTCTCGAAGTCGAAGTTCAAGCCGAAGTCTCTTGGTTATTTCCGCCAGATCGAGGAAAAGGGGGAGGAGTTGATCATTACGGATAGGGGTCGGCCGGTATTGAAAGTAGTCCGCTACTCGTCCGACTCCGAGACAGCAGCAAAATTGTTACGCAACTCCGTGAAGAAATATGTCGATCCGACGGAGCCGGTGGCTTCTGAAGATTGGGAGGCAGCCGGATGATTATACTGGATACCCATGCCTGGATATGGTGGCTTGCGGCACCCCGAAGACTGCCTAAGAGCGCGGCAGCTGCCATAGATGAGGCAGTGGATGGCGCCGGGGTTTATGTCTCTGCCATAAGCGCATGGGAAATGGCTATGCTTGTTAAGAAGGGCCGGCTAGAACTCACAATGGACGTGGCAGACTGGATAGCGGCAGCAGAATCTCTGCCGTATATTCACAGCGTGCCTGTCACAAGCAGGATCGCCGCAATGTCCGTAGAACTGAGGGATTATGAATATCCCGATCCGGCCGACAGGATCATCATTACAACAGCAATTACCATGGATGCCCGCCTCATAACAAAAGACGGGAAAATATTGTCATACCCCCATGTAAAAGCGATCTGGTAGGAAGAGACTGTCAGGGCGGGCATTTGGCGCATACTGAGGTGAAAAGCGCCGTACTGAGATAGCGGTCACCCCGGTCAGGAAGTATCACGACAATCGTCCCTTTCTGCATACGCTCCGCCACCCGCAGGGCTCCGCAGACCGCAGCCCCGCTGCTCATGCCCACGAACAGCCCCTCCTTCAGGGCAAGGAGACGTGTCGTAGTAAAGGCGTCGTCGTCGGCAATGTTGACCTTCTCATCCAATGCGGACGGGTCATAAATCTTGGGGACGATCGATTCCTGCATATTTTTCAACCCCTGGACCCGATGCCCGAGAAACGGCTCGACCCCGATAATTCTAATTGAACTGTTGAACTCCTTCAGCCTCCTTCCCGCCCCCATCAAAGTCCCCGTTGTTCCCATCCCCGCCATAAAGACATCGACAACCCCTCCGGTTTGCTCCCAGATCTCCCGGCCGGTTGTCTCATAATGGGCACGTATGTTCGATGGATTGTCAAATTGGTTCGGCATGAAGTAATCTTCAGGTGACTCCTGCAGGATCATGCGCGCGAGCTTGATAGCTCCGTCAGTCCCCTCTTTGCCGGGACTAAGCACAAGTTCTGCGCCGAAGGCCTCGAGCACCTTCCTCCGCTCAAGGCTGACACACTCGGGCATGACCAGCCTCACCCGGTACCCCCGCGCAGCGCCCACCATCGCCAGTCCTATCCCCGTATTCCCCGAGGTCGCCTCAAGAATCGTATCGCCCCTCTTGAGCCTTCCCGACTCCTCTGCATCCCTGATCATGAATAGGGCGATCCTGTCCTTGACGGAGCCGCCGGGGTTGTTGCCTTCGAGTTTGCCAAAGAGGGTTACTGCCGGGTTGGGGTTGATCGTCTCGATCTTCACCAGCGGTGTATTGCCGATGCATTCAGTGATGCCCATTTCCGTCCTTCCTGTAGTCACGACATGTGCGACGCGTATACTTTATACTTTTTGTTGAAGTTTATCAAACCCGGTGATAGGCTGTAAGAAAACCAAGGAGGCTGACATGTTCCACGGCGAAGACAATAACAGCGGTGAACTTCTTATCTCCTTCCTGATCGGGGGAATCGTTGGCGCGGGGCTGGCGCTTCTCTTTGCCCCCTATTCCGGCAGGAAACTGAGAGGCAAGATCGCGGATATGGCTGAAGACGCCGGCGATAAGGCATCAGGCTATGCAAGGCAGGTCCGGGACAAGGTATTGTAAGGCGGCAGGAGGGGTGCACAGAAACGCTGCAGTCTAGTTTGGAAGGATCATTCCGGCGTAAGCTGCACCCGTATGTATGCGCCCTTCCTCAGCCCTGCAATGGTTTCCCGGAGGCGCACGTTCAGATCTTTTTCCATGAGATATCGCTCGATCTCGTCCCTCACCTGATCAAAATCCTTTCCAGCGAACCGGGCGATGTTTGTCCCGTAAAAAGCCTCGATCTCTGACTCGGGCACGCGGATAAACGCCCTGATCTTCAGGTCAATATACTCTCTGACGATTTCTTCCGGAGACAGCGCCTCGATGCGGTACTTCCTTGCCTCCCTGAGAAGGAGAAGTCTGTTGATCATCGTGGTGATGACTTCCTCTCGCGTGACGGCCGGAGACACCTTCCGGGTCCTCTCATACTGCAGGGTAAACTCGCTCAGAGTTATCGCCTGATTATCAACAAACGCTACTACCCTGTCGTGGATCTCCGCATGACACAAACCCTGCATAAGCACTGTGCACAGGATGAGGATGTGCAACTGCAGGAATAAACGTCCTGCACCTCTGCTTTGCCTCATGACGCAATCAGGCATGTTTCATTGCTCCCTTCTTTGTCACCGCTTAAAAAGCGTGTCCTACACTGAAATGCAGCTCGCCGCGGCTTTCACCCGTATCACGCCTCAATTTAATGCCGTAGTCAACACTCAACGGTCCCACGGGAGTGTTGTAACGCAATCCCAGACCCGTGGTGAACTTGAGATCTTTGGGGTTGATGTCCCCTGCCTTTAGCCAGACATTTCCCATGTCAAAGAAGGGGACAAGACCTACTCCCCGTCCGACATTCGTCCTGAATTCCACGCTTCCGGCAAGGAAGGCATTTCCCCCCGTAGGGTTGCCATCAGAGCCCTTCGGCCCAAGGCTGTCCTGGGCATATCCCCGCACCGAGGTCCTGCCTCCCAGGAAAAACCGCTCAACGATGGGGAGTTGCTCCGTCTTGCCTATTCCGTAGGCAACACCACCCCTGACGGACAGGGCCAGGGTGACGCGATTGCCCAGGGCATGGAACCGGGCGCCGTGAAACTCAGCCTTGGCAAAATTGGCTTCAGAGAGAAACACCAGGGAAGCTATCTTCAGGGATACGCCGGCGAAGGTTCCCCTGCGCGGATCCAGGGCGTTGTCCCTCGTATCGTAGACAAGGGCCGGTTTGATTCCGCTGATGGCGATGGTGCCCGTATCTTCCCTTGTCAGGACGACAGACGGCTTTACGTCAGAAGTCCTGACGATCGAGAATTCGTAGGAGAACTCTCCCTTTAGGGTCTCGCTCAGCTTCTTTTCGACGCCGGCGTTGATCGCAAAGCGATTAAGCCGGTACAGTATCTCGCCGTTGGCCGCGTTCAGCTCCTTCCGGTTCTCATGGAGAAAGAAGACCTTCAGCGGCAGCGGCCTTCCCAGAAACCAGGGTTCACCGTACTGCAGGAGAATGCGTTTCTCGAGCGAACTCAATTCCAGACGGAACGTTCCCTGCCGATTCAAGCCCCAAAGGTTCCGGTAGCTGACCTCGGCCAGTCCCCTGTATTTTTCAAACTCGCCGTAGCCAAGCCCGAATTCGACCGATCCGGCGTTGCCCTCACGAACCGTAAGCACCATATCCCTTCTGTTGCCGTCGGCATCATGGGTATCAACCTCGACGTCGGTAAAGAGACCGAGTCTGTAAAGCCGCTGCCTCTCCTCGTTGACCGTCCTCACGTTGAACGGCTGACCCTCGCGATGGGTCAGCTCCCGCCTGATTACTTCATATCTCGTCTGACGATTACCCACGACGACCGTATTGCCAAAGACCTTTTGCTGGCCTTCGGTGACCTTGAAGATGATCGTCGCCTTATGCCCTTCGAGGAAGCGTGCGACCGAAATATCGGCTGACGTAAACCCCTTGCTGCCGAAGTGATCGAGCAGGCGGAGACGGGCTTCGGCGATATCTACATCATTATAGGTGTCCCCGGCCTTCAGCCCGGCGATGCCTGAAAGCACGGTCTTGGCCTCTCCGGAAATACCCTGGAAATCAACGGAGCCGATGGTCGTCTTATCACCCTCCTCTATCGTAACGGTAATAAGGGCCGTGCCCTTCTCTCGGTCGACTACCACATCCGTTCCCTTCACCACAGCCTCGAGATATCCAAGCGCACCATAGAATTCTCGCAGTGATTCCTTATCCTTTTCAACAACATCGGGGTTATACACTGCCCCCTCGGACAGGGAGATGATGCCCTGCAGTCTTTTTTGCTGCAGGCTGGCTCCCTTGAATGAGATGGAGCCGACCTTAATCAACTCACCCTCAAAAACGAAAAAGGTGACTTTGACGCTCTTGTCATCAGCGGTTACAACAGGGGCGATCTGGGCATAGGGGTATCCACGGGAATGGTACAGGGAAATCATCCTGTCTATGGTCTCATCCACCATCGCATCATTAAATGCCTCGGACTCAAAAAAGGGGATCTCCTTCAGGAGTGTCCCGGCAGATAACGCGCTGTTGCCGGTGATCTCCACCGTCAACCGTCTGCCGGTGTTCACCGTTATATCGAACACACCCTCTCTGAACGCCGTCGGCCCGACAACGGGCTTGAAGTATCCCTGCCGCTTCAGATAGTGCTTGATCCTCCTTTCAATCTGTTCCGCTTTGGTCTCGTCATAGATGTCCCCCGCAGCTATGATCATCTCGCCCCCTATCCCCTGAACGATAGTCTGATCAGGTGGGGGTGATGGCTGAAAGGTTATCGCGGTGTTCTTTATCACGAGAGGGACGCCGGTGTTCACCGTCAGCACTACGTTCAGCCGGTGCGGCCGGGACGTCTTCTCCACATCCACCGAGACTGTTGCTGAAGGAAATCCTCGGCGACTAAGCCCCTCTTTCAGCGCCGCCTCAGATGCCCCGATTGCGTCGTATTGCATCTCCTGATCTTCCTTCAGCGGGAAGAGGTCCCGGATCACCCTTTTTGATGGCGCGTAGTCGCCCCCGATCCGAACATTTTTTATGAAATCCCTTTCCCTGACCTGTATGAGCGCCCCCGGCCGTTCACCTCCGCCGACGGTCACATCGATGTCATCAAAGACACCCTTGAGAAAGGCACGTTTGATACCGTCCCGCACCAGCGTCGCGCTGACGGCGGATCCCTCCCTTATGCCGAACATCCCCAGGAACTCCTCCTGTCCGACGGAATAGAGACCGTCAACCCGGACGGTGCCCGCTTTTGCTGGCTTATCGTCCGGAGCACCCGCCTCGGCAGAGGAGACGACAGCCAGGAGAATACCTCCACAAAGAAGTGCGATAGCCCGTTTCATCGGAATTCGAACCTGAACCGGATGTCTCCGCCAACGATCCCCCGTTCATCCCGCATGCCGACCAGGGACAGGTTTCTGCTGAGAAAGTATTCGAGCTTGATGATCTGCTCCTCCGTCGAGCCGACGGAGGACGCGTAGGTGACAAAGAATTTGTCGCTCAACAGACGTTTCGAGACGGTCACCCGGGGCTCCACGGTACCCGTCTTCTTGGAGACGTACGAATCTATCTGAAAGCGGTCGAGGCCGGTGATGGTCCGCATGCGCTCCTCAACAACGTCCTGCAGCTTGCCGGTCACAAAGGAGGTAGCCTCGCCGGCTCCGATGCCCCCCTCCAGGCCTTTCAGTTCTCCGCTCGTCTGGCCGACGGCGAGGAGGGAAAGGATGTCCGCCTCCTTCAATAGCGGGTCAGAGGAAAATGAGACCACGAAATGTTCGGTCTGGCCCTCCAGGTTCATCTTGATCTTGTATCCCTTCACTACGGTCTCCGCAACGATCTGGATGATCGGGTTAATCCTGTTGGGGTCAAAGAAGCCGGCGCTGGCATGGAGGATCCTGAATTCATTGTTCCTGAAGAAGACCGTCCCGTCATTGCTGTCGATCCTTCCGAAAAGCACAGGACGATAAACGGTTCCGCGCAGAATCATATCCGCGCTGACCGTAGCCCGGCCTACATTATTATCGATGATGATGCTGTCCTTGCCGGCGACCTTGATATTGAGTTCTGCCTTCTCCAGATTGGTGATTTCCGGCTTGAACTTCTCGGTCTTCTTCGTCTGCAGCAGCCAACTCTTCCATTCGACGCGCTCGCGGTAACGAGCGCGGTTGACCTTCAGGTCTCCGGCGATCATCTGGGACTCGGGGGTTCCTTTGTAGAGGAGGTTCCCGCCAAAATTGACGGCAAAGTCACGGGAAGGCGTTGCGGTTATGTTCTGCAGCGCAGCTTCCACATAAAACCTCTTTAAGGCAAACTTTTTCAGGTACACGATGCCGGATATGTCCACGTCGCCTCCTCCCACCTTGCCGGTGAGTTTCTGGAGGACAATCCTGTCGTTATCCATGTACAGATAACCGCTGAGGGAGCTGATCCTGTATGCGTAATCTCTGAGGCCGAAGGAGCCGTTCGTCAAGGTCACGCCGCCGTTTATCTGGGGACCGTCCCAATCGCCGGTAACCGACAAGACAAATTCGGCGTCTCCCCGGAGAAGGCTGATCCTTGTCGACAGACTCTTGAACGGAGCCAGGGAAGAACTCCCCTCGACCGAGATATTGTAGCTCTTTCCTATCTGCAGGCTGCCATCCAGATTGAGGGACGTGCTGCCGCTCTTCAGGGTTATCCTGCTCACGGACAGGAGACGGTCCTTCAACTCAAGCCTGATCTCCCGGTCGTTGCTGAAGCTATAGCCGTACATGGAAAGAGCCATCTGTTTGATGACTGACGAGGCATTCACGTGAGACCGGTCTCCGTGCAGGGTTACGGTGCCGTTCATGCTCAGGATGAGGTCTTCAGGTATGTCCTTCAGAAAGGCGCCCAGCACCGCGTCATACCGGGCTGTCTGTATGTCGACACGCGCTTCCCACGGAATCTCCTTTTCGAGTCTGCCCCTTGCGGTCACCTGCACCTTGTCGTTGAGCAGGGAGGCGGTGCCCCGTATGTCGTGGTTCTTTATCGAGGCGGCAAGCGACCCGGTGCCGACAGGCTTCCCCTTGAGTCGTCCTTCGATGATCCTGCCGCTGAGGGCGATCTCGGGGTTATCGAATGTCCCCTTCCCTTCAGACGAGATGCTCAGCACCGCGTCTCCTTTCAGGCTGCGCTGTACCACATCGCTCAGAAGCATCCTCCCGCTCGAGGCCGTATAGGAAAAGACTCCCTCCGTGTTTACGGAAAAATCACCCGAAAGCGACGATTTTCCCCGCGTGATCCTGACGCCCTTGAACGACAATATTCCCTCCTGATAGCCCCAGCCGAAGGAGGCGCTGTCCAGGGGAATTCCGTACAGTTCAGCGTGGTCGGCGGACCCGCTCCCCTTTATTGCCGGGCGGTCGCCTCCGCCGGATATCCGCATGTCGGCATGTAGTCTTCCCCTGCCCCTGAATTCGGGATAGAAGATGCGCGCGAACCGATCCAGGTCTGCATCCTTAAGAGATGCTGACAGATCGTATCCCGGATTAGAGAGATCGAACAGACTTTTTGCATTCTTAAAAGATATGGTCCCTGATACCCGGGACAGTTCAACCGGACCGGCTACGAGCATGTCACGCACGGCAAGAAGGTTCCTTTTGTAGACTATGTCGGCCGCAAGCGTATCGGCAGCATAGTGTTCGAAGGCCGGTCGCTGAACAGCAACATGTCCGCTCAGCACAGGGTCGTCAAATGATCCGGTGAGCGTCCCCCGGAATTCTCCCTGCCCCTTCATCTTATTGTAGTAGGGGGCGCTCAAATCAGTGATGTCCTGTGATCGCACGTCTCCGCTGAACTGCAGGATCTTCTTCTTCAGGTCAGCTTCGCCTGCAGCGCTGATCTTTGTCAGGCCGGTGTCCAGATGGAGTTCACTGATGCTCAGCGAGGCCCCTGCCACCGAATACCTGCCCTTCATTTCCCTGATGCGTCCGAGGACATCCCTGCCGCTGACAGGATTCCTGTATTCGAACCACCCTGATGGATTAAACTCCGCCCCTGCCGTCGCCAGGGTTCCGCTCACCTTTCCCGGTGCGATCCCGGGGTCCCACCCAATGAGTTTAAACAGGGGCAGGCTGTCAACTCCGGAGTAGTCCACATTCACCGTGAAATAATTCACAACGGGCAGGGTTATCGAGGCGTTCACCTTCGCACTCCCGTTATAGAGCCGGGCGGATCCGTCAGAAAATGACATGGTGCCCTTCTCGTAAAGAACCTTGCAGACGAGGGAATCGACCGATACCTCGAAAATACCTCCCTTCCTGAGGCGAGCGGTACCGGTAGCCCGAAGATCGGTCAAAGGCCCTTTCACCCGTCCGGCCACATCCACCATACCCTCGAGAGGTTCCGTCACCTTGAGCAGTTCCATCAGGGTTTGAAGGTAAAAAGAACCGTCAACCTTCAGGTCAACGCTGATCGTCTTGCCGGCAAGCCGGACGTCTCCGGATGCCTGCACCTTCCCTTCTCCCGGTCTGTTGAGCCCGAAGAGCTTCTTGACTGAGGAAAAAAGGACCGTAAGGTCAGTCATGAAGCTCCCTTTCCCTTTTTGGTACTCTCCGGACCCGGATAACGTTGAGCCGAGAGATCCGACGACAACCTTTGTTACACGGATGCCGTCCTTCCGCACCTGGAGATTCACCGCAGCATCCCCGCTTATCTCAGGCAATCCCTCCCTCCTGACATTAATTGCTTTGGCAACAGCATTGACCCTTTGGCTGTCTCCGAGAACCGCCTCTGCGCTCAGGTCCTTCAGGCATGCAGCGACTTGGTACGTGTGATCACTGAAGTCGACATCACCCTTCTGTATCTCAACCGCGTGCACCTTCACCTTGAACGCGGTCTCACGGACTGTTGCCAGATATGCTTCAGCATGTTTTATGACATCCTCAACCTGCTGTCGGTCCGCGGTCACCTCAGGCTCCTTGATGACCAACCGCCTGATGACGATTGTCCGGCCAAAAAGGCCCGAAAGGTCTACATACGCCTTCACCCGTTGCGCGGATAACAGGCGGCTTCCGTCTTCTTCATATGCCTTGATCCCCCGCGCCTCGATAAAGAGGGGAAAGATGTTGACGTATATCTTCTGGGCGATTACCTTCCGGCCGCTGAGAGCATCGAGTTCAGGAAGGATGATCTTCTTGAGGGCATTCGAGATATGGGGCCCCCGGAGAATGAAGATCGCCACCCCGGCTACGACAGCCAGGGAAACGAGAATAATGATCTTTCTTATGCGGTTAGTACCGCCCATAACCCTGCGAGCAGATCCTCTGTATCGACATAGTTAATTTTAGCCTTTTTCTTCTGGACATAAAACACATCCTGGGCCAGCCCCGATTCGGTCAGTATCTTGGCTGAATCGATATTAACCCCTTTTTCATAGATGCATTGCGATACATCATACAAGAGCCCCATCCTGTCGGGCGAAAGGATCTCCACAATAGAGTATTCATCAGACGCCTCGTTGTCGAGCTCTATAAAAACTCCGAAAGGCAAAACCGCATGCCCGGCCCTTCGTACGACCGCTAACGGCTTCCCCTCCATGATAAGCGCCCTGAGTCCCTCCTCGATGTCACTCTCCAGTCCGTCCCACCAGATATCACGCCAATTCGACACCGATATCTTGTCTATTACAATGCCCGCCCTCCCGGTGAATATCCTGCCGCTGACGATATTCAGACCCTTTGATGAAATGAAACCCACGATCTTCGAGAAGAGGCCCGGACAGTCTTCCGCATAAATGGACAGCTCCGCCATTTCTCCGGCAACAACAGTTCGCACCGCAAACCCCGTCTCCTTCACCTGTTGAACCAGGCGGTAATCCTCGAGAATGCCCTTATTCGGCGATGAGAGAAGATACCGCTCCGGCATTTCCCCGACGAAATCAGAAAACTGCTTCATCTCAGGAGCCGGCACAGACGTCTGCAGTTCCCGTATCAGGGCCTTGCGGTCTCTCCTGATGCCGGAGAGATGGTTCAGCGTCTGCTCATATAGCTCCCTCAGGAGATAGGCCTTCCAGGAGGACCAGAACCCCGGGTTAACCGCCGACATATCGGCATAGGTTATCAGATAGATGGCCTTGAGGTTCTCCTGGTCACCCACCGCATCCGCAAACATCGCGATTACTTCGGTGTCAGAGGCCTCCCTCCGCAAGGCTGTCCGGGACATGAGGATATGATTTCTCACCAGGAACTCAATCCGCATCCTCCGTGACGTATCGACCTGAAACCGTTCCATGATATTCTTCAGCCGCTTATACCCCTCTTCGCCGTGCCGCCTGCCGGCGGCTTTGCCGATATCATGAAAAAGGATGGCCATGTACAGCGTGTCCAGCCTGCCGACAGCCAGCATAACGTCATGCAGGTCTTCGAGACTCTTATACCGGGTCGTCCTGAGGGTCTCCAGGTTGCGGACCGCCATCAGCGTATGCTCGTCCACCGTATACATGTGGTAGGGCTCATGGACTACCAGTTTCCTCAGTGCCCCGAACTCAGGAATAAACCGGCCCAGAACACCGGTCTCATGCATCTCGCGCAGGGTATCGTAGACGCGGTCTCCGCGGAGAATCTCCATGAAGTGCTGGACAGCAGCCGGAGAACTTCGCGTCTTCCTGCTGATGCGCAACAGGTTTGCCCTGACAGCTTCTCTCATGGCCTGACTGAATTTCCTGCCAGTACTGGACATGATAGCAAATGCCTCAACAAGCTTGTCCGGGTTCCCGGCGAAAAGGCCGGCTTTTCGTACAATTATCTTTCCGCCGGAGACGGCGAAATCGTCGGTCACCTTCCTGATCGACATGTCCCGAACAACCGGCACATACGGCCTGCTGCAGCGGGAGGTGACTTCCCTTGTTATGTTCTTGATTGCGCTGCTCTTGAGGTAATAATACCGGAGCAGCCTTTCCGTTCCTTTGAACTTCTTGGAATCCCTGAAACCGAGGCGGGAGGCAACACCCTCCTGAAAATCGAAAGAAAGGATATCATTCTTCCTCCGGCTTTCGAGATGCAGTCCGAACCTGACCTTCAGCAGAAAATCATGTGCAGATATAAACTGTCTCAATTCGTCTCTGCCCAGGAGCGCCAGAAAGTCTTCAAAGGTTTCCTTCCGCAACGCCACCTTGGATAGCCAGTACGCGGTGTGGATGTCCCTGAGCCCCCCTTCTCCCTCCTTAATGTGGGGTTCAAGGAGATAAACCGAGTTCCCCGCATCAAGATGGCGCTTGCCCATCTCAATAAGTTTTTCCCTGATAAAATCTTTTTGCTTCCTGTAGGCGATCTCGGGATAGACATCACGCCTGAAGGTCTCGTACAGCCTCCGGTCGCCGGCAATAAAGCGGGACTCAATAAGCGATGTCCTTGTCCTCAGATCCGCGGCTGCCTCTTCGATGCACTCGCTTGAGGTCCGGTAGGAGTGACTTATTTCCATGCCAGTGTCCCACAAACCGTATAAAATGCGCTCGGCCGTTTCCGTGTCCGCCCTGTCCTTCGCATAGAACATGATATCAATGTCGGAGAACGGTGAAAGCTCTGACCTGCCGTAACCTCCCGTTGCCATGAGGGCAGCATTCATGCAGCCGCCGGCTGATTCGACAATCTTCACGAGGATTTCATCCACCCTGCGGGTGAGCATGGAAGATAACTGACGCCCGGTCAGCCCCCGTGCGAACCAGGCGTTAAGCTCTCTGAGCATTTTCTCAGTCATTGTAGGGTATGGCAGCTTTCTTCAAGACCACCGGCCGATAGACGCGAAGTGCTTTGTTTTCATGCAATTGCCTTGAAAATTCACCTATAGAATATAACACAGATGAGGGCATCCCTGTGCCTGTCCGAACGCTCATTGTAGAGGCACTTGACATCATCATGTCATTATAATAATATATAATTATGATGCACAATGAAACACAGCCGTTACAATCTAAAACAATCGACCGCTTCAACCAGGAAAAGCTTTATATTCAGCTGACCCGCATTTTTCTTGATCAGATTACTTCCGGAAACTGGCAGCTTAATCAGCGCATCCCGACAGAGGCAGACCTGTGCGCGGCACATACTGTCAGCAAGATAACCGTCAGACAGGCGATAAACAATCTCGTATCCGACGGCTATCTCATGAAGATCCAGGGGAAGGGAACCTTCGTGACAAGTGTGCTGCCCGTTGTTGGGCTTGCAATGAAGACCCGTTTCACGGAAGAGATGTTCGGAAAGGAGGTGAAGGCAGAGAAGGAAATTTTGTTCAAGGGAGTGAAGGAACCACCCCCGGACGTCAAGTCATACCTGAAGACGGAAATAGACATCTACCAGATCATCTGCAGACGAATTGTCAATGGGGAACCGGCCTATCTGGATGAGTCGTTTATCCCCCATCACGTCCTTCCGGAGATCGATCGAATCGATACCGGCAGCCTCTCTCTCTACGAGGTGTTGCAGGAAAGAGGTCTGAAAAAGATCTTCAAAGTCATCCAGACAATAGAGGTACTGAATATATGGGGCGAATCAGCCCGATATCTGGACCTCAGGGACGGCCTTCCCGTACTCGCGGTACACAGGCTTCTCCTGAGTTCCGACAATACACCCGTCGGCTATACGCGTTTTCTCGGGAGAAGCGACAGATATAAATTTCAGACGGAATTCGAACGTATCAGATAACTCGATATAGGAGAAAGGATCGTCATCATGTCAAGAATACTACTCGCCCTTTTTTTCCTGGGGATGGCCGTCATGACCGTCCTGGTCGGTGCAGCCTCAGCAATCGCAACGACTGAGCCGGCAGCCGCGCTTCCCGCAGCAGCGGGCTCATCCATGCCCTGGTGGGCCTGGCCGGCCATTCTATTCATCGTCACCTTCGTGCTCGGCATTGTCGCCGTTCTGGGCGGTGTCGGAGGAGGTGTCCTTTTTGTTCCGATCATCGGCGGCTTCTTCCCTTTCCATCTCGACTTCGTCAGGGGCGCCGGCCTTCTCGTTGCCCTTGCGGGGGCACTCGCAGCGGGCCCCGGCCTGCTCAAAAAAGGCATGGCAGACCTCAGGCTGGCCATCCCCGTTGCCCTAATCGCGTCATCCTGCGCGATAGTCGGCGCCATGATCGGCCTGGCCCTTCCCACCAATGTGGTACAGACGGCACTGGGGGCGACCATCCTCGGCATCGTTGGCATCATGCTGATGGCAAAGAAATCGGAATATCCGGATGTGCAGCAGGCAGATAACCTGTCCACCGCCCTTCGCATCAGCGGCGTCTACCATGAGGTCTCAACGGGACAGGATATTAACTGGAAGATATACCGCACGCCCCAGGGGCTGGCGCTCTTCATCATTATTGGCGTTATGGCAGGCATGTTCGGACTGGGAGCGGGCTGGGCGAATGTGCCGGTCCTGAACCTCCTGATGGGCGCTCCGCTGAAGGTCTCTGTGGCGACCAGCAAGTTCCTGCTGTCCATTACCGACACCTCGGCGGCCTGGATTTATGTCAACAACGGCGCGGTCCTGCCGATGATGGTTGTCCCGTCCATCATCGGGATCATGCTCGGCTCCATCGTCGGCGTCAGGATCCTTGCCAGGACCAAGCCCGCGGCCATCCGCTACATGGTCATCGGCCTGCTCCTGTTCGCGGGTACGCGGGCCCTTCTCAAGGGCCTGGCCATCTGGAATTAAGGGAGGTATCACATGGAAAAGAAAGTACATGCAACCGAAGAGCAGCTGGCGTACGCCAAACTCCTTGACATGGGTATGAAACTGGGCATGCTGGCCCTGATCATAACCTTCATCGTCTATGTACTGGGGATCTTCACCCCCCACATACCGGTAAACGACCTCCCGCACTATTGGAGCATGCCGGTAAAGGACTACCTGAGGGCCACCGGTATTCATCCCGGCTGGGCATGGCTCGGCATGCTGGGCAGGGGCGATTTCCTGAACTTCCTGGGCATAGCGTTTCTATCGGGGGTCACCATCTTTTGTTATCTGCGGGTTATTCCGATCTTCTTCAGAAAAAAGGATACGGTATATGGTATTCTGGCGATCATCGAGGTGCTGGTGCTGGTACTCGCCGCCTCGGGCATACTAAAGTCAGGAGGTCACTGATATGACGGAAACGGGGCGTACATCTTGTCCATTGCTGGGCTTCGGAAAGATCCTTCTTGCCTCCGACGGGTCCGAATATGCCCAGGCGGCAATACGGGAGGCGATCAATATCGCAAAGACATGTGGGTCAAAGCTGCTCGCGATCTCCGTTGTGGAGGTGAACGCGGAATACGAGGCACTCGCTCCAAAACTGGTCGAGAAGGCGGAAGATGAGACGCACGATCACCTGGCATCCATAAAGGATATGGCGGCAAAAGAGGGGCTCACCTGCGAGACGATAGCCCATCAGGGTGAGGAACCCTATCGCTTTATTGTTGACGAGGCAACGCGCAACAAGGTCGACATGATTGTCATGGGCAGCCACGGAAGAACGGGTCTCAAACGATTGCTCATGGGAAGTGTCACAGCCAGGGTCATCGGCCACGCACCGTGCAAGGTGCTCGTTGTTCCGTGCTGACGATGAACCCCCGTTACATCCGGGAGGAAAACCTCCCGGATGTAACGGGCCACTGCCTGTGCTAAGATAGATTCGCCATGTCCCTGCAGAAGAAGATAATTCTGAGTTTTCTGATCAGTTCGGCCATCGTCGCCCTCCTTGCAGGTTCAGCCTACTTCACCTTCCTCGAGATTCGCCGGGAGATTCGTTTCCTGGAACTGGCCGACAATCTCCGGTCGAAGTCACTGCAGCTCAGGCGTTATGAAAAGAACTTCTTCCTGTATGGCGAAAGCAAAGAGGGCGCCAATGTGTATGTCTACCTCCGCGACCTCCGGTCGATCATCGCGCAGGCCCGCACCGACTACAACACCAGGATCCTTCTCGACCTGCAGCAGAAGGTCGACGAATATGCGGTCCGCTTCAAACATATCGAAGACCTCGCCCAGGATTTCCGCTCCGAGTTCAGCTCACTCAAGGGAAATCATATGGCCTATGCCATCTTCTTCCCGATAATTGAATCGACCTTCCTCGAAAGACCTCTTGCAAATGCCGAACTCTGCGAAAAGATCTTCGCCCGACCCTCTGTCTCGCGAATCTCACGAAACCTCCGGGAACTCAACGCCGAAAGTTCTGCCTTGAGAAAGACGGGTGAGGAGATATTCAGCATGTCCAACGACCTGGACCGCACTGCTCGCGACAGGGTCGAAAATTCGATACGCATATCGCAAATTGCCGCCCTCGTCCTCTTTCCCCTTTCGCTCCTGGTGGGGCTGGGGACACTCTTTGTCATCAGCCGTAGTGTAGTGCGTCGTCTCAAGATACTCACCTCTGCCATAGAGCAGACAGGGAAAGGCGACTTCTCGTCTCTGCCTCTGCCGCACGAGGAAGACGAGGTGGGCGTTCTCGTCAAGACGTTCAATAAAATGGAAAACGACCTCATCGCGCGGGAGGACGAGTTGACGGCGAAAAAGGAAGAGCTCTTTCAGAGCCGAAAGCTCGCCTCGATCGGCACCCTCGCCTCGGGAGTAGCCCATGAACTGAACAACCCCCTGAACAACATCTACCTCTCCGCTCAGATACTCTTGAGGGAAATAGGGGAAGACTCCTTTCCGCCCATAGTGCAGGAAACCGTGAAAGACATTTTTTCTCAAACGCTTCGCGTAAAGAGAATAGTCAGCGACCTTCTGGAATTCTCGCGGGAAAAGCCGCCTGATCTCGCCCGGCTGAATATAGTCGAGGTGATCAATGCCGTGGTGCGCCAGATGAAAGCGGTCGGGGAAATGGCCGACGTCACCTTCGAACTGGATGCCCCGGTAGCGGTTATCGTGCCTGCTGACCGCCACCTGATGGAGCAGGTGTTTATCAACCTCTTCGGCAACGCCTCCGATGCCATGGCGGGCAGGGGCCTTCTGCGCGTGGCGGTCCGGCCTTCGCCTCACCGGGTCAGAATAACGGTGGCAGATTCGGGGCCCGGCATAACTCCCGCGGATAAGCAGAAAATTTTCGACCCCTTCTTCACAACCAAGGAAAAGGGCACCGGATTGGGGCTGGCGATCGTTTACAATATAATAGAGAGGCATAAGGGACGGATCGAGGTAGAGAGCAGCCCGGGTGCGGGCACCTCATTCTGCCTGACCCTGCCGGTGCATGATGAAACTAGAGATACTGATCGCTGAAGACGAAGAGATTACGCTGCGCCACCTGACATACGCGCTCGACAAGGAAGGCTTCGCCGTTACCGGCGTCAACAACGGAACGGACGCCGCCGCTCTGCTTGGCAAACGCGATTTCGATGTCCTGGTCGCTGATATCAAAATGCCGGGCAAGGACGGCCTTTCCCTGCTGGCTGAGGTGAAGGAGCGCCACCCGGACACGGACGTACTGATCATCACCGGATTCGGCAGCATCGAATCTGCGGTAGACGCCATGAGGCGCGGCGCAACGGACTATATCACCAAGCCTTTTAACCTCGATGAACTCGTCCTGAAGATTCGGAAGATCGAAGAAAAAAAAAGACTTGAGAAGGAAAACACGGCCCTCAAACTCTCCCTGAATCCCCCTGCCCTGGCCGGCTCACGGGTTACCACCATCGCCGGCTTCTCCTTCATCGCGCGGAGCAAGATGATGAAGAGGGTCATCGAATTAATACACAGCATCAGCAATTCGGACTGCAACGTGCTCATCACCGGAGAAAGCGGCGTGGGCAAGGGGCTTGTCGCAAAGCTTATCCACTACACGAGTACGCGGAAAGGCGCGTCATTCCTGGCACTCAACTGCGCGATATTCACGGAGGAACTCCTGGCCAGCGAACTCTTCGGTCACGAACGCGGGGCCTTTACCGGTGCCATCGCCGCCAAGAAGGGCCTGCTCGAGATTACCGACGGAGGAACCCTTTTTCTGGATGAAATCGCCGAGATGTCCACCACCCTTCAGGCCAAACTGCTCAAGGTGATCGAGGACCACGAATTTATCCGTGTCGGAGGCACCAGGCCGATCAAGGTTGACGTCAGACTAGTCGCTGCCACAAACCAGAATATCCAGAATCTGATCGCCGGCGGCAGGTTCAGGGAGGACCTCTATTATCGCCTGAACGTTATGGACATCTACATACCTCCCCTGAGAGAACGGCGTGATGACATCATGCCCCTTGCCAGGCATTTTCTCGAAAAATACTCCAGGAAGGCCGGGAAGAAGATCAGCTCCTTCAGTGCGGAGGCCATTGATATCATGGCATCATATGGATTCCCGGGAAACGTCAGGGAGCTTGAGAATATTGTCGAACGGGCAGTCATCCTCGAAACCTCGACGCAGATATCCGGCCAGAGTCTGCCCCAAAGCATCAAGCTGTTTCAGGTTGAAACAATAGATCCAAACCGCGTCAAGACAATCGATGAGGTCAACAAGGACTATGCTGAAAAGGTCCTTGAATATGCTGACAATAATAAGTCGAAAGCAGCCGATCTCCTCGGCATATCCAGAACCAGCCTCTGGAGAATCCTGAAGAAGTAGTTTTCCCCTCTCTCCGTTCTCTCTTGTTCACTGTAGTTCCAATTTGAAACTCTAGCCTTGCCCGCCTTAATTAATTCTACCTTTATTTTCCGATAGTTATGATGTGGCACGCCTCTTGGACTTATTGCATTAAAGAGCAAGAGGAGGCGCACCATGAAGGCAAAGATAGTGTTCGTGACAAAAGGAGGTGAGGACTGCGACGAAGGCTTCTCCTACGTGCTGGAGCTTGCCAAATCAATCAACTCGGGGATCACGGTTCTGGTCGTCTACCCGAAGAACATGATGAGTACTTTTGAGGATGTCATGGCCGCAGCGGCCTTTGCAGAGGCCGGTGATTTCAAGACAGTCAAGACGCTGATGGATAACCAGGAAAGGCTCCTCAGGGAAGCGGAAAGAAAGAAACTGGCCGATATGTCCGAGCGCAGCAGGATAGCATCCATCGCCCTCACCCATACCGTGGCAGAGGGAGACCCGCTGACCGTGATCAGGGACTTCCTGCAAGACAGCCCGGGCATCGACATGGTTCTGCTGAGTCCGGCCCTGTCCGCAAACCGGAAGGCTGACATCAGAAAGCTTATTAAAAATATCTCAAAACCCATTGTACATATTTCACGGCCCCTGAAGGCCGAGGTTTAACAGAAAGGAGAAATGACATGAAAGCAGCAAGATTGTTCTCAAGATTCGAAAACATGATGATGGCGATCACCTTCGCAGAGGCAGGCGAGTTTGGCACTGCCAGGGAGATCCTGAAGGAAGGTGACGTCGGAAGACCGTCTGCCTCGAGAAGAATGGACAGGGAAGTCAGGGCCAACCGTCCGGTTAAAACAGCCGGAAGGAAATAGCGGGGAAGGGAGAAACAATGTCTGCATTCCAGAACAAGACCAAAAAGAGGCCCTACGGGGCGATGATCTTCGCAGGACTTGTATCCTGCGCACTCTACGCAGCCCTGCTGATAAAGCAGGATGTCGTAAACAGCTATTTCAGTCTCGGCGGGGCATATGCATTCCTGCCGATAGCTACGGCATTTGTCTTTTCCTTTGTACACGGCTCCTTCACCGGCAACTTCTGGACCGTGCTCGGCGTAGAAGCAGCAAAAAAGAAGAAGGAGGTGCACTGACATGCACGACATCGCGCAGTCGGCGTCACAATTCATCAATCTTGACGCTGTCACCATCATCTATCTGTTTATCGTCGGTTTTGTCGGAGGCCTGGTAAGCGGCTTCATCGGTTCAGGCGGGGCCTTCGTACTGACTCCCGCCATGATGAGTCTCGGCGTTCCGGGTCTCGTTGCAGTTGCAAGCAATATGTGCCATAAATTCCCGAAGGCTCTTATCGGCTCGATAAAACGCGCCAAATACGGGCAGGTAGACGTAAAGCTCGGCGTCGTCCTCGGCATATCTGCCGAAGCGGGGGTCCTCTACGGCGCCCACATTCAGGAGAGCATCAAAAAGACCTTTGGAGACGCGGGCTCGAATCTTTACGTAAGCATGTCATTCGTAGTAATCCTGGCGGTTGTCGGCGGTTTTGTGCTCAGAGACGCCTGGAAGACCTACAAGTCGGGTAATGCGAATGCGGAAGAAAAAGTGACAAAGCTGGCCCGCTGGGTCCAGTCTATCAACATCCCCGGCACGATGGTCTACTTCAAGAGCCTCAATGCTCGGATATCCGTACTCTTTACGATCCCCCTGGGGTTCGCAACCGGCATGCTGGCAGCGACTATAGCGGTCGGGGGTTTCATCGGCGTACCCTCGATGATCTACGTAATGGGCGCACCCAGTCTCATGGCATCCGCAACCGAGCTCGTCATTGCCTTCGTCATGGGTCTCGGCGGCACCTTCAAATACGCGATGCACGGCATGGTCGACATCCGGCTCGCCATGATCATTCTGGCCGGCTCCCTTTTCGGCATACAACTGGGCGCCATCGGAACAACCTATGTGAAGCCCTTTATGATAAAGGTCGTCATGGGGATCATCATGGTAATCGTGCTCTTCAGCCGCGCACTCATGGTTCCCGTCTACCTGTCTCAGCTGCACCTTATCCAGCCGATGGCCGATGGAACAGTCAAGCTTCTGAAGAATACCAGCTTTGCTATAATGATTGCAGCCCTTGCCATCGGGGCCTTCATCGTACTAAAGGCGATGTGGCAGGGCAGGAGGGCCGAACGGCTCTCATCTCAGGAGGCCCTTGGCCACGTCAAAGCGTAGGGATGGGACTGTATAAGAAATTACTGGTAGCCGACGACGGCTCTGTCTCCAGCAGCAATGCGCTGCTGCAGGCGTTCCGGCTTGCCAATGAGGAAAAGTGCTGGATCACCGTCACGACGGTAGTGCCCTCGTACGAGGGCGACCTTGACCTGATGGTAATCGGCAATATACATGAAGCCCTGAGACGCCCGGGCAAGGAGATCCTTGCCCGGGCGTCTGAAATCGCCAGGAGAGAAGGCGCCCTCATCAAACCTGTCCTCGAAGAGGGAGAGGCCTTCGAGCGGATTGTCGACCTGGCGGATGCCGAGAACTGCGGCCTTATCGTGATGGGCAGACGCGGTGTATCTCACCTGGAGCGCGCCCTGATGGGAAGTACGACTGCCCGGGTGATTGGCCAGAGCAACCGCGATGTGCTGGTCGTACCCAAGGACACATCCATAGGCTGGAGGCGCATCCTCCTGGCTACCGACGGGTCGCGCTTCAGCGAAGTCGCAACATCCAAGGCCCTGGAGTTTGCTGCCGCCTACGGCGGGTTGATCACGGCGGTGTCCGTAGTTGATGTACCGCCGGAAATCTACGCAGAGGCGCATAGCGCCGTCGATAAACTCATAGAAAACGCAAAGGGGTTTGTGGAGGCCGTGAAGTCAAAGGCCCAGGTCCGGTCTGTTCCTGTTGCCACCTACGTCGGCGAAGGCAATGCCTACGAAGTCATTGCCGACCTTGCCCGAAGGGAGGCGGCGGATGTGATAATCATGGGCAGCCACGGCAGGACCGGCCTGAAACGGTTCCTCATGGGAAGTGTCACGGAAAAGGTCATCGGACATGCTCCATGCCCCGTGCTCGTAGTAAAGACATAACCCTCCGGCCTTCCGGTCACACCCGGCCGCTCGCCTCCCCCTACTCAGCGTCGAGGCCGTACTTCTTTAGCTTCCTCCACAGGGAGACCCGGTCGATTCCCAGTATCTGCGCAGCGACGGTCTTGTTGCCGCCCACCTCGCGGAGCACCCAGTTGATGTAGGACATCTCCTGCTCTTCCAGGGAAGGTATCTTGCCTTCCTTCTTCCTGAAGGTCCTAATACTCAGCTCGCGCAAGTCCTCGGGCAGGTGTACTATCTCGATGGAATGCCCATTGGTCAGGGCCACGCCCCGTTCGATGATGTTCTCCAGTTCCCGGACATTCCCCGGGAAATCGTACGTCATCAGGATCGCCATGACATCGGGGGTGATCTCAGCCACCTCCTTTTTCATCAGCGTCGAGTACTTACTCAGGAAGTAGTAGCTCAGGAGCGACACGTCCTCCTTGCGCCCGGAAAGAGGCGGTATACGAAGTGAGACCACATTGAGCCGGAAGAACAGGTCTTGCCGGAAACTGCCGGACTTGATCGCATCCTGGATGTCCCTGTTCGTCGCAGCGATAAACCGGACATCCACCTTCACGGGGTCCGTGGAGCCGACCCTGAGAACCTCCCTTTCCTGTATAACACGAAGGAGCTTCACCTGCATCGAGGGGGTCATCTCCGTCACCTCATCAAGGAACAGAGTCCCGCCCGAGGCGGACTCTATAAGCCCCTTCTTCGTCTGGATGGCACCTGTATACGCCCCTTTTTCATGACCGAAGAGTTCGTTGGCAAGCAGTTCCTCGGTGAAGGCCCCGCAGTTGATGGCGAAAAAAGACCCTTCAGCCCGCGTACTGTATGCATGGATAAACCGGCTGAACATCTCCTTGCCTGTGCCGCTTTCTCCGCTGAGCAGCACATTACAGTCCGTAGGGGCAATCTGACGGGCGGTGTCGAGAAGCCGTTCCATCGCCGCGTCCTGCGTGATGATCTTCACCTTGCCGCGAAAATTATCGATCTGCTCCCTGAGCCGGGCATTTTCGTTCTTCAGCCTGACCTTCTCTGCCGCCTCTGCAACAACCTTTCTCACCTCATCCAGCTTGAAAGGCTTGGCAACGTAATCGTAGGCGCCTTTCTTCATCGCCTGGATGGCCGACTGCAGGGTCGCATACCCGGTGATCAGGATCACCTCGCATTCAGGGTGAAGGGCCTTCGCCTTCCTGAGTATCTGCATGCCGTCGACTTTCTCCATCTTCAGGTCGGTGATGACGATCTCGAATCGCTTCTCTTCCATGAGTTTCAGGGCATTCTGGCCGCTCTGCGTGCCCTGGACCTCGTACCCCTCCTTCTCCATAACATGCTGGAGGTTTCTGAGCCCGATCAGTTCATCGTCGACGATAAGTACCCTCGCCTTTCTTTCCACGCTATGAAATCCTCCTGTTCACGCTCGCAACAGACTCGCCGGACAACCCTTTATGGCCGTCCTCAGGCGTCTTCCCCCTGACCTGAGCAGAGGGCTTCCTTCACAGGCAGCTTGATGATAAAGGTCGTGCCCTTGCCGGCCGTGCTTTCGACCTCTATGCTGCCCTCATGCTCTTCGATGATCTCCCGCGCCACAAACAGGCCGAGACCCGACCCTTTCCCCTCCTCCTTTGTCGTAAAGAAGGGGTCAAAGATCCTCCTGATGACTTCTTCATCGATACCCACCCCCGTGTCCTCGATCCGTATGACCACGGTCTTTTCCTCGGGATATTCCATGGCAACCAGCAGGACCCTGCCCTCATCGGGTATGGCGTCGATGCCGTTCTTGACGATATTGATGATAGCCTGCTCGATCCGCTGCTTGTCGGCGATGATCCAGATCGTCTCGGGGATATTCACGACAATCTCCACCTTCGTGGGAACATCCCCGCGGATCAGACGGATCGTATCCTCCACCAGCACCTTAAGGGCCATGGGTTTACTCTTGAACTCTTTCTTCCGCGAAAACTCAAGGAGCGAATGCACCATCGTCTTCGCCCGGTCCACCTCCCGCTCGATCTGGCGCATGAGTTCTCTCTTATATTCGATGTCCTTGTCCTCGATCTCCTCGTGGAGTATCTGACAGGAACTCGATATGTTTGAAAGAGGGTTATTGAGCTGATGGGCGACCCCGGAAACCATCGTGCCGAGACACGCCAGTTTCTCGGACTGCAAAATGAACCTCACCTGCCGAAGCTCCAGCTCCTTTATCATGCGGCTGAAGGCGTTGTTGAGGGAAATGATCTCGCGGTCTTTTGACTCAAAAGAAAGCCGGTCGAATTTGCCGTCGCTGATCCGCTGCATGCTCTCCTCCAGGCGCTTCAGAGGCCTCACGACCATGAAGGAAAAAAATCTGCCGGTCAGCCATCCGACTATCACGAGAATGGCAACAGCGAAAAGGAGGAACCTCTTCGAGGAGATGATGAGAGACTGGACATACTTTCGTTCCGCAACGGAAATCACCTCCGTTTCGCTCACCAGCCTTTTCCCCTTCTCCCGAATCCTGCTCTCGAGGACGTAGAAGTCGGCAGGATCGGCGGTCTTGCTCTTGCTCCGGATGTAATACCGTTCCATCAGGGCCTTGTATTCCCTGATCGTGCCCTCCATGGCGGATACATCCGTGTGCGGAGACAGCTCCTCGATCGCCCCCCTGTTTCTCTTCAGGATATCCTCAGCCATCTCCGTATATCGCAGGTTCTCATCGTAGTCGTACTTGTCGCGGTATAGAAAGAAGTTCTTCTCGAACCGCCGCATCTCCAGTGCGGTGTCGAAGAACTGGGAGATGATGAAACTGAAGTCTATCTTTTTCCGTATGGTCTTGAGATTGAAATAGTTGAGGAGGGAGATGATGATGATCAGCACCAGACATATGTAATAGCCATACCTGACCTTGTTCTGGATGCTCGATTCGAATATCGGCATGGCCAATTCTATATGTTTCTTATTGCAAATTGCAATAGGGAAACACTTGCTGCAACACCCCCGGAAACGTACTATCCACGCCCTACAACAGGGGCTGCGACAAACCGCGTTGCATTATACAACACGCCTAACATGCGGAACGAGCGGGACAATTCTTAATAGTCTTTATATTTCAAGCCATTAGAAGCCTCTACCCCCATGGCACGATTATTGTGATAAGGGAGTCAGACAGGCCCTTGGGGCTTAGAAGAAATATAAAGGAGGTGCAGCAATGAAGGGGCATTGGAGCATGATCGAAGACCTCCTCACTGCAGTCGCATTCGCCGATGTCGGAGAATACCGCCATGCCCTCACTATCTCACAGGGGGGAGACCTATGACCGCGGACAGGTTTGACGATCTGATGTCCGCCATTTCCTTCGCCGAAGCGGGGGAACACGAAAAAGCGAGAGAATTCCTTAGGGGAAGAAATACCATTCTTCTCGCCGTATCGGATCGCTTCCTGGATGACAATGTCCTGAAATATTCCCTCAACATGAGCAGGAGGATCGGGGCATGCATAGATATCCTCTATTTGAGCAAAACCGGGTCCCGTGATCATATCCTGGACGAATTCATGAGCACGGCCGGCCGCGACGGTATTACCTGCCGTCTCCTGAAGACCGACGGCTGCATGAAAAAGGCGATCCTCGATTATACAGCCAGGAGGAAAGAGATATCCTTCGTCGTTGTAGGATCCACTCCTGAACTCGACATTGAATGCAGGACAGGGGAGAAGAGCCTCTCAGACGCATGGAAAAGACTCAAATGTCCGTTGGTAGTTGTTTCAAAAGGCGATTTGCCTTCATTAGCATAAATTTATTCATCAAAGGAGGAACACTTTCATGAGTACAGGACGACGTGTTTTTGAATTTCTGAAAATGGCATCAATACAGCATGCCAAGTGGGATTATGAGGTCTCGATGTCAATTTTGAAGAACCGCAGGAAGATGCTGATCATCCTCGCGTCCCTTCTTCCCATTATCGCCGTATCGCTCCTGGAGGCCGGCGACATCATCGGCAGCAAGACGGCGTATGCGCCGGCATTTTACTCGACCAATATCTTTCTGGTCTCCATAGCCATCGGCCTCTGCGCAGGACTCATCACCGGCTGCATCGGCGCAGGAGGGGGCTTCATCATCACCCCTGCCCTCATGGCCGCCGGAGTCAAGGGCATCCTTGCGGTAGGGACCGACCTATTTCATATCTTCGCCAAGGCGATCATGGGCACCGCCGTACACAAGAAGCTGGGCAATGTCTCGGTGAAGCTGGCGATAGCCTTCCTGGTCGGCTCAGCCGGCGGCACATTCATCGGCGGGTATATCAACAAGACCCTGTATGACAAAGACCCCCTGCTGAGCGAGGCGTTCATCAGCCTGGTCTATGCGGTCCTGCTGGGATTCCTGGGCGTCTATGCCCTCATCGACTTCGTAAAGTCGAGCAGATCGGGCGACGCCGGCGACGCGCACGGCGGGTCATCCGGCATGACCGAACTCTCCCTCAAGGTGCAGAGTTTCAAGATGCCCCCGCGGATCACGTTTGACGAAGACTACGTACCGGGCGGCAGGAAGATATCCGGCGTTATCGTGGCCATGGGCGGAGTGGTCGTAGGTCTGCTCGCGGCTATCATGGGAGTCGGCGGCGGCTTCGTCACCTTCCCGATGTTTGTCTATGTCTTCGGCGTCTCTTCCATGACCACGGTCGGCACCGACATACTGCAGATCATCTTTACGGCAGGCCTGGCTGCAGTTTCACAGTATGCTATTTACGGCTATGTCTTCTACACTCTCGCCATGGGCATGCTGCTTGGATCCCTCATCGGCATACAGGTAGGAGCCCTCACCACCAAGGTCGTCAAGGGCATCCATATCCGCGGTTTTTACGCTGTTTCTATCCTCGCGGGGTTCATCAACAGGGCCGCGACGCTGCCCAAGAAGCTCGTTGAACTCGAGGTAATCAACATGTCGACGGACGTTGTCAAGACGATAGAGAGCGCCGGCAATGTCATCTTTTGGGTTGTTGTCAGCATATTCGCGGCCTGGGTCATCGGCAAATTCATTGTCAATATCGGCAAGCTGCGGGGCGAAGACGAGCAGGTCAGCCCCGTGCTCGTGAAGGAGGAGGCATAACATGATTGTACGGAACAAGAAGACATTCGGCGTTGGAATCGTCTTTGCGATTTCATTTCTCGCGGTCCTGCTGGCGATCTTCACGCCCCTCTTCAAGGGCAAGAACGGACTCCAGTTCGCTGACGACAGTTTCAACAGGCTCTCGAAGGGCTCGTCGTACTTTATCCCGAAGGTCGCTACGAACAACGAGAAATTTATGGGAAAGACGTTTGCGACTACCATCAAGGTGAACAAGCCGGAAGACAAACCGGGAGACGCTGAAAAAAGGGCGGAGAATATCGCCAAGGTATTCACGACAGCCGGTGCCAAGGTCGACATCAGCGGAGCTTCACTGAAGATCGAAGGCGACCTGGGAAAGGTCCTTGCATCGGCCCTGCAGGATTCTGATGATATGTTTAAGAACCAGGGCGACAAGATCAAGACCAGGTACGCCACCGACGATGAAAAGAAGATGTTCCGTCAGTGGCATAATGCCCTGGCCAAGGTGATCAAGGAACTCCAGAAGGAAAAGAAGATCGAAGAGGCAAAGATGGTCAATGAAGTGGTGAAGAAGGCCATCGAGCCGGCTTACAACTTCTACCAGATCGATGGCGAGCGGGTGGTAGACCACGCGGGCATGCTGTCGGGACTTCTGGTATTCTATGTAGCGTATACCATGTGGTGGGGGTATGCGATCTTCTACATGTTTGACGGCCTCGGCCTCAGCATGAAGAAGGCGAAGGTGAAGAAGGAGGCATAGGCCTCCTCTTCCTGCCGGAGAGAGATACCATGGGCAGATACAGAAAGATACTGGTGGCAGTGGACGGATCGGAGTCGAGCAGGAACGCCTTCAGACAGGCATGCGCAATCGGCCGCCTGGACAAGAGCTGGATTACCGTCATTACCTCCATCCCCGCATATCTTGACCAGTATCAGCTGCTCAATATCAGGGACAAGGTAAACGCCGCCCTCCGGGAAGAAGGTGAAAGGGTCATCGAGGATATTCGCCGGATAGCCGTGGAGGAAGACGCCTTCATCAGGACAATTCTCGATGAAGGTTCTCCCTTCACCACGATTGTCGACAGGGCCGACGAGGGAAACTTCGACCTGATTGTCATGGGACGTCATGGCAGGAAGGGCGTGGAGCGGATGGAGCGGGCTCTCGTAGGAAGCGTCACCGCCCGGGTCATCGGCAACAGCCAGCGCGATGTCCTTGTCATCCCCCAGACCTCAGCCATCGGGTGGAATACCATACTCTTTGCAACCGACGGTTCGAAGCACAGCGCTTCAGCAATGGAAAAAGCGATTGACCTCGCCCGTTCCTACGACGGCAAATTGATCGCAGTCTCGGTTGTCGATGTTACCGAGGAATTTCTTGCTCAGGCCCCCGAAGCGGTGGAGCGTCTTGTCGAGACGGCCCGGGGATATCTGGAGGACGTGAAGGAGAGGGCTGCCGCTGCGGGGATAACGGTCGACATCCACGTGCGGGAGGCGGAAGCCCATCACGCGATCACCCAGCTTGCGGTCAGGAACAGCGCAGACGTAATCATCATGGGCAGCCATGGAAGGACAGGCGTAAGGCGCCTGCTGATGGGGAGTGTGACCGAAAAAGTGATCGGCTATGCACCCTGCCCGGTCCTGGTTGTCAGGACGTGAACTGCAGTGCGAAACCGACGCATATGGAGGAGACTATGAAAGGCCTTATGAAGAGATTGGAAAATATGATGATGGCCGTGACCTTTGCCGAGGCCGGCGAACACGACACAGCCCGGGAGATCTTGAAGGAAACCGAAGAAGCAAAAAAGAAGAACAGGGTCACACCATCACAGCGGCCGGGAAAGACAATGAGGGCATCGTCAAGACCGCGCTCCTAAAGTCTTCCGCACGGTAGGGACGCCAGGCAGGCGTCTCTACTGTCCTTCCCTTGTCAGGACAACGTCGATGATGTCCTCTATCCGGTCAGCAAAAACAATATCGATTTCTCCGGCGATGTTACCCTCAATCCCCTCGATTTCTCCCCTGTTCTTTGCCGGCAGGATCACTGTCCTGAGGCGGGCACGGCGGGCCGCGAGGACCTTCTCCTTAACCCCTCCCACGGGGAGGATGCGGCCGCTCAGTGTCAGCTCTCCGCTGACAGCCACCTGTCTCCTGGCCGGTCTTTTGGTCAGCAGCGAAATGAGGGCGAGTGCTATGGTCGTCCCGGCGGAAGGACCGTCCTTGGGTATCGCTCCGGCAGGCACATGGATATGGATATCGTGGCCCCTGAAGAAGTCCTCTGCCACGCCGAGAGAGGACGCATTGCTCCTGATAAAGCTTAAAGCCGCCTGCGCGGACTCCCGCATGACATCTCCCAGCGACCCGGTCAGGATCAGTTCCTGCTTGCCCGCCATCGTAACCGCCTCCACGAAGATGATCTCACCGCCCACCTCCGTCCAGACAAGGCCGGTGGTAATCCCGATGCGGTCCTGCTTCTCCGGCGTCTCGAAATAGAACCTGCGCGGCCCAAGGAAATGCTCGACCGACTTTTCATCGACGGTCAGGGCGGCCGAACCGCCCTCGTGCTGTACGCGATCGCGCGCTATCTTCCTGCATATGGACGCGATCTCCCGGCTGAGGTTTCTGATGCCCGCCTCGTGGGTATGCTCCTGTATTATTTTGCGGATCGCCCCCTGCGTGAATGCCGGCGGAGTCGCCGACAGCCCTGTCTCCCTCACCTGCCTGGGGACGAGAAACTGCGTCGCTATCGACTCTTTCTCCTCCTCTATATAGCCGGAAAACTGAATAACCTCCATGCGGTCCCGCAACGGATCGATTATGTTGTCCGATATGTTCGCCGTGATGATGAAGATCACATCAGAAAGATCAAAGGGAATATCCAGGTAATGGTCCACGAACCGTGCATTCTGTTCGGGATCGAGGGCCTCCAGAAGGGCTGAGGCCGGATCGCCCTTGAAATCACCCCCGATCTTGTCCAACTCGTCAAGGATGAGAACCGGGTTGGAATATCCCGCCCTGCGGATCTCCTGGATGATCCTTCCCGGCATGGCGCCAGCGTAGGTCCTCCGATGCCCCCTGATCTCCGCCTCGTCTTTGATGCCCCCGAGGGAGATTCGGGAGAAACTCCGTCCCAGCGCCCGTGCAATAGACCGGCCGAGAGAGGTCTTTCCCGTTCCCGGAGGTCCGGAAAAGCAAAGCACGGACCCGCCAGTGTCCTTGCGGAAACTGAGGGAATCCACCGCCTGTCTGACGGTCGACCTGACGTCGTCCAGCTTGAAAGGCTTGGCGATATAGTGAAAGGCTCCCTTTTTCATCGCCTCGACCGCAGAATCGATGGTGGCATACCCGGTGATCATGACGACTCGGGTGTGAGGGGACCTCACCGTCGCCTTTTCGAGTACCTCCATTCCATCAACCTTCTCCATCTTGAAATCCGTCAGAATTACGTCGAAGTCGGTCGTCGTCATCTTCTGGAGGGCCTCAACGCCGTTTGCGGCGGTTACCACCGTATATTCTTCCCGGGACAGAATGTGTTCAAGGTTGCGCCTGGCCACCTCCTCGTCATCCACCACCAGAACCGAGGGCTTCCGGTTCATCTTGAGCTTCTTGACAGCAAGGTGCTCCAGGATGCGCTCCTTTATCTGGTGCAGGCCATAGTGATCTTCGTCGAGGATGCGCTCCGCCCTGCCCAGATCCAGAATGTCGTCGGTCTGCCGGTTCCAGGGCAGAGAGATCAGATATTCGATGTAGGTAAGTCCGATAGTGAATTCAGCGGTTGAGGGCCCTATCCGCGCCAGCATCTCGATCTCCCTGTCGACCGCCTGTTGTGCATGAACGGGCAGTTGAACAGAGTCGACCTTCTGCCGAAGCTCCTCCAGCAGGGGATCCGGACCTTCTTCAGCCTTCTTAAAGAACTTCATGGCTTGTATTTTACCCTATCCAGGGCCAAAAGAGTTCCAAGTGAAGGCGGGTCCCGATTGGCTCGCTGCCACGGTCTTTGACAGAATGGCTGTGCACGTTTAGAATAAAAAGATGATGCGCATGATGGTAGCGCTTTTTATGGCAGCCCTTGTCTTCAATGCGGCATGCGACAAGAAACAGCCGAACCCCGTGGAGGAATATGGTTCGGGCCTTATCGATGCCCACGGACGGGCGCAGGACGCTGCCGTGCAGGCTAATCTCGACGCCCTGCGGAAGGCTATCCAGGCGTACCAGGCTACTAATGATGCCTATCCTGCCAGTCTGCAGGATGTGGTCGGCCTTATCGGAAAAGAGGTCGACCTCTCGAAATACGACTATGACCCCCGCAGCGGCGCGGTACGATTGAAATGAGGATATCGGCAGGACAGCTGAAGGGACGGAAAGTAGCCTTTCAAAGGATCTTTTCAAAAAAGGGGGGCGCTGACGATGTGCGGCCCACGTCCGCGAAGGTGAGGGAGGCGCTCTTCGACATCCTGAGAAACGACATCCAGGACGCCCTTTTTCTGGACCTTTATTCAGGGACCGGGGCTGTGGGATTTGAGGCCCTCTCCCGGGGTGCCCGCAAGGTGGTTTTCGTTGAGCTGAATCAGAAGCTCCACCGCTCTATCGTTGACTGCATCGGGAGAATCGGCCTTTCTGACAAGGCAGAAGTTCACCGCTCAAAGGTGATCGACTTCATAAGGAGATCCGGCAGTTTCGGCTTCGGCTTTGACATCATCTTTGCGGACCCCCCCTATGCCTCGGAGGAAGCAGCCCAGCTCGCACCCCTCGTAGACGGCTCCGGCCTTCTCCGGGAGGGTGGGTGTCTGGTGATTGAACACGCAGCCAGGTCGGCTGTGGACCGCGCCCCCGCCGGCACTCTTAGACACGTGAAAGATTATCGTTATGGAGACACCATGTTGACCCTTTACAGAAAAGGAACGCCCTCATGACGAAGAGGATCGCGATTTATCCCGGCACTTTTGACCCTTTCACCTGCGGACATCTTAATCTTGTCGACAGGAGTCTCCGGATATTCGACGAAGTGATCGTCGCTGTCGCGCCGAGTGCCAAGAAGCAGCCGCTCTTCACCGTGGAGGAGCGTATCGTCATGATCAGGAAGTCCCTCGATGGCTATGACAGGATACGGATCGACGTATTTGACAGTCTCCTCGTTCAGTACGTTGAAAGCCGGGCGGGTGTCGCGATAATCAGGGGGCTCCGTGCGGTGTCCGACTTCGAGTATGAACTCCAGATGGCACTCATGAACAGGAGGATGAATCCCCTGATAGAGACGGTCTTCATGATGCCGAGTGAAGAATACTCGTTCCTGACCGCTACGATCGTCAAGGAGATCGCCTCGTTTGGTGGACCGGTGAAAGACCTTGTGCCCGTGCCGGTTGAGCACGAACTGAGGCTTAAGTTCGCAGCAAAAGGCTGACATGCCCCCTGTCGGACTCTCTCTTCCCCGGCACTTTGATCCCTCCAGGGTGGCCGAGGTCTGGAAAGTGCCCTACCTCGAACGTGAAAGTCAGGCCCGGGCGTGGGCAGACGCTCACGCGATTCGGCCCGCGTGTGCCGACCGCTTCAGGATATGTCTGGTCGCCGTTGACGTACAGAACACCTTCTGCATTCCGGGATTTGACCTGTACGTAGCCGGCCGCTCCGGCAACGTGGCGGTAGACGACAGCCGGAGACTTTGCGAATTCATTTACAGGAACCTGCGTGTGATCACTCAAATCTGCCCGACGATGGACTCCCACAACGCGTTGCAGATCTTTCATCCTATTTTTCTCGTGAACAATACAGGGGAACATCCGGAGCCCTTTACCCTGATCTCGGAGAACGACATCATCAGCGGTGTCTGGAGGTTCAATCCGGACCTCTGCTTTAATTTCCGGATCAGCGAGGAAGAGGGGCAGGCGCTCCTCCTGCACTATACGCGAAGGCTGAAGGAAAGCGGGAAGTACGACCTCACCATCTGGCCGTATCACGGGATGCTGGGCGGCATCGGCCATGCACTGGTAGCCTCCCTTGAAGAGGCGATATTTTTTCATTGTGTTGCACGATACAGCCAGCCCGACTTTCACGTAAAAGGCGACAGGCCCTTTACGGAGCACTACTCCGTCTTAGGTCCTGAAGTAGTGACAGGACCGAAGGGTGAAATCCTCGGGAACAAGAGTGAGAAGTTCTTCGACAAGCTCCTGGAGTTCGATGCGGTCGTAATCGCCGGCCAGGCGAAGAGTCACTGCGTCGCCTGGACGATAGCGGACCTCCTGCAGGACATTCTCGACCGTGACAGAAGACTGGTCGAAAAGGTCTATCTCCTGGAAGACTGTACCTCGCCGGTCGTTGTTCCCGGCGTGATGGACTACACGGACCTGGCCGATGACGCCTTTCGGAGGTTCTCTGATGCAGGCATGCAAGTCGTCCGGTCAGTCGAGCCGATCGAAACGTGGCCGGGGATACGGCTTTGAAGCTGCAATAACCGAGCTTCATTCTCGTCTCTGGCCGGAGATTCGTTCCAAATCGCTAAACCAGCCCGGACTTCTCCGTGTCCTCAAGCAGAATCCTCGGCTCCAGCTTCGGTCGGTTCTCCTTGCCTATCCAGGCTAGTTCGAGTTTTTGTTTCTTGGTCATAGACAAGCTAATACTTCAACAAAAAACTATAAGGCTGCCAATTGATTATTCATAACGTTTGCCAGACTACTAATAAAGGATTTAGAAAGCTCGCACAATCGCGTATCTCTGACTCTGATGGCGCGCAGTATGACTTTCCACGATGTACAATATCGTTTCGTCGCTGCAAGATAAGCTCAAGCTGTTGCCTGCCTTTCTGCTCGGCAACAGCTTCGTTTGGTGCTCCTAACTCCATTTGGAATTGATTCTCACGAGACAATTTTTGCCAGATTTTTGGTATCTCCTTGCATAGGTACGGAAGCTGTCCATCGCCGGGATAGTTCCCTCGTAATCGTAAAACTGCCCAAAGACGGTCCCTGTGGCGTCATCTATGTAGCCCATCAGCGGTGAGCAATCAGTGGGCAGCGGGCAGCTTTGAGCTGAAGGCAGAAATCAAGGAATAGCTATATACTCTGCAAAGGAAGTTGATGCGGGTATGGGCAAGTTGTCTTCCATCAACCCGTGTACATGCATCTCTATCGCTTCATGCATGTTCTTCTCCGTCTCCTCGCGGGTTGAGCCTGTTGCAACACAACCAGGCAAATCCGGTGAATATGCCGAATAGTTACCATTAGCCTTTTCAATTACAATAAGAAATCTGTGCATCTACTTTACCTCCTTGAGTCTTGCCTGCTTCAAGATACTGTTTAAGGTGCCCGGAGCCACATCGTCACCTGGATGACCGGCAATAGTCACCCGGCCGGTCTTCGTCGGGTGCTTGTACTGCCGGTGACTGCCCTTCGTCTCCACCCGATACCATCCGTCGGCCTCTATCTGGCTTATGATATCACGTATCTTCATGGCTTTGCTGCACACGGCTCCAGCTCCACTGACATATCCCCATATCGTAAAAAGTGATTAATGATAATACCGTAGGACAGGGAAAGACAAGGACAATCTTAAAGGCTGAGATGCGAGGCGGGGGTGCTGAGAATAATATTACACCAGCCTGCCGTCTGCCATCTCGACGACACGATGGCAGCGGTCCGAGAGGGTCTTATTGTGGGTGACAACGACAAAGGAAATCCCGCGTTTATTGTTGAGGTCAACGAAGAGATCGAAAAGGTCGTTTCCTGTCGTGGTGTCAAGGTTTCCGGTCGGCTCGTCTGCGAGCACTGCCTTAGGGTTTTGAATAAGCGCCCGAGCCACAGCCACCCGCTGCTGCTCACCGCCCGAGAGCTCGCCCGGCCGGTGTCTAGTCCTCGCCGATAGGCCGAGTTCTCCGAGAAGCTCCAGGGCCTCCTTCTCGATCTCATGATATCTTCTGCCTGCGACCAGGCCGGGCATCACGACATTCTCGATGGCATTGAACTCGGGAAGCAGGTGATGGAACTGAAACACAAAGCCGATGCTGGTGTTTCTGAGGCGGGCCAGGGTGTTGTCATCAGCCCCGGCGAGGTCCCTGCCTTCAAAGAGAACGTTTCCTGAGGTAGGACGGTCGAGCGCACCCAGAATATGAAGGAGCGTGCTCTTGCCGGCCCCCGATGCTCCGATGATACCCACCATCTCCCCGGCGTTGATGGAAAGGGAGATGCCCTTAAGCACCTGCAACTCCCCCGCTTCGGTCCTGAATGACTTTGTAATATCGGCGGCCTCTATTATTTTACCCATACCGCAGTCCCGTCTTTTTCGCAGTAGAAAATGAGGATTTATTCATACCTCAGAGGCTCCACAGGATCAAGCCTAGCCGCCTGCCATGCCGGATAGAGCGTCGCAAGAAAACTGATGACAAGCGCTGAGCAGGATACGGTGATAAAATCGATTAACTCCATCTTTACCGGAAGATGGCTCAGGTAGTAGACATCAGCCGGCAGCTTGATGATCTCGTAGCGGTTCAGGATGAAGCCGAGGGAATACCCTCCCGTGATGCCGATGACGGTTCCAACCAGTCCTATGAACAACCCCTGAAGCATGAAGACGGTCATTATGCCGCCGCTGGTTGCGCCGATAGCCTTGAGGATGGCGATCTCCCTGCTTTTTTCAATAACATTCATGATCAGATTGCTGATGATATTGAACGACGCGACAAGGACGATCAGGACGAGGATGACGAACATCGCGAATTTTTCGAGCTTCAGCGCTGAAAAGAGATTCTTGTTCATCTGCATCCAGTCGAGCACCGAGAAGGGAAACCCCAGGCTCTTCTGGAGGCGTTTCTTCACCTCAGTTGCTTTATAGATATCATGGAGCCTGAGTTGCACCCCGGTTATTTCATCCTTCATCCCAAAGAACTCCTGCGCAGGCCTCATGTGCGTCAATACGAGATTCGTATCGTATTCGAACATCCCCATCTCGAAGATCGCCACGACCCTGAACTGCTTCACCCGCGGCAGCATCCCCATCGGCCCGATCTCGCCGATGGGAGAAACGATATTCACCTTGTCCCCGATGAAGACCCCGAGGTTGGCGGACAATTCCTTCCCGATGATGATCCCCGGCACATCGTTATCCGGATAGAGACGCTCCAGGCCCCCTTCCCTGATGTGGGACAGAAGTTCGGTGGTCCTCGCCTCTGCAACAGGATCGATGCCCCGGACGTATACACCGTGTGCCCTCTTGCCGTAGGACACCATCACCTGTCCCAGGACAAAGGGGGCAAAGGCGGCGACATCCTTGTCGGCATTCAGTTTTTCGGCGACCCTGGTGTAGTCATCCATCCCTCTGAAGTTGCGGATAACGATATGGGCGTTTGCTCCGAGTATCTTCCTCTGCAGGTCCTGCTGAAAGCCGCTCATCACCGACAAAACGACCAGGAGGGCCATGACGCCCACCGCAACGCCGCCAATGGAAATGGCGGTATTGACCGAAACGCCTTTGTAACGTTTCTTGGACTTGAGATACCTGATGGCTATGAAGATCTGATAGGGAAGATTCACCATGCCCGCCGGTCGCTATTGATCGTTCTGGTCTTCCTGATACTCAGGCTTCAACTGCGGGAAGAGCACCACGTCCCTGATCGACTGCGAGTTGGTAAGGAACATGACAAGACGGTCGATGCCGATGCCCTCGCCTGCAGCCGGAGGCATACCGTATTCGAGCGCCCGGACAAAGTCCTCGTCCATCCAGTGCGCCTCGTCATCGCCCGCCTGTTTTGCCTTCACCTGTTCGAGAAACCTGGCCTTCTGGTCAAACGGATCATTCAACTCGGAAAAGGCGTTGGCGAGTTCGCGTCCGCATATGAAAAGTTCGAACCGCTCGACCAGACCGGGGTTGTCGGTTTTCCTCTTTGCAAGAGGCGAAAGCTCCACCGGGTGGTCGGTGATAAAGGTCGGCTGGACAAGTCCCGGTTCCACCTTCTCCTTGAATATCTCATCCAGGACCTTGCCCAGAGACGATCCGGTAGGGATATCCATACCCTGCGCCCGTGCCCATGACGTCGCCTTGTCGATATCCTGAAGAATCCCGGCAGGGACGCCGTTCTTTGCCAGGGCCTCAAGCATCGGGAGCCTCGGCCACGGTGGGGCAAGGTCGATGACGTCCTCGCCATACGGTATCTTCAGGGAACCCGTCGCCTTCAGGGCGACACTGGTGAGGAGCTCCTCGGTCAGTGACATGAGGAAGGTATAGTCCTTATAGGCGATATAGAACTCGAGCATCGAGAACTCGGGGTTATGTCTCGTGGAGATGCCTTCATTGCGGAAATTCTTATTCAGCTCGTATACCCGTTCATAGCCGCCCACCAGGAGCCGCTTCAGATATAACTCCGGCGCGATCCTCAGGTACAGGTCTATACCGAGCGCATTGTGATGCGTCTTGAAGGGCCGCGCAGTCGCGCCTCCCGGGATCTGGTGCATCATGGGGGTCTCGACCTCGATAAAACCCTGAGCTTCGAGAAAATCCCTTACGCCCTTGATGATCACGCTTCTTTTTGCGAAGTTCTCCCTGACCTCGGGGTTCACGATGAGGTCGACGTACCTCTGACGATACCTTGTTTCCACATCCTTGAGGCCGTGCCATTTTTCCGGCAGGGGACGAATGGATTTTGAAAGCAGTTCGAGAGACTCGACTTCAACGGTCAACTCGTCGGTCTTTGTCCTGAAGAGCGCCCCCCTCAGGCCGACGATGTCGCCGACATCGAGCTTCTTAACGAGTCTGTAGCGATCTCCCAGGAGGTCCTTCTTCAGATATATCTGTATCTTTCCGGTTGCATCCTGTACGTGGGCAAAGGCGGCCTTTCCGAAATCACGGTATGCTACGATCCTGCCGGCCAGAGAGCAATGGACCCTCTCAGCCTCCAACTGGTCCTTTGCCGTATCTCTATACCGTGCCGCAAGATCGGCTGCGTGGTCAGCGGCCTCGTACGGATCGCCGAAGGGCTTCACGCCCATCTCTTTCAGGTCTTCGACCTTCTTTATCCGCTGCTTGACTAGTTCGTTCGTCTCTTCCACAGTCACCCCTATGAGATAGATGGATTGCGCTGAACTCGGGAACTAAATACGGAATGAACTATTATACTGCGGGCTGACGATACTTTTCCATCAGATAGGAAAGCAGCATCTCCACGCGCGTGATGAGTTTTTCGGGGTCAGCGTCACCGCCCTTATTGACATAATTGGCCGGTTCGAGCAGCTCCATCTGCTGCCTGAGATTTTCATCGGCCTTGACGGCAGAAAAGAAGACAACAGGGCCCCGCTGTGTCCCCTTCTGCTCCTCAAGTGCCCGTACGGTACGGGCAGCGGTGAGGCCGTCCATTACCGGCATGTTGAGGTCGATAATGGCGACATCAATCGGCACCCTTTCAGAAAGGAGCCTGCCATACGTTGAGACAAGCTCAAGACCGTTTTCGACGGCGATCACCTTTTCCGAAAAATGCTTCTCGCGGATAAGCTTCTCGATGATTCTGCGTGTAAACTGAGAGTCCTCTGCGATAAGGGCAACGCCCCTGGGCGTATCCGGCTTGCCCCCTTTCTCGATATCAAGCGTAAAACCGCAGAAGGCGCAGATCATCTCTTTCCTTTCGTTCCGCTCGACTGTACTGAAAGGAACTTCTTCATCGCAACAGAGACAGTACCGAGTATCCCCCATTCCAGGTACGAATTATAACCAGACCCGGTGCATAATGCAAGAGTGTCTTTTGGCTCTCATAGCTTGCCGGAACAGAAGATGACATCATGGGTCCCCGTCTCTTATCGTCCTTTCCGCCGTGAGCTGACTCGGCGTATCCGGCCATTTTCCCCTTGAAAAGGCGCGCTGTTTGATTTATTCTACCCTCGGAATGCGACTCGTCCACCATAAGGGAAGCAGAAAGAGGGAAGTTACGTAATCATGGCGGTTAGGGAACAGGAAATCTCTTTTGCCGCCAGGCTCAGGCAGGAGTTGCAGAACTGGCTTGATGAAGGCCTCATCACCCCGGAACAAAGAGAGAGGATTCTTTCCCGTTATCAACTCCTGGCAGAGGCTGAGGAGAGGGCCGGTCCCGGCAGGCTGATCACAACGATTTCGGTTCTCGGTTCCATACTTATCGGGCTGGGCGTTATCCTCTTCGTCGCCTCAAACTGGTCGCAGGTCCCTCGCTGGGGAAAGCTCGGCATCATCTTTACCTCCCTGCTGACGAGCTATGCTGCGGGATTTTACCTCAGATACGAGAAGCAAACCTATCCGAAGGTCGGAGCCTCGCTCATCCTTCTCGGTTCGATCATATTCGGCGCCGGGATATTTCTCATCGCCCAGATATATCACCTCAGCGTCCACTATCCGAATGGACCTCTTCTGTGGGGGATGGGAGTACTGCCCCTCGCCTACCTGCTGCGTTTCAGATCCCTGCTTTATCTTTGTCTTCTTGACCTCCTGCTCTGGCAGGGGATGGAAGCCAGTTTTCATGTGTCACTGATCGCGAACAGGCCTTTGCCCTTTGTGATGCTCTTTCTTATGACCGGCATCAGCCTCTGGGCGATGGGAATGGTCCATCGCGGTTTTGGCCGTATCGGGGCCCTGGCGGGCCCATACTCTGCTGCCGGCCTGCTTTTGGCGATGGGGGGGACCTATGTATTCACCTTTGACGTATTCGGGGTTGCGCTGGGAGATATCGGCCTCGTCTGGTTTTATGGCGGCATCTTAGGTCTGTTTCTCTTGTCCGTTCTGCTGTATGCGCTCCTGGGAGAAAAGGAAAGGTTCTGGGGCTATGAAATAGTCAGCCTCGTTGTTCTGATGTCGCTGGCCCTGGCGCTACTCTACCTGTACAAGAGGGATCCACTTACTCCCTATCGGGCACTGTCGACCACTCTTCCCGTGCTTGCTGCAAATATCCTTTTTGCCCTCGAAATCATCGGCGTCATCGCCCTCGGATATATCAGAAGAAACGCCGCATATATCAATATCGGCATCATCTTCTTTGTCCTGGACGTGACGGCGCGCTATTTCGACTTCTTTTGGAAACTGCTTGACCGCTCCGTCTTTTTCATCGCCGGCGGTGTCATACTCGTGCTCGGCGGCGTATTCCTTGAGAGGAAGAGACGGAAGATTCTTGCATCATTTGATCCCGGGGCAAGGGGCAATGAGAATTAAATTCCTTGTGGTAGTTCTTCTGCAAGTCCTGCTGCTTGTCGGCATGATCGGCTATCGCGAGCACTGGATCAGCACAGGCGAGCGGATACTTTTACGGACAGTGCCGCTTGATCCCCGGGATATCTTCCGGGGAGATTATGTGAGCCTCAGCTATGATATCTCGAATCTTGATCTCGACGCTCTCGGCACTCCGGCAGGCATCAGAATGAATGACAGGATCTTTGTCAGCCTTATCCGGGATGCGGACGGCACCTACAAGGCTGTTTCCGCCCGCACGGCGCCGCCGGCCCAGGGGAGATATATACAGGGCAGGGCACTGCATGAGATGCAGGCCCAGAAGTGGGAGGTCGCCGCGAGGGATGACTCGGGCACCGCATTCCGGCTCCGTCCAAGGTGGTTCGTAGGATTCACAACGGGCGAACACCTTCTCTTTTGCCTTGATAAACGGGGCAATGTCCTCAGTCAGTCGAAGGAAATGCCTGCATCCGCCTACAAGCCCCAGTGTTTCGCGGGAGATCCATTGTGGGCGACCGTCGAAGAGATAAAGGAAACCAGGTTTCGACAGCTCAGCGTTGAATACGGTATTGAAAGTTATTTTGTAGAGGAAGGCAAAGGCAAGGCTATTGAAACGGCCCGGAATGCGCGCGACCTCATAGTCGAAGTGTCCCTGCGCAACGACGGCAAGGGGCTTATTACCGGTCTGGTTCTGGACGGCAAGAGATTGCAGTAGACCGCCCTCATCCTCCCCCCGATCGCCTTTTTCGCTTTCTGATTACATTTCCGGCATTGATGATGAATCTCTCGTGCCTTTCCTCTGAAATTTTATCCACCCCATCCTCAGCCGCAATCAACATGACCAGTCTTCTCTCCCCGGCGGATGCGTCGACAGAAATGCGCCCTTCTGTATGGCCGGGCAATAAGTAACCTACAACCTGCCGGACCTGATAATCGATATGATCAACCATATCCCCAGGAGGAAGGCAAATCCGAATGCAGTCAGCCCCAGGATGGAAAAGCCGTAGATGGTCGGACCGACGCCGGTGGCATGCATGATGGCAGAACTGAGAAGCATGGCGCTTATGATCAGACTGAAGGATATGCGGTTGCTCGACCGGTCCATATCCCGGATGAATTTGTCGAGGTTTACGTGCGTCATCTTGATATGGATATCATCCCTGAGGATCTTTCGTATAACCTGCCGGACCTGTTTGGGAAACAGGGCGATCATATCGCTTATCTCCATCACGTTCTTCCGGGTCCGTTCATAGAGACGGGCGGGACGGATACGTTCCCTGATGATCTTTGATGCGTAGGGTTCGGCTGCCGCGATGAAATCGAAGTTGGGGTCGAGTTCCCTGCCGAGGTTTTCGAGTATCAGCATCGCCTTGTTCACCAGCAGAAGGTCCGAGGGAATCTTCAGTTTGTACCTGACGGCCAGCTTCGTGACGGTATCCATGTATTCGGCAAAGTTCAGCTCCTTGAGGGTCAGGCCGTAGAGAGGCTCGAGAAAATCGGCGAGGTCGGCCTTGAACTCTTTCCTGAAGACATCCATGTCTATATGTTCCGGTATCAGCCCCAGTTCGATATACTGGTCTATCAGCTTGTCAAAGTCCTTGTGGATGAGGGCGAGAAAGGTATTTGCCATGGTTTCCCGGACATCAGGAGAGACCCTGCCCACGATCCCGAAGTCCATGAACCCTATCCTTCCGTCGGTCATGGCGAATATGTTTCCCGCATGCGGGTCGGCATGGAAGAATCCGTCCATGAGGACCTGTTTGAAGTAGGCGTCCACGCCGATTTTTGCCAGTCTCGGCCGGTCGAGGCCGAGGCGGGTAATCTCCTCGATATTGTCGATCCGCACCCCTTCGATCCGGCCCATGACGATCATCTTTTCGGTAGTGTACTTGGCGAACACCCTCGGGATGACCACATCCGGTTCATCTTCGAAGTTCTTCCAGAAACGCATGCAGTTTCGCGCCTCTTCGGTGAAGTCAAGCTCCTTCTTCACGGTGCGCTGAAATTCCTCGACTATGCCGACGGGGTTATAGAAGACGCTTTCCGGGACATACCGCTCCATGAGATTCGCCAGTGAAGAGAGGATGCTGATGTCCGTCTCAATCTGCTCCCTGATGTCCGGACGCTGCACCTTTACCACAACCTCGGTACCGTCGAGGAGACGACCATGATGGACCTGGGCGATGGATGCAGCGGCAACCGGCGTCCTCTCGAGATGAGAAAAAACCTGATCAATCGGCAACCCGGTCTCTTCCTCTATGATCGCGACAGCCTGTTCAGTAGGGAAAGGCGGCACCCGGTCCTGAAGCTTCTTGAATTCGTCGGCGAACTGCCGTGTGATAAGGTCCGGTCGGGTCGACAAAAGCTGGGCAAGTTTAATGAAGGTGGGGCCGAGTTCGGCAAACGCCATCCTCAACCGTTCCGCGGAGGTGGGGCCCTTCAGAGGCGGCCATTGGCCGAAGGTCTTAAGCCGCTTTCTGAAGGGGACAAAACGGTTCAGGTGCAGCTGGTCGATGATCTTGCCGAAACCGTACTTGATAAGGACATTCGTGATATGCCTTACCCGGTTAACGTTCCGGTAGGTCCTCCTGAAACCCGGGAAACCAAAGGGCATCTATGAGCCCCTTTACTGCCCCTCCCCTTTTGAGCCTTCTACCTTGCCGACACGTCCGGCGAGCGTATCGATCTTTTCGTTTAGTTTTGTGATGTCGTCCCGCGTTGCAAGATTCATCTTCTCGAGGGTCCGGGTGACCACCTCGTTCACCGTCTTCCCGACGTCCTGGGTATTTTTCTCAACCTTGTCGGACCATTCTTTCACCAGTTTGGCGCCCTGTGACTCACTCAGCTCGCCCTTCCTGACCATGTCATCGACAAATTCCTTCACCTTTTCCTGCACCCCGAAGCCGGCAAGCATCGCATTTCTTATGATGTCAAAAAGAGCCATATTCCCTCCTCCTGTTTTATCCGACCTGTTTCCTGACTATATCGTATAATGATTCGAGTGCTTTGTCCAGCCTGTCGATCTCCCTGGTGCCGCCCTGCGCGAGGTCCGGCTTTCCGCCCCCCCTGCCGCCTGCCAGGGAAGCAACCTCCTTCAAAAGGCTCCCCGCGCTGAACTGCCTGATGAGGCCCGCCGTAACCATCGCGACGATGGCAGCCTGTTCGTCCTTCACCGAGGCCAGCATGACGATTCCGGCCCCCAGAGAGTCGCGCACGTTGTCGGCCAGGACCCTGAGGTCGCGGGTGTCCAACCCGTCTATCCTGCAGGCCACCACCTTCACTCCCTTGATATCCCGCACGTGATCGAGTATCCGGGCGGAACTTTCAGCCGCTGACCTGCCCTTGAGCTGCTCGACGGTCCTCTCCATTTCCTTCATCTCGGCAAGGAGTCTCTTCAGCCGCTCTGCCGGTCTCTCGGAGGTCTTCAGGAGCTCGATGACCCGCTCCAGTTCCTCCTCCTCTTCCCTGTAATGGCTGAGCGCCCCGAAGCCCGTCACCGCCTCTATCCTGCGAATGCCCGAGGCGACGCTGCCTTCAGAGAAGATCTTGAATACCCCGATATCACCGGTCGCCGCCACATGCGTGCCGCCGCAGAGTTCAGAGCTGACGCCGGCAACGGAGACGACCCTGACCTTATCGCCGTATTTCTCTCCGAAGAGCGCGATTACACCTGATTCCAGTGCCCGACTCGTCTCCATCTCGGTTGTGTCTACCCGGATATTCCTCATGACACTGCCGTTCACCTCATCCTCGACCGCCCTGATGGTCGCTCCATCGAGCCCGTAGAAATGGGTGAAATCGAATCGCATCCTCTCGGGCGTTACCAGGGAACCGGCCTGCTTCACATGCTCGCCAAGGACGTTCCTCAAAGCAGAATGAATCAGGTGGGTGGCGGTATGATTTCTCATGGTGGCCAGCCGTTTCTCCCTGTCCACCACACAGCGGATCCTGTCCCCGACCCTCAGCGTTCCCTTCTTTATGAGTACCCGGTGGACATGCATACCTTCGACCGGCCGCTTCGTCTCCGTTACCACAGCCCTGAGTCCCTCGGCATGGAACTCGCCGGTATCTCCCACCTGGCCGCCCGACTCCGCATAGAAAGGCGTGCGGTCGAGGAGAACCTCGCCCTTGCAGCCTTCCTCTATCGAGTCTCCAGCCTCCCCGTCGACCAGTATCGCCAGAACCGTCGCCTCAGACGCCATCTCTTCATATCCGGTGAAGATGGTCTTCGGGTGGCGGTGGATGAGGTCTCCGTATATCTTTGCGGCCCCGGCTTCTTCCACCGACCAGGATGCACGCGCCTTGACCCTCTGCGCCTCCATCTCCCGATGAAAGCCTGCCTCGTCGATCGTCAGTCCGCTTTCATCCGCTACGTCGCGGGCTATATCCAGCGGAAAGCCGTACGTATCGTAAAGCTTGAAGAGTTCCTCTCCGCTGATCACCGTGGCGTCGGCGCCCTTGATACCCCTGATAACGCCCTGCAGGATGGAGAGTCCCTGTTCGAGCGTCCTGTTGAAACGCTCCTCCTCGAGCTTCAAAATCTGCTGCACCCGGGGCAATTCTTCTCCAATTTCCGGATAGACGTCGGACATCGCCTCCGCGATGGAGCCGCACAACTTGTACAACAGGGGTTCAGCCACGTCGAGGGATTTTGCGTAACGCGCAGCCCTCCTGATGATCCTTCTCAGCACATACCCCCGCCCCTCATTCGACGGGGTGAGCCCCTCTGCGAGAAGAAAAGTGATGGCGCGCATATGGTCGGCTATGACCCTGATCGCCGTATCAGTCAGCCTGCCCTCTCCGTACGACTTGCCCGAGGCGGAGCAGATCGCCGCGATGATCGGTCCGAAAATGTCGCTGTCAAAATTGTTGTGCTTTCCCTGGAGCACGGCCGCCAGCCTTTCGAGGCCCATGCCGGTATCGATGCTCGGCCTGGGAAGAGGCGTCAGTTCCCCTGAGGCGGTCCGTTCAAACTGCATGAAGACCAGATTCCAGATCTCCAGGTACCGGTCGCAATCGCAGCCGACCGTGCAATCCGGTCTGCCGCAGCCGATCTCAGGCCCCTGGTCGATGATAATCTCCGAACAGGGACCGCAGGGACCGGTATCGCCCATCTGCCAGAAGTTGTCCTTGGCGCCCAGCCGGACGATACGCTCCGCAGGGATGTCCGTAAGCTCCTTCCAGAGGGCCGCTGCCTCGTCATCATCTTCATAGACCGTCGCCCAGAGACGTTCCTTGGGCAGGCGGTACCTTTCCGTGAGCAGCTCCCAGGCAAAAAGGATGGCATCTCTCTTGAAATAGTCGCCGAAGGAGAAGTTTCCGAGCATCTCGAAAAAGGTGTGGTGCCGCGCCGTATGGCCGACGTTTTCGAGGTCATTGTGCTTGCCCCCCGCCCGCATGCACTTCTGGCTAGTCACAGCGCGACTATAAGGGCGGATTTCCTGGCCGAGGAATACCGACTTGAACTGCACCATGCCCGCGTTGGTGAACAGGAGGGTCGGGTCATCACCCGGAATGAGCGAAGAACTCCGTACAACCTGATGCCCCTTTTCCCTGAAGAACTCCAGAAAGATATTCCTGATCTCAGAGCCTCTCATGTCAGTACAGAGTCCCCCCGGGCATCGTGCTACGCAGTGACGTACAGCCGGCCACTCCGTTGAAAGCAATTTCTCTGGCCACCTTTATTCCTCCTCACCGATGTCATACTCTCTTAAGACCCGACGTATTATTTCAGAAATATAACCCCGTCGGGCAAGGAACTGATAGAGCCTGTATTTGTCCGCCGGGGTCTCCGGTGCTCCCGTGATGCGCAGCCTTTTTTGAAGCAGCCTTCTGGCAGTTTCGGCTTCCTGCTCTTCATCGTAGGCGAGCGTTCCGTCGATGATCTCCTCGGCGATGCCCCTTCTCCGCAGGAAGAGACGCGCGCCGCGCATCCCGAGGAGCTTCTGTTCAATCGCCTGCCTCCTCAGCTGTCCGGCGAGCGAGGCGTCGTCAAGAAGACCGGACCGCTTCAGGCGATCTACAGCGGCTTCTGCAGCAGCTTCCCCAAAGCCCTTCCGGGACAGCCGCTCCCGCATCTCCTTTTCACTCCTCGCCCGGCAGGAGAGCAGCTTAAAGGAATACTGCAGTGCATCATGTACTGAACCGGTCAATCTTCATCTCGTCCTGCTCCCCTTTTCTGTCATCGTAGGTCATGTCACTTGTGGAATGTATGCCCTTGACCTTCAGGGCAAAGTCATCAGGATTGGTCGCCCTCCTGAGGGCCTCCTCGTAACTGATATACCCTGCCTTGTAGAGCTGGAAGAGCGACTGGTCGAAGGTCTGCATCCCATAGTGGATCGTTCCCTGTGCTATGACGTCCGGGAGGAGTTTGGTCTTGTCGGAATCCAGGATGCAGTCCTTGATCGTAGCCGTCGCGATGAGTATTTCCACAGCAGGGACACGCCCCTTGCCGTCGGAGCGGGGGACAAGACGCATGGATATGATGCTCCTTAAGACAGAAGCGAGCTGGATGCGCACCTGCTTGTGCTGATAGGGCGGAAAGACCGATATGATGCGGTTTACGGTCTCGGATGCATCGATCGTATGGAGGGTGCTGAGGACCAGGTGGCCCGTCTCCGCCGCGGTAAGAGCGGTCTGGATCGTCTCGAAATCGCGCATCTCACCGACAAGAATGACGTCAGGGTCCTGCCGAAGGGCGGCGCGAAGGGCCTTGCTGAAGGACTCCGTGTCGCTGCCGATCTCCCTCTGGTTCACAATCGCCCTCTTGTCCCGGTGCAGATACTCGATGGGGTCCTCGATCGTCATGATATGGGACGTCTGACTCGCATTGATGGTGTCGATCATCGCCGCGAGAGTGGTGGACTTGCCGCTTCCGGTGGTGCCGGTCACGAGGATGAGTCCCCTCGGCTCGAGCGCGATCTTCTTGATGATGTCCGGCAGGAAGAGTTCCTCAATCGTGGGGATCCTCATGGGGATGACGCGGAATACAAGACCGATGGTGCCCCTCTGGATAAAGACATTGCACCGGAACCGCCCGAGCCCCGGCACGCTGTAGGCAAGGTCGATGTCGTTCTTCTTCTTGAAATATTCCCTCTGGCTCGTGTTCATCACCGAGAAGGCTATCTTGAGGGTGTCTTCGTGCGTCAGCCTGTTCCCCCCGGGGATCGGCTCCAGCTCGCCGTTGATACGAAGAATCGGCTGGGACCCCACCTTAATATGTACGTCCGAGGCGCCCATCGAATGGGCGGTCTTCAAGAGTTCATTGATATCCATGGCTGACTCCATATCGGTTACCGCTTGTTGAGGTTGTATGCTTCCATGATCTTCTCCTCTACCTCCTTCGCCACTTCAGCGTTGTTCTTCAGATACTCCTTGGCGTGTTCCCTTCCCTGGCCGATCCTGTTGCCGCTATAACTGTACCAGGCGCCCGACTTCTCGACAATTCCCTTATCAACACCGAGGTCCACCAGTTCCCCTTCCCGTGAAACCCCCTGGTTGAAAAAGATATCGAATTCAGCCTGCCTGAAAGGCGGGGCCATCTTGTTCTTGACGACCTTCACCCTGACCCTGCCTCCTATCACCTCCTGGTTTTCCTTGAGGTTTTCTATCCGCCTGATGTCGAGCCTCATGGATGCGTAGAATTTCAGCGCATTGCCGCCGGTGGTAGTTTCCGGGCTGCCGAACATGACACCGATCTTCATCCTGATCTGGTTGATAAAGATCACCGTGGTGTTCGACTTCGAGATGGAGGCGGTAAGCTTCCTGAGCGCCTGACTCATCAGTCTCGCCTGGAGGCCCGGGAGCGAGTCTCCCATGTCGCCCTCAATCTCCGCCTTCGGCACCAGCGCCGCCACAGAGTCAATGACGATCACGTCCAGCGCCCCGCTCCTGACGAGGTATTCCGCCACCTCCAGGGCCTGTTCGCCGGTGTCCGGCTGAGAGACGAGGAGGTCCTCTATCTTCACTCCCAACTTCTTCGCATATGACGTATCCAACGCATGTTCCGCATCGATGAAGGCCGCCGTGCCGCCGGATGCCTGGGCCTGTGCCACCGCACTCAGGGCAAGGGTCGTCTTTCCCGAGGATTCCGGTCCGTATATCTCGACCACCCTCCCCCGGGGCAGGCCGCCTATGCCGGTCGCCACATCAAGGGACAGGGAACCGGTCGGGATCGCCTGGATGCCCTCCACAACCCCGTCTTCGCCGAGCTTCATAATGGAGCCCTTGCCGAAGCTCTTTTCGATCTGCGTAATGGCCATCTCCAGGGCCTTTATCTTGTCCTTGTTCGGTTCCTTACTCGACATCGTTCCTCCCTTTCAATCCTATCTCAGCAAGACTGCTGTACTCAGCACCCGACGGCCTCAATTCGCTCTTCATCAGTGTTATCCCCCTTATTTCAATATCCCCGAAATCAGTACCCTGCAACTCTTCTATCTTCTTCAGCAGCATCAGCGTGCCCTTCCCGGAACGCACCCTCCCGATGGTGAGATGCGGTGAAAACGGCCTGTCCTCCGGCGGAAAACCGAGTACGGACATCGCGCCGTCAACCGCCTTCTGCAATTCTCCCATGAAAACGCCATCCTTGATGCCTATCCAGATGACCCTCGGCCTGTGACCTGCCGGGAAGAATCCGATATCAGCTATTTTAATATAAAAGGAAGCCCCAGGTGCTATCTTTTTCTTCAGTGAATCCGATATCGTCTCCACCATCGACTCCTCTGTGCTGCCCAGGAACTTCAGGGTTATGTGGAGATTCGCCTCAGGGACCCACCGCACATCAGCATTTGTCCCGCGCAGTGCCTGTATCGTCTCACCGATCTTCTTTTTGACTGCATCAGGGATTTCCGCGGCTATGAAGCACCTCAGAGCCATACCCGCAGAACCCGCCTCAGGAACCTGAGCGCCTCAAGGGCCGCAGCCATCCGTACCGTCTGCCTTCCTCCTTCAAACAGGAAGCCCTTTGACTCAATGACATCTCCGGCCCTCGCCGCGATATACACCAGGCCGACCTCCTTGCCTTCCAGGGCCTCGGGGCCGGCGTTGCCCGTGACCGCAAGGGAAACAGGAGTCCCGCTGAGCCTTCCAACCGCCTTTGCCATCGCCACAGCGGTCTCCTCGCTGATTACCCCATGTCTCTTCAGGATCACGGGGCTGATCTTGAGCATAGACCTCTTCGCATTCTCAGAATAGCTGACAACCGAAACGGAAAAAAACTTTGATGCCCCGGGAAGGCGCGTCAGTGCACTGGCTATACACCCTCCGGTGCATGATTCGGCAACGCTGAGCATGAGACGATCCTTTTGCATCAGTTTGCCAATGTCACGTACTACAGTCGAGAAATCCCTATCCATAAAGTACCATCAACAGGTGAAGCAACAGATTCGCATATATTCCAGCCATCACGTCATCCGCCACGACACCAATCCCGCCACTTAAAGCTGATTCTAATTTTGCTATCGGAAATGGTTTTAGTATATCGAAAATCCTGAACAAAATAAAGGCGGTCACCAGGTAAACAGGCGTCTGGGGGACAAGGAAAACAGAGACAAGAAAACCGGCGAATTCATCGATCACGATGTGGCCGCTGTCCTGGTGACCAATGACTTTTTCCGCTGCAGTCGCTGAAACAGCGCCGACGACAAGAACAATGATAATCGCTGCAATGTGGGTGAGCGGCTGGAGATGGGCAATAAACACAAAAAACAGGCCTGCGAGGGTCCCCCAGGTACCCGGGGCATAGGGGAGGTATCCGACAAACCAAAGAGTGGCGATATGTTTAAGGAGAACCGGTGTATAGGCGGCAGGCCTCAACAGGTTTCCACGTGTCCGGAAATATCCTGAGAACCTGCATCAGCCCAGATCATACGTCTTCTATTATCTTGTATTTATAGGTAATTGCAGCAGACCCCTCAAGTGTTGCTTTAACTGAACAGTACTTATCCATGGAGAGACCAATAGCCCGCTTTACCGCCTCTTCGCTGAGGCTCCTGCCCCTGACGATATACTCGATCTCGATCTCCGTAAACCGCTGCGGATACTCCTCCGCCTTCTTCCCGCTGACGTTGATCTCAACGCCCGTGACCTTCTCTTTCTTCTTCCTGAGTATCGAGACGACATCCATTCCAGAGCATCCGCCGACTCCGATGAGCAAAAGTTCCGTGGGCCGAAGGCCCGTATCTCTGCCCCCGAACTTCTCCTCTCCATCCATGACGATCGCATGTCCCGACTCGCCCTCTCCCACGAACTGCAGACCGTCGGTATAGGTTATCTTCGCCTTCATCCTCTTCAGCCTCCCGTCTACTTGCCGATGGAAATGAGCGTATCCCTGTTGAGCTTGCCTGTCTTCATATCCATCCAGGGGTTTTGTATCGTGACCATGCCGCTGCCCTTCTGGAAGGCCGCGCTTTCCTTGTCAGCCGCCATGAACTTCAGCCCAGGCTGTTTCTTGTAAAACTCTGCCACCCTGGCGACGCCGTCGCCGGTGCGGTAACAGGCGATCTCCGTGGACAAGGCCTCCTTGACAGCCTTTGTCGTGGCGGCGTCAAACTTCGCACCCGGGTAGACCGCAACTCCGAATTTATCCTCAGCCCAAGCCGCAACCACGAGGGCACTAAACAGGATGCTGCAAATCAACACTACATTTCTCAGCATATCATCCCCCTTATGAAAGTATCACGAGGAATACTCCTCTCCGCGGGCATTTCCGCCCCTCCGTCGTCCGCCGATCTGTTACCCGCCCTCTTCCTTGAGGAGCTTGTACTCGATGCTATCGACGAGCGCCTGATAGGATGCCTCGATAATATTCTCGGATACGCCCACCGTGCCCCACCTGTTCTCCTTATCTCCTGATTCGATAAGCACCCGCACCTTAGCGGAAGTGCCCTTGCCGGCCGTAAGAACCCGCACCTTATAATCATGGAGTTTCACGTCTTTTAGGCCCGGATAGAACTTATCCAGCGCCTTCCGCAGGGCATGGTCAAGGGCGTTCACCGGACCATTCCCTGTTGAAGCGGTATGTTCAACGTGGCCGCCCACCTTCACCATGATCGTCGCCTCGCTCAGGGGGTATTCACCCTCTTTTCGCTTCTCGATGATTACCCTGAAGCCGACGAGATCAAAGAACCGCTTGTGCAGGCCGAGCGCCTTCTTCATGAGCAGCTCAAAAGACGCCTCAGCACCTTCGAACTGGAAGCCCTGGCTTTCGAGCTCTTTGAGTTCTGCCACGATATTCTGTATCTGCACGGAGTCGCTGGTAAGCCTGATGCCGAACTCCTCTGCCTTCCGAAGGATATTGGACCTGCCCGCCTGGTCCGAGATGAGGACCCTCTGCGTATTGCCGACCAGATCAGGCCTGATGTGCTCATAGGTCTCCGGCCTCTTCAGGATCGCGTTGACATGCATCCCCGCCTTATGAGCAAAGGCGCTGTCCCCGGTATACGGCTGACGCTTGAAGTGCCTCAGGTTCGCAATCTCGTTGACGAACCGGGAAAGATCGCGCAGATTTTTCAGGTTCCCCGCAGGGATACTCGAAAGGCCTATCTTGAGCTGGATGGCAGGGATAATCGAGATAAGGTTGGCATTACCGCACCGTTCCCCGAGACCGTTGATCGTCCCCTGCACATGCGATGCGCCCATATCGATGCTGATAAGCGAATTGGCGACCGCGCACTCGGAGTCATTGTGCACATGAATCCCCACGGGCGCGGTAAACTCCTTTACGATCTTCCTGACGATCTCGCCCGTAGCCGTCGGCAGTGTCCCGCCGTTTGTGTCGCAGAGCACCAGGCATTCGGCACCTGCCTCCTGGGCGGCAGCGAGGCACTTCACGGCGTACTTCGGGTTGTGGATATATCCGTCGAAGAAATGCTCCGCATCGAAGAAGACCCTGTCGGCATGCTTCTTGAGATACGCCACCGAATCGTGGATAATGTCGAGGTTCTCTTCAAGGGATATCCTGAGCGCCTCTTTCACATGGAAGTCCCAGGTCTTGCCGAAAATGGTGATCGCCGGGGTCTTCGCCTCGATCAGCGCCTTCAGGGTCTCGTCATTCGACGGTTTGCGTTTCGGCCGATGCGTGCTCCCGAAAGCGACCACCACGGAATTCTTCAGCCGCAGCTTTTCCGCCTTTCTGAAGAAATCCACATCCCGCGGGTTCGCTCCCGGCCATCCGCCTTCAATATAGTGGACGCCGAGATCATCGAGCCTCTCCGTGATCCTGATCTTGTCCTCCACGGAAAAGGAGATATCCTCCGCCTGGGCCCCGTCCCTGAGGGTGGTGTCGTATATCTCTATCTTCCGCATGCAGAACCGGCCCTCTCAGCCCGCAAGACCGAAGGCATCGTGGAGCACCCGTACCGCGAGCTCCGTAAACTTCAGGTCAATGACGCAGGAGACCTTTATCTCTGATGTACTGATCATCATGATGTTGATCCCGTGGCCGGCGAGCGTCTGGAACATCTTTGCGGCAACGCCTGAATGGGTCCGCATGCCTACGCCGACGACGGAAACCTTGCTGATGTCTTCCCGCACATCAACCTTCTGCGCCCCCATCCCTTTGGCGAGCGCATCCGTCACCTCCAGCGCCTTGCGGCTGTCGGTTTTCGGAACCGTAAAGGAGATGTCCGCAAGCCTGCCGTCACTGCTGATGTTCTGAACGATCATGTCCACCACGATATTCGCTCCGGCTATCGCCTCGAATATCCTGGCTGCTATGCCCGGCCTGTCAGGAACATTGATCATGGTGATCTTCGCCTGATTCTTGTCATAGGCTATTCCTGACACAACGACGTTTTCCATGTCCTTATCCTCCTCCACAACGAGTGTCCCCGGATTATCATTGAAACTTGACCTGACCACCACGGGCACATTGTATTTCATCGCAAATTCTACCGATCTGGTCTGCAGCACCTTGGCGCCGAGACTCGCCAGTTCCAGCATCTCCTCATGCGATATCTTCCTGAGCTTTCTCGCATCAGGCACGATATTGGGGTCCGTGGTGTATACGCCGTCAACATCCGTATAGATCTCGCAGAGGTCCGCCTTCACCGCCGCCGCAACGGCAACAGCCGAAAGGTCCGAACCTCCCCGGCCCAGCGTAGTCACCTCCGACTCTCCCTCGGTCACGCCCTGGAAGCCGGCGATAACCACGACATAGCCGTCGTCCACCGCCTTCTTTATCCGGTCCCCGGCTATCCGCTCGATGCGCGCCTTGGTATGGACCGTATCCGTATAGATCCCGGCCTGTCTGCCGGTCAGGGCACGCGCCTTCAGGCCCAGGGCCTCTATCGCCATGGCAGTCAGCGCGCTCGTCACCCTCTCGCCTGACGACAGGAGCATGTCCATCTCCCGCTCATTGGGGTTTGAGGAGACCTGATGGGCAAGACCGATGAGCTTGTCCGTTTCTCCGGACATGGCGGACACGACGACGATCACCCGGTTTCCTTCCGCGGCAGTCCTGGCCACCCTGGCTGCAACCGCCTTTATCCGGTCGACGCTGCCGACCGATGTGCCGCCGTATTTCTGAACGATGAGTGCCACATCCTCCTCCAGGTCTATGATTTTCCGGTGATCAGGTAATCCATCAGCCGGTAGCCTTCCTCAAAGACCATCAGGTCATTACGGACGAGCAGGTCTTCGTTGAACAAGGCCCCCTCATTCTTCCGGGGCCTGCTGTTGTCGAACAGCGCAAAGGGCACCGGGTCATCCGAATGGGTCTTGATAGATACCGGTGTCGGATGATCCGGCAGAACAAGGATCCGGTATTCGGGAAACGACTTCATGCCCTCAACAACCCGGGCGACCACCAGGGAATCAAAGTCCTCGATCGCCCGTATCTTGTCATACACATTTCCTGAATGGCCCGCCTCATCAGGCGCTTCCACATGCAGATACACGAAGTCGACTTCGCGCAGGGCCTCGATCGTCGCATCCGCCTTGCCCCGGTAGTTCGTATCGAGATATCCGGTCATCCCCGGAACCCTGAGGATCCTGAATCCGGCGCACATGCCCAGCCCCCTCGTCAGATCGACAGCGGAGATCAGTGCCCCCTCGATGCCGTATTTTTCGCGGAACAGGGGCAAACGGGGTTTTCTGCCCTGCCCCCACAGCCACACGCTGTTCGCCGGTCTTTTCCCGTCCTTCACCCTCTGCCTGTTCACCGGATGGTTATCGAGCATGTCAACCGAATCCAGCATGATCTTCCTGAGGATATCTTCCCCCTTCCCCACGGGAAGATAATCGGCGATCTCCTTGCCTGTTATGTCATGCGGGGGGACACACTCGGCATCGGCGCTTCCGTTCTTCCAGACCATAAGATGCCGGTAACTGACACCGGGATAAAACCGTACGACGTCAGAGCCGAAGACGCGGTCCATCTCACCGATCAGGACCTTCGCCTCCTCGGTGGAGATATGGCCGCTGCTGTAATCCTCCATGATCGCCTGCGTCATTTCCCTGTTGTACCTGAGGGTGACGAGGTTGCAACGGTATGCGACGTCTCCTTCTTCCAGATCAACGCCGATGCTCGCCGCCTCCAGAGGCGCCCTGCCACTGTAATATTTCCGGGGATCATAACCAAGGATGCTCAGGTTGGCGACATCGGAACCCGGATGCATCCCCTCCGGCACTGTCCGGACCTTCCCCACCACCCCCTCCGAGGCGAGCCTGTCCATATGAGGGGTCGCGGCCCTCTGAAGAGGGGTCTTGCCGCCCAGTTCCTTGACAGGCCAGTCGGCCATGCCGTCGCCAACGATCACTACGTATTTCATTGATCAGCTATTCGATGACGTCGCCTTCAACCAGTTCCACCTCGATGCCCTTTTCCCTGAGCCAATGGATCCCCTTGTCCAGGTCGTCGGCTCCCCCTTCCAATTCAAGGATCATCTCTCCGACGGTCTCGGTAACCCGGGCCCTCCTGATGTTCGGCATGACGTTGAACTGCTTGGCCATCGTGAAGATGACCGGTTCTTTGATAAGATGCTGGGGAAACGTCAGCTTGACCCGTCTCCTCGATGCTGCGCCGCCCGCAATCGCGGGCACGATCGATACCTCATCTCCGTCCTTGACCACGGTATTCTCGGCATCGAGAAAGCGGATGTCCTCGTCATTTACATAGATGTTGACGAATCTCCGCACCTTGCCGTTCTCCGAAATGCGCTCGCCTATTCCCGCGTATTTCCTGTCCAGGTCGATGATGAGATCGATTATCTTGCCCGGAGTCCCCTCAACCTCTTCCTTGCCCTGCGTAAGACGCTGCAACGGTGTTGGAATCCTGACCTTTACCGACATGTATCCTCCTCCTTACCAGATTATCCTTTATGTATCTTCTGCAGGACTTCCTCAAAGGCCGCAAGACTCGGCTTGATATGATGGGAAGGCACCGCATGTCCGTGGAGGGCCTCTTGGGTCTTGAGCCCGTTTCCCGTGATGCAGATGACGGTGACGCCCTCCCTGCTGATCTTCCCGCTTTCGATCAGTTTCTTCGTGGCAGCCAGCGTCACCCCGCCCGCCGTCTCCGCAAAGATGCCTTCCGTGCGGGCGAGCAGCTTTATCGCGTCTATGATCTCCTGATCAGAGACGTCCTCTGCGTAGCCACCCGTCTCCTTCACCACCTGTGATGCATAGAATCCGTCCGCCGGGTTCCCGATCGCAAGAGACTTGGCTATCGTATTGGGCTTGACCGGCCGTATGACATCAGTCCCCTGCTTCACCGCGGTCGCTATCGGCGAACAGCCCGTAGCCTGGGCGGCAAAGACCTTTGTCTCAAGCTCCCTGATAATACCGATCTCCCTGAATTCCTTGAAGCTCTTCCAAACCTTGGTCAGCAGGGAGCCGCTGGCACAGGGGACAACAACGTTGTCCGGCACCTTCCAACCCAGTTGCTCGACGATCTCGAACCCGATGGTCTTCGATCCCTCCGCGTAAAAAGGCCTGATATTGATATTCACGAATGCCCAGCGGTACTTGTTGGCGATCTCGCTGCAGAGCCTGTTGACATCGTCATAATTGCCGTCAACAGCGACCAGGTTCGGCTCATACACCAGCGATGCGATGATCTTGCTCGCCTCGAGGCTGGCGGGGATAAAGATAAACCGCTCGAAACCGGCCTTGGCGCCGTGGGCAGAGACGGAATGCGCCAGGTTCCCCGTCGATGCGCAGGCGACCGTGTCGAAGCCGAATTCCCGCGCCTTGGTAAGGGCGATCGAAACCACCCGGTCCTTAAAGGACAGCGTCGGATGCACCACGGTGTCATCTTTAATATACAGCTCATCAACACCGAGTATGCGAGCCAGATTGTCCGCCTTCACCAGGGGGGTAAATCCTGAATCCAGCCCGACCTGGGGCTCACCGTCGATGGGCAGAAGCTCGCGATACCGCCAGAGGCTTCTCTCCCGCTTCTCGATCTTCTTCCTGTTCATCGCCCTGGCTATGCTCTTGTAGTCGTATGCCACTTCCAGGGGCCCGAAACAGAATTCACAGACATAAATGGGTTCTACGGTGTATTCCCGCCCGCACTCACGGCATCTGAGGCCTTTTATGTAACCCACGCGCACCACCTCCCCTGAATTGAAAAATATCACTATTTTACTTGAAACCGTTGAAGAATTCAAAGACAGCCCATTTCGGTGAACAGACCTACCGACGCACCACAGCCGCTGCACCTGCTCCCCGCAATGAAGGAGAATACCGCGCGCTCGGGCCCAATACAAAAATATCGCGAATCCTGAAACTCCCGCGGCCGGTGACCATCCCACAAAAATGCCTTTCTTCAGGTACAATACCGCATGCCGAAACTTACCAAGAAGCGGTCCCGCAAGGCCGGTCTCCCGCCTGGCAGCCTCATCCATATCGGAGAGCGGAAGGCGGACTCGCCTCGCATTACCATCATCGACTATGATGAACAGACCGTGACCCAGCGTGATGCCGCCGGGGTGGACGAGTGCATTATATTCCGGGAGAGGCCATCCGTTACGTGGATCAATGTAGAGGGGCTCCATGACGTCAGCATCCTCCAGAAGATCGGGGACTGTTACGGGTTTCATCCCCTCGTGCTCGAAGACATCCTCAATACGGACCAGCGGCCGAAGCTCGAAGATTATGCAGAATACCTCTATATCGTACTGCGGATGCTCCGGCCCGGCGACCGGCAAAGCGGCGTGCTGAGCGAGCAGATCAGCCTCATCGTCGGTGATAACTTCGTGATCTCGTTTCAGGAGGGCATCGAGGGAGACGTATTTGGTCCGGTACGGGACCGCATCAGGAACGACAAGAGCCGCTTTCGAAAGGCAGGCGCGGACTTCCTCGCCTATTCTCTCATCGATGCGGTCGTCGACAACTACTTCACCGTCCTTGAACAGATGGGGGAGGATATCGAGCTCCTGGAGGAAAACCTCGTAACCAGTCCGTCCCGTCAAACGCTCGGTGAGATACACCGTCTCAAGCGGGAGATGATCTTCCTGCGCAAGGCGGTCTGGCCTCTCAGGGAGGTCATCAACGGGCTCGAGCGGTCCGAGTCTGCGATGATAAGGCAGCAGACCAGGCCCTATCTGCGGGATGTTTACGACCACAGCATCCAGGTCATCGACACGACCGAGACCTTCCGTGACATGGTCTCCGGCATGCTCGACATCTACCTGTCGAGCATGAGCAACCGGATGAACGAGATCATGAAGGTCTTGACGATCATCGCCACCATCTTCATGCCCCTCACCTTCCTTGCGGGGATCTACGGCATGAACTTCAAACACATGCCGGAGCTCGAATGGCAATTCGGCTATCCCCTGGTGTGGCTCGCCGCCCTGACTATCGGCATCTCGATGCTCATCTATTTCAGGAAGAAGAAGTGGCTTTAGAAAACGCCAAGGAGACCCCGTGGAACTGATCAGGACCTTTTTCGATATCTTCATGCACCTTGACAGGCATCTCGACCTGATCATACGGAGTTACGGGGTCTGGACGTACCTGATCCTCTTTCTTATCATCTTCTGCGAGACCGGGCTGGTGGTGACACCGATCCTGCCGGGCGACTCCCTGCTGTTCGCGGCAGGCACCTTCGCTGCCCTCGGATCTCTCCAGGTTGAACTGCTCTGTGCGCTCCTCGGCTTCGCAGCTATTCTCGGCGACACGGTGAATTACGGGGCCGGACATTTTCTGGGTCCCCGGATCTTCCACAAGGAACATGTCAGGTTTCTCAACCGGGAATATCTTGACCGGACCCACCGCTTCTATGAAAAATACGGCGGCAAGACGATCATCCTCGCACGCTTTGTTCCCATCATCAGGACCTTCGCACCCTTTGTCGCCGGAATCGGCAGCATGACGTATCCGCGCTTCCTTGTCTACAATGTTACGGGAGGCATCATCTGGATAGCGGTCTTCGTCCTCGGGGGCTTCTACTTCGGCACGATTCCGGCGGTAAGAAAAAATTTTACGCTCGTTATCATGGCGATCATCGTCATATCCATACTGCCGGGCGTCATCGAGTATCTCCGCCACCTGAAACGGCGATCCGCCTGAGCCGCGTCCCGCCGGGCATCCGGCTGCGGGAAGCCGCTCACCGCCATGGGTAGCGCTAAGATTCGGAGTTTGCCTCCTGTATAATAAGGGGGCGTCCGGCAGCAGAGGGCCGCGTTCGACAGGAGGTGTGATTACGTGCAGCCACTGGAAGAGTTGACGAGAAAAGGCCTGCTCACCGTCGGGCTTATCATGCTGATCGTCGCCTTCGGAACAGTCGGATACATGCTTGTTGAGGGCTGGGGGTTTGTCGATTCCTTCTATATGACGATCATCACCCTCACCACCGTCGGCTTCACGGAGGTCCATCCCCTCTCTTTAAACGGAAGGCTGTTCACTATCGTCTTGATCATCGGAGGCGTGGGCACGGTCTTTTACGCGCTCAGCACCGGAGCAAAGGTCATTCTCGAGGGAGAACTACGGGATATATTCGGGAGGAAGAGATTGGAAAAGAAGATCAGGGAGCTGAAGGACCACTACATCGTCTGCGGCTACGGAAGGATGGGGAGGATCATCTGCAGGGAACTGAAGCAGAAGCACCTGAAGTTCGTGATCATCGAGAAGAACCCCGAGCTTCTGCAGGGGACCGACGATATCTTCATTTTCAAGGGCGATGCCACGAAGGACGAAATACTGAAGGAGACGGGGATCGAACGGGCAAGGGGCCTCATCTCCGTGCTTCCGACCGATGCTGAAAACCTGTACGTCGTCCTGAGCGCCCGTGGCCTTAATCCGGGGCTGCAGATCGTGGCAAGGGCAGGAGAAGAGGGTTCTGAACAGAAACTCCTCAGGGCGGGAGCCGATCGCGTGGTATCGCCCTACCATATAGGCGGACTGAGGATAGCGCATACCGTGCTCAAGCCGGCGGTGGTGGACTTCATCGAGTTTGCGACCAAGAGCGGCAACATCGACCTTCAGATGGAGGAGGTCATCATCCATGAGGACTCCGAGCTCGTGGGACAAACGCTCGATGAATGCGGGATCGGCAGGGAGCTGGGCGTGATCATCGTCGCGATCAAGCATGCTGAGGGGAAGATGAGATTCAACCCGACGTTCCGTTCCATCATCAAGAACGGCGATACCCTTATCGCCCTTGGCGAGGCATCAAAGCTTCAGATCCTCGAAGAGATGGCGAGGAAGACGAAGAAGGTCTGACTCAGGAGGCCGGGAACTTCTTTCCGATCAGCACGGGACACGGCGACAGACCCAGTACCCTCCGTGAGACGGACCCCAGCATGCCCTTTATCCCCCTGATACCCCGGGAGCCGACGGCCACCAGATCGACATGCCCGCTTTCAGCGGCCCCGAGGATCTCGACAGCCGGATCACCGGACTTCACCACCCTTCCGATCCTGCCGAACTTGCCCCTCAGGGGAGCCTCGGCTGCTTCAAGAATGCTGGCTGCCTTCTCAAGGCCCCGCCCCTTTATCGTCGCACCGTGCTCCTGCATCATCTCCTGAACTTCGATCGCGTACTTCTCAGGGATATCGGCAAAGCCGGAGGGAGCCACATTCATTATGACAAGTTCAGTATCTTTCGGGAAGGGGATCATGGAGAGAACGTGGCCGGTATCCTCCGCCGTCGGCGATCCGTCGGTCGCAAACAAAACCCTCATGGCTCCTGCAGAGGCCTGACAGGGCTTTGTCACCAGGAGAGGCAGGGGAGAAACTGCCGCCACGGACCGGGTGATACTGCCGATAAAGAGGGATTTTAGTCCCCGGATCCCGCGCGCTCCCATGACGACAAGGTCCACTCCGTCCTCTGATGCAACACGCATGATCGTCTCGTCAGGGGCGCCCTCCTCTTCCCTCGACACGATCTTCGCCCTGACATGACCGAGGATATCAGTCGCCGTTCTTCTGATCTCCGGCGAAACCCGCCTGATAAAGTGTTTGATCTGGGCCTGATAGTCATCGTCATACGGCACGCTCGTAACCACATGCATGACGATGATCTCGTCGTGCGGCGAAAAATCGAACCGCGTCAGGAATCGAGCCGCGTCTTCGGAAAAAGAAGAGCCATCCGTTGCAAGGAGTATCTTCACCTTTCCTCCTGAGGCTATCGTATCACGCCAATCGGAAGTTGCCTAGCCCCGTTTCATTAGGATACGCGGTAACACGGCTCAGTGCCATCGGGAAGACAGCCTCGCAGGGGAGTGAAAAATACTGCCGTCATGAGGCGGGCGTCCCGGCCGTCACCGCAGCCTCGCGGGCACGGTCTTTCGTATGATCGCGGGCGATGAGCATATAGATAGAGGGAACAACAAAGAGGGTGAACAGCGTGCCGACAAACAGGCCGCCGACCAGCACCAGGCCGATGGAATTACGGGCGGCTGCGCCCGCGCCGGTGACAAGGGTCAGCGGGAAGTGGCCGGCGATGGTGGCCGCGGTCGTCATCAGTATCGGCCGGAGACGCGTCATCGCCGCCCCGCGCACCGCCTCACGTTTAGGGTGGCCCTGCAGCTGCAGCCTGTTGGCGAACTCCACAATGAGGATCCCGTTCTTCGACACCAGGCCGACGAGGGTGACCAGTCCGACCTGGGAATAGATGTTAAGGGTGGTAGTCCAGCCTCGGGTCCAGAAGGGGACATTGGGGTCAGGCATCTTCAGGAAGGTGAAGATCAAGGCCCCGAACATGGCAAGCGGCACCGAGCCGGCCAGGATGACGAAGGGGTCGCGGAAGCTGTTGAACTGGGCGGCCAGAACCAGGAAGATCAGGATAACCGCAAGCCCGAAGGCGGGCAGGAACTTGTTGCCCTCTGTCCGCAGCTGGCGCGACTCTCCGGTGTAGTCGAGAACGTATCCCCTGGGGAGGATCTTCGCTGCCTCGTCCTCCAGATACCGCAGCGCCTCGTCCAGGGGGCGTATCGCCACGCCGCTGATCTTTACTGCGTTTAGCTGCTGAAAGCGGTTGAGCGAACGGGGCACGACCGATTCGCGAAGTGTGGCGATGGTGCTCAGCGGGATCATCTTTCCGCCGGGACCGGTAATATAGACCTTCTCGAGATCCTCCGGGTTTAGGCGGCCGACGCGCTCGACCTGGGGGATTACCTTGTAGCTGCGCCCGGCGATGTCGAAGCGATTGACGAAATTGCCGCCCACCATGCCCCCCAAATCGCCGCCCACCTGCTGCAGGCTGATCCCCAGGGAAGCGACCTTATCGCGGTCGATGACAAACTCCGACTGGGGCTGGTCGATCTTGACGTCGATCTGCGGAGGAAAGGCGAACATGCCGCTCTGTATCGCCTTCATCTGCAGTTGACGGCCGAATTCCAGTATCTGCCCGGTCTCGGCCGTCGAGGCGATGATGAACTCTACCGGGAACTGTCCCCCACCAGGGAGGGCCGGGGGTGTCACCGGGAAGATCTGGATGCCGGTTATCCCCTGCAGCTTCTGCTGTACCTCCGGCATGATCCGGAAGATGTTTCGGTTGCGCTCGTCCCAGGGTTTGACCACCAGGCCGATAAAGCCGGAATTGGGAAAGGTGACCTGAAAGGTGAATTCGGTCTCAGGAACGCTCATGAAGGCCTTGTTGACCGCAGCCGCATACCGGCTATTCTGGTCGAGGGTGGAGTTGGCCGAAGCATCAAGGATACCGAAGATGACACCCTGGTCTTCTGTAGGCGCAAGTTCCTTCGCAGACATGGTAAACATGGGCACGGTCAGGAGGGACACAACGACCCACACCGTGTAGACCGCCGGGCGGGCGTTCAGGGTAGCGTCGAGACAGCGGCCGTAGGCATTTCGGAGGCGGGCAAAGTCGCGGCTGATGCGGCCCGCCAGGCCGTGCTCCCCCCCGCCGGGCCTCAGAAGTCTTGCGGACATGACCGGCGAAAGGGTCAGCGCAACGATACCGGATATCGTCACCGCGCCGGCGAGGGTGAAGGCGAACTCCCGGAAAAGAGATCCGGTCAGGCCGCCCTGCAGACCGATAGGCAGATAGACAGCCGCCAGGGTGATCGTCATGGCGATGATAGGGCCGACCAGCTCGCGGGCTCCCAAGAGGGCGGCCTCCAGAGGCGTCCTTCCTTCTCCCAGATGGCGTTCCACATTCTCGACCACGACGATAGCATCGTCTACAACAAGACCGACGGAGAGCACCACGGCCAGGAGCGTGAGCAGGTTGACCGTGAAGCCGAAGGACTGCATGAGGAAGACGCCGCCGATCAGGGACACGGGAATGGCAACCACCGGAATAAAGACAGAGCGGAAGGACCCGAGGAAAAGAAAGATGACGACGATGACGATCATCAGGGTGTCGCCCAGGGTCTTCAGCACCTCCCTGATGGCGTTGTTGATGTAATTCGTTGCATCGTAGGCGACGCGCGCCTTAAGGCCGGTCGGCAGGTCGCGCTGGATCGCATCCATCTCGGTCCGCACCCGCTTGATGACATCTATCGAGTTGGCGTTGGGCAAAGGCCAGATGCCCATGAAGACGGCGGTCTGTCCTGAGAAGTGCACCTCAGCATCGTAGTCCTCCGCGCCCAGTACCACGTCAGCGATGTCACCCAGCCGCACGATCGCCCCGTTTTGTTCGCGGACGGCCAGACGCCTGAATTCATCGACCGTGTGGAGGTTTGTGTCGGCGGTCAGGTCGACCTGTATCAACGACCCCTTGGTACGGCCGAGGGCGGAAAGGAAGTTATTGGCAGCAAGGGCCTGTCGTACCTGACCCGGGCTGACATTAAGTGCGGCCATACGTTCCGGCTTAAGCCAGATACGCATCGCAAACGTGCGTCCCCCGAGTATGTCAGCCCGCTGGACCCCGGCGATGGCGGAGAGGCGTGGCTGCACGATGCGCACCAGGTAATCGGTGATCTCGTTTTGCTTCATGATGTCAGAGGTGAAGCTCAGATAGGCGGAGGCGAACTGGCTGTCGGCTGATTCGATATTGATCACCGGCACCTCCGCCTCGGGAGGAAGGTCCCGGCGGACCTGGTCGACCTTGGAGCTTATTTCGGCCAGGGCCTTGGTCGCATCGTAATTCAACTTGAGTCGCACCTTTATGGTCGATAGTCCGAGGGCGCTCTGCGACTCCATGTACTCGATGCCGTCTGCTGCCGCAATAGCCCGCTCCAGCGGAGAGGTGACAAACCCCCGGACCAGTTCAGAACCGGCGCCGACATAGATCGTGGTGACAGTGACAGCCGCATTCTCGCTTCGGGGATACTGCCGGACGTTCAGCGTCCGGATAGCCTGAAGGCCGGCGATCACGATGATAAGGTTGACCACGAGGGCCAGAACCGGGCGACGGATGAAGAGGTCGGTGATCTTCATGAATGATTCCGGGCTAGTTATTCGCAGGCCTGGGCGCCTGTTCAAAAAGAGGGGCGAGCTTGTTGTCTATCACCACCGCCTGGCCGTTGCGCAGCTTGAAGACGCCGGTGCTGACGATCGTCTCGCCCTCCTTCAGCCCGCTGGAGACCTCGACGAAGTCACCCCGCTTTTCGCCCAACCGCACGAACTGCTGGCGCAAGACAACCCCGCCCTTCCCTTCCTTGCCGTCCTTTTTCTCCTCAATGATAAAGACTGAATCGCTATACGGCGCATAAAGGACCGCCGTCGCAGGGATGGCAAGGACTTTCTTGCGTGCCTGCAGGGCGACCGCCACGTTTACGAACATGCCGGGCCGAAGCCTCCCGGTCCGGTTGACCACCGTCGCCTGCACCCTGATGTTGCGGGTCTCTGCATCGACGAGGGGGTTGATGGCAGTGATACGGCCATCTATGGTCTCGCCGGGCAGGGCATCTCCCGTCACCCTCACCGGCAGGCCGGACCTCAGAGGGGCCAGTTGCTGCTCGGGCAGGGTAAAGTCGACATAGATCGGGTCAAGCGACTGAATGGTGACGATGGGATCGCCTTCACGGAGGTGCTGGCCGAGGTTCACCTGGCGGATGCCGAGGTGTCCGGCAAAGGGTGCGCGGATCGTCTTTTTGGCAATGGCGGTTCTGATGTTGTCCGCCTGGGCCTCGGACTGGGCGAGAGCTGCCACCGCATTATCGCGATCAGCCTTTGCGATGATCCCCTTATCGAGCAACTGGTCGGCCCTGTCGAGATTCGTCCGTGCGAGTTTCGCCTGAGCCGCGGCACCCGGAAGCTGGGCCTCTTCAGAGGAGATGTCCTGGCGCACCAGGATATCGCCCTTCTTCACCGCGCTACCGGGCTCGAAAGAAATGGCGACCACCTTGCCAGGCAGTTCGGCGGCGAGCGTGACTCCCTGCACCGCATTCAGAGTGCCGACAGCAGCCAGGGCGGTTTCCCATGAATCTACCCGGACAACCGCAGAGGTGACTGTCTCGGGAGGGGGCACAAACTTCTTTCCCTGCTGGATCATCGCGCGGATCTGCAAGGCCTTGACCGAGCCGAGTATCGCGATAAGGACCAGCAGCCCGATCAGGGCAAGGAACAGGCGTTTCTTCATGACGGAATCCGCCCCGCAAGCCCTTTATTGCGGACTCCATATTCCAAACAAATACGTGATTCCCTCAATCCCCGCAACCTCTCCCTCCTGCTCTGGCGTTCGGTAACATCGTCCTGAAATACTATTCCGGATGGAACAATTATAGCAGGTCGCACCGGCATGAATCAGCAGAAATGCAACACGAATGATCTACCGGAGATGAAACTCAGATGGGAAAGCCTTCTTTCGCGGGGCAGCCCTCAGCCTGTCCGTGCCCGTATGCTTCGGCACGGGACTGTACGCTTACGCCCTGATGCTCAGAACATTACTTCGTGCCGTTCCGTATGCCGATCTCAGCGGCGATCTTCCTGATTATCTTTTCGTCGTTCTTCACGATATTCATGCACGGCGCACCCTTTGCCTTCACTGCGGCGGTGAAATCGTCCACCGTCCTGTACCGGCCTCGCAATTCTCCTGCATCAGGAGCGGTCTTCCCGTCGTGACAGGACGCACAGAGCTTCGTCCATATGGGGGTCTTGTCGTCAGCAAATGCCGCTGACGACGCCGTCACAAATAACAAAAAAGCTGATAACATCACCAACATAAAAAAGTTCTTCCTGGTCATTTCAGACGCCTTTCCTGTAAGGGATACCATCCACCCGTCTACAGAATAATCTTATCACATGTTTAAGCAGCCGCCCACTATCGGCCTCCTTCTTGTATTGAAACGGACGTTTTCATGCCTTTTTTATTGACCTTTCATGTACAAAGCACTACACTTCTCGTGGAAATAGGGTTATTTTACATTCATCGTCTGCACCACGAAACAGGAGGGAACACAATGCGGAAGATCCTTGTAGTAGTGCTGCTCGTCATGGTCGGAGCGGGTGTCACGATGGCCCAGACCGGCATCAAGAAGAAGAGGCCCCTTCCCGCTGATTACGGCCGGGTCGTCATGAACAATTTTTCGGAAAAGAAAGGTCTCGCACCCGTTGTATTCGACCACTGGATTCACCGGGCCAAGTTCAGCTGCCGTCTATGCCATGTTGATCTCGCTTTTGCGATGAAGGCCGGCGGAACAGGGATCAAGGCAGCTGACAACATGAGCGGTTACTATTGCGGATCATGCCACAACGGCACCCGCTCCTTTGACGGGGAAAAGGTCTTCACATCCTGTTCCACGCTCGCCGTCGCCGATAGCGCGAAACAGTGCGACCGCTGCCACTCGTATGGCAAGAATGTCCGGAAAGAGTATGATTTCATCAAATTCACCCGTGATCTTCCGAAGGAACGCTTCGGAAACGGCATCAACTGGGAGAAGGCCGAAGAAGACGGAAAGATCAAGATAATCGACTTTCTCGAAGGGGTATCGATCAAGAGACAATCCCTTACGGCCCAGAAGGATTTTGCACTTTCCGGGAAGGTGGCCGGGATGCCGGAAATCATATTCTCCCACAAGAAACATACCGTATGGAACGGGTGCGAACTCTGCCATCCCGAGATCTTTGTCGGCGTCAAAAAGGGAGCGACCAAGTATTCGATGGTCGAGATATTCGACGGCAAATACTGCGGCGTCTGCCACAGCACCGTTGCCTTCCCTCTGCTTGATTGTCAGAGATGCCACACAAAACCGGTCCAGTGATACGGAAGGCTGCACTGCCGGCGCTTCTGTTCGTCTTCTTCCTCCTGGAGGGGGCGGAGGGATGGTTTTATCCTCCCCCCGTCCCCCCGGAGGAATACGGCAATATCCTTATTAACAGGACCTCTGAAAAGAACGGTGTAAAGGCAGCCACCTTTTCGCACTGGCTCCATCGCCGCAGGCATACCTGCAGGGTTTGCCATTTCGAACTGGAATTCAATATGAAGGTGAATACAACCGAAATAACGGAAGAGGCGAACAAGTCCGGCCGCTACTGCGGAGCTGCGGGCTGCCATGACGGGTCCGTCGTCTTCGGCCATGACGAGGGAAATTGCCAGAAGTGCCATAACGGCGACAAGAGTTATGGCAAGGAGAATTTCAACAGGCTGGGTCACCTGCCGAGGACCCAATTCGGCAATAAGAGGGACTGGTCGGTTGCGATAGAAAAGAAGTTGATCAAGCCCCGCAATTTCCTGACCGTCAAGCCTTCGGGAGACATCAATTTCAGCAAGAAACTGCTCCTCGAGGCGGAGATGCTGAACATCCCTCCCGCCGTTTTTCCGCACAGGGCGCATACGCGGTGGCTCGACTGCAACAACTGCCACCCTGATATCTTCAATATCAAGATGAAGACAACCAAGCACTTCTCAATGGATTATATTGTGCAGGGCCAATTCTGCGGCGTCTGTCATATGAATGTGGCCTTTCCGATCAACGACTGCGAACGGTGCCATCCGGGAATGGGGAACAAATTATGATTATGATGAAGCGACGCGCGTTGCTGGTGACGACTGTCCTTTCCGTGCTGCTTTTCTTCCTCGGCATGTATGTCTACATTCCGTCGGCGCTCTCCGCGCAGGATGAATGGCGCAAGGAGTTTGACGAGATATGCGGCAAGACGCAGGACGCGATGACGCTGCCGGCTGAAGAACTCAAGAGCCTCTCGGAGAGATGCGACAGGCTGAAGCCGCAGATCGAGAAGCTTGACGAATCGCAGAAGAAGGTGTATCTCAAACGGCTCCAGATGTGCAAGGACCTTTTTGTCTATGTGCTGAAGTCAAGAGAGACAAAACCGTAGACTTCCCAACCGTTGCGCCGCAGGCAGAACGGATTTCAGCCCCGAGGAACCGCTACTTCAGCGGACAGGCGCGGAAGGCCGGCCGGCCCGATGACAGGATCTGTATCAGCCTCTTCTTTCCCTGTTCAGAGAGTCCGAGGAGGCCAATCTCCTTTTTCAGGTCATCAGGCGACCCATACCCGCCCAGAAACCCATTTACCCGGGCAGCGGCGGTTGAGTCCGTGACGCCTTTACATATGGGGTACATCGACTCAAACTCCCTCATGATCTCCTCTTCCTGCTGAAGACGATACTTCTGGTGGTAATCTTCAGCCAGGTAAAAGGCGGAGAACGGGAGGATCTCGGTTGTTATCGGTTTCTTCTGCAGAACTGCCTGTCTGTCCCTGGATTCCATGGCAAGCCTCTTCTGCTCCTCATTGTGATACAAGATGATCGACCGGTACTGTCTTGACCATGGCCGGGACGTCGGGTCATGGCTCTTCCAGAAGATGTCAAGCAGCCCTTCAAAGGATATCACGGAAGGGTCGTAATCGATCTGCAGGGTTTCTGTATGATCCCCCAGGCTGCGGTACGTCGGGTCCTTCTTCGTCCCTCCGGCATATCCCACTCTCGTCCGGACCACACCGGACAGACTCCCGAACCGGGAGTCAGGCCCCCAGAATCAACCAAGGCCAAAGGTCGCCGTATCCGTCCTTGCCGGAGCCGTGACATCCAGGGGAGGAACAGGCGCATGATTCATTTCATTTGTCTTCAGCAACACCTTGTGAACACCTCTCTTTTCGCCTTCAGAGCGGAAATAGCCGGCAGAACCAACCCCCGCCAGAAGGACAGCAGCCACCAGGACAGCAGCCATCATTTTCCCTCTTGCCGGAATATACTTCATGCTATTTTGTAACAGTTTGGAATGAAGAAAGTATGAAGGGAGGGGGATATCAGCATATTTCCTGGCTATGCGTCTCTGTTCCGGCACCATGATGCCGAGAAACACGTCCCCCTCGCCGTACTCGCCCCTGCCTGTCTTGAAGAACCTCGCCAACACCGATGCCTTTGCAGCATCAGCAGCCGCCTGCAAATCCTCTTTAATGACATGCAGCGGGGACGTAACCATCGCAACCTCTCAGCAGCCATTATACCAGCTTGAAAGCGGGCAGCAGAGTCTGATAGAGTAGCATCAAAACCATTTTTTGAGGTGACCCGCATGGACGAATTCAGGGGAGTGACGGTACGGAAGAAAGCCAATATCTACTTTGACGGCAAGGTAACAAGCCGGACCGTTGTCTTCGAGGACGGCTCTAGGAAGACCCTCGGGATCATGCTTCCGGGCGAATTCGAGTTCACGACAGCAGACAAGGAAGTAATGGAGATCATATCCGGAGAACTGGATGTCCTGCTCCCCGGGGAGAACACATGGAAGGCCTTCAGGGGCGGCCAGTCCTTCGAGGTGGCGGCAAACTCCACGTTCGGGCTGAAGGTTCGCAGCCTGACCGACTATTGCTGTTCATTTATCAAGTGATCAGCGTCTTATAATGCCTGTGCAAAACACCGGCTTTCCCCCGCCACGTGAGGCAAAAGGTCAGAGGGATAAATCACATCCGGCTGCCAGGGCCAGCGAAGACGATCTTCTTGAACTTTCAGAAGATGATCACATCCTCTGCAGAAACTGCGGCCACCCGGTAACAGCTATTGCCGACACCATCGCTGTGCAGGGGCAGCATCAGCATACCTGTATCAATCCCGCGGGCATTACCTTCATTATCCGGTGCTTCTCCCGGGCAGGCGGCTGCTTGCCCGTGGGAAAATCGTCTCAGGAGTTCACCTGGTTCCCCGGCTTTGCCTGGTCCTTTGCGATCTGCGCCAAGTGCCTGTTTCATCTCGGCTGGTTTTATCAGTCAGCAGGCGGTTCTTTCTTCGGCCTGGTCAGGGACAACCTTCTGGAGAGGGCCCGGACTCACTGACTCCTCGCCGGGGATCACCTGCTTCCCGCGGCATCGCCTCCTGTTGCCGTCTATTTCTCCCTTACCGCTGTCAGGATGGTTGAGAGAACAATCGCGGAAATGCCGGTGAATATCCCGACGACCACGGCATAAAAAGGTATTACCCATCCCGGGCGGGCGTGAAGAACCGTCTGGACGCTCATCCCGGCGCCCAGCCCGGCCAGTATGCAGAACACCACACCTATACATACCGATGCCCAGCTGATTTCGTTCTTTGCTGTCATGCTGATCACCTCCTAGCAAGGATACTCCGGAAATCCGGAGAATGAGAACCGACAGGCAAGATTGTACCCTAAAATAGACGGGAGATTCAAAGGGAAACTTTCGCTGATCTTTCTGCCGTGGTGAAAGAGATCATCGGGTCCTCAGAACCGTATGCTCAGGGGTGCCCGCGGACAGGGGATAACGTCCCTGATATTCGGCATGCCGGTTATATACTGTACGAGTCTTTCAAACCCCAGCCCGAAGCCGGCATGGGGAGCCGAGCCGAAACGCCTCAGATCGACATACCATTCCAGACTCCCGCCCGATATGGCTGCCGCCCTCATCCTGGACTCAAGCACTTCAAGCCGCTCCTCCCTCTGGCTCCCCCCCATGATCTCGCCTATGCGCGGAACCAGCACGTCCATGGCAGCGACCGTCCTGCCGTCTTCGTTCAGGCGCATGTAAAACGCCTTGATGTCCCTGGGGTAGTCAGTGACGATGACAGGGCCGCAGAAGACCGTGTCGGTCAGATACCGCTCATGCTCTGACTGCAGATCAAGTCCCCATTCGACGGGAAATTCGAACTTCCCCGCAGCCTTCCCGAGTTCCCGGACTGCGTCTGTATAGGTAATCCGGACGAAGGGCTTATCGCCGAGGCCCCTGATGCCGGCGATGGAGATCGTCTTATACTGCTTTTCGAGAAAGGCGAGTTCGTGTTCCCCCTGCTCCGCAACGGTACGGCAGAGGAAGCGGAAAAAGTCCTCCGCAAGGGCCATGTCATCCTGAAGGTCTGCGAAGGCCATCTCCGGCTCTATCATCCAGAACTCCGCGAGATGCCGCGAGGTATTAGAGTTCTCGGCCCTGAAGGTGGGGCCGAAGGTATAGACGTCTCCGAGAGCCATGCTCAGAAACTCGGCCTCGAGCTGTCCGCTCACCGTAAGATACGAACGTGCCCCGAAAAAATCCTTCGAAAAGTCGATGCGCCCCTCGTGGCGGGGAGGGTTTTCATGGTCAAGCGTCGTGACACTGAACAGATCTCCCGCCCCTTCGCAATCGCTCGCGGTAATGATCGGCGTATGGACCCAGACAAAGCCCCTCCCCTGGAAGAATTCATGGACAGCGCGGGCGAGGAGGTTTCTGATCCTGAATACCGCGCCATAGGTATTCGTCCTCGGCCTCAGGTGTCCTATCTCCCTGAGGAATTCGAGGGTATGCCCCTTTTTTTGAAGCGGATAGGTGACAGGGTCTGCATCTCCGAAGACCTCCATGGCAGAAACCTCCATCTCGAAGCTCTGCCCCTTGCCGGGGGATTCCCGGAGATATCCGCTCGCCCTCACGGCAGCCCCCGTATTGCAGCCCCGGAGACGCGGGAAGGCGGCCGACCCTTCGGGGATTACAAGTTGCAGCGTATCCTGGCAGGAGCCGTCACTCAGGGCAATGAAGGCGATGCCCTTGGACTCGCGCCTCGACCTGACCCAGCCGCACACGTCAACCGGCATGCCCTGTGAGGGTCTTGACAGAATTTCTCTTATCTTGAGCCTGTTCATGTAGCCTCCTGAAAGACCGATGTGCTGTCGTAGCCGGGGGCGTGCGGAGCGGTCTTAATTCATGATTCGCCAGGTGACACCGCGGGGAAATCTCGACATGCCTGAAAGCGGGGCGGATTCACGGAAAACAGCGCGGGAAAAAGGGCAGGGAAGAAACTAACAACAGCAAGGTCCGAAATCAGACCGCCTTTTCCTCAGCCGGTTCTTCTGTCGGCTCCCCGGTCGTCTCCTCAACCGCTCCCTCTGTCTCGGCCCCCGGCTCCTGCAGTTCCATATCCTCCTGCGGCGAATCCTTCTTGTGCAGCTTCTTTTTCAGCTTCTCCTCACGCTTCTTGAGGCGTGTCAGCTCCTTCTTTCTCTTCTCGCTCTTAAAGGCGCCTGCGCGTCTGGCCACGGTGTCTCCTTTCTTTTGAATATCTTACGTCATTCCGTCTCAAAAAAAAATCCCCCCGCTTCCGGGGGGACCTGCTGCTGATCATTACAGCTTGACGACGTTTATCGCCTTCGGACCCTTCGGGCCCTTTTCGATCTCGAAGCTGACTGAGTCACCCTCGGCAAGGGACTTAAACCCGTTGCCCTGGATGGACGAGTAGTGCACAAATACATCGCTGTTGTCTTCGGTGGTGATGAAGCCAAAACCCTTTGACTCGTTAAACCACTTAACCGTTCCGTTAGCCATCTCGGTTACCTCCTCTTCATGGATTAAAGTCTCAGGGTCACTGACAACAAAAAAGGCCCAAAGCTAAAAGTCTTTGTGGCCTTACAGGCTGAAAACTTCTGACACTTTCAGTAAGGATGCCACAATTCAAACTAAATGTCAAACAAATTGTGTGCCGTGATCCGATATAAAAAGAACTGGCCGGACGTACTGCAAGTGCATGACTTTAAAGACTTTATGGTATATTGAAGACGCCCTCCTTTTTTATCAGGAGGCCGTCTCTCACCAGTCCTTCCAGGGCAGCCTCCACCCTCGGCGCATCAGCCCCCGTCTGCCCGACCAGATCATCCTGCCTCAGCCGCGAGCCTGCCAGCAGGATCTTCAGTATCTTCCCCCGAAGTTGTCTGCCAGAGCCCTCAAAGGGCGACTGCCGCTGGTAATGGAGAGACCGCTTGCCAGGATTGGATGTCTCCTTCTTCAGCATCACGCCGTAATCCATAAGCGCATAGTTCCACTTCCTCGGGTCCTTCTTGTCGAGCGTCCGGCTGACAAGAGGCATGATCTCCCTGTCACTCACACCGGTCTTGCCGTGAAAGAAGAAATGAATGAAGACGCTGCGGATATTCGTCTCTATCATCGGCTCGGCCCTGCCGTGCGCAAAGCAGCGTAACGCCGAGGCGGTGTAGGCGCCGATTCCGGGAAGGTCCCTTAAAGCGTCACTGTCAACCGGCATTCTCCCCTTGCCGCTCTTTGCCGCCTCAAGGGCGATCGCCTTCAGTCCCATCGCCCTCCTGTTATACCCCAGGCCCTGCCACGCCCCGAGCACCTCTTTCAGAGGCGCGACAGCGAGGGAGCGAAGATCCGGAAACGCCTCAATGAACTGCGGGTATTTCCGCAGCACCCGGTCGACGCGCGTCTGCTGAAGCATGACCTCGGAGACGAGGATGCGGTAGGGACTGCGCGTTTTCCGCCAGGGCAGATCGCGCCCCTCCCGACGATAGTGGTCATAAATGACCTTCCTGAAAAAACGGATAGTCCCGCCACTGAGGCCGTATCTTTCAAAGGATAGTCTCAAGCGCTCCGCGTCTTTCAGTACATTAGATAGTTTGGCGCCGCGTTTCATCGATAACCCGTGTCCTTCATGATACTACGATCGCCGGCAACAGGGTGTGATACAATAAGGGCACTCTATCATCGTGGGGGAGCGACCTCTCGCATGGCTCTGCTCAAAGACATCCTTTCGCGCATCGAGGCCAAGAAAGACGACTATCACCGGTACGATTTCACGGCAGAGGAGAACGACGCCCTCAAGACCTTCTTCGACCTGTCCCAGGAATTCGATGACATGGAAGACTTCTATAACCTCTGCGTTGCGATCCCGCAGTCATATTTCGGCCTCGAGGCGAGGCTGTACCTCTTCGATCCGCGCCTCAACAGCCTCGGCCTTGTCGCAAAGACCTCAAAGTCAGGGCCTGATCTGCACACCGCTCCGCCTGACGACGTCCGCCCCTCACGTCAGCCCTACTACACGCAGAGCCTCGTCCTGACCATCCGCGGCAAGAAGAGCCTCATCGACCAGATACCGTTTCATCTCGAAGAAGACGTGCTCGGCCTCCTCGAGGTCTACCCGGTGGCTGACCGGAGCAGCTCGCGCGAGCTTTTCTTCGAAAAATTCGCCAACAGGATAGGGTTCAACCTCCACAACCGCTTTCTCGATGAAAAGAATATCGAGCACCTGCGCTTCATCCGCTCCCTCGTCGCTGATATCGAACATAATATCATCGTCCCCAACATGGTCTACAAGCTGTTCCTCAAGAGGCTCAGGGCAAAGGTGAATAAGAACGTCGAAATCGAAAGATACCTCACCGAATGCGCGGCGACCCGCTCGTGTTCCCCCGAGGGCGTCGACAGGTTACTCAGGGAACTCTCCGAGGTGAATGAAGGCCTCACCGCTGAACTCGAGAACATCGAGAAGCATTACAAAAACATGAGCCTCTTTATCGAGACCCTCTTCCGGAAGAGCCACTTCGACCAGGGCCGACTCACGCTCAGGACGAAGGAATGCAATATGAAGAGAGACGTGGTGCAGCCCCAGCTGGAGAGATTTCTCGAACAACTCAGGAAGGAAGGCATCACGATCGACGACCGGATGAGCGGCATACCGGACGAGGAGGTGATCAACGTCGTCGACGTAGGACTGATGGCCCAGGTCTATGCAAACCTTTTTTCAAATGCGGTCAAGTACACCCGGCAGGTCGAGCTATTCGGCGAGGAGAAGAAATATGTCGCCTACGGCCACCAGATCATCAAGGACTTTTTCGGCCTCGGACAGGACGGCGTCAAGTATAATGTCTTCAGCTCAGGGCCGAATATCCCTGAGCCGGAACGTCGCCGGCTCTTCGAGGAGGAGTACCGCGCAGCGAACGCAGCAGGCAGACCCGGCACCGGCCACGGCCTGGCATTCATAAAGAACGCGGTCGAGATCCACGGCGGAGTCGTCGGCTATGAGGCGATGCCGTACGGCAACAATTTCTATTTCATTCTGAGAAAGTAACTCTCTCTACGCGGCCCACAAGCGGGAAAAAATTGCCCCTCCGGCAAATTGTGCCCGCCGGGCCTCTGCTCGTTGGGCCTGTCCCCGTATCGATAAATTACTTAATTTCAACGTCTTTGCAGCCTGCTCACCTGCCGCCGTCCCGATCACGTCAGCGGCATGCCGATTGCTCTATAACCCTTCATACAGGACCCCACCAGAATCAAGACAGGAGGTTACCATGAACGCAATCCTGGTTGTCATATGTGTAGTCGCTCTCACGCTGTTTGGCGCCACCGTGTTCAAGGGCATGGGCGCGGCGATGCTCCTGAATCCCGAGGCGCTCATTATCGTCTGCGGCGGAACTATTGCTGCGGTCCTGATCGGTTTCCCCTTCAAGAGGATAAAGAGCACGTTGCGGGACATTGCGGAGGCCTTTGGTCCCACGCGAGACAGGCCGGCATTGACAAGGGACGTCCTCGACATCGCTCGCGCATACAGAAAGACGGACATCAGGGGCATCGAAAAGAAGATGCACCTGATGAAGGATGATTTTCTGAGGGTGGGCGTCAGTCTCCTGATAAACCACCAGGGCAATGAGATTATCCGCAACGTCATGGAGAGGGAGCTGTCGATCAGGGTCATGAATTCGAATTTCAGCCAGAACGTGCTCAAGACGATAGCCCGGCTCACCCCCTCTTTCGGACTTGCCGGAACAGTCATCAGCCTCATCCGTATGTTCCGGGAGGCGCAGTCGGTCGAAACGATCGCCCCAATCATGGCGGTGGCGATGATCTCGACTTTCTATGGGGTGATCATCTCGAGTCTGTTCATGCTGCCCCTCTGCGCCAAGCTGAAGGAGCATGCGATCGAGTCCGAGGCGCTCATGCATCTGGCGATAGAAGGTATCGAGGCGATCAACAACGGGGAACATCCCCTCAGGATCGAGGAAAGACTCAACGGGTATTGCGACCCGTATGAAACCGCCCTGCCGGACATCGGCAGCCGCCTTGTTGCGGCAAAGGGCGAGCCGCGGCTGTAACAGACAGGCCCATCCGGAAGGAGCGGACCCCACATGACGACAAGGGAAAGACCCCGCAATACTGCGGGACACAAGCTGTTTCCCGGAAACCTGTTGGTTGAGAAATCAAGGTCATCCATTGACAGCGACAGTAACTGGCTGATCACCCTGAGCGACGTCCTTTCGCTGCTGCTTGTCGTCTTTGTGATGTTCTTTGCGATGACGAAGAAGGCGGACTCGGTGAAGACCAGGACATCGGCGGAAACTCCGGCTCCCTCCCCTTCTGCCGTCAAGGCCCCGGCCTCCCCTGTAGAGGAGGTGATCCGGGATGAAATGAGCGCGGAGATAAGCAGACTGCATCTGGACGACGACATCTCGGTCACCGCTCTCGACAGGGAGGTCATCGTCACGATGAAGGAGCGGGTCACCTTCAGGACCGGAGAGGCCGAGATACTGGACGGCTCAGAGCCGGTGCTCGACAATATAGCCCGGATTATTCAACGCTACCCGTCATTCTTCATCGATATAGAGGGACATACGGACAACATCCCGATCAGGACCCGCCTCTATCCGTCGAACTGGGAACTCTCCGTCGCCCGGGCGACAAGTGTGCTGAAGTATTTCATCAATCGGCATCAGATAGACCCTTCGCGCCTGTCGGTCAAGGGGAATGCGGAGCTGAAGCCAAAGGCGCCGAATGATTCCGCGGAGAACAGGGCCCAAAACCGTCGGGTCGAGATACGGATGCGGGAGAAGGAGACGGCCTCTACCCTACGAGATAATAGATCCCGAACCACATGAGACAACCGGATATCGCCAGGACTTTTTCGAAGGTGTTGAGCCGCCTGCTCCGGGCGATGAAATAGATACTGAGCGGAGAAGTCAGGAAACACGCGGTGAGGTAAACCCACTTCTGCAGGCCCGCATGCCTCCCCTCGTCAGGGAACAGGGAACAGAAGGGGCATTCGATCTCGCCGTGCAGCCGATGGCCGCACCTGGCGCATCGGACGATGCCGAGGATTTCATCGGTATCAGAAGGGTCGGCCTGCATGTGAGCCGGTCAGATCCATATCAGGCTGTCACGCTTTCGGCGTTTTCACGCCGTACGTCCTATGCCCTGCTCAGCCGGTGGACAGCCTCGACCAGGGCGATAGCGCTTTCGACCGGCGTCTCGGGAAGGATGCCATGTCCCAGGTTGAAGATGTGCCCCTTGGCGGTATCGGCCCTGTTGAGTATATCCTGCACCCTTTCTTCGATTTGCTCCTTCGGGCCGAACAGGGCGCAGGGGTCAAGGTTCCCCTGCACCGCAACCTTCTTGCCGAGGGTCTTCACCGCCTTATACATGTCGACCCGCCAGTCTATACCCACCACATCGGCGCCCGCCTTCTTGATGATGTCGAGCAGCCCGGCGCAGTCGTTGACAAAGAAGATGACCGGCACGTCGAACTTCTTCAAGGCCTTGATCGCCTTCTTGACGTGCGGAAAGATGATATTTTCGTAATCATAGGGTGAAAGATTTCCTCCCCAGGAATCGAAGATCTGAACAGCCTGCGCCCCTGCCTTGATCTGGGCTGACAGGTAATCGATGACCGTTGCCGTGATCTTTTCCATCAGGCCCTGGAAGAGTCCGGGGTTCTGGTACATCATTCGCTTGGTGTTCATGAAGTTCTTCGAGCTGCCGCCCTCGATGATATAGGTCGCAAGGGTATACGGGGCCCCCGAAAAACCGATGAGCGGCACCTTCTGCTCCAGCTTTTTGCGCAGAATGCGAATCGCTTCGAGGACAAAGGGCATGCTGTCCTCGGTGTCGGGTATGATCAGCCGATCGACGCCTGCCTTGGTCCGGACGGGCTCGCCCAGGACAGGCCCCTTCTTGTCCGAAAATTCCAGGTGCATGCCCATCGCCTCAACGGGGATGAGGATATCGGAAAACAGGATGGCTGCATCAACGCCCAGGATGTCCACCGGCTGCAGGGTGACCTTCGCGGCCAGTTCGGGCGTCTTGCAGAGCGTGAGAAAATCGATCTTTGCACGGACCTCCTGGTATTCCTTCAGGTACCGGCCCGCCTGCCGCATGATCCAGACCGGCGTATGGTCGACCTTTTCTCCGCGACATGCCTTCAGAAATGTATCGTTCATGGATTCCTCCCTCGAAATCGTCTAAGCCCGCAGCCGCTGCGCGGGCTATTTATTCTTGCCGGTGAGACTGAGCTTGCGGGGGATATAACTGCAGAAGGGCTCTTCCTCCAGATAGTCCCCATAGACCGAATACGACCGCGCCCTGCATCCTCCGCAGACATTAATATATTCGCAGGAACCGCACTTGCCCTTGTATTTACTGAAGTCGCGCAGCTCCCTGAAGAGTTCTGAATTTTCCCATATGTCCTTAAACGACTGCTGCCGGACATTGCCCGCGGGCTTCGGGAAATAGCTGCAGGGAAGGACATTGCCGTCAACATCGATGAGACAGATGAGCTGACCGGCAAGACACCCCTTCGAGCCGCCTGTCGAAAATTTCAGCGTCCTCCGCTTGTACTTGTCGCCCTTCTCCTTCGCCTGCTGGAGAACCACACGGTAATAGTGGGGGGCGCAGGTCGGCCGGACGAGCATCGCATCTTCATTCTTCTCCATCTCGTAGTGCCAGTCGAGTATCTCCTCGTACTCTTCCTTCGAGATCAGCTCGCTCATGATATCCTCTCCCCTGCCGGTCGGGACGATCATAAACATATACCACGCCGTGGCGCCGAGCTCTTTTGCAAGACGGTAGACCCTGGGTATCTCCTCCTGGTTGCGTTTTGTAAAAGAGGAGTTGATGATGAACTCGATGCCGTTCTGCTTGAAGAGCCGGGCCGCATTGATCGTGCCGGCAAAGGCGCCCTTCTGACTCCTGAAATCGTCGTGCACCGACTCAGCAGCTCCATCGAGGCTCAGCGAGACGATCCTGATGCCGGACGCCTTGATCCTGTCGCAGGTCTCCTGGTTTACCAGGGTGCCGTTGGTGGCAAGGCACATTCGCAGCCCCTTCGACGTGCCGTACGAGGCGATATCGAATACATCCTTCCGGACGAGGGGCTCGCCGCCGGAGAGGACGACGACCGGCTGCGCATAACTGACGATATCATCGATAAGCCGGTATGCCTCTTCAGTCGGGAAATCCGGATGTCCCTTTGCCTCCATCTCAGAGGACGAACGGCAATGCACGCAACGCAGGTTGCAGCGGCGTGTGATCTCCCATGCTATCCATTTCGGTGTGAATTCCATGTATATCTCTCCCTCGGGTCTTAGGTATTATACCCCTGTCCCCGTCATTTTTTCATCAAAGATGGAGGATTCCACCTCACGGAGCAGAGGAGCAAAGGTCTGCCGGTCACGCGCGGACAGGGCGATGGCATCATGCCGGAGACTCAGATTTTCGGCCTCTTCCGGCAGGAGGCGGTCGATCTTGTTGAAGACGAGTATCCGTCTCTTGCCGCTGAGATGGAGTTCGGAGAGAATGTCTTCAACGGATGCGATCTGCTGCTCAAACCGCGGATTCGACACGTCCACGACATGGAGGAGAAGGTCCGCATCCTCCAGCTCCTCAAGGGTCGCCCTGAAGGCTGCCATCAGGTCCTTGGGGAGGTCCCTGATGAATCCGACGGTGTCCGTTATCACCACCTCACGCTCCCGCGGGAAGCGCAGCCTCCGGCTCGCGGTATCGAGCGTGGCAAAGAGCTTGTCCTCGACAAAGGTCTCGCTGTTGGTAAGCGCGTTGAGGAGCGTCGATTTACCCGCATTGGTGTATCCGATAATGGACACGATCGGTATCTTCCGCTCCACCCGCCGGGCCTTCCGCTGACGCCTCGCCTCACTTAAGACCTTCAGTTCCTTTTCGAGGAGCCCGATCCGTTCCCTCACGCGCCTGCGGTCGATCTCGAGCTTCATTTCACCCGGCCCCCTTCCGCCGATGCCGCCCATGAGGCGGGACATCGCGGTCCCTTTCCCGGTCAGCCGCGGAAGACGGTATTTCAGCTGCGCCAGTTCCACCTGGACCTTGCCGTCCCTGCTGTGCGCCCTTCGGGCGAAGATGTCCAGGATCAGCTGTGACCTGTCGATCACCTTCAGTTCCGTCAGCTCATTGATCGACTTGATCTGCGAAGGGTTGAGGTCCTGGTCGAAGATCAGGAGCGTCGCCCCCTTGTTCATGGCGGTGATGATGACCTCCTTCACCTTTCCCTCACCCATCAGATACCGGGGGTTGATCTCCTTCGGCCGCTGGATAACCTTGTCGAGCACGATAACGTCGCTGGAGTGCGCCAGCTCTGCCAATTCCTCAATGGAATCTTCCTGGTCATACTTCGGCCTGAGAGAGACGCTCACCAGGATAGCCCTCTCCTTCTGGGTGACCCTGTCCCTCCGGGAGTCCGCCTCCGAGACCTCGAAGCCCCTCGCCCGTTCCAGTTCCTCATCAAGAGACCTGATGAACGACCCGAAATCAAACTCGAATCTGAAGAATTCCTCGGCAGGAAGCGTCTCGTAGGGTTTCCTGACAGCCCGGGGGACGATATGGGCGACGTGGATCCTGCCCGGCTCGTCATTCCTCACGCCGATCGCTGCGATCAGGTCGAACCTCAGCAGCATCAGGTCTGTCATGTCGTCCTGGTTGAGGGGTTCATCGCCGAGATGCGTATGGATGAACCGGAGACCCCGAAGCGGTCTTCTTCCCAGGGGATAGTCTTCGAGAGAAGGAAGGAAAATGCCCTTCGCGTCCCCGACGATGACGTGCGTGACAGCACCCTTCCGGGAGATCAGGACGCCCACCTGCCGGTTCAGTTCAGCGGATACCTGAACCAGGTATTTGCCGAGTTCCTGACTGATGATTTCGCCGTGGACTCTCCTCCGGTAGATCCTTTCGAGGGCGTGTACCTGACTACCCTTAAGGCCGGAGAGTTTACCGTGAAGTGCGGGTATCGCGGACCTCGGCCGGGACAGAGTATGCGCATTTCATATAATTATATTGTAACACGGCCGGCAGCAGTATGACCGGAGGTGCTTCTTCTGTGCATGAGGGGTATAATGGGTACGTACAGGGGATGAAGACCAGAGAAACAGGAGGTTCCCATGAAGGTTATCGCCGAGCATAAGATCGGGGAGAAGTTCCTCCGCCTGCTCCAGGGAGACATCACCGGCCGCGATGTTGATGCGATAGTCAATGCGGCGAACTCACATCTGCAACATGGCGGAGGGGTTGCCGGCGCGATCGTACGGAAGGGCGGACAGATCATCCAGGACGAAAGCGACCGGATAGGCTTCACACCCGTAGGGACCGCCGTTATTACCGGCGCAGGGAAACTGCCCTCACGATTTGTCATCCACGCGGTGGGGCCGAGGATGGGAGAAGGGGACGAGGACAACAAGCTCAAAAATGCGGTGCTCAACAGCCTCCTGCTCGCCTCTCAAAAAGGGCTGGCAAGCATCTCTCTCCCTGCCATCAGCTCGGGCATATTCGGCTTTCCCAAGGACCGGTGTGCGCGGATACTCGTACAGGAATCGGCCGCCTTCCTGAAGATCGGGGAGAGCAGTCTGAAGCTGATAGAGTTCTGTATATATGACGACCTTACGATGGGATATTTCAGGAAGGAGTTTGACGCGCTGAAGAAAGAATGAGAGGGCTCACCTTTTCCTGGTGTAAACGGATCTTATCTTCTTCGTCAGCTCATCAGGGGTGAGCACCACCCCGCCAGGCCGCCCGTAAAAGAGCACCTCGGAGCCGCCATTGACCGCAAGCCGCACGTCCTCCACCATCTGTCCGGCATTCATCTCTACGACGATGAACCTCCGGCCCCTGCCGGCAAGGCTCCGCAACTCGAGTTCAGGAAACGGGAAAAGCGTCACCGGCCTGAAGAGCCCGACCTTCATGCCCCTCTTCCGCAGTTCCCTCACTGATGAAAAGGCGACGCGCGCAGCGACGCCGAAGGCGACGATCACGAGTCTTGCGTCATCCGTATCATAGGTCTCGAACATCACCTCCTTCTTTCTGATGATGTCGTACTTCTTCATGAGCCGCAGGTTGTGCTCCTCCAGCTCCCCCTGGCCCATGTAGAGAGACCGGATGATCCTCGGCTCCCTTCCCTTGCATCCGTCGACCACCCACTTTTTTTCGGGCAGGCGGGGCCGCCGGTAGGGGGTCGGACAGAAGGGCTCCATCATCTGGCCGACGACCCCGTCGCCCAGCAGGATGGCAGGGGTCCTGTACTGGTCGGACTTGTCGAAGGCGCGCATCGTCAGGTCCCACATCTCCTGTACCGTAAACGGCGCGTAAACGATGCAACGATAGTCCCCATGCCCGCCGCCCTTGATCGCCTGGAAATAATCTCCCTGGCTCGCCGTGATATTGCCGAGGCCGGGACCGCCCCTCTGTATGTTCACGATAAGGGCAGGCAGTTCAGCCGCCGCCAGGAAGGAGATCGCCTCCTGCATGAGGCTGATACCCGGGCTGCTCGAAGAGGTCATCGCCCGCATCCCCGCCGCGGATGCGCCGTATACCATATTGACCGCAGCCAGCTCGCTTTCAGCCTGGATGAATATGCCGTTCATCTCCGGCATCCTTCGGGAGAGGTATTCCGGGATCTCGTTCTGGGGGGTGATCGGGTAGCCGGCAAAAAAGCGGCAGCCTGCCTGTATCGCAGCCTCTGCGACCGCCTCGTTGCCCTTCATCAGTATCTTCTTTTTCAAGGGGGTGTCCACCGCCTCCGCGAGATAAGTTGCATCCTGCGCAAACAGGTTTGATTATAACACAGAAGCCGTTGCAGAACGATTTCGCCGCCCTCCCGGTCAAGGTGGCGTCATTTGACAAAACACCCGCGGTTTATTTAAGATTTTCACTCATACCGTGGAGGTCAGATGTACTTTCAGGACTTGATACTTTCGCTTCAGAACTATTGGTCAAAGAAGGGCTGCGTGCTGCTTCAGCCCTATGATATAGAGGTGGGCGCAGGCACCTTTCACCCTGCAACCTTCTTCCGGGTGATCGGTCCTGAACCGTGGAAGACCGCCTATGTGGAACCCTCCCGCAGGCCGACCGACGGCCGCTACGGCGAAAACCCCAACAGGCTCCAGCACTACTACCAGTACCAGGTGATCATCAAACCGTCCCCTCCGGACAGCCAGGAGCTCTACCTCGACAGCCTTTCTTCACTCGGGATCGACCCGACGAAGCATGATATACGGTTTGTCGAGGACGACTGGGAATCGCCGACCCTGGGCGCCTGGGGGCTCGGCTGGGAGGTCTGGCTCGACGGCATGGAAGTGACCCAGTTCACCTATTTCCAGCAGGTGGGCGGCATCGACCTCAAGCCCGTCTCTCTCGAGATCACCTACGGACTCGAGCGCATCGCCATGTACCTGCAGGGCGTTGACAACGTCTACCACCTCAAATGGAACAAGGACCTGTTGTACGGGGATGTTCACCACATGAGCGAGGTCGAGGGATCGCGCTACAATTTCGACAACTCAAACGCCGAACTCCTCGCCCGCCATTTCGATGATTGCGAGAAGGAGTCGATCAGGATGAACAGGTTGGGCCTCGTGATTCCGTCCTACGAGTTCTGCCTGAAGTGCTCTCACCTCTTCAACCTCCTTGATGCCCGCGGCGCCATCTCGGTGACCGAGCGGACGCACTATATCGCCCGGGTGCGCAACCTCGCGAAACTCTGCGCAGAGGCATTCTATCGGCAGCGCGAAGAGATGGGGTTCCCCCTGCTCGCAGAAAGAAACGGCAGCCGCCCATGACACAGGACATTGGCACCGGTCTTCCGCTTCTTCTTGAGATCGGCACGGAGGAGATACCTGCGCGGTTTATCCCCCCTGCACTCGCCGACCTGAAGAAGGCGGCCTCCGAGGTATTCGCCGAATACCGGATCTCCTGTGGCGATCTCAGGACGTACGCGACGCCCCGCAGGATGGCCCTTCTGGTCGACGCGGTCTCGCCCCTGCAAAACGATGTGGTGAAGGAGATATTCGGCCCATCGAAGAAGGCTGCTTACGATGAGACCGGAAGACCGACCCGGGCGGCCGAGGGTTTTGCCTCATCTCTCGGCATACGGGTCTCCGACCTCAAGACAAAGATGAAGGGAAAGGGAGAATATGTCGTTGCTCTCATCGAGGAGAAGGGGGCCGAGACGCGTGCGGTCATGCCGGAGGCGCTCAGGAAGATCATCCTGTCGCTGCGCTTCCCCAAGGCGATGCGCTGGGGCAACGGCAGCATCACCTTTGTCCGGCCCATCCACTGGTTCACCGCGATCCTCGGGACCGAGCCGGTCTCCTTTGATATCGACGGCGTCAAGAGCGGCAACATCACGCGGGGCCACCGTTTTCTCTCGCCCGCCTCTTTCCAGGTGAAGGACGTAGGCTCGTATATGAGCCTTCTCGAAAACAATTTCGTCGTACTCGATCAGGACAAGCGGGAAAAGATCATCCGCGACGGCATCACCAGCCTTGCAGCCGAATCAGGCGGCCAGCCGCTTATGGATGATGAGCTCATCGGTATGGTCAACTACCTCGTGGAATACCCGGTGCCCGTCATCTGCAGCTTCCACAGCGACTATCTCAGCCTGCCCAAGGAACTGCTCGTGACGGTGATGAAGGACCATCAGAAGTATTTCGCGATCCTCGACGACGGCGGCAACCTGATAAACAGATTCGTCGTGATCAGCAACACCCGGTCGGATAACGCCGAGACCGTCAGGGTCGGTGCGGAGCGAGTCATCCGGGCCCGCTTCGACGATGCACGGTTTTACTTCTCCGAGGACAGGAAGAAGACGCTTGCCGACCGCGTGGAGGAGCTCAAGAAGGTCACCTTCCAGGATAAACTGGGATCTATCTTCACAAAGACCGAACGGATCATCGCGGTCGCTTCCTTCCTGGCTGAAAGGATAAACCCCGTGCTGAAGGAGCGGGTCGCACGCGCGGCGCTTCTGTCAAAGACGGACCTTATCACCGGAGCTGTCCGGGAGTTCCCTGAACTGCAGGGGATCATGGGAAAATACTACGCGCTCCTCGATAACGAAGACAGGGAAGTCGCCGAGGCGCTCGAAGAGCAGTACCTCCCAAAGTCCTACGGCAGCAGGATGCCCGCATCAGAGACAGGCGCGCTCCTCAGTCTCGCCGACAAGATCGATAATGTCGCGTCCTTCTTTTCGATCGGCCTTGTCCCGTCGGGCTCAGAAGACCCCTTTGCCCTCAGAAGGCAGGCGATGGGCATCGTTTCGATTATGCTGGAGAGGGGATACGTCATCAGCCTGCGGGACATATTCGAAGGCGCCCTGCTTAATCTCCCCCTTAAGGACAGCGGGGAAAAGGCCATGGCCGCGATCATCTCCTTCATGGGACAGAGGATGGAATATATACTGTCCACCATGGGCTATGAGCAGGACCTGGTCGGCGCGGTCCTCCCCCTGATGTCAGTAACGCCCATAAAGGAGATCACCCAACGCCTCGACGCGCTGCGGCACTTCCGCCAGGAAGCGGTCTTCCCTGATTTTCTCCTTGCCATAAAGCGGGTGAACAACATCATCCCCAAGACGCCCGTCCCCGCGTTGCAGCAGGGTCTTCTCTTTCTGGAGGAGGAAAAGGTACTGTCGTTCGCCCTTGCCCGGGCGGGTGGTTCTGTTTCATCCCTCCTGCGGGAGAAGAGATTCGCAGAGGCGACGGTGGCAGTCGCCGGCCTCACCGGGCCGATCAACTCCTTCTTCGATAAGGTGCTCGTCATGGACAAGCAGGAGGAGATCAAAAACAACAGGCTCGCCCTGCTGAGGGACATCTGGGCAGTAGCTGCGCAGCTGGCGGATTTTTCAAAGATTTCCTGAACTGCAACTCGAAATACGCTCTTTCTTGAGGTAAAGTTACATAACCGGTCTTTCTTTACGTGGAGTGCCGGTCGAAATCCCGTCGGAAATATTGACAAATTTCGCCAGATTGGGGTATTTTATCTAATCTCCATTTTTTAAGAAGAAAGGGTAAAGGGCAGTCATGAAGACACAGTTTGCGAAGAAGGACGAAATCAGCCGCAAGTGGTATGTCGTCGATGCCAAGGATGCGGTGCTCGGACGTTTGGCGACAAAGGTCGCGACGTACCTCAGGGGCAAGAACAAGCCCGTATTCACCCCCCATGTGGACACCGGGGATTTCGTGATAGTCATAAACGCTGAAAAGGTACGCCTCACCGGCAACAAGCTGACGGACAAGGTCTACTACCACCACTCCGGCTACATCGGCGGCATCAAGGCCGAGACCGCCCTGGAACTCATGAAGAAGGCGCCTGAAAGAATCATCGAGAGCGCCGTCTGGGGCATGATGCCGAAGAACAAGCTCGGCAAGGCGATGATCAAGAAGCTGAAGGTCTACAAGGGGGCGGAGCATCCCCACCAGGCCCAGACGCCCGAAACACTGCAATAATATATTAAAGAGATAAAGGAGTTCAGATGGCTGAAATCAAATACACAGCAACAGGAAGAAGGAAGACCTCGGTCGCCCAGATTAAAGTCGTGCCCGGCTCAGGCAAGATCACGGTAAACAGCAAGCCGGTTGATACGTATTTTCCGCGCGAGGTGCTCCGCATGATCATACGGCAGCCGCTCGAGCTCGTCGGGGCCACCGGGAAGCATGATATCTCGATCAAGGTGACCGGCGGCGGTCTTTCCGGCCAGGCCGGGGCTGTCAGACACGGCATCTCCCGGGCTCTGACGAAGATGGACGCTGACCTCAGGGGCAAGCTCAAGAAAGAGGGTTTTCTCACCAGGGACCCGAGGGAAAAAGAGAGACAGAAATACGGTCTCGCCGGCGCGAGGAAGCGCTTCCAGTTCTCGAAGCGGTAACAGAATCCGGGGCGTCAGCCCTTACAGGTATATGCTGAGGGCTCGTTCCATGAACGAGCCCTTCATTTTTCCGGAGTTTCATTGATAAGGGAGAAGGATAGAGTCATGCTGAAGGCAGCGATTTGCGGGGGCAGCGGATATACGGGCATTGAACTGCTCCGCATATTGTCCGGCCACCCTAGGGTGGAGGTGACCGCGGTCACGTCCGAGAAATCGGCAGGCAGGCGGTTGTGCGACCTCTTCCCGCATCTTCACTCATACGGCGGCATGACCTTTGAGCCGATGGAAAAGGAGCGCCTTCTCTCCAAGGCTGATCTCTTCTTCCTCGCCCTTCCCCACGGCGCGTCCCAGGAGGCGGTGCACTACTTCTTCAGCAGGAAGAAGCATGTCATCGACCTCTCGGCAGACTATCGCATATCCGATGTCAGCGTCTACGAATCGTGGTACGGCACCCCGCATCAGTTCGCTGCTACCCTGCAGAAGGCTGTCTACGGGTTGCCGGAGATCTACCGCTCTCGGATCAGGAAGGCGCGCATCATAGCCAACCCCGGCTGTTATCCGACAAGCGCGATTCTCGGACTCCTTCCGGCGGTCAGGAACAGGCTCGTCGACGCCAGGTCAATCATTATTGACTCCAAATCAGGCACGACCGGGGCAGGAAGGAAGGCGGACGTTGCCGTCGCCTACTGCGAGGTGAACGAGGGGTTCAAGGCTTACGGGATCGGGACCCACCGCCATACGCCCGAGATCGAGCAGGAGATATCCTGCCTCGCCGGGGAGAAGGTGACGGTCGATTTCACGCCCCATCTGCTGCCTGCTGACAGGGGCATCCTCACGACCATCTACGCGAAGCTGTCAAAGACGATCTCACAGGACAAGGTCTTCGCCGCATATCATGCAGCATACAGGAAAGAACCCTTTATCAGGCTCCTGCCGCCGGGCGTGTATCCGAACATCAAGAATGTGCGCGGCTCAAATTTCTGCGAGATAGGGCTGAAGCTCAATACCAGGACGAATACCCTCATCATCGTCTCGGCGATAGACAACCTCGTCAAGGGGGCCTCGGGCCAGGCTGTCCACAACATGAATATCATGATGGGATTTGAGGAGACCGAGGGGCTCCGCTCCATCTCCCTCTTCCCGTAAAGATCCCGTCGGCCGGAGTGTTTTGCACACCTTCGCGGTGCAGACTGAAGAGGTCGGGTGTGCAGAAAAAGGGCCTGTCCTGCGCGGTCCTTCACGTAGAGTCGGACTGCCGCATCCGAGTGAGAAGTACGGCGGCAGCAGGGTACAACACAACTTGTCATGAAACCGACAGAAAAAGACGTTATCATCATCGGAGCAGGCGCAGCGGGACTGATGGCCGGGATCGAGGCGGGCAGGAGGGGACGCGCTGTCCTGATCCTCGATCACAACGACCAGGTAGGCCGCAAGGTGCGCGTGTCGGGAGGCGGCAGGTGCAACTTCACCAACCTCGGCGTACGGCCGGATCACTATATCTCGAAAAACCCTCACTTCTGCAAGTCGGCTCTCGCCCGTTTTTCCCCTGCTGATTTCATATCCCGGATCGAGCGCCACGGCATACGATACCATGAAAAGGAATCGGGCCAGCTCTTTTGCAATGGGTCATCAGACCAGGTCATCCGCATGCTCACCGCGGAATGCGGGGAGGCGGGGGCTGAGCTGCGATTGAAGAGCCGTATAACAACCATAGAAAAGAGGGGAAGGTTCATGGTGAGAACGGATTCGGCTGCCTATTCTTCCGCCTCCCTCCTCGTCGCAACAGGCGGTCTCTCCTATCCGGCGCTCGGCGCATCTGATCTAGGCTTCAGGATCGCCCGGCAGTTCGGCCTGTCGATCACTCCGCTGAAACCTGCCCTCGTGCCCCTTTCCTTCAGGCGTGCCGAGGCTGAGATGCTTTCTCCCCTCAGCGGCGTTTCGATACCAGCGGAGTTATCCTGCGGTAAGGTGAGGTTCCAGGGACCGGTGCTCTTTACGCACCATGGTTTGAGCGGCCCGGCGGCGCTCCAGATATCCTCGTACTGGAACCAGGGCGAAGAGCTGGCGATCAACCTGCTTCCAGGACACGACGCATACGCGCTCTTTATCGACCACCACGGCAGCAGGATGGAGTTGCAGAACTTCCTCTGCCGGTTCTTCCCCAGGAGGTTCTCTTTCCTCTGGTGCAGCCGGTTTGCACCCTCGAAGCCGCTTGCCCTGTACAGCCACAGGGAATTAAAGGCGATCGCGGAGAAACTCCAAAGATGGATAATCAGACCGGCCGATACGGAGGGATACACCAGGGCCGAGGTCACCCGCGGCGGCATCGACACAGCGGAACTCTCTTCAAAGACGATGGAATCGAAGAAGGTTCAGGGCCTCTTTTTTGCCGGCGAGGTGATGGACGTCACCGGTCAACTCGGCGGGTATAACCTGCACTGGGCATGGGCATCGGGATATACGGCAGGCCAATACGTGTAGATGAGGAAGATCGTCCTGGCATCAGCCTCACCCCGGAGAAAGGAGCTCCTCTCCCTGACCGGCCTCTCCTATTCCATCGATGCCGCCGACGTGCATGAGGACATGGACAGCACCCTGCCCCCGCGGGTCCTGGCGAGAAGGCTGTCCCTTCAAAAGGCCCGGGCGGTCGCAGACAGGCACAAAGATGCCCTCATCATCGCGGCCGACACCTTCATCGCCTTCAGGGGCCACCTGCTCGGCAAACCCCGTGATGAACAGGATGCGAAGCGGATGCTCGGCATGCTCAGCGGCAGATCACACTCCGTCATAACCGGCTTTACCATCATGGATACCGCTACCCGGAAGACCGTCTCCCGGGCGGTCGAGACGAAGGTCTGGTTCAGGAGGCTCACCAGGCCGGAGATCGCCGCCTATGTGAAGACAGGCGAGCCGCTCGGCAAGGCGGGCGCCTATGCGATCCAGGGCAGGGGATCGGTCATCGTACGGAGGATCGAGGGCGATTACGCCAATGTCGTCGGCCTGCCGGTAGCCGAGGTGACCAGGTGCCTCAAGGGGTTCGGTATCCACATCTTTTGATGATCCGCTGTCTTCATCCCGCGCTATAATATAGGCATGTCTAAAGTCGGCTTCCTCTATCATGAGGCCTTCCTCGGCCATGAGCCGCCGGTCTGGCATCCTGAACGGAAGGAACGCCTCCTGAGTATCAACGAGGCCCTCATGAAGTCCGGCCTGTGGGAACGGCTCATCCACATCAGCCCGAAAAAGGCCGGCTTCGACGACCTCGAACTCGTCCACACGCGCGATTATATAGAAAAAATATTCAATTTTTCGGGTGATTGTCTCGATCCGGACACCTATATCTCATCCGGCACCTTCGATGCTGTCCGGTACGCCTCAGGCGCGGTCATCGAGGCGGTCGACCGCTGCAAGGCAGGGGATATCGACAGGGCCTTCTGCGCAGTGCGGCCGCCGGGTCATCACGCCGAGGCTGAGGAGGCGATGGGATTCTGCATCTTCAACAATGTCGCGATCGGCGCAGCGCATGCGCTGAGAAGGGGCTTCAGTCGGGTCTTTATCGTCGACTTCGACGCGCACCACGGCAACGGCACGCAGCACCTCTTCGAGGCGAGCGAATCAGTCTTTTTCTTCAGTTCTCACCAATACCCCTTCTATCCGGAAAGCGGCAAGGAGACTGAACAGGGGGTCGGCGCGGGGAAAGGGTTTACCTACAACGTCCAGATCATCCGCGGTTCCGGCAACAAGGACTATCTCTACCTCTACCAGGACATCCTTCCGGGCATCATCAGCCGGTTTTCCCCTGATATCCTCCTCGTTTCTGCCGGATATGACATCCATGTCCGCGATCCGCATGCGGACATACGGGTGACCGGCGAAGGCATCAGGGGGATCGTCAGGAGCATCCTCACGTCCTGCGACTGCCCTGCCGTCTTCTCTCTCGAGGGTGGATATGATCTCTCGGCGCTCCAGGAGTCCGTGGCGATCACCGTGAAGGAGATGCTCGCCTGCTAGCGCCTCACCGACGTCAGTGCATCCCTGAGGGCGCCTCGCCCTTCCCCCGTTTCATCAGGAAGACGAGGACGAGGATCGCGATCATGAAGACGCTCAAAAGGTGGAAGGCGTCGTTAAAGGATATCATCGAGGCCTGCCTGATCAGCTGGCCGTAAATCGTCCCGTCCGCCGCGTGCGCAGCCACCGACGAAGGCACCCCCCTGTACTGCAGGGCCGCAGCGGTCTGCTGGGCTGCCATCTGATATCCCCGGTCAAAGACAGACAGATGCTCGGACAGATGGCTCTGGTGAAACTGCGACCTGCGGGCTATCATCGTAGTCACGAAGGCCACCCCAAAACTCCCGCCCAGGTTACGAAGCAGGTTATAGATGGCGGTCGCGTTCCCCATGTCCTCCCTCCTGACGCTCGACATGGTGAGGGTGGTGAGCGGGATGAAGAGGAAACCCATGCCGATGCCGAGCACGATCCGCGGCCAGATGACTGCCCAGAAATCAGCCTGCAGGCTGAAATGCGACATCAGGTGCGTCGAATACGCCGAGATGATGATCCCGAAGGCGAGCAGCCCCTTGGGGTTCACCCTCGTCACGAGACGTCCGGCCATCGGCATCGCAAAGAGCGTCGCTATGCCGCCGGGTCCCAGCACCATCCCCGCAAGGGTCGCGGTATACCCCATCAATGTCTGGAGATAGACCGGCAGCAGCACGATGCTGCCGAAGAGGTTGAAAAAGGCAAAGAACATTACGATATTCCCCGTGGTAAAGGAGATATTTCGGAAGGTCTTGAACAGGAGAATCGGATGCTCCGCAAAATACAGCTCTACCATGACGAAGAGCATCAGCGAGACGGCGGAGACGAGGGTGAGGACGGTGATGAAGTGGGAGTTGAACCAGTCCTCGGTCTGTCCCTTGTCGAGCACGATCTGGAGGCACCCGAGCCCCACCGCCAGGAGCGCAAGGCCCCAGTAATCTATCTTCATCTTCTGACGCTGCATGTAGGGGGGGTCGACGATAAAAACGAAGGCCATGATAATCGATATAAGGCCGATCGGCAGATTGATGAAGAAGATCCAGTGCCAGGACCAGTTGTCCGTTATCCATCCACCCAGCAGGGGGCCGATAATCGGGCCGAACATGATGCCGACCCCGAAGATCGCCATCGCCATGCCGTGCTGTTTGCGGGGGAAGGTCTCAAGGAGTATCGACTGGGATATCGGCTGCATCGCCCCTCCCCCGATGCCTTGCAGGATCCTGAAGACGATCAGGCTCTGGAGGTTCCACGAGATGCCGCAGAGAAAGGAACTCAGGGTGAAAAGCATGATAGAGAAGATCAGGTAGCGTTTCCGGCCGAAGACCCTGCTGAGCCATCCGGTCATGGGGATGATGATCGCGTTTGAGACGAGATAGGAGGTGATCGTCCAGGTGGATTCGTCGATGCCGGCCGACAGGCTCCCCCGGATGTTGTCGAGGGAGACGTTCACCACCGACGTATCGATGATCTCGATGAGCGTCGGCAGCATCACCGTCAGGGCGATGATCCACTTGTTCATCAGAAGGCAGCCCCTACGGCGGATAAGACGACCCTGCCGCCATGTCTATAATTGTAAGCAGTCACTTACATAAGTATAGCACATGAGAAGGGATGCGCTGTTGGCAGAATGCGGACCGTGGTAGTTCAGGGAATTCACCGCAGCTTAATGGGAAGGCTGGCACGAGGTCTCCAAACAACTGTAAAGGGAATTCAACTCCGCAGTCTCAGCACCTTCTCCGCATTCTCCAAGATCGCCTCGTCAAAGCCATGGGCGCGTTTGATCCTCACATCCCTGTCGAAGGGATTCTTTGTCTTTACTATGCTGAGGTATTCCCCGGGCGTCACGTCCCTGGTGACGAAAGGCATATGTGCCCAGCCATCAATCGGAATCGGGAAATCCGTGCCATGCACAAGCCATTCAGCAGGAAAGGTATCCAGCACCTCCGGAATTATGGGGAGCCTCGTCGAAAGTGACATGGCGGATGTGTCGGCCCAGAGCTTCACCGTGGCGCCGGCGTTTGCCTTATCCATGAACGTAAAGAAGTCCTTCATCACATTCTTGTCGATCACTGGAAAGACGGGCGAGGCGCAGTGGGCGGCGATGACGGTTACACCGGATTCCAGGGGTGCCGCCAAGCCCTTATAATTATCAAGCTTCATGTTCCTGATGCCTTCCGGAAAGGAGTACTCAGGACCCACATGACAAAGAAGGGGCAGTTTCCTGTCCGCCAATGCCTTGTAGAAATCCTTATGCTTCCTCTCCGTGAGATTGATATGCTGGGTAGAGGGGATCAGCTTCACCAGCACTGCCCCTGCCGAGTCTGCAAAATCCAGCTCCTCTCTCCAATCCTTCCTGTTGGGGCTGATGGAGGCGCCGAGAAAGAATCTCTTCCGGCTGCCTCCGGCTGAAAGCCGTTCATTCATCTCCCTTATCCGGCCGGCCATAAACCTGTTGGATACCCACAGATCCGTCCTCTTCTCATCAAGCTTGCCCGTCTTTGGATGAAACAGGCCGTCGAGGCAGAGCAGGACTATGCCGTCAGTCTCCTCGGAGAGCCTCAGCATCCTGAAGAGAAGATCGAGGTATTCACCAGTCGAGATGGCGCCGTCATTATTGAGGTCCGCACCGAGCCTTTCGAGCTCCTCCTCCAGAAGGCTCGCGAACATTCGCGTGAACCAATGCTGGTTGTCCTCTGCGTTGAGGTAGACATCGTTATCCACATTCCCGATGTCTTTACCATTACCTATTACATGGCAGTGGATGTCGATCTTCATGCACCCTCCTTCTACAGCTCCACAGACTCTTCCTTGATCCTCTCGCCCTTTCCTTCCTTCCAGTGCATCAGGCGGACATGATAGAGTCTCCTCTTTTCGTCTTTCTCCGTCTCGATATAGGAGCGTGGCTTTTCCTCATCGCACCATGCGCCGCACTTGGCATATATCCTGTCTTTTACGAACCAGGAATCCTTGTCGAGTTCACTGTCGTGGGAGTGGCCGAAGATGATGATCCTGGTATCGCCCTTCTTGCTGAGATAATCTGCCAGGTCGCCCAGATAGCCTATCTCAGCCATAACCGCCTTGAACGCCATTCCCTTGCCGTAGTGGGACTGCCACTGGTCATACAGATTTGCATACAGGTGTTTAACCTCGGCTGCGCTGATCGTGTCCCTTCCCCCGGCTGCGCCTTCCTTCTCCGCCATCACGATCACAGAGTCATCCGGCAGACCCGCCTCTTCCAGCACCGCCTCAAACACGGACGGGGTCTTGTCAATAAGTGTGTAAAAAGCCATCAGGCGGCTATCCTTTCCAACACCTTTGATTCCTGTTTCTCCACGCCGTCGACGAACTTCTTTCCGCTATAGACATCGGCCAACAGCCAATGAC
>JAKAHR010000036.1 GCA_021825365.1 Nitrospirota bacterium | reverse complement strand
CCGGTCGCCTTCTCCGGAGATACGGGTACCGCAGTCGCCCCCCATGAGATGCCCGTCAGAAGTGAGATTACTGCCAGAAAACTGATAACGCTACCTCTCCCCTTCATAACCTTATTCCTCCTTTTCCAGGAAACATGGTTATTCACCTTGACAGTATCATAGAAAGCGGCTCTCAGGGGTGTCAATAGAAATATTCGGGGCAAGAAGACCGGCCGTATGAATAACAAATAATTGAAATACTTGGGGACAGCGCCTAATAGTTTCTAGCAGTAACCCTCATTTCCGCTGTCCCCTCTGTTTTGCGGATTATCAGTCAAAGGCGAAATTTGACAAGAAATTCCTCGTCAGGCAAACACAGAACTTTAGTGCACGAAACGCAGAACCTTATTTCACAATGCTAAAACTATTCTGCATCCTACCATAAACGGATGCGACACTACAGGAGTTCCGCTGCGCGCTCCGCCAGGGCCGAGCGCGCGCCCTTCTTCAGATTCAGGTAGCAGAAGTTCTCCTCCTGTATGAACTTGTTGATAAGGTAGGCGAGGCCGTTGGAGGCCGCATCCAGGAAGGGGGAATCGATCTGCTCCAGGTCCCCGGTAAACACCACCTTTGTCCCCTCTCCGCAGCGGGTGATGATCGTCTTGACGTCAAGGGGCCGGAGGTTCTGCGCCTCGTCGATGATGAGATACCGCCGGGGGAGGCTCCTGCCCCTGATATAGGTAAGGGGCTCGATATGCACGATACCCGACTCGATGAGATATTCCGAGCTCTTGTAATGCCCGTTCTTGTCATCCCCTGTCTCTGTCGGCGTGCCGACGATCACGTCAAGGTTGTCATAGATCGGCTGCATCCACGGCAGAAGCTTCTCCCTGATGTCGCCGGGGAGAAAGCCGAGGTCATTGCCGAGAGGGACGACCGGCCGCCCCACCACCACCTGGTCATACCGCCGGACAGTCTCCGGCACGACCCGGTGGTTGGCTTTGGTGCAGAGATACAGCCCCGCCGCGATCGCCAGGAGTGTCTTTCCGGTGCCCGCCCGTCCGGTCAGGGCGACCACATCCACCTGGTCGGCGAGGAGCGCGTCGATAGCGCATTCCTGCTCGATGTTCTTGGGGCCGATGCCGAGGATATAGCGCTGCCGCCTGATGAGCTGCATACGGTCCTCTCCATAGACGCGGAAGATCTTGTCTCCTGTCCTGAGGTACCGCACTGACCGTATACCGTTGGGCGACTCCTCGCCTTCGGAGATGTTCCCGTACTTCTTGAAGACCGTTGTCTTGTCCGTGAGATAGTCCTGCGTCGGAAGCCCGAGCGCGTCCGCCTTGATCCGCACGGAGGTGTCCTTGGAGACGAGGATCACCGGCTTGACCGCCTTGCCCCCGTTTCTGGACAGGCCGATCGCAGCCGAGATGATCCTGTTGTCATTCGACTCTTTCAGGAGTTTCACCTCCTGGTCCATCATCACCTTCAGCGCCCCGCCGCTCGGCAGGGAGACCCCGGTGGAGAGGTTGCCCGCCTCCCGGAAGGAATCGATCAGCCGCAGGGCATGGCGGGCGGAAAACGGGATCTCCCCGTTGCCCCGCTTGAGATTGTCGAGTTCCTCGATCACCGTGATGGGAAGGACGATGTCATTGTCCTGGAAATGGAGGACAGCCTCAGGGTCGTGGATGAGAACGTTGGTATCGAGCACAAAGGTTTTCTTCATCAGATGCCTCGCGGATAGATTTTGGTTATTATAGCAAATACGCCTCTCCTCTCTGTGCCTTCCCGTCACTGCTTTCTCTTCCTGACCGCAGGTAACGGACTCCGGCCGCGCTGCGAAGTATCGGCGCACCATAGGAATCACTTGTTATGGACTCTTCGGCTGGATCAGAAAAAGCCGGATGAGCATGCGGATCAAGATATCTGGAGATTTTTGATGATAGTTTAGGATATACTTAATCAATAATCTATGCAGACATACACTCGCATCACCGTCATCTGCTGTCTCCTTCTTCTCCTCGGGGCGGGATATACTCCTGCAGCGGAGATTGGACCCGAGGCGGGCAAGCTCGCGCCTTCCTTTACGCTCAAGGATGTCGGAGGCAGGGACGTCTCTCTCTCCTCCTACAGGGGGAAGGTCGTTCTGCTGAACTTCTGGGCAACCTGGTGCCCGTCCTGCAGGGACGAGATGGTACCCTTCAATAATCTGTATGCGTCCCTCGCGGACAAGGGGTTTGTCGTCCTGGCGGTCTCTATTGATCCCTCGCTGCGTCCCCTGAAGTCCTTTGCCGCTGAAAAGAGACTCGCCTTCCCGGTCCTCTGGGACAAGGACAAGGAGGTCTATTTCGATCTCTATGCGGTCCTCGGCCTCCCGACCACCCTTCTCATCGACAGAAACGGCGTTGTCGCCGAAAAGATCATCGGCGACAGGGACTGGTCTTCACCGGAAATGAAGAACAGGATACTCACTCTCATCAAAAGGAAGTAAGACATGAACAGATTTATCGTCCTTGTGATCGTCACGGCGCTGGCCGCAGCCGGGTGCTCATCTACATTCCTCGTGAGCAAGAACGGACAGGCCTATTTCCTGGGAAGCGACGCAGCGGCGGCCCGCAGGCTCCTCTGCGACTCCGGGGACCTGAAGAAGATACTCGGCGAGACCAGCCTGCCGGAGCAGACGAAGGGAGACCTCCTTCGGTACTCATGCTCTGCGGATGGCTCCAGGGAAAAGGTAAAACAGGTTTTCGCGGCGATGACCCCGGAACAGCGGAAGGACCTCAGGACCGCCTTCAAGAACAATGATTACGACATAAACTACGTCCACTGCTGAGACCCGGTGAACACCTCAGCCGGTCGGCTGTAGAAGAAATAAAAGCACAAGCCCCGTCACCCTGATTAGCCGGTCCCCCTTTCGGCAACGCATCACATTCCCTCCTGTCCGCGCCTTGCGGCGTCCTGCCCGTCTTTTTGGCGTTGCGCAGCGGTCTGTGTCAAGGTACAATAACAGGGGGAGGATACGTCATTTGATGATGTCCCGTTCGGTTTTCATGCTAATGGTGCTTCTATGTCTGGCCGTTCCCGTTATCGCCCACAGCGGACAGGAAGCGCACAAAATACTCGTCCTGCACTCATACCACCCGGGCCTCGTCTGGTCCGACAACATCATGGAGGGGATCTACTCCGTATTCAGCCGAAACGCCGCTGACATAGACATGCATGTAGAATACATGGATACCAAGAGGCATTTCGACGGCCTCGACGGGGCGTACTTTGCCCGGCTTCGGGAGCTGTACCGCCTGAAGTACGGCAGGACGAAATTCGATGTGATCATCTCCTCGGACGACGATGCCTTCCAGTTCCTGCTGCGCCACCATCGCGAGCTGTTTCCGGGTACGCCGATCGTCTTCTGCGGGGTCAATAATTTCACGGACAGCATGCTGCAGGGTCATGAAGGAATCACCGGCGTGGTGGAGTTTCTGGACCAGAAGGCGAGCATCGATGTCGCGCTGAAACTACACCCGGACACGCGGCAGATCGCGATCATCACCGATCCGAGCACAACCGGGAGGGCCAACCGGAAGATACTCGAAGGCCTTGCATCCGAATACAGGGACAGGGTCGAGTTCCTGTTTCTCGATGAGAACGACTCCGGCCTGACGCTGCGGGAACTGCTTGAAAGGCTGAAGACCCTGACGGACCACACCATCGTCTACTATGCGGATTTTCTGCGCAGCAGGGGAGAATACATCGCGCAGGAGATCGCCGTCCCGCAGATATCCTCCGCCTCGCGAAGGCCCCTCTATACCCATTATGACGAGATCCTCGGACTCGGAATCGTCGGGGGCAAACTCGTCAACGGGCAGGCCCACGGCCGTGCCGCAGCTGACATGGCGCTGCAGATCATTCGCGGCGTCCCGGTCAGCAGTCTCCCGGTGTACAAGAAGAGCATCAACAGGTACATGTTCGACCATACCCAGCTGACGCGATTTCATATCCACGAGTCCGCGCTTCCCGCGGACAGCATCCTCATCAACGAGCCGAGGTCCTTATACCGCGAAAACCGGAAACTGATCTGGTTCGTGCTGTCGGTCATGGCGGGACTGGCGGGCATGGTGGTCGTCCTTGCTGTCAACATCTACAGGCGGAAAAAGGCGGAGGTCGGCCTCAGGGAAGCCCGCGACAGGCTGGAGGTACGTGTCGAGGAACGGACCGCCAAACTCAGGGATGCGAACCTTCTCCTGAACCAGGAGATCGCCGAGCGGGAGCAGGCTGAGAAAGCCCTGATCGAGAACGAGAAACGATTCCGGTCCCTGCTGGAGGGGGCCCCCCTGGGGGTCGTTCTTCTCCGGGGGAGCACTATCGTGTATGCCAACCCGGCGTTTGTCGGAATGCACGGGTATGCGGCTGCAGAGGAAATAATCGGCAGGCCGATTACCGACATGACGGCGGAACGCGGCCGGACAGAGGTCGCAGAGCGCGCCATGCGCAGGCAAAAGGGGCTGCCTGCGGAGACCACCTTTGAAGTGGCGGCCCTGCGCAAGGATGGTCCCGAGTTCACGGCGATGGTCCATGCGACGATGATCGACCTGGCGGACGGGCCGACAACATTGGCGTTTGTCCAGGATACAACGGAAAAACATCTGCTCGAAGAAGAGCGGCTGAAGACGCAGAAGCTTGAGGCCATCGGCACGCTGGCCGGCGGCATTGCGCATGATTTCAACAACCTGCTGCAGGGCGTGTTCGGGTATATCGCCATGGCGAGGCTTACCCTTGACCAGAAAGACCGCGCCCTCACCATGCTCCAGCAGGCGGAACAGGCGCTCCACCTCTCGGTAAATCTCACGACCCAGCTTCTCACCTTTTCAAAAGGAGGCAAGCCTGTCAAGAAGAGATTATCGCTCAAGCCTGTTATCGAAAACTCCGTGCGCTTCGCACTCAGCGGGTCCAGCGCAGACTACCGTATCAGGATCGACGAGGACCTGTGGCAGGTCGAGGCTGATCAGGGGCAGATCGGCCAGGTGATCCAGAATATCGTGATCAACGCAGACCAGGCGATGCCCCTGGGCGGAACGGTCATCATCGGAGCGCGGAACGTGAGCACTCAGGAAAAAGACCTGCCGCTCCTTCGGACAAAGGGCAAGTATGTCGAGATATCGGTGCAGGACAGCGGCATTGGTATTCCGGCACAGTACCTGTCGCGGATATTCGATCCCTATTTCAGCACCAAGGAAAAGGGCAGCGGCCTGGGGCTGGCGACATCCTATTCCATCATCAGAAACCACGGCGGCGTGCTCGACGTGGCGTCCGAGGGGGGAAGGGGCACCACCTTCTTCATCTATCTCCCTGCTGTCGAAGCGGCCAAAGAGACGCCGGCAGTGCCTCCAGTCCCCGCTTTTGCGGGCAGGGCAAACATCCTGGTCATGGATGACGAGGAACTGCTGAGAAATATCGCAGGGGAAATGATAGCGGCCCTCGGCCACGACGTGGACGTCGCGGAAAACGGGGAGGCCGCAATCCGGAAATACCTGGCCGCCCGGGAGGCGGGCCGCCCCTTCGATATCGTCATCCTGGACCTGACGATCCGGGGAGGCATGGGCGGCGCGGAGACGATCCAGCGGCTTGCGGAGATCGATCCCGGCGTCAGGGCGATTGTCTCAAGCGGTTACTCTGACGATGCCGTCATAGCGGACTACCGTCAGTTCGGATTCAGGGCTCGGATGACGAAGCCTTACAAACTTGAGGCATTGAGAGATACGCTGAACAGCCTGCTCGCCTCCTGACCACCCGGCATACGAGGTGACATTTCATCCCCGCATCGGTACAATGGACAGATGCGCGACATCCTGCTTTCGTTTGGCCTTATCATCCTCGCGGGCGCTGCTTTCAGGAGAATCAGGCCTGCCGCGATTGACCCTGACGCAGTGCGCAGCGCGATAAACGCCTGCGTCTTGAACCTGTTTCTGCCCGCCCTCTGCATCAAGACACTCTACCTCGCTGACATAAACGCCGAGACTCTGCTCGTGCCGGCGACCGCCGTTATCACCACCCTGCTCTCCCTGGCGCTGGCAACGGGGATATACGCCTCCGTGGGCAGGGCGTTTCGCATCGCGCCTGAAGAGGAAGGCGTGCTGCTACTGGGCGCTGCCTTCGGAAACGTCACCTATCTCGGCCTGCCGGTCCTGACCGGACTCTTCGGCGACAGCAGCGCGCGGTATGCGCTCTACTACGATCTTCTCGCAACAACGCCCCTGCTCTGGCTGGTAGGCGCAGCGCTTGCCGCGCGGTACGGCGGGGGCAAGGGACTCTCTGTCAGGGAATCCCTCGGGACGATCGCGTCCCTGCCGCCTGTCTGGGGCATATTCATCGGCATGGCGCTGCACGCGACGGGATTCGCCTTGCCCGTCTTCGTCCTGAAGGCCCTTGATGCGCTGGGCAGTGTCGTCGTGCCGGTGATGATCTTCAGCATCGGCCTGGCGCTCACCGTACCGAAGGTGAATCACGCCTACGCGGTCATCCCGGCCCTTGTACTGAAGCTGGCGATCGGACCCGCAATCGCCCTGGTGACCGGCCATCTCCTCGGACTGCGCGGAGTCGCTCTCGCCTCCTCCGGCATCGAGGGAGGCATGCCGACCATGGTCCTTTCCCTCCTCGTTGCCGCCCGTTTCCGGCTGGATATCTCCCTTGCCGCCTTCCTGATCGTGGTAAGCACGATCATCTCTTTCTTCTCCCTCCCGGTCGTCATCTATCTGACAGGGGGATAGGGCAAGACCTCACCCGGGGCTGCGGACTTCCTCCGCCCCGGAGTCTTCACGCACCACCTCCCTGGCTGATTTGTCCTCGCGCATCCGCAGGAATACCGGCTGCCTCATGAGGCCCTCTTCAGTCCATCCCTGGAAGGCGACTTCACAGACCATCCCCGGCCTCGTCCAGGTGACCGGGCCGCCGATATCCGGTCCGGCCTCAAAGGGGCACTCCTTCGTCGTCAGGGGCAGAAGCCGGCCGTGGATTTCCTTCAGGTCTTTTGCCGTGAATCCGCCCCCTGACTGGCCTATGTAGACCAGTCTCTCCCCTTCGAATACGCCCAGCACGAGCGAGCCGAAATACCTTCTCCGGCCCCCTGGTTCGGTGAATCCGGCGATGACGCCCTCCTGCGTGAGCCGCGTCTTAAGCTTCAGCCACCGGCTGCTCCTTCGGCCGGCCAGGTATACGCTTTGCGAGTGTTTGGCGATGATCCCCTCCAGCCCCTTCTCCCTGGCAGCGTTGAAAAAGAGGACGCCCTCCTTCCAGACATGATCGCTGAATCTGATATGCGAAGCAGCCGGAAGGATTCTCCTGAGGAGTTCCCTTCTCCTGAACAGAGGCAGGTTCGTCAGGTCATGCCCCTGGAAGTGCAGGATATCAAAGATGCAGTAGAGCAGGTGGCCCTTCCCGGACTTCCGGTAATTCTGGAGCATCTGAAAATCAGGATGCCCCTGCTCGTCCACCACGACGATCTCCCCGTCCAGGACCGCCTCGAATCCCAACTCCTGCAGGGCCTTCGCAACAGGGGGAAACCTCTGGTTTAAGAGAAGCCTGTTTCGTGAATAGAGAGAGACATCGCCATCCCGAACCTCGGCAACCGCACGGTACCCGTCCCATTTCACCTCGAATATCCACTCCGGGTCATCGAACGGTTCTTTGGCGAGAGCGGCGAGCATCGGTCTTGTCCCCTGCGGCATGGGCCTGACCGGAGCATCGCTGAGGTCTTCCGCTTCTTCTGCCTCGCGAATGCGGATCCGGTTCACCCGTTTTTGCCTGGAGGATTTCTCCGGGTTAGACTCGGAAACCTCCTCCAGGGTCCTGTGGGACGCTACGGAGCGATTGTCGCCGAGTATGTCCCCCCCGGTCGCGTATTGGTCCTTCTTCTTCAGGAGCAGCCATGATTTTCCGTCTCTCCCGGTCTTCACGACGGCGAACTCGCCCCGGAGCTTTTCCCCCTCGAGGATAAACTTCATGTCCCCTTTTTTCAGGCCTTCCCGGAGAAGTCTCTCGTCTTCTTTTCTGTCTCCCGCGGCAGGGTGGTGATAATAACCCCTGTCCCAGATGATGACGCTTCCTGCCCCGTAATTGCCCTCCGGGATGATGCCCTCGAAATCCTTGTACTCAAAGGGATGGTCTTCGACCATAACCGCCAGCCTCTTTACCGAAGGATCGAGCGAGGGCCCCTTTGGAACAGCCCAGCTCTTGAGGACCCCGTCGAGTTCGAGCCTCAGGTCATAGTGGAGCGCCCGGGCCGCATGCTTGTGAATGACAAAGATGAGGCGTCCCCCTCCAGGCCGCTGCCCCGGCCTGGGTTCAGGGGTCTTCCCGAATGTGCGTTTTGATGCATAATCCTTTAAACCCATGGGGGTTGCTCCTTGCTCCCTGCTCCTTCGGGGCTCCCGCCCCGGACCCCGGGATGCATACGGGATAGTCCTCGACAGCCGAACAACAGAGCAGGATTCATGACTCCTCCTAACCTCCCCTTACCTCAGGGAAGGGGGTTACTCCGATCCATTGAATCCTTTCGCCGCTCACAAATACGGAATCTTCTGTTTCTTCATGAGCACCTCATGAAAAAGATCGCCCTGTGCCTCTGCCCTCCTCACCGCCTCATCGTGCAGGACCTGCAGCCTCTCCGGATCACCCAGCCCTGCCAGGTCCTCCAGTTCCTTCCATGAAAGGGGGCAGGAGACGACCGGCCTTTCACGGGCCCGCAGGGAATAAACACATATCATCGTCTTTGAGGAGTCGTTTTGGGACCAGTTGATAAAGACCCTTTGTCTCCGGAGTTCCTTCGCCATTTTGGCTGTCACCAATGCAGGATAATTCTTCTGCATGATCTCTGCGACCGCCCTTGAAAATTTCTTGGTGTCCTCAAACGTCGTCTCCCTGCGGTTCAGGGGGACATACACGTGGAGCCCCTTTCTACCCGAGGTCTTCACACAGCTCGCAAGCTTCAACCCGGAGAACAGGTCCCGCAGTATCAGCGCCACCCTGGCGCAATCCAGGATGTCCGCCCCATCGCCCGGGTCGAGATCGAAGACAACGGAGTCGGGCGTCTCCGCGGAACCGGCCCTGGCCAAAGGGACATGGAGTTCAAGAGAGGCGAGGTTCTCGACCCAGATGAGGGTTTCGAGGTCATTTATCAGGCATACGGTCATCTTCTCCTCCGAGTCCCTGTGGATCTCCGCTGTCTTCACCCAGTCGGGACGGTGGCCAGGGCAGCGCTTCTCGAAGAAGAATTCCCTGTCAGCACCCTCGGGATACCGCTTTAGGGTCAGGGCCCTGTCTTTCAGGTGGGGCAGGATGAACGGTGAAATCCTCCGGTAGTATTCGAGTACATGCGCCTTTGTGAAACCATAGGAGGGATAGAGGTCCTTTTCGAGATTTGACAGGGAGAGTCTCTTCCCCGCTACCCCGACCGCCTTTCTGCTCACCGCTTGTCTTTCACTTTGCGCATGCTTTCCTTGAGGGCTGCGACAAGATCAGCCGGCCCCTCGACCTCCTCCTCACCGACAGGAGGGGCCTCGACCGGCGCCCTTTCCTTCGCCTTCTTCCTGAGGATATCCAAAATCTTCTTCCTGCGGCGGTCGGCATATCTCTCCGGATCAAAGTCCGCCATCATCTTCCTGATGTTCTTTTCGATGCTGCCTTTCTCCTCCGCGCTGACCTTTGTTTCTCCCGGCGAGATGCCTTCATCAGGCAGGATCTCTTCGCTGTAATGAAGCGTGATCAGGGCGAGCACACCCTCGGTGCTGTATACGGCGACGAGATACTCCCGCTCTCCCAGCACGAATTTCGCCAGCCCTGCCCTGTTCGTCCTGCGCATCACCTCTGCCAGCAGCCGGTAGGCCTTTTCACCGCCCTTCGAGGGGACGAGATAATAGGGATGGTCGTAGTAGATCAGGTCGACTTCCCTCATATCGATGAACTCGGCGATCTCGATCGTGCGGCTCCGTTCAGGCGTGACGGACTCCAGCTCCTCGTCCGTGATGAGCACATATCTGTCGGGCCCGGTTTCATATCCCCTGATGATCTCATCCGGAGAGACGATCTTTTCCTCTTCAGGGCAGAACATCCTTCTGGCCAGGGGGGAGTAATCCTTGACATGGAGCATGCGAAAGGAGACGCGGCCGGTCTCGACGGCCTTGACCAGCTGAACCGGGATCGCCACGAGGCTGAAACTGATCGTCCCGCTCCATATCACCTGCATGGCTGTCTTTTCCTCCTGCCGCGCCCTTGCCATCGTATCAGGCTACCTTCTTCAGGCTCGCCTCAAGCGCCTCAAGGAGCCTGTCCGGAGACGTCGGTTTCCGCCGGGTCGGCCGCAGGACCGCGATCTTTTCTCCACGCGCCTTCTTCTCGATCAGGTGGCGGAGCTTCTTCTGGTGCTCATCTGCGAATTTTTCCGGCTGAAACGGGGCGGTCAGCTGGTTGATCAGCTCGGTCCCGATCTTCAACTCCTTTTCAGACAGGACAATCTTCGGGAGTTCAAGAGACCGTGCGGAGACGACCTCGTCCGCATGCCGCAGGGTGGTCAGGCGGAGGAGCTTCCCTGCCGCCTGCAGGGCGCCGAGATAGTACCTCTTCCTCATCGCCCAGGTGCAGATGCCCGCGACGTCCATCTCCTGCAGGGCCGCAACGAGCGCACTATATCCTTTTGCGTTTGCGTCAGGCTCGAGGTAGTAGACGCGCTCGAAAAAGACGGGATCGATCTGGACACCCTTGACGAAATCGTGGACCTCGACCAAACGGCTGCTTTCGGGGTCAGCCTGTTCGAGTTCCTCCGGGTCGACGATGATATACTTCCCCTCCTCCACCTCGAACCCCTTCACCTGATCCTCAGGAGGGACGGCTTCTTTTTCATACGCGCAGATCATCTGCTGCCGCAATTTCACGCGATCGCGCTTATGAAGGAGGTGGAACTGTATCCGGTCTTCCCTGACGGCTGTGTGCAGCTTCACCGCCAGATTGATATCCCCGAAACTGATAAATCCCTTCCAGATCGCCTTGCCTGCCATCGTTTCCTCTCCGCCTTCTCTGTATCTTTCCCTATAAGAAAGTATCGCTCAAAATGAAGGGCTGTCAAGACGGGGAACAGCCTGGGGCTGGATTGGCTTAAGCCTGAAAAGGGGATCGGATGCGGAAATACCGACAGCGGACTACCTTACTCTATCAGGACGAGCGCGTAGTAATTCCACCTGCCGTACGTCTCTATCCGCGTGTCTATCTCAAAGCCATTGTTCCTGGCGGTCTGAAAAACATCGATGCCGCATGCCTCCATGAGGGGCCTTATCCTCATCTTCTTCTGATCAGCGGTCTCGGACCCGACCCGGGTCTCCGGCTCACCGGAGGGTCAGGTCGCTCCCTCAGGCCCGGAAGAGAGGGAGGTCATCGCAAATGCCTTATAAAAGCCCTTCTGGTACGCCTCGCCCTCAAGCCTGACCGCCGCCTCGGTGAGCGCCTTTCCCCTGGGGCCGTTCAGGAGGATCGCCCTGCTGTATTCCTTCAGCATCTTCCTCGTGCTTTCGGCATCAGGCGCACAGGGCGGGTGATAGGCGTCCTTCCCGTAGAAGGCGCAGCCGTAGACGCACTTCCACCGCACCCATTCCCCTACGCCGACAGAGTCTGTGTCGATGATCTTCGCCTTCTCCGCCCCGAGTTCAAGCGACCTCCGCAGAAGCTGATCCATCTTCCCTCCCCGGTGGTCACCCCTTGCGGGTAACACCGTTATTCTTCCCCCGCGGATATCTTCTGCTGCCGGGCTGTCCGCCCTGCCGGGATCTCCTCCTGCAAAATACGGGCACCGCTCTTCCCTGCATCCGTGGGGATGTCTGCCGCTATAGGTGCATGCCATCGGCCTGCCTGCAGGCAGCGCCACGCCGATGCCCTCCTGAAGGTACTTCACGGCCGAGTCGAGCGACGATCGGACATACGCCTTGCAGCAACTCGGGCCGGTGAGGTCGGATATAGCCCTGGTGATGCGCGTCACCGCCTCCATGGTGATCCTCTGTTCTTCGTCCTTGCCGCACCGGGAGCCGGTAAGCACCGCAAAACAGGCCCCTATCGCAGGGGCGATGCCGCAGACCCCGCTCAGGCCGCAATAGCCGCCGTGGGCCTGTCTTTCGGTGCGACGGAAGACCTCCCTGATGTCTTCGTCGGTAATGCCTCTTGACCCTTCATTCTTTAGCGCGGCCATGAAGGCCCCGCCGGCGATATAGGCATGCTGGCAGCCGAGCATCGGAAGTCCCGGATAGTCCATCATGAGGTCCGCTATCTCAAAGGGATCTGTCGATTTCGTTGAGAAGGCGATCCCCTCGATGATGCCGAGCGCATCCCTGTTGTGGCACTCATCGCAGAGGTAGTGGCCGCGGGGACACCGGATATAAGCTGACTCCGACTTCCCGCAGTACGAGCAGGCCAGTTCCTGCGCCCCGAGGAGATATTCGAGAGCCGCGCCGCAGACCATACAGTTCTCGGTCTTCCGGTCCGGTCCGGCTCCCGGTCCCGCATGCGGGGACACGGGTTCCGCCCCCTTCTTCAGATGCCCGCCGGCATCCTCAGTCGCGGGTCAACAGCCGGGATTCCCTTTGATCACGTCGCCCATGCGTTTGTTCCTCTCCGAAGACTCCCGTGATGACTACCATGAAACAGAAGTCTCTATGCATACTATTAAGGAGAAGGACAGCCCTTGTCAAGACCGGCCACTTAGGATCTATTTTGCCTGCACGACCTCTTACGCCCCCTGCACTCTCCCTCCTCAGGCCGGGGCATGCTTCCCTGTTGCGCGGCGGTCCTGTTCTTTGTATCATAGGTTTATTCAACGCTCATGGGAACGCGCGCCAGGAATGCAACACCGGCCGATGACCCTCGGTCCGGCACATGGCCGGCCGCTTGATTCTTTTATCTGCAGGAGGAAGAGGATGCCGGAATTCCGCAACCGCGAGGAGTACGAGAAGTGGAAGAGCGACAGACTGAAGGCGAGCCGGGAAAAGGCTGATTCATCGAAAGGCACGCCCCCTCCCCCTGAGGACCGTCCGACCGCGCCGGCAGGACCGCTAGGCAGCCCCGCCAATCTCCGCTCCCTGGGCGATCTGTTCAATGACTCCTTCACGATCTACAGGGAACGCTTCGGGACCTTCTTCGGGATCATCCTTCTTTCCTTGCTCCTCGTCGCCGTCGCGGTAGCCTTCGCCGCCGCGATCGGCCTGGCGCTCGCCTTCGCCGTTCCCGGCAAGAAACAGGCGGTCGCCGCCATCGGGGTTCTCATCGGGATCATCCCGGTCTTTGCCTTCCTCTTCTGGGGCATGGCAGCCTTCGTCTTTGCGGTCACGGACAGCAGCCTCGGCATAAAGGAGGCCTTCGGCAGGGGATGGCGGGGCACCTGGTCTTTCATGTGGCTCTACTCGATCATCGGGTTCATCATCACCGGCGGCTTTCTCCTCTTCCTGATCCCCGGCATCATCTTCACCGTCTGGTTCGCCTTCTCCCCGTTCATCTTCGCCAGGGACGATATCCGCGGCATGGATGCGCTCCTCAAGAGCAGGGAATACGTGAGGGGCCGGTGGTTCGAGGTATTCGGCAGGCTTGTGGCGGTCTGGGTCGTTTCCCTTGTCCTCGGGGTCATCCCCATCCTCGGGCCGATCCTGTCTCTCTTGTTCGCGCCCTTTGTGGCGGTCTTTACGTACCTCATCTACGAGGACCTCGCGGCAATCAAGGGCGCCTCTCCTTCGTACGTGAATACCGCAGGGGTAAAATGCCAGTGGGTCGGCGTCAGTACACTGGGATACCTCGTCCTGCCCGTGATCATTATCATGATGTTCGGCGCTGCCCTGATGCTGCCGCTCCTGATGCTCAAGGGTATGCTGTCGTCCGGGAACCCTCCGATCACGCTCCCCTGACAGCAACACGGTTACGTCCCCGCCTATTCTTCTCCTGTCGATGGTTGACACCCGCACGTACAGGTGAGCAGGGTGCCTTTGGCGGGAAGCCTGTCTTCTTATCCCTTCAGGTATCTATTGAGCCACGCCAGGCAGCGGTCCCAGGCTGCCCTGGCCGCCTCGGCCCGGTAGCTCGGGCGGTAGTCCGCGAAGAAGGCGTGGGGGGCCCCCGGATAGAGCACGAATTCGGCTGTCTTGCCTGCGGACTTTAAGGCAGCCTCCAACTCCCTGACATCCGCTGCCGGGATGCCCAGGTCCGCCTCGCCGTACAGGCCCAGCACAGGACAATTTATCCGGGAGACGACATCCAGCGGGCCTGCCGTGCGCACACCCGGTTTCAGTTCCGGCCTGATCTGGCCATACCAGGCGACAGCTGCCTTGATCGTTCGATTATGTGTCGCGTACATGAGCGTATACATCCCTCCGCGGCAGAAGCCGGTGACGCCGATCCTGCCCGCCTGCGCCGCGGGATGGCCTTTGGCGTACCCCGCTATCGCGTCGAGGTCGGCCATGACCCTTCCGTCAGGGACAGGATCAACCACCTTTCGTACCGCAGGGATATCCGGCAGGGACAGGACGCCGCCTTCCCGCGCATACGGCTCGAAGGTAATGCTCAGGAAGCCCTCCTTCGCAAACCGGCGGGTGACGTCCTTGATATGCTCGTGCATCCCGCATATCTCCGGGATGATGATCAGAACGGGATATGTGCCCGGTTTGTCAGGCCAGGCCTCGTATATCGGGACAGGGAAGCCCCCGGAATTCACCTTGCCCTCGCTGATCTTCAGTCCTGAAGGGGATGTGGTTATCACCTCTCCGGCGACCGGGCTTGAGGCCATCGCGAAACCCGCGAGTGTGAAACCCAGCGCGCCTGCGCGGGCGAGAAACTGCCGCCTCGACATACCCTCATATGCATTTGCCAGCCAGTCTTCTACCATGCCCGTTCCCTCCCTTATGGTGATGTCTCCATTATAGCAGGGGATTTTCAGGAGGGAAGAGCTAAGGGCAAAGAGCCAAGAGCGAAGAGTAAAGGGGCTGAGAACCGGGCGGATTCGCCGCGACGAAAACGCTGAAGGTATTTACACGCCTCTTCCCCTTCGCTCCCGTCTTACTGCGTATATACGCCCCCCGCACCAGGCCGGTCCGCATCCTGCCGCGCCTCTGCCTCGTTCTTCTTCAAAATCCCCTTTGCCTCGGCCACCGACAAACCCGCGTCCTGCATGCACCGGGCGAATTCGTTGGCGACCTTCGTCACCTGCAGCTGGCTGGCGTTCACCGATGAGTATGCCGCGGCCAGTGCGTTTTTGTGCTGGTTCGAGAAGGTCTCGCATCTTTCGGGAACAGGAGGAAGCTTCTCCGGTGGGATCTCCTGGACCGGCATGTCGCACCCGGCGAAGAGCACGAGATAGACGAGCACGGCGAACGAGAGAGGGAAGCGCACCCGGACGCTGTTTCTTCTCAGTCCTCTTTCCATTTCACCTGATTGTAACAAAACCGGGGGAGGTGGGGGAATAGGGACTGAGTCTGAAGTCTCCTATCCTGGTGTTATATAATAGATGCATCAGGTTTTCGCCCTATAAAGAAAATAGCCCTCTCCATAGTGAGTCTGCAGGAACCCTGAGGAGGCCGAGGTACTACGTGGCATTAGTCAGTTTGCAGGATGTGAGGATCGCCTTCGGCGGCCCGGAACTTCTCGAGGGGGTCACCCTCCAGATCGAGCGGGGGGAGCGGGTCTGCCTTGTCGGCAGAAACGGGACAGGCAAATCCACCCTCTTAAAGATCATGTCCGACGAGATATCTCCTGACTCGGGGGCGGTCATCATGCCCAAAGGCACGCGGGTCGCGTCTCTCGAACAGGAAGTGCCGCAGGACCTCACCGGAACGGTCTTCGATGTCGTCTCTGAAGGACTCGGCGGCATCGTCGACCTGCTCTCCGAATATCGCGTCCTTAGCCACCGGGTCGGCTCAGGCGACGACGCCGGTCTTATCGCGGACCTTGAACGGGTGCAGCATCTGATCGAGTCCTCCGGCGGCTGGCGGATACAGCAGCGGGTCGAGACGGTCCTTTCCCGGCTCGGGCTGGACCCTGACGCCGTCGCGGCAGACCTCTCGGGCGGATATAAGAGAAGGGTGCTCCTTGCACGGGCGCTCGTGAATGAGCCTAACCTCCTGCTCCTCGATGAGCCGACGAACCATCTCGACATCGAATCCATCGCATGGCTCGAGGAATTCCTCCTCGGATTCCGGGGCGCCATGCTCTTCATCACGCATGACCGGAGGTTTCTCGATACCCTCGCAACGCGCATCGTCGAATTAGACCGCGGGAGGCTCACCGACTGGCCGGGAGATTACAAGACATATCTGGCGAGGAGGCAGGCGGAGCTGGATGCCGAGTCGACATACAACGCCCTCTTCGACAAGAAACTCGCTCAGGAGGAGGCCTGGATACGCCAGGGGATCAAGGCCCGCCGCACCCGCAACGAAGGAAGGGTGAGGGCATTGAAGGAGCTGAGGAGAGAACGGTCGGCAAGACGCGATCAGACAGGCTCCGCCGAGATGAGGCTGAACGAGGCGGAAAGGTCCGGCAGGCTCGTCCTCGAGGCAAAGGGAATCGGACATGACTTTGGCGACCGTCCGGTGATCCGCGATTTCTCGACAGTCATCATGAGGGGAGACAAGATCGGCATCATCGGCCCCAACGGCTCGGGCAAGACAACCCTGCTCAATATCCTGCTCGGCTCGATGAAACCCCTTTCCGGTTCCGTGCGGCTCGGCACACGGCTCGAGATCGCCTATTTCGACCAGCACCGTGCGCAGCTCGACGACGAAAGATCGGTCGTCGGGAACGTTGGTGACGGACACGACAGCGTGACGGTCAACGGAAGGACGAGACACATCATCGGTTACCTGGAGGATTTCCTCTTCCCCCCTGAAAGGTCACGGTCGCCGGTAAAGGTCCTTTCCGGCGGGGAGAGAAACCGCGCGCTCCTGGCAAAGCTCTTCACGACGCCTTCGAATGTTCTGGTGCTGGATGAGCCGACGAACGACCTGGACGCCGATACCCTGGAGCTTCTGGAAGAGATGCTGATGGAATATCAGGGCACGGTCTTGCTGGTAAGCCACGACAGGGAGTTCCTTAATAACATCGTGACGAGCACCATCGTGTTTGAGGGAGACGGGAGGCTCGTCGAATATGTGGGAGGCTATGACGACTGGCTGCGGCAGCGCACCCTCCCGGCCCCCGCAGGGACGGAGAGGCCGAAGAAGAAGGAGACGCCTGAAAGGTCCCGGCCAAAGCCGGAGCACCCCCGCACCCTGACATTCAGGGAGAAGAGGGAGATCGAGACGCTGCCCGGCCTCATCGAGTCGATGGAGGCGGAGCGGGCCGGGCTTTATGAGACACTCGCCGACCCTGACTTCTACCGGCAGGGCGGAAGCAGGATACCGGCGATCAAGGCGAGGATGGCGGAACTCGACAGGGAGATCCCCGCTGCCTATGAGCGCTGGGAGCTGCTCGAATCCATCCCGAAAGGACGGTAGCGGCCCGGAACAATGGATAGGTGCCCATGAAGAAAAAAAGAGGATACGTGTATATGCAGCAGGCGATCAACGCGGGCAAGGGAAAGGTGACCAGGAGACCTGCTGAGAAGAGGGACCGCATCGTCACCCCCCCTGAACCTGACATGCCTCCTGATGAGAGACAGGACGAATGGGGGGAAGGCCAGGCCGTGGAATTAGTAATCGGCGACCGGACCGCAATCGGGTATAAGGCGATGATCAACAACTCACGGGAGGGCCTGCTTTATGAAAACGAGGTCTTCCAGCCCTTAAGCAAGGGAGAGCATATAGCAGGATACATCAAGAAGGTTCGGGATGACGGCAAGATCGATCTCTGCCTTCAAAAGCCCGGCATTGAAAGGATCGATGAGGTGTCGCGAAAGATTATCGACGCTCTGAAGGCGCAGGGTGGATTTATCGCCGTGGACGACAAGAGTCAACCCGAGTTGGTCTACCGCCTCTTCGGGGTGAGCAAGAAGACATACAAAAAGGCGGTAGGGGCTCTGTACAGGCAGCGCCGCATTCTCATAGAGACCGAAGGCATAAGGCTCGCGTCATACAAGCGAACGTAATATATGCAGGATATGCATACCTGAAAGCGCAAAGAGGACTCCGAGACTTATGACGACAGCCCATACTGTCTTTCTATTCTTTTCACAGGACATCACTCCGAGACCGAGGAAGACGGCAAATGCCGGCAGTGAGATAAGAAAATAGGACGCCTTCGCTGCGCTATACACAGGCAATCTCAGGGCGAGCATGATAATGCCGGCTGCATTGCTGAACACCAGGGCAGGGAATATGGTCATGATTGCCGCATCCTTCCCTCCCGCACCGGTCGAACTCCTCCAGCTCCCGTTGCAAAGATAATACAGGCCGCTGATGATCAACAAAAGAGGGATCAGGCCGATCAGGATGAGGCCGGACCCTGTCCATTTTGTAAGATTCGACATGGAGGGGTTATCTCCGGGATACTTGTCTTCACCCCTCAGCCAGCGATAGTAATGCTTCCACCAGTCCTTATTCGAGTCGAGGAAGGACAGAAATTTCGGTTCGTTATCGTACCACATTCCACTATAGACCATAGTCCAGAAGGAGTGCATCCTGCCCGGCGCTATGATAGGCGTTTGTATGCCTTCCCATGGCTTGAAACTGATAAAATCCAACCGGCTGTTGTCCCGCGGCTGCGTTAGACGGGGGTCTTGCCGATCCACGTTCCAGGGCATCGGATTGTTGTAATTTCTCATGTTGGACAAGAAATATGCGTTCAGGAGCGCCAACGGCAGAAGGAGCACCAGGAGGAAGGATGTCAATATCCTCTTTTGGGAGGCGATTAGCCGGCTGAAGAAGAGTGACGCAAATACCGCCAAAACGACCGGCAGAACGACGTATGCGGTGTATTTTGTAAAAAGGGTCAGAGATATGACGACACTCAGGGCCAGAAGGATCAAAGGATTCAAGTCCCGTTGGACAGCCTCCACCAGCAAATAGATACTGAGGGCAACAAACAGGTAGCTTATCGTATCGTTTGAATTCATTGCGGACATATATATATGGCGGGGAAGAAGACAGACGGTCGCAAAGGCGATGAGTCTTGAAAACCCGGATAAAGGTATTCTGCGCAGGATCAGGTAGATTACTCCGACGGTCAGGATGCCATAGAAGCAGGGGATAAATTGCAGACATTTTATCAGGTGCTGCACCCTCACCCCCATCGCCAGAAGGGTCTTGCCTGCCATTGCAGATACCCAATAAAAGACGGGGGGATGGTAACACTGCCAGCAGGCGTCTTTTGCCGGAATTGCGCCGGAATCCATTATCATCAGGATCGGCACAAAATGATCGTCAAAGGAGTTGTCAGGAGGATTTACCCAGCATAGCAGTATTCTTAAGATGCTTCCAAGCACAAAAAAAAGTATTGTCAGTGACCTGTAATTCGCCTTCATCATCCGGGCACCTCGATGCAATACTGCTTCCTGATGTAGGGCCTCTTCGTCAGAATAGTCACCAATAAAGACCTGGGGCGGCAATAATCAATCATGACGCTCATGGCTTAGTCAGCCGCCCGATTATCGGGCCTGCCGCAGGAAACAACTCAATCAACCGGTCCCGATCGCCCATTTCGAAATCAGCGAAATCGAATCCAGGGGCGACCGTGCACCCCACGAATGAATAGTCACTTTCCGGCCCGGGCGCGGCCCCGAACCACCATCCTGCAGGCACCACGCACTGCACCTGCTGGCCGCGTATGACGTCGCGACCCAGTATCGTCTCTTTCACCGTCCCCTCAGGAGAAATCCGGATCAGTTCAAGCGGCCCTCCCAGGTAGAAATGCCACACCTCATCAGACTTGATGCGGTGGAGATGAGACCTTGCCCCCTGGGGAAGCAGATAGTAGATCGCGGTAGAGAAGCTTCGCGCCGCTCCGAATCGCGCGGGGAGTCCGGCCGCCGGCACGTTCTCCCCGGATCGGTATGTTTCCCTGAAATACCCCCCCTCAGGATGGGGTTCAAGATTATATAGGTCGATCAATTTCCGGAAATCAGGATCCATTGTGTTTATGCCCTATAGCACGATATGCCTGTCTCTGCCCTTCCCTTGTCCATGCGTGGCTGTTCCTCCTTCGCCGCCGGTAAGGCTTCCCCATGATATTACGTTATGCCTGTTAAAGACAAGGACTATTGCGCTTCTTTGCCGAAGGCACACACTTCACCCTCTGACTCGCCTCCGCCCCGCACGGTCGAGTCTTGACAGGCAAGAATCCTGTGCAATGCTTTATTTATGGAGATGCCACTGACGCCCCGGGACCGTACGCCATGAAGATTTATACCGGCACGAGCGGATATGCGTACAAGGAATGGAAAGGCACCTTCTATCCGGCAAGGATATCGCCCCGGGAGATGCTTCGCTTTTACGCAGGATGCCTCGGCTCGGTAGAGATCAACAATACCTTCTATCACATGCCGACAAAGACGGTCCTTATCTCCTGGGCAGAGCAGGTGCCCGATGATTTTATCTTTGCGCTCAAGGCGCCCCAGGTCATCACGCACATCAAACGGCTGAGAGATGTGGGCGGGGAGGCGGAGTACCTCTTCAGCACGCTGCCTGTGCTAGAGGGCAAGCTCGGGCCGGTCCTGTTCCAGTTTCCGAAGAGTTTTCGCGCGGACCGACCTGCGCTCGAGGACCTCCTGGACCTGATCCCCACGGGGACGGCCTGCGCGTTCGAGTTCCGCAACCCCTCCTGGCTCGATGCCGAAATCCTGGACCTCCTCCGCAGGAAGGGCCACAGCCTGTGCACGTCCGATACGGATGAAAACCCGTCAAAGGAGATCGTGAGCACCGCGTCATGGGGATATCTGCGGCTGCGGCGTCCCGGTTATTCGGACGCGGACCTGTCAGAATGGATGGGAAAAGTCCTCTCCCAGAAATGGGAGAGGGCCTTCGTCTTCTTCAAGCACGAGGAAGAGGCTGAAGGCGCCGATAGGGCGATGCGTTTTGATGCGCTCTTGAAGGCGAACGCAAGGGGGTAGAGACCTACCCCTTATTTGCCCGTTCCTCTGCCTCCTTCTTTTCGACGACGCAATAGATGCCGCCCTCCTTGAGACCCGGCCTGAAGCAGCCGTTGCAGGAGATGCAGCGGGCTGGGGCATGATCGCCCTTCTTCCACCGCTCGACGAGCCTCGGCTCCCTGATAAAGGGCCGGGACATGGAGATGTAGTCGATGCCGTCGCCGAGGGCTCCCCGGATAACTTCCAGGGACCTGAACCCCCCGACCGCCATGACGGGACAACTCACCGCCATCCTGATCTCCCCGGCAAGGCCGGCATTGTACGCCTCCTTCTCCGGGCTGTCGATCTTCGTCCTGACCGGCGTCTTGTCGCCAGAGGCTGAGGTGCCGCCGCTGACTTCTATGGCGTCGATCTCTTCCTTGTCCAGCAGACGGGCCGCATAAACGGCGTCCTTGATATCCAGACCGCCCTCAAGATTGTCGGATCCGTTTAATTTGACAAGGACCGGGAAATCCGGGCCCACGGCAGCGCGGACGCTGCGGTAGACCTCCAGCAGAAAACGGCACCGGTTCTCAACAGGACCTCCATAGCCGTCAGTCCGCTGGTTCGTGAGGGGCGAGAGGAACTGGTTGATGAGGTAGCCGTGGGCAGCGTGGAGCTGGACAGCATCGAACCCGTACTCCTTTGCGCGCCGAGCTCCGTCGCCGAAAGCGGCGATGATCCCATCGATATCTCCCTGGGTCATCGCCCCGGGCTCTTCGGGAAACTGGCCGACCTTCACTGCCGAAGGAGCGAGGGGACGCCTGCCGACTGTCTTTGCCGTTGTCTGGCCGCCCGCATGCACCAGTTGGATGCAGATCCTTCCGCCGTGGCTGTGGACCGCCTCGGTGAGGCTCTTTATATCCGGGGCGAAGTCGTCCGTATGGATGCCCATCTTCCCCGGCATCTGCTTCCCGTCCGGCCGGACAAAGGCATAGCCGGTTATGATGAGGCCGACGCCTCCTGCCGCAAGATCAGAGTAGCAGGAGGCGAGCCGCGGGGTGGGACGGCCGTTGTCTTCGCACATGCCCTCCCAGGTCGCGGACCGGACAAACCTGTTGCGGAGAGTCATCCCGTTGATCGTCGTGGAGTCGAATAGTTCTTTCATGGCATATCCTCGTGTTGAATTGGGGTTGATGTATTGTAGCAGGATTTTGAAACGGCTGCGCCCTTTTCATATTCGGAGCCCTCGCCCCACACCCCCGTGCCGTACTCCTTGCGAGTACCCCTCCTCACCGCCCCTTACCCTAGGGGAGGCCAATACACTGCCCAGGGAATATGGCGGGTGTGCATCATAAGGAAGTTACTGCAGAAATAGAAAGGCCCTCTTGCGAGGGCCCTTATTCCTGTGTAGTAGATATCTCTTACGCTGCGGCCGGTTTCTTCTTCGCCGCAGCGGCAGCAAAGACATCCTGCGCGTTGAAGGTGCCGTCGATCGCCTGGACCGGGCACTTCGCGGTGCAGATGCCGCAGCCGATGCATTTGTCCTTGTTGATGACATGCATCTTCTTGAGTTCGCCTGAAGGCGCATCCACCGGGCAGACCTTGGCGCATATCTGGCAGCCGATGCAGTTATCCATGACAAAGGCCTTGGACCGCGAGGGGATGAAGTCGGTGATCGCCTTTGTCGGGCACTTCCGTGCGCACAGGCCGCAGACCTTGCACTTGTTGAGGTCTATCCTCGAAAGGTTGTTCGCAAGAGAGGGCGCATCAAAGGGGCAGGTCTTCACGCAGATGCCGCAGCCGATGCAGCCGATCTCGCAGTTCTTCTTCGTGTCCCCGCCCTTGTCCTTCGAGTGGCAGGTGACGAGCACCTGGCGGGAGGCAGGCAGCACCTCTATCACCTTGGTGGGGCAGGCCTGTTCGCACTTCCTGCAGCCGGTGCATTTGGTTATATCGACAAAGGGAAGATGGTCATCGGTCATGGATATCGCGCCGAAGGGGCATACCCGGGAGCAGGTGCCGTAGCCGAGACAGCCGTACCTGCAGGCCTTGTCGCCTCCGCCTGCAAGGATCGCTGCCCTGCAGTCCTGGACGCCTTCGTATTTGAACCGTTTCACCGCCTTCGACCAGCCGCCCTGGCACATGATCCTCGCGAACTGGGGCTCCTTTATCTCCGCCTTCTTGCCGGTGATGAGCGCGACCGCTTCGGCGCCCTTTGCCCCGGCAGGGATGCAGAGGTTCGGGGCGACCTCAGGCTTGCTCACAACGGCTTCCGCATATTGTTCGCATCCTGCATAGCCGCATGCCCCGCAGTGTGCGTGGGCAAGGACGTCTTTCACCTGCTCGACCCGGGGGTCGATCTGAACGGCGAAACGCTTCGCAGCGATTGCCAGCCCTATGCCGAAGACAGTGCCGAGGCCCGCGAGGAAGACGAGGGTCCACTTGACGAGCGGTATCAGGTCAACCTTCTCCCTTCCCTCCACCCCGCCGCCGACTCCCGCAAAGATAACCGAGGGGAAACAGAAGAGCAGAAGCGCTGAAACGCAGAAGAGTAAAGTCAGCAGCGAACCTATTCTCGCCTTATGTATGCTCAGCCGATTGGACATGTTGAAGCTCTCCTCGAAGATATTTATATATATTTTACTATATTTATTGGGCACGATCAAATAGTAATCAGGCCCGAGAAGCCGGTGAAGGCCAGGGCGATCAGGCCGGTTATCACGAATGCCATCGGCAGCCCCTTAAACGGGGCGGGGACGTCCGCCAGTTCGAGCTTCTCCCTGATGCTCGCCATGATGATGAGGGCCAGGGCAAACCCGAGGCCGGAACCGAAGCCGAAGGCGATGCTCTGGATGAAGGTATATTTCTCGCCCGCATTCACCAGCGGCACCGCAAGGATGATGCAGTTCGTCGAGATCAGCGCAAGGTAGATGCCGAGCTTATAGTACAGGCCGGGCGAGACCTTCCTCATGATCGTGTCCGACAGCTGGACGAGGCCGGCGATGATCCCGATGAAGACAATGATCTCCAGGAAGGTGATCTCCAGGGGGACAAGTATCTGGGTGAAGACGACCCAGCTGACCGCGGCGCTGACCATCATGACCGCGACAAAGGTGATACTCATGCCGACCGCTGTCTCCATCTTCTTCGAGACGCCGAAGAAGATGCAGAGCCCGAGGAAGCGGGTGAAGACGAAGTTGTTGATCAGTGATGCCGATATGATCAGTTCAAATAACTTGGTAAATTCGCTGCTCATCCATGCCTCCTTTAATGCGAATGCGCGCTGGACTTCGCGTACCGGCTGTTGATCCAGTTGAAGAGCGCCATGAGTATGCCGACCGCGAGAAAGCCGCCCGCAGGCAAGACCATAATCAGCACCGGCTTGGTATTGATAAAGGTGAAGATATGGGCAGTCGACAGTCCCGTCGGGACGGTCAGAGTGCCCTTGCCGACCAGCTCCCTGAAGAAGCTGATCACCGTGAGCGCAAAGAGAAAACCGATGCCCATGCCCATGCCGTCGGCCATGGCGGGCACGACGCTGTTCTTGCTGGCGAACATCTCGGCCCGTGCCAATATCGAGGCAAAGGCGACGATCAGGGCGATATAGAGGCCCACCTTGCTGTACACGTCAGGAACGAAGGCCGCCATGAGGAGCTGCGTCACCGTTACCCATCCGGAGATGACCAGCATGAAGATGGGAAGCCTCACCTTCGGCTGGATCACCTTGCGTATGAGCGATATGGTGATATTGACCATCACCTGCACGAAGAGGACCGCGAGCCCCATGAAGATGCCGTTCTTCAGGTTGTTCGTCACCGCGATCGAGGGGCAAAGGCTCAGGGCGAGCTTGAAGATGGTATTTTCCTTGATAATGCCGTTGAGCAGTTGGTCTTTGAGATTAATGCTGCTGGCCGTGTCCGACATCGCCCGCACCTCCTTCTTTGACTGTTTTGATCAGGAACGCCACGCCGTTTTTCACCGCGTCCTCGGTCACCGCGCGGCTCGATATGGTCGCGCCCGAGATCGCCTGGATGTCTTCCTTTGTCTCGGTCTTCAGCACCTTCAGGTGGTCAAGACTCTTGTCCTTGAACTGGTCCTTGAACCAGTCGGTCTCTATCTCGTCGCCGAGGCCGGGGGTTTCGCCGTGGCCGAGGATGTTGATCTTCTGAACCTTGAAGTCCTTGTCAACGGCGACCATGGTGTTTATGTAGCTCGAATAGCCCTTGCCGAAGGACTGGACGACGTAGCCGACCGTCTGGCCGTCCTTCTTCGCCTCGAAATACTTCGCATGCTTGTCGTGTATCGTCCAGTCACCCATCTTCGAGAACTCGGCTCCGGGGATGAGCATCTTCAGGGCGTCCTGCTCCGCCTTTTCGTTGTTCTTGTAGATCATCGGAGAGGCCTTGGCGAAGACCGCAGCCAGGATAAACCCGCCGATGAGATACACGACAACAAGGTTTACGGTTATCTTCAGAATGTCCTTGCCCGTCATTTTTTGATCTCCTTTGCCGTCGCCGTCTTCACCGCCCCGAATACCTTTGACCTGAACCCGCGGTCGATGAGGGGCGCGAAACAGTTCATGATGAGGATGGCGAACATGACGCCCTCGGGAAACCCTCCCTTAAGCCTGATGATCATGGTGAGGACCCCGCAGCCTGCGCCGAAGAGTATTTGTCCCCTCCGCACCGAGGGCGAGGTGACATAGTCGGTAGCCATGAACCAGGCGCCGAGCATCATACCGCCGCTGATGAGATGCACGATCGGGTCGCCGCTGAAGAGTGCCCCCTTGCCCCCGAATATCCATGCCATGACAGCCGCGGACCCGAGGAAGGAGACCGGTATGTGCCATGAGATGTACCCCCGGAAGAGGAGGAACAATCCCCCGATGAGGATCGCTATCGCGGAGGTCTCGCCGATCGACCCTGCACGGTTGCCGGTGAGGAGGTGCTGGTAGAGAGACATCTTGTCGCCGAAGACCTCCAGCAGTTTGGCAACGCCTTCCTCCTTTAATATGCCGAGGGGGGTCGCCGTCGTCTTTGCGTCCATCGCCATGAAGGCGGCCGTCGGCTCGTTCCAGATGGTCATCGCCTTGGGCCAGGAGATAAGGGCAAAGGCCCTGCCGATCAGGGCGGGGTTAAACACATTGAACCCCAGGCCGCCGAAGAGCTGCTTGGTGATCACCACCGCGATGAAGGAGGCGATGACCGGGACATGCGCCGTGAACGGAGAAAAGGACCAGAGCGACGCCGGCATGTTCATCCCCAGCAGGAGGCCGGTGAGCACGGCGCTGCCGTCGCCGACGGTTGACTGCTTGTCAACGATCTTCAGGTAGAGTTTCTCGAATACGGCGCAGCTGATAATACAGAGCGCGGTGATAAAGACCGCGCGCGGGCCGAAGAAATAGACGCCCGCAAGGAAGGCCGGAAGCAGCGCGATGCTGACCGACCACATGATGCGGCTCGTCGTCTCCTCACTCTTGACGTGGGGACTGACGGATACGAGCAATTGATGTTCTTTTTTCGTTGCCTCCATCTTATCTCCTTACGGCTTTACCATGGATTTGGCTAATCTGACCAGCTGCACGATCGGCCGCTTCGAGGGGCAGACAAAGGCGCAGGACCCGCACTCGAAGCAGTCGAAGAGGCCGTACTCCTTCGCCTCCTCGTACATGCCCTTTTCCGCCAGCACGCTGATCATCGACGGCATCAGCCCCATGGCGCATATATCGATGCACCTGCCGCACCTGATGCAGGGGCCGAACTCCTCTGCGTGGATCACGCCCTCTTCCGGGAGTACGAGGACCCCGGAGGTCCCCTTGGTCACCGGGACATCAAGCGATGAGAGGGCAAAACCCATCATCGGCCCGCCGGCGACCACCTTGGCCACGTCGTCCCTGAAACCGCCGCACTCCTCGATAAGATCGGATATCCTGGACCCGACCTTTGCCATCAGGTTCTTCGGCTCCTTGATGCCTTCGCCGGTCACGGTCACCACCCGCTCGATCAGGGGCTTGCCGAAACGTGCAGCCTCATAGACCGCGTAGGCGGTGCCCACATTCTGAACGACCGCGCCGACGTCCATCGGCAGGCTGCGGGGAGGTACTTCCCTGCCGACAACCGCCTTGATCAGCATCTTCTCGGCGCCCTGCGGATACTTCACTTCGAGGGCCATGACCACGATGCCGGGCGCGCCGTGAGCAGCCTCCTGCATCTTCGCTATCGCATCGGGCTTGTTGTTCTCGATGCCTATGTATCCCTTATCAACGCCGACGATCTTCATGAGGACCTTCAGGCCCTCGACGATCTCCCTGGATTTTTCGAGCATCATCCGGTAGTCGGCGGTGAGATACGGCTCACATTCGGCGCCGTTGAGGATCACCACGTCGATCTTTTTTTCCTTTGGCGGCGAGAGCTTGACTGCCGCAGGGAACGCCGCACCGCCCATCCCGACGATGCCCGCTGCCTTCACCTTTTCCTTTAGTTCGTCGGCGGAGAGGTTCATATAATCAGGGGAGTCCTTCAGTCCGGTCCATTCCTCCTTCATGTCGTTTTCGATCACGATGGAATTGACCATCCTGCCCATGGCGTTCATGAACTCGGCGATGGCGATCACCTTGCCCGAAACGGACGCGTGGACCGGGGCAGAGACAAACCCGCCCGGCTCGCCGATCATCTCGCCCTTCTTCACCTCCTGCCCGATCGACACGACCGGCTTGCAGGGTGCTCCGGCGTGTTGGCTGAGGGGTATGACGATTATCTTCGGCGGCTTTGCTTCGGTTATGGGGCTGTTTGCGGAAAGTGTCTTCTTATCAGGCGGATGTATCCCGCCCCTGAACGTCGCTAGACCCATGTGAGGTTTCCTCCTTGGGAATTCATGGCCCAAAAAAGCCTATTTGTGATACCATGCCGTCATACGGTATGTCAAGTGGCAAGTTTAGGCGGGTCTGGAAGCGGTAGGTTTAGGCGCACATGCCGCCCCGACCACCCCTCCGGCTGCAGAAAGACTCCGGCAGGGGGCCTGATCACTTCCTCGTCAGGCCCTCCCCGGCTGGTGTTGACTACTCCTTTTCGAGGCTCTTGATGTCAATAAAGGGTACCGCTCCCGAGTTGATCTTGGGGAGATGTCCGTCCCACTTCTCAATCGCCTTGATTGAGGCCTCTATCTGTCTCAGCCTGATCAGCTGGGGGGTCACGTTCTCCTTCTGCAGCCTCAGGGACTCGGCCTCGGCCTTGGCGCTGGCTACCTTCTGATCGGCCTCGATCTTGATCCGCTCGAGGTCACGCTGCGCCTTGAGGGCAAGCTGCTCTGCCGTTTGCTTCGCCTCGATCGCCTGCTCGAACTGCTGCGTGAACTTGAAGTTCACGATCGAAAAATCGTCGACCACGATGCTGTAATTCATAAGCCTCTGCTTCAGGAGGGACTTGATCTCGTCGCGCACCTTCTCCCGCTGGGTGATCAGCTCTACGGCATTATACTTGGCGGTGATCGCCTTAACCACCTCCTGCACCGCCGGGTCGATGATCCGCTCCTTGAAGGAGATCCCCAGGTTCTGATACACCCAGTTCGCCTTGTCCGCGAGTATGTGGTAATTCACCGCGATGGTTGACCTGATATCCTGCAGGTCCTTTGATGCCGCCTCGGCGCCGGTTTCGGACTTATGGACCTTGACGTCGATCTTCACCACCTTCTGCATGATGGGGATCCTGAAGTGTATGCCCTCGCCCAGGACATCCTTCTGCACCGCCCCGAAGTTCAGGACAACTCCGCGCTCGCCGGCCCCCACGATCACAAACGGGTTCATTATCAGGACAACGGCCAACCCGATGAACAGAGCGATACCGGTCTTTAGGGTCTTCCCCAGTTTACCCTTGATCTCTTCGACATTGATATCAGGCACCTTCTCCATAATCCCCTCCCTCAGCGAATCAGATGAGTACAACTATACCAGCACCATGGCCCGCCAGGCAACAGGTCCCGCAGGTTTGTCATAGGAGTAAAAATCAAGACGCCGGCATGCGCCGGCGTCTTGATTTGATTATTTCTTCATCAGGCCTATTTGATCTCGCCTCCGGCCGTCGCCACCGTGGTAAGAAGCCGCAGCCGGTTATTCAGTAACAGCCGCGGCTGACGCGCTGCAGAGCCGTTCTCCGCGGAGGAGGACCCCTGTGACGTGATCGTTGCACGGGTGAATGCAGACACGTCACTCCCCGAGCAGAAGAACGCCGTTCCGTCATAGGATCCTGAGGCCGCGCCTACCCCGTTCAGGTGTATCGTCTTGTTGTCGGAACTTATAGTCCCTGATGCTGTATAGATGTTTTGTGTGAAGCTGACCCCCTGCTGGGTAGACACGACAAAAATCCCCGAGACCTCGACGGCACTGCCGCTGACCGTGCCTGACCTGGATTCGGTCGTGCCGGGGACGATCCAGCTGACGTTACAGCCGCTTTGGTTGATCACCGCGATGCCGCTGCCCGAGGGATTTTCGGTCGTCGTCTCGCCGCCGACCGTACAGGTCGCCGTGCCGCTGCTCGAAAAATTCCATGTGCCCGCGATATTGGCGCAAGCCGGCTGCTTGTCTTCTCCACCACCACCTCCTCCGCCGCCTCCACTACCGCCGCTGCCACCCCCCGTGACGCACGCACTCTTGGCGGATTTGTCCCCGGACCAATTACCCTGTCCCGGCGGGGCCTGTCTCACATACGTGCCCTCTGCATGCGTATCGTTATTCGTCAGGTTGCCGCTTAACTGAAGATCGCCCGCTGCCTTGCTTTCGAACTGGATCATGCTGCCGCTGACCAGGCCGGTAAGGTCATTCCCTGCGAGGGCGCCGTCGAGGAAAAGTCTGCCGCCAAGCTTACCGTCCACCTCTGTCAATTCTGCACACCAGGCAGTGGCTGTGTACGGGGGATGGGTTGAATTCAATGATCCTTCCCATGTTCCGGCGACTTGCCGGGGCGTCCCGCTGCCTCCCCCAGGGTCGCTGCCTCCGATTGAGCTGTCGCCCCCGACAGCTCCACTGCCTCCTGATGCGCTGCCTCCTCCGCCGCTGCCACCGCCGCACGATACAAGAACAAGACCCAGGAACACCATCAAGAGAAAAGATAAGACCAGACGAGTGAAACTCCCCGCCCCAAGGGGCGGGGCATCTTTGGCACAGCTCAAAGCAGCTGTGCAGGCCCTTGCTCAATGTCACGATGATGCTTAATATATTTTTCGATCAATTGCCGAGTCATACGGTCTC
>JAKAHR010000035.1 GCA_021825365.1 Nitrospirota bacterium | reverse complement strand
TTTGCTTTGAATGCTGCGCTATGGTTCCTTCTGGGTCTCCTGGCCATTACTGCTGCTCCTTTCTTTCCTCTTAGTTTAGAGCAGCTTTACCACTTATGTCCCTGTCCAGTTTTCCCCGGCCAGCGCTGAATTCCTCAAGACAGTCTTTGGGGTATAATAACAATAGGTTTATGGACATATCCGGATACATAGATATGATTATGAGGTTCTACCACAACCAGCCGCTCATCGCCGCGGCCTGCGGAGTGTTTCTCCTCTTCCTGATTTATCGGCAGCCCCGATTCTTCCTGGGGGCCTTTCTTCTCGCCCTCCTCATCGCTTCAGTGGCATACATAATCTTCGATGCAGCCTCATCAAGCACCTCAATGAAGGGGAACCTCATAAAGAAGGGGAATGTGCGGGAGATCAGGTAGGTCCTGTCTGGCGACTTGTCGCGGGAGACCCTGATTTGCAGTGCCGTAATGGAAAACCAACAGGAGGCGAAGAATGACGGAAACCATTTATTGCAGAATTGACAATTCCATAGCATGGATCACCCTTAACAGGCCCGAATCGCTCAATGCCCTAAACAGGGAACTTCTCCAGCGGCTTTCATCAGTTCTTGATGATCTCAGGCATCAGGATGCGGTCAAAGCAGTTATCCTGACCGGCTCCGGAGACAAGGCCTTCTCAGCAGGGGCTGATATCAACTACCTCTCCCAGGCATCTCCCCTGGAGGTCCGGGACATGGCTCGCCTGGCTATTTCGGTGAATAACAAGATAGAGACACTGGGGAAGATAGTTGTCGCCGCTATCAATGGGTATGCACTCGGTGGCGGTCTGGAGATGGCTGAATCCTGCATGCTGCGGGTTGCTGTTGAACAGGCAAGACTGGGCCATCCGGAGGTTCGCATCGGGGCCATAGCCGGCTGGGGAGGTACTACGCGACTCCCCCGTCTTGTGGGTAGAGGATACGCCGCTGAGATGCTCCTCACAGGGAAACAGATCACCGCGGGCGAAGCGCTCCAAAAAGGGCTTGTCAACGCGGTTGTTGCGCCACAGGCACTTTATCCGGAGACGGAAAGGCTGGTCAGAGAAATCCTCGCCTCCTCCCCTGTCGCTGTCAGACTCACATGGGAGGCCCTGCACCGTGGCATGAATGTGTCCCTTGAAGAGTCTGCGCTCCTCGGTGCGGACTATTTCGGCCTTGCTGCCTCAACCGAGGACTTCAGGGAGGGCACAATCGCCTTCCTCGGGAAGAAGAAGCCGTCTTTCAACGGCAGATGATGTATCGATTCTCCACGAAAAAAAAGGACAAGAGATATGTCTCTTGTCCTTTTTTCATTAAGACAGCTCGAAAATCTATTTTATCAGGCCCTTTTCCCGCAGATACTCTTCGCTGGGGATTTCAACAGAGCTTGCCCCGCCGCCGTAGGAGTACATGAGCCGACCCACGTCGATCATGGCCCTCATCGCCTTCTTCACCTCATCAGGCTCAAGGCTCAGTTCCGCGGAAACGCCCTTGATGATATCCTTCTCCTTCAGTTTCTTTTTACCCTTCGCAGCCAGGCAGAAGGCATAAATCTTGTCTTGCAGTTCTGCTACTTCCATGTCCTTTTACCCCCGTGATGTATTGGTTGTCGGTTCAAGACGGGACGGCGGCCAGGGCCGCCGCCCCTGCCTCTGTTTACCACTTGAAGGTGGATGCCGTCCTCATTGTGTCTCTCATGAAGGTGAAGTCGTCAATCGACTGGAACGTGAAGTCAATGCCGGTCAGGGAGAAGAACCTCTCCCATCCGATCCTCTCGATCCACTCTCCAATGCGCTCGTGCTTGCGGGCATTAGCCGCGTATACCTCGACGATATGCTTGATCGCGGCCACGGCCTTCGGCCACCGCGGCGGCTCATTCGAGATGTAGGGGATGACGAGCTTCGAGAACTTCGGATTAGTCCGCAGGCTGTTGATCTTGCCGCCTACCACGATCGCCACTCCGTCGCGCTCGGGATTCTTGATGCTGATCGGCGGGCAGACGGTGAAGCAGTTACCGCAGTACATGCACTTCTCGGAGTTGATCTTGATGCTCTTCTTGGCCGGGTCAGGGCTGATTGCCCGTGTCGGGCAGGAGCCGATGACCGTCGGGAGCTCGCACATGTTCTTGAAGTTCTCGTGGTTGATGTTCGGCACCTGGGTATGCACAGCCACAACCGCGATGTCGGAGCAGTGAACCGCGCCGCACATATTGACGCAGCAGGCAACCGCGAGCCGGACCTTGTTGGGGAGCGTCTTCTTCTCGAAATAGTCATAGAGCTCGTCCATCATGGACTTGACGAGGCCGGAGGCGTCAGTGCAGGCGCTGTGGCAGTGGACCCAGCCCTGAGTATGCACAACGTTGGTAATGCACTTGCCGATACCGCCCATCTTGAAACCGCGGGCGGAAAGGTCCTTCTTCAGGGGTTCCAGTTTCTTCTCGTCGGAGACGAGAAACTCGACGTTGTTCCGAGTAGTGTAACGGAAGAACCCGTCGCAGTATTTGTCGGCGATGTCGCAATGCTCGCGGATAGTGGCCGTGGAGAGGAGCCGGGGAGAAGCAACCCTGACCGTCCAGAGCTTATCACCGGACTCCGCAACATGGACCATCGACCCGTTGTTGATCACCTCGTGGTATTTCCATTTCCCGTAGTTCTTCTTGATTACGGGGGGCAGGAACTGCTCGTAGTGGGGCGGACCGATGTCTGTTTTTCTCTGGGGTAATGCCATTGTATCAATTCCTCCTTATAAAATATATTTGGTGTATTTTAGAACCGGTACTTGCCGGTCTTCTTCTCTTCTGCTTCCTTGGCCTTGTAGGCCGCGATGTCATCTTCGGTGTAGAACATGAAGGGATCCTTCCTCGGCTCCTTGATCTGCTGCGGCATCGGCTTCACGCCGATAGCCTCGAGGAACGAACGCATGCCCTTCATCTCGATCACCTCGCCGATACGCTCGCGGGGCTTCGCGTTCTCATCCCACCAATCCCAGATCTTCCGGATGAGGTCCTTCAGCTCGGTATAGGGCGGCTCGACCTTGATGAAGGGAATGATGACCCATGACAGCAGCGAGCCGACGACGATCGGCGCCTTGGAGCCGATGCAGATGGTCGCACCCCTCTCTCCGGAGGGCTTGAGGGCCTTGGTCATGCGGGTTATGCAATGCATGCAGCGGCTGCACTCTTTGTTGTTGATCTTGAGTTCCTTACCGTCGTAATCCATGCACTGGGTAGGACACATGTTCACGATTTCCTTGTTGATATCCATGGTCTTGGCATAGTTCTTCACTTCGGCCTGGTCTATCTTGATGTCGCCCTTCCAGGTGCCGATGATGGACATGTCCGCACGGGCGAGGGCCGCCACGCAGTCGCAGGCGCAACCCGATGACTTGATCTTGAACTTGTAAGAAAAAGTAGGCCTGTGCATCTCATCCTGGAATTCCTGGGTGAGGGCATAGGTGAGGCCGAGGGTGTCGTAGTTCGTCCATTCGCAGCGGCCTGGGCCTACGCAGCAGCTGGGGGTTCTCAGCGCGGAACCGGAGCTGCCAAGGTCCCACCCGCGCGACGAGTACTCGGCAAAGATCGCCTCGAGGGCGTCGGTCTTGGTGCCGAGGAGAACGAGGTCACCGGTGGAGCCATGCACGTTGGTCAAGCCGCTACCGTACTTGTCCCAGATATCGCAGATCTCGCGGAGGGCCTTGCTGGTGTAGAAAAACCCGCTGGGCTGGTTCAGTCTGACGGTATGGAAATGGGCTACTCCGGGAAACTCTTCGCCGATCTCGGAGTACCGGCCGATGACGCCGCCGCCGTATCCGAGGACGCCGACGATGCCGCCGTGCTTCCAGTAGCCTATCTTGGTGCTGTAGCACTTCTCCAGATGTCCGAGTGCATCATTGGACATCTCGTTGGTCTTGGCTGCCTTCTTCATCTCAGTGACGAAGCTGGGCCAAGGACCCTTTTCAAGCTCGTCAATCAACGGCGTGTTGTACTTCTTCATCAAATCCTCCTTTATTGTGGGTTAACGCCTAGTAATCGTTTGGGATATGCAGGCTTTCCAGCTTAAAACACAGCCTGTCAGCGGGTCAAATAAAAAAAATTAATCTGCTAATCATAATTATTTATTCATCTGATATCGGCAATATTACTCGCTGCCCCCTACCCTTGTCAAATTTCTATTTTCCTGTTTACTTTCCCCCCTGTGCCAGTGCTATACTTATCGAGCTCAATAAGCTGTACTGACCTTATATCCATGAGGAGAAGCCAATGCGCTGGATAGCACTTGTCTTGCTTTTTTGCTTTGTCACAGTCGGTCTGGTATACGGGCAGGGCGAGCCGCTCGTCACGAAGGTAGAGGTCCAGGGTCTCAAACGGATCGAGGAAGGCGCAATCAAGGCAAAGATATCCCAGAAAATCGGTGAGGCGGTCTCTCAGGACAAAATCAATGAAGACATCAAGGCGATCTTCAAGATGGGATATTTCGAGGATGTGCGGGTAAATATCGAGTCCTTCGAAGGCGGGGTGAAGCTCATCTACGTCGTGAAGGAAAAGCCGACAATCGTGAAGGTTGATTTCCAGGGCAACAAGGAAATGGACGATGCGAAGCTGAAGGAGAAGATTACCGTCACTCCCGGTTCCATCGCAGACACGGTGCTCATTCAGGACAACGCAGGGAAGCTCAAGAACTTCTATGAGGAAGAGGGCTACATGCTCGCCAACGTCGTCCCCGTGACGCGTAAAATCACGGAGAACGAGATAGGCCTTACATACCAGATCGAGGAAGGCCAGAAGGTCAAGATCAAGAAGATAATAGTCGAAGGCAACAAGAACGTGTCCGCCTCCAAGATCAAGAAGGCTATGGATACCGGCACCTGGTGGATCTTTTCCTTCATAACGTCATCAGGCTATTACAAGAAGGAACAGATGGAGAAGGACGTCGAGAAGATCAAAAACCTCTTTTTCGAAGAGGGATATATCAAGGCGGTCGTGGCCGAGCCCGAGGTTTCCATAGACAAAGACAAGCGGGGCATGACCATAACCGTCAAGGTCTCTGAGGGAGACCGGTACACGATCTCGGCCGAAGATTTCACCGGCAATAAGATCTATGACGCCGAGACTATCAGGAAGCTCATATCCATCAAGCCAGGTGCGGTTTTTAAGAAGAGCTCGATAGAAAAAGATATCCAGGCGATCACGAACCTATATACTGACAACGGTTACGCCCTTGCAACCGTTACCCCCGACCTGGCTCCGGACGAGAAAGACCGGACTGTCAAGATCACCCTCGTCATTAATGAGGGGGAAAAATACCGTGTCGGCCGCATAGAGGTTTCGGGCAACACCAAGACGCGTGACAAGGTAATCAGGCGGGAGATCAGGTTCGCCGAGGGCGAGACCTTCAGCAGTTCGAAACTGAAGAGGAGTTACGAGCGAATAAACAATCTCCAGTATTTCGACCAGGTGGAAATCGTCCCCAAGCCGCGGTATGAGGAAAAGACGGTAGACATGGAAGTAAAAGTGAAGGAGCGTCCGACCGGCTTTTTCAGCGTGGGCGGCGGCTATAGCTCTGTGGACCGCTTCATCGGGACAGTTGATCTCACCCAGGGAAACCTCTTCGGCAGGGGCCAGTACATCAAGCTTAAGGGAGAGCTTGGCGGCAAAAGCTCCCTGTATGAACTCTCCTTCAAGGACCCCTGGTTTCTTGACCGGCCACTCACCTTTTCATCCGGCATATACAAAACCACCCGCAACTACATCGAATACGACAAGAAGGCCTTCGGATTTTTTGTAGGTCTCGGCAAGGATTTTTCGGAATACTGGCACGCTGACGTCTCCTACAATTTCGAGCGGGCCACCATTTCGAACATCAAGGAAGGGGCTTCGATCATCATTAAAGACCAGGAAGGGACCAAGACAACGAGCAGCATTACGCCTGCGATCACGCGGGATACGCGGGACAACAACCTGGACCCGTCCCGTGGGTCACGCAACTCCTTGTCGGTCACCTTTGCAGGTCTGGGCGGCAACAACGCCTTCATCAAGGGCTCGGTCGACTCTGCCTGGTATTTCCCCATCGGCCCTACCACCATAATGGCGAGGGGCCGCTTCGGATATGCCAAGGCCATCTTCGACAAGACACTGCCGCTCTATGAGAGGTTTTATGTAGGCGGCATCTACACCGTGCGCGGGCTGGGATTCGGCGAGGCCGGCCCGAAGGACCCGGGCACCGGCGACCCTATCGGAGGCACCACGGAACTGGTCTTTAATGCAGAGTACATATTTCCGATCCTGACCGAGATGCGCCTGAAGGGACTGTTCTTCTTTGACGCAGGCAACGGCTATGAAGACTTCAAAAATTTCGGAAATCTGCGCTATACGGCCGGCACCGGCATCAGGTGGATATCCCCCATCGGACCTATCAGGATCGAATGGGGGTATAATCTTAAGAAGAAAGAAGGCGAGAGTTCGAACAAGTTCGAGTTCGCCTTCGGAAGCTTTTTCTAATAAAGGAGACCCACGTCATGAAAAAAGTACTGGTACTAATCCTTGTCCTTCTTGCCTTTGGCTGGCAGACTGCCCACGCCGCCGAGGTGAAGATCGGCATAGTCGATCTCATGAAGGCCCTCAACGAATCGGAAAATGGCAAGAAGGCAAAGGCGGAACTGGAAACGCTTATCAAGTCCAAACAATCGAGCCTTGACGAGAAGGGGCGGGAGATTGAGAAACTCAAAGGCGAACTGGACAAGCAGGCTTCCGTACTTTCTCCTGAAGCAAAAAAGTCCCGGGAAGAGGACCTGGAGCGGCTCCTCAGGGAATACCAGAGGCTCGTTTCAGATTCTCAGACTGACGTAAAGAAGAAGGAGTCCGAACTCACCGGCGAGATACTCAAGGAACTTCGGGCGATCATCGATAAAATAGGGCAGGAAGGCGGCTATACCATGGTCATCGAGAACGCCGATGGGATCATCCTCTACTCGAAGAAGGAGATTAATCTGACGGAGACGGTGATCAAACGGTATAATGAAGCCGGCAGCAAGAACACTAAAAGCAAGAAGTAGTTCACGACAGCGACCCCAGGCTCGATGATATCAGGAGGCCTCCCTGCAGACGGGAGGCTTTCTTTATATGACATTTCCCGGACGCTGTTCTCCGCGTGCATCGAGCGACACTCAGATAACGTGCCTGATGCAGGAAGGGCAGGCTATAAGGTCGTGCGAACACTGATGAAAAGGGGCTTATTCACATCACTTCCATGAGACTAAAGGAACTGGCCGAAATCCTGGGCGGCACCGTCATCGGAAACCCTGAAATCGAGATCACGGGGGCAGCCGCCATACGTGAGGCGCAGCCGGGACAGATCACCTTTATTTCGTCGCCGCGCTATCTCAAATATCTGTCCCAGACCAAAGCATCCTGCATTATCGTCAAGGACGTCGCGGAGAGTGCTTCAGCATCCCTCCTGAAAGTGGAAAATCCCCAGTATGCCTTTGCACGTGTCCTGGAACTGCTGTATCCGCGGTCGGCACCGCCCGCAGGAATCAGCGACAAGGCGGTCGTCTCGTCCACGGCCACCATCGGTGACGGCGTTACGGTAATGCCCTTTGCCTATATCGGCGACGACGCTGTTATCGGGGAGGGGGCGGTCATCGCTCCGTTTGTGTTCATCGGGGAACGGTCAAGGATCGGCTGCCGGTGTGTTCTCCATCCCCAGGTAACCGTCAGGGAAGATGTAAACATCGGCGATCGCGTAGTCATCCATGCGGGAACCGTAATCGGCGCGGACGGCTTCGGTTATGTCCTGGAAAAGGGAGAACACTGCAAGGTCCCGCAAGTCGGGGGCGTGGTTATCGGGAATGATGTGGAGATAGGCGCCAACTCGTCTATCGACCGGGCGACCGTCGGCAATACGATTATCGGCAGAGGCACCAAGATCGACAACCTCGTGCAGATAGCCCACAACGTCAAGATCGGCGAGAAATCTCTGATCGTGGCCCAGGTCGGTGTCAGCGGCAGCTCCGAATTGGGTAGCTTTGTCGTGCTTGCCGGACAAGTGGGTATCGCCGACCATGCGACCATAGAGTCGGGCACAATCATCACCGCCCAGTCGGGAGTTTCGGGGCAGGTCTCAAAGGGGGTTTATTCCGGGTCACCTATTATCCCCCACAGGGATTGGCTGAGGGCATCGGTCCTTTTTGGCAAACTGCCGGAGATGTCACGGAAACTTAGAGAGCTTGAGGATCGACTACATACCATAGAAAAGGGGAAAGTCCAATGATGTCCGTAACCGAGATAATGAACCATCTGCCGCACCGATACCCGTTTCTCCTCGTTGACAGGATAATCGATCTGCAGCCCGGAGTAAGTGTGACAGGCGTCAAGAATGTCACGATCAATGAGCCATTTTTTCAAGGCCATTTTCCCGGCCAGCCGATCATGCCGGGCGTGCTGACGATCGAGGCGATGGCACAGGTCGCAGGGGTCATGGCCTTCTGCTCCGGCATCGAAGGCGGTGGATCGGTCTATTTCATGAGTATAGAAAATGCAAAATTCAGGCGCCCCGTAGTGCCGGGTGATCAGTTGCGAATGGAGGTGAAGGTCCTGAAGCAGCGGGGCAATGTCTGGAAGTTTTCCGGAATCGCTTCGGTTGACGGGAAGGCCGTCTCTGAGGCTGAATTCACTGCCATGGTTTCGACGCGGGAGATCGCGAAATGAAGACTAAGATCCACGCAACCGCCATTGTAGATTCCAAGGCAGAGATCGACCACCAGGTAGAGATAGGCCCCTTTTGCATCGTTAAGGCCGGCGTCAGGATCTCAAAGGGGACGAAGCTTCTGTCGAACGTTGTAGTTGAAGGAGAAACGGAGATCGGTGAGAATTGCACGATCTATCCTTTTACGAGCATCGGGTTTGCGCCCCAGGATTTGAAATATCAGGGGGAGGAAACAAGGCTCGTCATCGGCAACAACGTTATCGTTCGCGAATATGCTTCCATTCACCGGGGTTCAGTGGGCGGCGCAGGTGTCACCTCCATAGGAAACCACAGCTTTCTGATGGCCTATGTGCATGTTGCCCATGACTGCACCATCGGAAGCAATGTCATCATGACCAACGCCGCTACCCTTGCCGGCCATGTGGTCGTCGAAGACTTCGCCTATATCGGCGGCGTCGTTGCAGTGCATCAGTTTACAAGGATCGGGAGATACGCCATGGTGGGCGGCTTCAGCGGGATAGGCCAGGACATCCCTCCGTACATGATCGCCTCGGGTGCCCGGGCCAAGCTCTTCGGGCCCAATACCATCGGGTTACAGCGCCGCGGCTTCCCTGATAAGACGATCAATGAGATCAAGAAGGCGTACAAAATCCTCTTCAGGGAGAAACTCACCCTCAAGGAGGCGCTCTCCCGGATCAAAGATGAGTTTCCCTCCTCGCCGGAAATCAGTCTTCTCGTAGAGTTTATCGAGAAGAACAAACGCGGGATCTGCAGATAAATTAATGAGGAAACTGGGACTCATCGCTGGCATGGGTGAGCTTCCCCTGGCTGTCGCCGAAGAAGCCCGCTCCCAGGGTTATAGCATTGTAGCCATCGGGCTTGAGTCCCTGGCAGACAGGGCCCTCGCCTCTGTTGCCGATGAGACCACCTGGATAAGCGTCGCCAAACTCGGTACGATCATCAATACACTGAAAAAGGCCGGGGTCAGGGAGGCGGTGATGGCGGGCAAGGTTCCCAAGTCCCTCCTCTACAAGAGCAGACTTATCCCCGACGCGCGGGCGGTGAAACTGCTTTTTTCTCTCAAGGACAGGTCCGACGATGCCATTCTCCTTGCCGTCACGAAAGAACTCGAAAAGGACGGAATCATCCTCCGGAATACCACGGACTTCAGCGCCGGCCTGCTCACCCCCGAAGGCATTCTCACGAAAAAGAAACCTTCTGAAAGCGAGTGGAAAGACATCCGGTTCGGCTGGGAGATCGCCAAAGAGATTGGCAGGATCGACATCGGCCAGACGGTTGTGATAAAAGACCGTGCGGTAATGGCGGTTGAGGCGATCGAGGGCACGGACGAGGCGATCAGGAGGGGAGGGAGCCTCGCCCGGGAAGGTGCGGTGGTCGTCAAGATCGCCAAGCCCCGGCAGGACATGCGCTTCGATGTGCCTGCAGCCGGACTTGATACCCTTACGGCCATGAGAGCTGTCAGGGCACGCGTTTTGGCCCTCGAGGCAGGAAAGAGCATCCTCATGGGTCGTGAAAAAGTGGTCGCCGCAGCCAACAAAGCTGGGATCACGATCGTCGGCTACAGGCCGGAGGACGGATATACCCTGGATCTCTAGATCGTGTCATTATATGCCCTGGGAAAGGGCAACAGGGATGAGCCGCGGGAAGGGTCCCGAGTGAAGAACATAATGTATTTATGAGTAGACTCTGCATCTTGTTTCTGCTTTAATATCACATGGCAGCTCACCATTTCCCTTGGCAGGGTTCGAGAATGATCAGAAAGGCAGGACTCCATCGTGGATTTATTGGACAGGCTTGAAAAGAGATTCGGCCGGTATGCGATAAAGGAGTTGATGCTTTACATAGTCGGGCTGAACCTGCTCATTTACCTGTTGTCGTACATCTATCCCGACAGTGCCGCCGTGTCTGCGCTTTCCCTTAACCCCCGCCTTATCATGCAGGGAGAGGTTTGGCGCCTGCTGACGTATGTCCTGATACCGCCTGCGACCTCGATCCTCTGGATCGTCTTTATTCTTTACTTCTACTACCTTGTGGGCACGGGACTGGAACAGGAATGGGGCAGCTTCAGGTTCAATATCTACTACCTTACGGGAATGCTTGTGACGGCGCTTGCAGCTCTCCTGTCAGGGCAGATCACTACGGCGTTGTACCTCAATCTATCCCTCTTTTTGGCCTTCGCGTATGTATACCCGGATTATGAAATACTGCTTTTTTTCATTGTCCCGGTAAAGGTGCGCTATCTGGCCTGGGTCAATTGGGCTTTCATTATTCTGACCGTTCTGACCGCGCCCCTTTCAGGCAAGGTGGCTGCGCTGGTGGCGGTCTCTAATTACTTCCTCTTCTTCGGCGGTGATATCCTTTCGACCATGAAGAACAGAGGGTCAGCATACCACCGAAGGAGACGATTTGCCGGCAAGCTGGCCCAGGTATCGACAGTACATAGATGCACCATATGCAAAAGGACTGAAAGAGACGATCCGGGACTTGAGTTCAGGTATTGCTCCACATGCGAGGGAGATTATGAATATTGCATGGAACACCTGAAGACGCACGATCATGTGAAGGAAGGAAAGTAGCCCCCTTCGCCCTTTATCCCCGCCTGTAACCACTTATAAATCCATAAAATACTTAAATTGACAAAAACCCCCGTTTCTGTTTTAATAGTCTGCCGAGGCTGGCTCGGCCAGTCCGGCGATGCAGTTTTTCTCACAAAATAAGGGCTCTCGATCACAGACGTCGATTGCCCATTTGTAACGTAGGCGCTTGCAGCAATTCGTTCTCAAGCTATTCGTGAGTAATAGCTACTATTAATTGTACGAGGTGCCTATGCCTTACACAAAGCGTCTGCATGTCTTAGCACCTTTGCTTCTGATCTCCTGCCTCCTGATCCCGGTCCCGGGATTTGCTCAGCAGCAGGAATCGGCGAATTGCCTTGCCTGCCACAGCTCCATGAAAGGCCGCATCAAGACGGTGAGCGGTACGGTTATCGAACTTCAGGTGAGCGCCGAAAAGTTCGCGGGATCTGTGCATGCTGCCCTTGCCTGCACGGACTGCCACATGAAGTACACGGACAATCCTCACTCCTCACCGGCCGGCGCTGTGCCTCAGCAGGTCCTTGCGATCGCATCCAAGATCTCGGCCAAACACCCGGTAGACCCTGTCGCAGCGGCTGCCTGCACCAAATGTCATCCTGACGTCTACGCGAAGGTGCTCGACAGCGTGCACGGCAGGAATATCACCGACAGGCGCCAAACGGACGGAGCCCTGTGTCTTGACTGCCACGGTTCTGCCCACTACATCGTGCCGGTGAAAAACCCCCAGGCGAAGATGAGCAGGAAACACCAGGTCGAGACCTGCGGCACCTGCCACGGCGATAAGAAGATCATTGAGAAATACAAGCTGGAAGAAAATGTAATGGACAGCTTCCAGGAGAGCTTCCATGGCCGGAAGCTTCACCTGGGCCACACGAAGGTCCCCGTATGCGCCAGTTGCCACGGCGCCCATGATATTAAATCAAAGAACGACCCGACCTCTCCTGTCTTCGGCAATAACCGCCTCCAGACCTGCGGCAAGTGCCATAAGGGCGCAAACGAGAAATTCATCCCGGCTATCACGCACAAGCGACCCGGCCCTATTCCCCATTATGCTGAAAAGGGTCTGATGCTCCTCGTCATCGGCGTCTTTGCGTTTATCATCTCTCATGTGCTGCTGGAGGCATTCTCGGACATTCGTGACGCCATCTTCAAAAAAGGGAGGGAAGAATAAATGAGCCAGTCGACTACCCAAACAGCGCAGGGCATCCCCCACGAAATAGAAAGGTTTAACATCACCTTCAGGATCCAGCACGTCCTCATGTTCACCACTTTTCTGCTTCTGAGCTTCACCGGATGGGGGCTCAAGTACGCTCATGAGCCGCAGGGCGTTGCGAGTTGGTGGATACGGGTATGGGGAGGCGCCGAGACCGCCGGGATCATTCACCGGATCGCCGGCATCACCATGCTTTTGGACTTTGTGTGGCATGTCGTTTATCTCTTCTACCTCCTCGGGACGAAGAAGATGACCTTTGACCTCCGGACCACCATCGTGCCGCTTCCCAAGGACATCTTCGATGTGATCAAGAACTACCTGTATTTCTTCGGCCTGTCGAAGGAAAAGGCCCGGTACGGCAAGTATTCCTACGCCCAGAAGTTCGACTACTGGGCGGTCTTCTGGGGAATGTTCATCATCGGTTTTTCGGGATTCGCACTCGCCTTCCCGATGCTCATTACTCCCATAGTGCCGAAATTCACGTCCGGCTGGATATGGGAACTCCTGTCGATCATGCACAGTGACGAGGCACTTCTCGCCATCGTCTTCATCCTCTTCTGGCATTTCTACAACGAGCACCTGAAGCCCGAAAATTTCCCCATGAGCTGGCTCTGGATAACGGGAAGGATGTCCGTTGACACCCTGAAGCACCACCACCCCATCGAATATGAGATGCTTTTTCCCGAAGAAGCGAAAACAGAGAAGAAGCACTAGGGGGGACGATGTTACGGATAATAACGATTCTATCCCTTGCCGTGATGCTCGTCTCCTGCAGCAGGTGGAGCATGGACAAGAAGGAGAAGACAGCGGTGGAAGAGTCTCCGCTCATCTCCTCGCTGAAGGAGGCGGGCCTGCCCTGCTTCACGTGCCACCCCTATGAGACGTTCAGGGCGAACAAGAAGAGCGGATTCTCCCATGCAAAGCACCTTGGCTTCGGCGTCCATTGCAACCAGTGCCACCTCATCAGGCCGCACAGGGAAATGGCGCTGAACAAAGATACCTGTAATAATTGCCATAACCTCACGAGCTTCACGTATACGGCTTCAGGCATGCCTGTCAGTTTTTCTCACCAGAGCCATGCGAAGCGTTACAGCTGCGGCGAATGCCATTCAGGCCTCTTCCAGATGAAGAAAGGCACCTCCCGGATGGTCATGGATGACATGTTCAAGGGTGGCTCCTGCGGTAAGTGCCACAATGGCAAGACAGCCTTTTCAGCCAGAGATTGCACTAAATGTCACACAATCTCTGCGATGAAGAAGGATCTGGTTTATAAATCAGGAGACATGGCGCCTGCGGTCTTCAGCCATCAGTTGCACACGGCCATGTTCGAGTGCGGCAAATGTCACCCCGGCCTGTTCAAGTTCAAGAAGGGCGGCTCGGGCATGACGATGAATGACCTCTATCAGGCCAAGTTCTGCGGTGCCTGTCACAACGGCCAGTCTGCCTTTAGCACCTCGGAGTGCCAGAGGTGCCACAAGTAACTCAGCTACGCAGGGCGGGCGCACAGCCCGCCCTGATCTCACGTAGAGTATTTGTTCTTTTCCCCGGAGACTACTTCGCCAGCTGTTCGAAATTCCTGCAGGCGACCTGGCTGCCCATATCGCATGCCTTCCTGAAGTCAGCCATCGCCTTCTTGGCGTATGCCACACCCCGTGACACATAGAGGTTGACATCCTTCGGCTTCATCGCCAGGGCCTTCTCATAATCTGCTATGGCATCATCATATCTGTCGATATTCGCATAGGCGATACCCCGGTTGTGATAGGCATCGGGAAAGCCCGGATTCAGGGAAATGGTTGACGTGTAGTCCTCCGCAGCCTCGGCGAACCTGCCGCTCTTCAGGAAAGCAAGTCCACGGCTGCCGAATGCCTGTGCATTCTTCGGGTCCTTCTTGACCACCTTCGAGAAGTCGGCGATGGCTTCTTCATATTTCCCCTTTTTGTAGTAAGCCAGCCCCCGGTTATGATAGGCGTCGATAAAGTCAGGATAGGCATCGATGGCCTTGTTGTATAAGGATACGGCCTTATCGAAATTCCCGTCATTGAAGGCTGTATTGCCTTCATCAAAATAGTATTTGGCATCAGCACCAGAAGCCACGGGCGTTACCCATGATACTGAACAAATCAAGAAGAATAAGGAAACGAATAGCGTTAACCTCATGACCGGATCACTCCTCTCTCGGACAACATGAACTGTACAGTCATACGTGCGGCAAGCAAACCGCCGACAGGGGGGCAGGGTTCCTGTCCGCAGTTTGAACAGTCCCCAGCCTCGTGCGATCAATGCTCGGCGATCCCGAACTTCTTTATCTTGCGGTACAGGGTTGCGAGGTCGACCCCGAGCTCACGTGCAGTATCCTCTTTACTCCATTTGTTGGTCTGCAGCACATCACGGATCAATTTCCCCTCATATTGCTCCAGCCTGTCCCTGAGGCCCTGTCCCGGGCGTGAGCTTTCAGGGGACTTGATCCGTTCCGGAAGTTCCGCCATCCCGATCGTCTCGCTCCCCGCAAGAACCACCGCCCGCTCAATGACATTCCTCAGCTCCCTGATATTGCCAGGCCAGGAATACGATGCAAAAAACTCCATAGCCTCATCGCTTATCGCGAGCACTTTTTTGTTGTTTTCCCTGCTGCACTTCTGGAGAAAATGACGGGCAAGGACCTCGATGTCGTCCCTCCTCTCGCGAAGGGGGGGAATCCGCACCTCGATAACATTGAGGCGGTAGTAAAGATCCTCCCGGAAAAGCCCCTTTCTGATCTGTTCCTCAAGGTCCTTATTAGTGGCCGCAATCAGCCTGACATCCGCGTATCGGGACTTTGTCTCCCCCAGAGGCATTACCTCGCCGGTCTCAAGCACCTTCAGTATCTTGGCCTGGAGCCCCAAGGGCATGTCACCGATCTCATCGAGAAACAGCGTCCCTTCGTCCGCCATCGTAATGAGCCCTTTCTTGTCGGCAACAGCTCCGGTAAAAGCACCCTTGCGGTAACCAAAAAGTTCGCTCTCCAGAAGATTCTCGGGGATTGCGGAACAATTGATTGAGATGAACGGCTTGTCTTTACGCTGGCTGTTGGAATGAACAATCTCCGCGACCAGACCCTTGCCGGTGCCGCTCTCCCCGGTGACAAGGATATTGCTCCTCGTGGGGATGACCTTCTCCAGCACCTCGAAGACCTGCAGAATCTGCGGCGATGCCCCGACAAACTCCTTGAAACCCACTTGCTGGCTGAGTTGCTGTCGCAATACCAGGTTTTCCATAAGCACCGTCTTGTGCTCAAGAAGGCGCCTGACCGTCATCCTGACGTCTTCATTGATGAAGGGCTTCACGAGGTAATCGCTGGCCCCCTTCTTCATCGCTTCGACAGCCGACTCCACCGAGGCAAAGGCGGTCATGATAATGACGAGCAGATTCGGATTCATGGCGCGCGCGCGCTCCAGAACCTGCATGCCGTCGATGCCCTCCATCTTGAGATCCGTCATGACAAGGTCAAAGTCATCCGCCTCTATCTTCTTGAGGGCATCATGGCCGTTGTTGGCGGTGACGACCGTATACCCTTCGCGGGTGAGAAGAAACTCAAGGGCCCTGCAGATATCGCGTTCGTCGTCGACGACAAGCATCCTGTATGGATCAGCTTTCATAGTTCGGCAACCTCACCTTGAAGATCGTTCCGCCCCCGGGCCTGCCCCGGACGATGATATCGCCCTGGTAGCTCTTGACGATATTATAACTGACCGCAAGGCCCAGGCCGGTACCTTTCTCTTTGGTCGTAAAGAACGGATCGAATATCTTCTCCATATCATCTATCGGTATGCCGGAACCCGTATCGGCGATGGATATCTCCACCTCCCTGTCCAGCGCCTCCGTGCTTATGTCGAGGGAGCCACCGCCGGGCATCGCATCAGCTGCATTGAGTATGATATTCATCAGGACCTGGATCATCTGGGTCTCGTCCACGCGCACCGGCGGGAGACCATCGGGAATGCCGACGTTGATCTGGATGTCTTTCATTCGTTTATCGTACTTGACAAGATCGAGGGTCATCGCCACGAGTTCCCGGACGTCGTGGTGGCGGAGGTCCGAAGGTTTTGTCTTTGAAAAACTCGACATCTGCCTCACAATGTCCGCAATCCTGTTGATGTGCTTTGCAATGGTCTCGAGACTTTCCCGGGTAAATGCATCGTGCTCCATTTCCCTGAGTATCTGGACGTAGGAAGAGATAGAGGTGAGAGGATTGCCGATCTCGTGAGCGACCCCGGCTGAAATGCGCGCAAGGGCGGAAAGTTTCTCGGACTGCATGAGCCGCTCTTCCATCTTCTTCATGTCCGTGATGTCCTGGATAAGAATGAGGGTCTGCCTGCCGTGCGGGGCGACAAGGGGCGTTGAGGTTATCTGGAAGTAGCCCTTTCTCGATCCGAAGTCATGGTGGATAACCTCGCGGAGCATTTCGTTGTCCACAATCGCCCGCTTGACACTCCCTTCTCCGTAAATCATGTCCAGAGTGATGTCCCCGGGACGGTCGGCCCCGAGCCATGCGAGGATGGTCCTGTTGGCCCAGATAACGGCATGGTCGGCGTTGTCCACGACGCAGAGGCCGCCCTCGATCGCGCTGACAATGGCGCCGAGCTTCTCTTTTTCTCCACGGAGTTCTTCAGTCCGGCTGATCACCATCTCTTCAAGCCTGACCGCATACTCCTGTATCTTCTGCTTGAGGTTCACCTCTTCGGTCACATCACTGCTGGAGATGATGACACCCTCTATCTTTCCGTGAAGGACAAGGGGGTTGAAACTGATATTCAGGTAAAGGGAGCGGTCTTCCTTTGCGTAGGCATAGTTGCTGAGACGATGGCTCCCCCCGCCAAGACAGGCATCCAATATCTCACGGATCGTGGCCCGATCAGCATCGGAAGCGATGGGAAAGACCTTAAAGAAGCTCCTGTCAACAATGTCCTCTTTGTTCATGCCGCAGAGCCGCTCATGGGCGGAGTTCACCGTCCTGATTATCAGGTCGCGGTCGAGCACCATGATCTTCGACTCCGTGCTCTCGAGGATGTTCTCCAGGTAGTCTTTGGTCTCCAGGATCTCTTTTTCGAGGAGTTTTTGAGCCTCGAGGTACTTGGCCCGCTCCTCAGCCTTGACCCGCTGGCGGTTAATCAGCACGAGGGCAAACGCGCCGGCGACTGTGGCAAGAAAGATGGAGATAACGAGGAGGGAATGGAGTTTCATACTCCTGCGCATGCTGAAGGTGACCTCGGAATAGGGGATGGAGACACAAACAATCCACGCTCCGTCGGCGATCCTGGCGCGGGAGAAGGCGATAAGCTTGTCTTCTCCGTAGGGCGCTATGTACGAACTGGACCCCACGTCCCCGCTCTGCAGGATCTTCTCCTCAACATCAAATGACTTATGGCAGCCGAAACAGGATTTATCCGCCCTGTGGAGATTTTTGCCGATCATCGTGGGTTGAGTGGGGTGGTACAGGAGTGTACCGTTGCTCCCCATCATCCAGGCATGGCCCCGTATTCCGACTTTTATGGGCACAAGGAACTTGCGGTTAATGACGTCTATCATGATCTCCAGAATGACGACTCCAGAGAGCCCGGAAGGCCCGATTACAGGGGCGAGGAGGATGATCTTTCGCTCCTCGGCGCTGCGATCGAGAACCTTCACCTTGTGGGGTCCGACATCACGCACAAGAGCAAGAGAAGAGACATCTGCAGGAGTCACCGGCTCACCGCGCGAGCTGTATCGTAGTCGCCTGCTGCTGTCCAGTATCTTGATACTCACATTAGGGTCCTCGCTGAGCTCTACATACGCGGTATAGACAACTTCCGCGAGATTGCGCTCGTCGAGGTTGCGCTCTGCAAGGAGCTTCGCCAGAGAAAGAGATTCGGCCTCGATATGCTGGAGGTCGCCTTCAATGCTTTTGGCAATGGATTTGGCTATCAGCTGCTGCTGCCCATTGAACTGCTCGGCCATCTCGCTCTGGTAACTCTGCTGGAAGAATATATTGAGGGTAATGATCAGAGAAATGATGAAAAGGACAAGGGTGAGCAGGAGAATATTAGTTTTCACGTCGCCCCCTCAGTATGCCCGCAACCCCCTGCCGGAAGGACCGGTAGTGGGTGCCGGGCCAGTAAACCCGGCCGCAGATGGGACACCGGGTAAAAGCAGTACATGTCCGGTAGATATGTTCGGGCACACGATCACGAACCTGATCCCTTTCTATCACCTCTTCCAGCACACTATTGCAGACGTCGCAACGGCCGCTTGGAGCCGCGGTGGCAGGATCGAGCCTGTCTGCAAGCTGAACCAGCTGCTCACGGACATCGTCCGATCGCAGGAGAATCGGGGCATCGAGTCCCTTGCTCCCGGCAAGCCGGGTGTCCCTGGTCAGCAGTGTGCGTCCCTCGGCCCGGGAGATTCTTACCAGCTCACGGTCCTCGATGTCCCTGCAGTAGAGGACATCGAACCCGAGGAGCCTCAGCCAGCGGGCAAGCCTGCCGAGCATCGCATCAGCGACAAACTTCATCGGCTGGCCCCGAAAAAAGGGACTGGCACTCGCCATCACCGGCAACCATCTGCATAGGACGTATCCATCGTGTCTGGGCAAAAAGTTCTTTGTTTATCATACCATAAGGCAGGTGGTCCGGTTTCAGGAAACGGCTTGTTGCCGTCAGGAGGCACATGGTATTTCTGCAGGCAAAAAAACACCCCCCGTCTCACACGCCGGAGAGACAGGGGTGTCTGTACGACTATTCCTCGACAGCAGGGGTCGCAAACATCGGGGGAAGGTCCCTCTTGACAAAGGTATTGCGGTACCTCGCCATGCCGGTGCCGGCGGGGATGACCCGTCCCATGATCACGTTCTCCTTGAGTCCCCTCAGCTCGTCGATCATGCCATTGATGGCAGCCTCGGTCAGGACTCTCGTGGTCTCCTGGAACGAGGCAGCTGATACGAAGCTATCCGTGGTGAGTGACGCCTTGGTGATGCCCAGGAGAAGAGGCTTGCCCTGGCCCGGTGCCCCACCTGCCGCCTTCACGCGAACGTTTTCTTCCTGGAAGACGATGCGGTCGACCTGCTCACCGATGAGGAAGACGGTGTCTCCCGGGTCTTCGATCCGGACCTTCTTCATCATCTGCCTGACGATCACCTCGATATGCTTGTCGTTGATCGAAACGCCCTGCAGCCGGTAAACCTTCTGCACCTCGTCCACAAGATAGCTCTGCAGTTCCTTGGGCCCGAGGATATCGAGGATGCTGTGCGGGTTGACGGCTCCGTCCATGAGCGGTTCACCCGCCTTGACCCAGTCACCCTCATGTACGCTCACATGCTTGCCCTTGGGTATGTCGTATTCCTTGGTCGTCTCCCCGCCCTTGACCACGACGACCCTCTTGCCCTTCTGGGCTGACCTGAACTCAACAATGCCGTCGATCTCCGAGACAATCGCCTGCTCCTTCGGCTTGCGCGCCTCGAAGAGTTCGGCAACACGGGGAAGACCGCCGGTGATGTCCTTGGTCTTGGTCGTCTCCCTCGGTATCTTGGCGAGGATATCACCCGGATAGACGATGTCATTCTTCTCCACGAGGATATGGGCCCCCGAGGGGAGCAGATACCGGGCAAGGTTGTTCGTCCCAGGGATCTTCAGGGTAGACTTGCCGTGCTCATCCTTGATGGAGATACGGGGCCGCATGTTGGCCGAGTACTCGATGATAACCTTATGGGAAAGGCCGGTGGTTTCGTCGACTTCCTCCTTGAACGTCACACCTTCGACAATATCGCCCAAGGCGATCTTGCCGCCGAGCTCGGTAAGGATAGGGGTAGAGAAGGGATCCCATTCAACGAGCCTCTGTCCTGCCTCCACTTTCTGTCCCTCCGCGACGCGAAGCTTTGCACCGTAGACAACAGAGTACTTCTCCCTTTCCCGCCCCTTCGAATCCGTCACGGCTATGCTTCCATTGCGGTTCATAACGACAAGGACGCCTTCCTTGTTCTTGACCGTATTGATGTTGATGAACTTGATCGTGCCGGACATCTTGGCCTCGAGGACAGTCTGTTCGACGACCTTGGATGCCGTACCGCCGATATGGAATGTCCTCATGGTAAGCTGCGTGCCGGGTTCGCCGATGGACTGGGCTGCTATGATACCCACCGACTCTCCGTTTTCCACGTGCTCCCCCCGGGCCAGGTCCCTGCCGTAACACCGTGCGCAGACACCGAATTTTGACTGGCAGGTGAGGACTGACCTGATCTTTACCTTGTCGATGCCTGCCTCGATCACCTTCTGGCTCATAATCTCATCCAGTTCGTGGTTCTTCTTCATGATGAGTTCCTTGGTGACCGGGTCCTTGATATCCTCGACATTGTACCTGCCCAGAAGGCGCTCCTCGAGGGGCTGGATGATCTCACCGCCCTCCACCAGTGCGGTAACGGTGATCCCGTCCGCTGTTCCGCAATCCTCTTCGGTGATGAGCACATCCTGGGCAACATCAACGAGCCTCCGGGTAAGGTACCCGGAGTTTGCCGTCTTCAGCGCCGTATCCGCAAGTCCCTTACGCGCGCCGTGCGTCGATATGAAGTACTGCAGAGGGGTAAGGCCCTCCCTGAAGTTCGCCGTAATCGGCGTTTCGATGATTTCGCCCGACGGCTTGGCCATGAGACCACGCATGCCTGCCAACTGCCTGATCTGAGCGGCGCTGCCTCGTGCGCCTGAATCAGCCATCATGAAGATCGAGTTAAACGACCTCTTCTCCTTCAGTTCTTCCTCGGACGCAACACGGTCGTCCTCGGCGCCCAGTTCCTTCATCATCTCATCGGCGATCCGTTCGGTGACGTTCGCCCATATGTCGATAACCTTGTTATATCGTTCACCCTGGGTGATAAGTCCGTCGGCGTACTGCTTCTGAACCTCCATGACCTCCTGCTCGGCATGGTGGATCATCTCCGGCTTTGTCGAAGGTATGTGCATGTCTGCCATGCAGATGGAGATCCCCGAATTGGTCGCATACTGGAACCCGAGTTTCTCCAGTTTGTCCAGGAAGACAACCGTCGCGCGCCTGCCCGACTTCTTGTAGGAGAACTCGATAAGTTTCGAAAGCTCCTTCTTCGTCATGTCCTTGTTGATCATCGTAAAGGGGATCTCTGCAGGAACGATCTCCGAAAAGATCACCCTTCCAACCGTCGTCTCCACGAGACTGCCGTTGAGCCTCACCTTGATACGCGCATGCTCGCTGAGCTTGCCGGCGTCATAGGCGGCCCTGAGGTCAGCCGGGTCTCCAAAGACCTTGCCCTCACCGAGGGCGCCCTTGCGCTCCTTCATGAGGTAATAGATGCCGAGGACCATGTCCTGTGTCGGCACCATGATAGGCTTGCCGTTGGCAGGCGACAGAACGTTGTTGACCGCCATCATGAGCACCCTCGCCTCAATCTGTGCCTCGATAGAGAGCGGGACATGGACCGCCATCTGGTCACCGTCAAAGTCGGCGTTGAAGGCCGTGCAGACGAGTGGATGAAGCTTGATCGCCTTGCCTTCCACCAGTACGGGGTCAAAGGCCTGGATGCCGAGCCGGTGCAAGGTCGGGGCACGGTTCAGGAGAACCGGTGTCTCCCGGATCACCTCTTCAAGCGCGTCCCAGACCTCAGGGGACTCCTTCTCGACCAGTTTCTTGGCAGCCTTTATCGTCGTCGCATGCCCCTTCTCCTCAAGTTTGCTGAAGATAAACGGCTTGAAAAGCTCAAGGGCCATGCGCTTGGGAAGTCCGCACTGGTGCAGCTTCAGCTCAGGACCAACGACAATGACCGAACGGCCCGAGTAGTCAACACGCTTGCCGAGGAGGTTCTGGCGAAACCGGCCTTGCTTGCCCTTGATCATATCGCTCAGGGACTTCAGCGGCCGTTTGGTCGCGGTCTTGAGCACCTTCGACCGTCTGCCGTTGTCGAAGAGAGCGTCAACCGCCTCCTGGAGCATCCTCTTTTCGTTCTTTATGATGACGCTCGGCGCCTTCAGTTCGACGAGCCGCTTCAGCCGGTTGTTCCTGTTGATGACCCGGCGATACAGATCATTAAGGTCAGAGGTGGCGAAACGTCCTCCCTCCAGCGGCACGAGGGGCCGCAGATCAGGAGGCAGCACGGGGATGACGTCCATGATCATCCATTCGGGCTTATTGGTCGACTTCCGGAAGGCCTCGACGACTTTCAGTCTCTTCGTGAGTTTCTTCTTCACGCCGAGCGAGACGGCTTCTCTGATTTTTGTCTTGAGATCTTCCGCCAGGCCGTCCATATCAAGGGCCTTGAGGAGTTCCCGTATCGCCTCGGCACCCATGCCCGCCTTGAACCGGGACCCCAGCTCGCTGATCTTCTTCTTGTAGTCGTCCTCGCTCAGGAGCTCCTTTGCCTTGAGGCCCGTATCCCCGGGATCAATAACGATATAGCTCTCAAAATAGAGCACCTTCTCGAGGTTCCGCATCGTCATATCAAGAAGGGTGCCGATGCGGCTCGGCACGCCCTTGAGAAACCAGATATGGGCAACCGGCGTTGCGAGCTCAATATGGCCGAGCCTCTCGCGCCGCACCTTTGACTGGATCACTTCGACTCCGCACTTGTCACAGACGATGCCGCGATGCTTCATCCTCTTATACTTGCCGCAGATGCACTCCCAGTCTTTGATCGGGCCAAAGATCTTCGCGCAGAACAGTCCGTCGCGCTCCGGCTTGAAGGTCCGGTAGTTGATCGTCTCCGGCTTTTTCACCTCTCCGTAAGACCATTCCCTGATCCTGTCCGGAGAGGCAAGCTTTATCCGTATCGCCTCAAAATCCGTGGGATTCTTGGGCTTCTGAAAAATGGCGTAAATATCTTCTGCCATTTACTCCCCCTTCTTCTTTTTCTCCAGAAGCTCAACGTCGAGTCCAAGACTCTGGAGTTCTTTTATTAGCACATGGAAGGATTCCGGGACGCCCGGCTCGAGCATCGCGTCTCCTTTGACGATCGCCTCATACATCCTCGCCCTGCCGGTGACATCATCACTCTTGACAGTGAGGAATTCCTGGAGCGTATACGCAGCCCCGTATCCTTCGAGCGCCCAGACCTCCATCTCGCCGAGCCTCTGGCCACCGAACTGCGCCTTACCACCCAGCGGCTGCTGCGTAACCAGAGAATATGGGCCGATGGACCGGGCATGGATCTTGTCATCTACGAGGTGGTGCAGCTTCAGCATGTACATATACCCGACCGTCACCGCCCTCTTGAAGGCTTCACCGGTCTTGCCGTCATGCAGCTGTATCTGACCTGTGGGGGACATTCCGGCCTTCCTGAACAGGTTCTTGATCTCTGTTTCCCTGGCTCCCTCGAATACCGGGGATGCGATCGGCAGGCCGTTGACCGCGATGTCCCTGACGTCTTTATCGCCCAGGCTATCAAGGTAGTCTCCGATCTTCTTCTCATCGTATTCCTGCGACAGGGTATCTTTCAAGACTTCTTTAATGAACTTCCTGACCGCTACCAGCTGATTGCCCTTGTCGAACATCTCGCCGATCCTCTCGCCGATACCTTTCGCCGCCATGCCCAGGTGGGTCTCGAGAATCTGGCCGACGTTCATTCGGGAGGGAACGCCCAGAGGGTTGAGGACAACGTCCACCGGCCTGCCGTCAGGCATGTACGGCATATCTTCCTCCGGGAGGATCATCGCCACAACACCCTTGTTGCCATGGCGTCCTGCCATCTTATCGCCGATCTGGATCTTGCGCTTCATGGCAATGTAGACCTTGATCAGCTTATTGACGCCCGGAGGCAGTTCATCGCCTTTCCTCAGGCGGTCCACCTTCTCGTCGTAGCGGGCCTCCAGCTCCTTGATATACTGGTTCGCCTCACCGTTTATCGTATCGATCTTCTCCTGCACCGTTGCATTTTCGACCTTGATCCGCATGAGGTGTTCGTCCCTGACGCCCTCAAGATGCTTCGCGGAAATGGTCTTGCCTGCCGGGCTGAGAACCTCTTTTGTCTTGGAGTGTTTTACGTCATCAGACGCCTTTTGTCCGGTGATGAGCTCGCGGAGTTTCTTGAACTTGTCCTCCTTGATCACCACCACCTCTTCCTCGAGGTCACGTTGCAGCCTCTGGATGTCTTCCTCTTCGATGAACTTCGCCCGCTCGTCCTTGGCGATGCCCTTTCGCGAGAATATGCGGACATCGACGACCGTACCCTCGATGCCGGGAGGCACGTAGAGGCAGCTCTCCTTTACCTCTTCGGCCTTTTCGCCAAAGATGGCCCTGAGGAGCTTCTCCTCGGGCGTAAGTTGGGTCTCGCCCTTGGGCGTCACCTTGCCGACGAGGATGTCGCCCGGCTTCACCTCAGCGCCTATCCTGATGATGCCGCTTTCGTCCAGGTCCTTGAGAGCCTCCTCCCCTACATTGGGGATGTCACGGGTGATCTCTTCAGAGCCGAGTTTCGTCTCGCGGGCCTCGACCTCGAACTCCTCGATATGAATCGAGGTGTAGACGTCATCCTTGACAAGCCGCTCGCTCAGCAGGATAGCATCCTCAAAGTTGTATCCACCCCACGGCATGAAGGCGACCAGCACGTTCTGGCCGAGGGCAAGGTCGCCCAAGTCAGTCGACTGGCCGTCTGCAAGAACGTCGCCCTTCCTGACGGCTTCGCCCACCTTGACGAACGGCCTCTGATTGATGCAGGTGGCCTGGTTCGACCGCTGAAACTTGACCAGATTATAGATATCGACGCCGCCTTCACTGCCGGAGGCCCTCACCACAATGCGAGATGCGTCCACGCTCTCGATCCTGCCCGCCCTTCTTGCCAGCACAAGGGCGCCGGAGTCGCGTGCAGCCACAAACTCCATGCCCGTGCCTACGATGGGCGCGTCGGGTATCAGCAGCGGCACAGCCTGGCGCTGCATGTTGGAGCCCATGAGGGCCCTGTTGGCGTCGTCATTTTCGAGGAAGGGGATGAGCGCGGCTGATATGCCCACGACCTGCTTCGGCGAGACGTCCATGTACTGCACCTCATGGGGCGTCACCATCCTGAAGTCGCCGCCTTCACGTGCGGAGACGGATTCGCCGATGAGGTTCCCCTTCTTGTCAACGGGAGACGTAGCCTCCGCGATGATGAACTTCTCGCCCTCAATGGCCGAGAAAAAATGGACCTCTTCGGTTACTCTTCCGTTGGTAACCTTCCGGTAGGGGACCTCGATGAAACCGTAGTCGTTGACCCGCGCATAGGAGGCGAGGGAGGTGATCAGGCCGATGTTCGGCCCTTCCGGTGTTTCGATAGGGCATATTCTGCCGTAGTGCGTAGGGTGCACGTCACGCACCTCGAAACCGGCCCGCTCCCTGGTGAGACCGCCAGGCCCCAGGGCCGACAGCCTCCGCTTGTGCGTGATCTCGGAGAGGGGGTTTGTCTGGTCCATAAACTGGCTGAGCTGGCTCGATCCGAAGAATTCCTTCACCGCGGCCATGACCGGCTTGGAGTTGATCAGGTCATGCGGCATGGCGGTCTCGAGCTCGGTCAGGGTCATTTTTTCCTTGATGGCGCGCTCCATCCTGACCAGCCCGATGCGGAACTGGTTCTCGAGGAGTTCGCCGATTCCCCTGATACGCCGGTTGCCGAGGTGGTCGATATCGTCGACTTCTCCCTTGCCCGTCCTGAGGCTCAGGATATACCGGACGATCTCGATAATGTCCTTGTCCGTTAGGACCTTGGTGTCCAGCGTAATATCAAGGTTCAGCCTCTTATTGAGCTTGAGCCTGCCCACGGGCGACAGGTCGTACCGCTTGGGATCAAAGAAAAGGCCGCTGAAGAGTTCGCGGGACGCTTTCGGCGTCGGCGGCTCTCCGGGCCGCAGCTTCTTATAAATCTCTATGAGAGCTTCCTCCTGCGTGTTCACCTTATCGGTCAGCAGGGTATCACGAAGGGAAGGAAGATAATGAACGTTGTCGATAAACAGCAGATTGAGTGTGTCTATCTTCAGCGAAAGGATCTTCTTGAATGCATCCTCAGTCAGAATCTCATTGCCCTCAACAACGACCTCACCGGTCTCAGGATCAACGATGTCCTTCAGGGCGATCCTGCCAACGATCTCCTCCCGGGTGATGGGGATCGTCTTGATGCCCGCAGCCTCCATCTTCTTCACGGCAACTTTGGTGATCTTGCTCCCCTCCTTGACAATGACTTCCTTATTGTCAGGGGAAGCGATATTTTTTGATACCTTCATACCCACGTGAACGTCATTAACAACAAGAGAGAACTGCAAACCACCCTTGATCTGGATGGTGTCAACCGGGTAAAAAGTCTTGAGCAGGTCCTCATTCGTATAGCCGAGGGCCTTGAGAACAATCGTTGCCGGCAGCTTCTTCCTGCGGTCGATCCGTACATAGAGGATGTCTTTTGTGTCGAATTCGAAATCGAGCCATGATCCCCGCGAGGGGATGACCCGAGCGGAATACAGGAGCCTGCCGCTGGCGTGGGTTTTGCCCTTATCATGGCTGAAAAAGACGCCCGGAGAACGGTGGAGCTGGCTCACCACGACACGTTCCGTGCCGTTGATGACAAAGGTGCCGGTATCGGTCATCATCGGCATCTCGCCGATGTAGACCTCCTGCTCCCTCGATTCCTTGAGCTTGCGCTTTTCGTCGGATTCCACCTCGAACAGGTTGAGCTTGACGCTGATCTTGATGGGCGCTGCATAGGTTGTCCCCTTCTGGAGGCATTCCCTGACGGTGTACTTGGACTCGCCAACCGTATATCCCAGAAATTCGATCTCCGCGGTCTCGTTATAGTCGGTGATCGGGAAAACGCTGAGAAAAGCCGACTGCAATCCGGTCTCCTCCCGTTTCGCCGGACCGAGGTCCTTCTGGAGAAACTTGTCGAAAGACCTCTTCTGTATCTCTATGAGATTGGGGACTTCGAGGAACTGGGGAACCTTGCCAAAATCCAATCTTTTTCTTAAAACCCTTGCCATAGATCTCCTTCTCCGGATAAAGGCGAAGGCAGGGGCCGGCAATACTCAGCGACCCCTACCCCGTATTCAACCTTTAGCACGATTTCTACTTTATTTCTACTGCTGCTCCCTGCTCTTCCAGCTTGGCCTTCATGGAGTCGGCCTCCTCCTTTGAGACGCCGGTCTTCACCGGCTTCGGAGCACCATCGACAAGGTCTTTTGCCTCTTTCAGGCCAAGTCCGGTCAGTTCCCTGACCACCTTGATTACCTGGATCTTCTTGTCTCCCGCGCCGGAGAGGATGACATCAAAACTCGTCTTCTCCTCTGCGGCGGGTGCTGCAGCAGCAGCGCCACCCACGGCCGCGATCGCCACGGGGGCGGCAGCGGTAACGCCGTACCGCTCCTCAAATTCCTTGATGAACTTCGACATATCGATAACGGTCATGTTATCGATGAATTCAAAAACCTGATCCTTTGTAACAGACATTATGCAAACCTCCTTTTAATCATGTATAAACTCTTAATTGTCTTTCTTGCCCTTCAGCGCTTCCATGGCGTATGCGAAGCTGCTAACCGTAGCCGCGAGGGCGCCGGCCATCTTGCTTAGAGGCGCCTGGAAGACACCCGCCATCATCGACAACAGGACCTCTCGTGACGGCAGTTCCGCTATCTCCTTCAGCTCCTTCGAATCGAAGACCTTGCCTTCGAGGATGGCCCCCTTAATCCGGAGCTTTTCGTGCTTCTTGGAGAAATCGATGACCTTCTTGACAGCCAGGGCCGGATCGTCATACCCGATGGCAATACCCACCGGTCCCTTGAACAAATCCGCCGCAGCAGCAATGCCGGTATCGCGGGAAGCGATCCTGGCCAGCGTGTTCTTCACCACACTGTAATCCAGGGCAGCCTTGTGAAGCAATATTCTCAGTTCAGTGAGATCGGCGACAGTCATACCCTGGTAATCGGTAAAGACGACCGCCTTTGCCTTGGAAAATCTTTCTTTGAGGTCAGCGATAAGCTGTCCCTTTTGTTCCTTATTCAGTGTCGACCTCCTTTCCCGGAGACCCAACTATACAAATAGGAGATAAGAAATGAGAACAGGGAGGCAGGCCCTTCTGGTTGTCCGCTTCGTCGTTCTTATTTCTCACTTCCCACTTGCCCGGTTAGCCTCGGTAGGCTGGCCCTGAACCACCGACCGTTCCGGTCGGCGGAATCGTTCAGACCGTTTAAGCTGCTGCGCCTACTGTCTCCGACTAATATACGGCGGCATCCGCCGGTTACATACCTTTATGATACTGAAGCAACGTCGATCTTCAGCCCCGGCCCCATCGTCGAGGAAACGCTCACCTTCTTGATGTACTTCCCCTTGCTGGTCGAGGGCTTCGCCTTCACCACGGATTCGATGATCGCCTTGGCGTTGTCCACCAGCTTCTGCTGATCAAAAGAGACCTTGCCGATCGGCACGTGAACAACACCGGCCTTCTCTGCCCGGTATTCTACTTTGCCCGCCTTGATCTCCTTGACCGCCTTGCCGACATCAAAGGTGACGGTGCCGAGTTTGGGGTTCGGCATCAGCCCTCGCGGGCCGAGGACCTTCCCCAGCCTGCCGACAACACCCATGATATCCGGAGTAGCCACAACCTTGTCGAAATCGAGCCAGCCTTTGGTGATCTTCTCGACCATGTCCTCGGCGCCCACGAAATCGGCGCCCGCGTCCCGGGCCTCCTTCTCCTTTTCGCCCTTGGCAAAGACAAGGACCCGCACGCTCTTGCCGGTCCCGTGCGGAAGGACGACGGTGCCCCGGACCATCTGGTCAGATTTCCGGGGGTCGACCCCGAGATTAAAGGCCAGATCGACGGTCTCGTCAAACTTGACGTACGCCATCTCCTTAACGAGCTTTATCGCATCCTCGATGGGATACTCTTTGGCGCGGTCCACTTTTTCTTTCGCTGCATCTATCTTCTTGCCCATTGAACCACCTCCCTCTTATTCCACCACGTCAACGCCCATACTCCTTGCGGTGCCGGCGATAATCAGCATCGCCTCATCGACAGAGTATGCGTTGAGATCGGGCAGCTTCGTCTGGGCGATCTCCCTGAGCTGCGCCGTAGTGACCTTGCCCACCTTGTCCTTGTTGGGCGTGCTCGAACCCTTAATGATCCCCGCTGCCTTCTTGACCAGTTCAGATGCCGGCGGCGTCTTGGTTATGAATGTAAACGAGCGGTCCTGATAGACCGTCATCACCACCGGGATGATCGTATCTCCCAGCGCCTGGGTCTGGGCGTTGAACGCCTTGCAAAACTCCATGATATTCACCCCGTGCGGGCCGAGGGCCGGGCCGATCGGGGGCGCAGGGGTTGCCTTGCCTGCCGGAATCTGAAGTTTAACCTGGGCAACCATCTGTTTCGTAGCCATTGTTGTTTATCCTCCTGCCTGCTGTCCTGCCTGAAAATGATTTAGGTTTTTTCTACCTGGAAAAAATTCAATTCCACGGGAGTCTGCCTGCCGAATATGCTCACCATAACACGCAGTCTGCCGTGATCTATGTCAACGTCATCCACAAAGCCGTTGAAGTTACTGAACGGCCCGTCGATGATCCTCACGTTTTCGCCCTTCTGGAACTGGGTCTTCACCTGGGCCACCGGGCCCTTCTCCACCTGCTGCATGATGATCTCGACCTCTTCTTCAGGGATGGGCACAGGATGCTTGCCGCCCACGAATCCGGTCACCCGCGGAGTACTTTTGACGAGGTGCCATGTCTCATCGTCGAGTTCCAGTTCGACAAGGATATACCCCGGGTAGAACTTCTTGTCGCTCTCGCGCTTTTTCCCGGCGCGCAATTCAACTACCCGTTCCGTCGGGATAAGGATCTTGCTTATCTTCTCCTGAAGGCTCTGGGTCTCCACCTTCTCCTCAATGGAAAGCCGCACCTTCTCCTCGAACCCCGAATAGGTATGTACCACATACCATTTCTTCGCCATGGGGCTACCGTATCGCCAGCCCTACGAGCTTCGTAAGGCTGAGGTCTATGATACCGAGAAAGACGGATACGACAATTACCGTAATGATGACAATCCAGGTGGACCCCACCAGTTCATCCCTGCCGGGATACACGACCTTCTTGGTCTCCACCTGCACTTCCCTGAAAAACTGCTTAATCTTCTCTATCATGCCATCCTCGTCAAAAGTGGCAGGCCAGGAGGGATTTGAACCCCCAACCCTCGGATTTGGAGTCCGATGCTCTAGCCGTTAGAGCTACTGGCCTGTAGTTCCCGTAATCGTAAAGCGTGTTGCGTAACCGGCCCTGCTCTTCCCGACGCCTGGCTGATTTCGCATTACGGATTACGCCTTTGTCTCCTTGTGCGCCGTATGCTTCCTGCAGCTCCTGCAGTATTTGCTCATCTGGAGCTTTTCCGTCGTGTTCTTCTTGTTTTTCATCGTCGAATAGTTCTTGTTCTTGCACTCCGTGCACTGCAACAATATGATATCCCTCATCGCTTACTCCAATACCTCGGTAACGACTCCGGCTCCGACGGTACGGCCGCCTTCGCGTATGGCGAACCTCAGTTCCTTCTCCATCGCTATCGGCGAGATCAGCTCTACCGAAAGGGACACGTTGTCCCCC
>JAKAHR010000008.1 GCA_021825365.1 Nitrospirota bacterium | reverse complement strand
TATTCCTCCCTTTCCAGAAAACATGGTTATCCGCCTCGGCAGTATCATAGAAAGCGGCTCTCAGGGGTGTCAATAGAAATATTCGGGGCAAGAAGAGACCGGCCGTATGCGATTGATTAGGGGGACAGGCTAGGGATAAAACCGCGATTTTTGTCTATGGCTTTTCGTCAAGAACCTCCCGGACTTTCCTCAGGAGGTCGCCAGGACGAACGGGTTTCGAAATGAATTGCAGCCCTTCATCGACAATGCCCTTTTTATGAATGATATCAGCGGGATAGCCGCTTGAAAAAAGGACCTTAATGCCGGGCCTGATGGTTTTGGCGGCATCGTATACATCGCGGCCGCCTATCTTCGGCATGACAACGTCGACGAGGAGCAGATCGATGTCGGCCATGTGTTTGCGGAACTTGGCGAGGGCATCCTGCCCGTCCACGGCCTCGATAACGTGGTATCCGAAACCCTGCAGAACGGCCATGGTCAGGCTTCGCACGTCCTTGTCGTCCTCGGCAAGGAGAATGGTCTCCGTTCCTCCCAGCGGCGGCGCAGCGGGCAGTGCCGGGGGCTCCTCCACCGAAGAGGTGATGAGCGGCAAATACATCCTGAACGTCGTGCCTTTCCCTGGCTCGCTGTATGCCGCGATGTTTCCGTTATGCTGCTTCACGATTCCGTATACGATCGCCAGCCCCAGTCCCGTGCCCCTTCCGAGTTCCTTGGTCGTAAAGAAGGGTTCGAATATTTTTTCGCGGGTCGCCTCGTCCATGCCGCAACCGGTGTCTGACACGGAGATTACCGCATACCTTCCCGGGTTGCCGAATCCATGGACCTTCATGAAGTCTTCGTCGAGGTCCAACCCCTGCGTGGTGAGCGTGATAACCCCGCCGTCGGGCATGGCGTCCCGCGCATTGGTTGCCAGGTTCATCAGCACCTGCTCGATCTGGCCCGCATCTGCCATGACAACGAGATCTGCACCGGCAAGACGGGTGGACAGTTCGATATCTTCTCCGATGAGCCTCTGAAGGAGTTTCTCCACGCCTTTGACGATGTCGTTCAGGTTCACCGGTTTCGGGTTAATGATCTGTTTCCTGCTGAAGGCGAGCAGGCTCTGGGTCAAATGCGCGGCCCGCTCCGCCGACGACAGGATTTGATCGATGGAAGCACGCTGCGGGTCGTCGGCCTGCATTTTCATCTTCGAGAGAGTCGCATAGCCGATGATCGCCGTAAGGATGTTGTTGAAGTCGTGGGCCACGCCGCCGGCAAGTGTTCCTACTGCCTCCATCTTCTGAGCCTGACGGAGCTGCTCCTCCAGTTTTCTTTTATCCGTGATATCGGTGATGGTCTCTATCGCTGAAATCACGGCCCCGGATGAGTCGGTGAGAGGATACGATTTTGTTTCAGCATAGTGCCGGGCGCCGAGGTCTGTCATATGCGTGTGTTATGCGAAGGACGGCATCCCCGTCTCGAACGTGCGCCTGACGGCGCAATCCACTCCGGCTTCGAAACACGGCTTGTCGATATGGTGGGCAACCTTGTAGCAGGGCTGTCCCAGGATCTGTCCCTCAGGCAGTCTTACGGAACTGCAAAAGGCCTTGTTGGCGGACAATATCCTGTATTGTCTGTCCACGACGATGAACCCCTCATCAACCGTTTCGAGGATGCTCTTCACGAATGCCTCGCTCTTGCGCAAGGCCTCATCGGTCTGCTTTCGCTTTGTGATATCCTCCGAGATTCCGAGCAGGTATTCCGGCTTCCCCTCCTTGTCCAGAATTGCTATCTTCTTGGTGTGCAGCAACCTTCTGCCAAGATGCACGGTATGAATTATCTCCTCAGGGATATCTACCGGATTCTTGCCTGAAAGGACCTCCCTGTCCTTCTCGACAAATAAGTCCGCCTCATCCCGGGGAAAAAAGTCATAATCGCTTTTGCCGATCAGTTCTTCCCTGGAATATCCGAGGAGTTCTTCGCCCGCCTTGTTGAATTTGACGAAGCGGAGTTCAGAGGCCTCCTTTACGAAGATCATATCAGGGATATTTTCTACGATGCTGTCGAGAAAGCTCTCGCTCTTTTGCAGCGCCTCCTCCGCCTGCTTGCGCCCGGTTACATTATGCAGGGAGAAAATAAGTGTTTCCACCCTTCCCGCCTCGTCGAGAATGGGAACCAGAGTCCAGTCCCAGTAGGTCACGCCCCGTTCCGGACGGTCCGGATAGACAAAGGGTCGCGCAAAAGTTTCATAGGGCTGCCCGGATGCAACGACCTGCTCGAATACGGCCCTGGCCTCGGAAGGATAGAACTCGAAATGGTTATGACCCGGAAAATCCGATACAGCGCGGTTATCACTGCGGGCATATGCCTCGTTGACTCGTATAAAGTTGAAATTCCTGTCGAGTAGGGCCAGGGAAGTTAACGTGTTTTCGAAGAATGTCTCCAGAAGCCGCGACTGCCGCAACAAGGACTCCTCCGCCTGCTTCCGCTCGGTGATGTCGAAAAAAGTGGCAAGAAAATTATCTTCGAGTGCAGTTCCGGAGATAACCATGGTGCGCACATCTCCGTTCTTGCAGGTCACCCGGTACTCAATGGGTTCGATCTCTGCCTGTTCCTGTGAGGCCTGCCGCACAGCGGCTTCCCATGTGGGAACCACCCAGCGTCGATAGTCGGGGTCCGGGTAGGCTAGCTGCCACCACTCGGCAAGAGTCGGCACATCGTCGTGCGTGTATCCGAAGGTCTTCACAAAGCGGTCATTGATATCAACCAGCACACCTTCCCTGTTCACGAAACAAAGGGGCACTGCAGCTGAATTGAAGAGCTTCCTGAAACGGGCCTCGCTCGCGCTCAATGCAGCGTCCCTTTTCGCCAGAGAGTCCAGCATGGCATTAAACTCCCGCGCCAGCAGGGCAGCCTCGTCGGTCCCGGAGATCTGGGAGCGGGCTTCATGACTTCCTGCCCTGACCTTGTTGATCGTGCTCTGGACCGCATAGAGCCTTTGAGTGATACGGCGTCCCATCACCCATGCAATCCCCGACCCGATAACAATCGCGGCAACCGCATACAGCATCCCGCTGAGAGTAATCTTCGACAGCTTCATCCCGGCCACTTTTTGTCCCACGCCGACGCGCGCCCACCCCACATGCTTACCTCCGAGCATGGCGGGGACAGCGACGTCTACCAGACCGGGTGTTTTGATGATGACTTTCTGGCGGACCTCCGGGGGAAGGTCGAGCAGAAACTGGCCCTCCCTGGACTTGTCCGTATGTGCCAGGATGCGGCCGCCTTTGTCAGCGAGAATCGCAAAGATGAGTTCAGGATAGCGGCGTTGGGCCTCGACCAGCTCCTGGAGGCCTGAGATGTCGTCAGCCACAAGCCACCCCGCTGCTGAGGTGGAAAGAGATTGCGAGAGCGCCGTCGCCGCCTCCTCCTGGCGATCGAGCAGCATAGCGCGCTGACGCACTGTCAGGTCTATGATGAAAAGCGTCATCAGGACCGCGTGCACGAGGGCGACACCGAGGATCAGGCGGCCGCGCAGGGTCCCCAACAGAAAGTCCCGGACATCCTGAAGCTTCATCTGGTCTCCACCTTCCGCACCTCCCTTTCGAACCGCTCCACGTAAGAACGCACTACCTCGTAGTCCTCGTCCGTGGCCGGAATGAAGCGCGCGGTTTCCATGCCTGCAAGTATCGCTTTCCCTGCATCGGTCTCATGAAGCACTGCCAGAAATTTGCGAACCTGTTCCCGTATGGCGACCGGGAGGTCGCGGCGTATCATGACGGAATTGTTGACAAGCGGCTCGGTTTCCCACATAACCTTTAATTCAGCGGCCTCCCTGGGATGCTCCTTCTGAAAGGACCTCCAGGGAGGGGGCCAGGTCGCTCCGGCAAGCGTTATTTTTAAATAGACGTTCATAATGGAGGACTCCTGCGAGCCGACATAGCGGTTAACGATGGCCCTGTTGATGTCGATCCCCCGTGCGTGCAGAAAATATTGAGGCATGATGCAGGCTGCAAGGGCGGTGGGTGACGGGTAGCTGACCGCCTGGCCTTTCAGGTCGGAGGGTTGCCTGATGCCGCTGTCTTTGCGCACTATGAATATGCCCCTGAAATCCTTCGGCTCTCCAGCCATGGCTATGACGCTGTATCCGGCCTTCATGGCCTGGAGTGTCTGCCAGGGGTTCGGCAGGAGAAATTCCGGCTTGCAGGCCTGGTACTTCTCCTCGAAATTGGCGTAATCTCTTGAAGCCTCAAGAATGAGATGCGCTCCCGTCAAGCGGGAGTTCAGGTAATCGACAAGCGGCTGATATGCCTGCATCAGCTTGGTCGGATTGTGGAGCGGATGTACTGCAAAGTGATAAACAGGTATTGTTTCGGATGAAGGCGAGAAACTGTACCGGGGGCCTGTGTCCTGCGGCGCCTGTTTGCAGCCCTGTGCACATAGCATCCAGAGAGCCACGCACACTATTCTGAACGCTGCATTTGCCATATATCTCAGTTCGCTCATGCTTTGTACCATTCCCTTCAGGGTGGCGGCATGCACGCTTTCCGGTTCAGTTCTCTCCTCGCGGCGTCTATTCCTGGTAGTACGATCTCCCCGAAGGCAGAGCGATAGGCGGGAGGAGATCTCTCCGGTTACAGTGTATCACCGGCAACGTTATCCGCATAGGTCGCAACGGCAGACCTTCCACAAACCGCTCTTGCAACTCGAAACTTCGGGCAGGGTGATGATGCCTGGTTTTTAGGGGAATTCAGTTGTCGGCAGCACAGCCATGCCGTGTCGCCGTGAGGATCTGTCAGTGCATGAAAGACATGAGCGAAGAAGTCTGTTCTTCAGGACAGGCAGCCGATCCCTGCGCTTCTAAAAGGCAGATGAGCGTCACGACCGGGACCGCAGGATCACGCCGGGCCGTGGCCGTTTGATCTGAACCACTCCATATGTCCCTGTATCTCCAGGGATAGATGAGCGAGGTTGCGGGCAGCCTGATTGATGTGCTCCGTTGCCTCGGCGGATTGATTGATGAGAGTTGTCATGCTCCCCATGTTGTGCGTTATCTGCTCTGCCGTTGCGGACTGCTCTTCCGTTGCAACGGCTATCCTCTGGACCATATCAACAACATCTGATGAAGACCTCACAATTGTATCCATGGACTGGCTCGCCTCCCGGGCTATGGTCACACCCTTTTCCACCTCGGCGCTGCCCTTCTGCATGACCGCCACGGACTTGCCCGCCTCCTCCTGGATGGACGCTATCTTCTGTTTTATGTCGCCTGTCGCCTTGGCCGTTCTTTCGGCCAGCTTTCTCACCTCGTCGGCCACAATCGCGAAGCCCCTGCCCTGCTCGCCCGCCCTCGCCGCCTCGATGGCGGCATTCAGGGCAAGGAGGTTTGTCTGATCGGCGATGTCGCTGATCACGGCCACAATCTCACCGATCTGAACAGCGCTCCGGTCGAGATCCCTGATGGTGTCCGTCGCCTTCTTTACATCGTCAGCCAGGGTAAGCATTGAACTGACTGTCGTCCCCACGATCTCCTTGCCGCCTGTGGCCATGCCGGAGGAGTCCTGCGTCGCCGCAGCCGCCTGACTGGCGTTCTTGGCGACATCCATGATGGTGTGGGACATCTCGGACACCGCCCGCACTACGTCGCTGCCCTGCTGGGATTGTTCCTGTGTCCCCCGGCTCAGGCTGTCCGCTGTGGTGGACAACTCCTCTGACGCTGATGACAGGTTCATTATCCCTGACTTTATCCGGCCAACAACAGCCGAGATCTTCTCCGACATGAGGGCAAAGTCATTCATCATCATGCCGATTTCGTCTCTTCTGCTGCCCGCTGATTTTTCAAAATGAAAGTCGCCTTCAGCCATGGCGCGGGATTGACGCGATACCATAACAATGGGCGAGATGATGTTTGACGAAAAGAACCTGGCTATGATCACGAGGAAGAGAACAAAGATGCTTCCCCCGCAAGCGTAGGCTATTCTCAATATCTCCGATTCCTTCTTCACCTTGTCGGCCAGTTTCCCGATGTTCCTGTTGAGCGCGGCGTCAGCATCTGCGACAGCCCCGGCCATCGTCGCGAACCGTTCTGCCTGGGTTCCTCCGGCGAGTTCCTGGGCCTTTTCCCGTTCATTTCTTAAAACCAGCGGAATGATCGTGTTGTCGCGCGTCTCCCTGAGTGCATTCCATGCTTCTTTGGCCCTTGATATCGAGGTCTTGGCAGCAGGGAGGTCGCTTTGGCCGGTAGCGGCCTCAAGGCTGGTGAAGAGTCCATCGATCGCGGCTGTCTGCGCTTTTATCGCCTCAACGTGCTCTGTCTGCTTCTGCCGGTCCGTTTCCGACATCAATGCGGCCGTTCGTCCCCTCGCAAGGTTAATGCTGAGGAGAAGTTTTGACATGTCATGTGCAGCCTGCATCTGGCCCATTATCTCGGAATATACGGTGCCGCCGACCTGTACCCTTGCCAGCGTCATCTGGCCGATGATGATGCCCCCCACCGCACAGGTAACCATGATGCCGAAGACCAGGTAGAGCTTTTTCCTCAGACTTAAGTCATTGATCCAGTGGAACATCCTGAACTTCCCTCCCAATATCCTTCCTTCAAGATAATATTTGCCGGCATGCGGTCGGCAGACCGCTCATCCGGGAGTCCATATCATCACACGGTGAAAACCCCGACGCGCAAACGCTCCGTTCGTCCGGCATCCCTTACTGATGACCCTCGCACTACCCGGCACTACCCTGTTCTATTTTTAATCGGTTTTTATGGGGAAAACTTTAGTCATCCGGGGGGGGCCGGCAACCGCTGGGGTCATCAACCCGGCAGAGTGGGTTTCCTGCCGAAAGTGGATCGGCCCGAGCCGGGCTGCTATCATAATGCGTGGCGCGGTTTTGCAGATTCGCCATACTGACAGAACGCCCTTTTACCGGCTGACCCTGAAGAACACCTCCTGGGTAAGGTCGTCTGCCTCGTCCTCTCCTGCCAGGCGGGTGAGATAACGATGTATTCTGGGCTGGAAGAGGGAATAGAGTTGCCGGAATTCACCTTCTTCATCGTGCATGGCGGATCTCTCCGGAGAAGTTCAACAGCACCCGTCGGCGCCGGACTTTTCGCATCCGCAGGTGGGTTCCCCGCCGGTAATCATGCTGTTGATGAGGGCTGCAGCGCAGCCGACCCCTTTATCGACCGACAACGCCCCGGAGGGACAATTCATGGCGCAGGCCCCGCATTCCATGCACCTGTCCCTGTCGAGGATGACCGCTTTCCTGCCCTCAATACTGAAGACGCGATGAGGGCATACATCGATACAGGTGCCGCAACCGGTGCATTTGCGGAGAGATAATTGCAGGCTTGTGACATTATGAAGATACTTCATAGAATCCCCCATTCTCCGAGTTTGTAAACAAGAAGCAGGACAATGGAGATTACCGTTGAAGAGACGTAGATGGGTATGGCTATTCTCAGTTCCTTCCTCACGCCGCTCATGCCGGTAAAGGTCGTGGCCCCGGTAAACTGCAGGGCGATGTACGAACTCGCCAGAGGAAAGAAGAGATAGGTGATGACAGGGAGGATCGCCCCGGCCGGGTTGAGCAGCGGGCTTGCCTGAGCTGCCACGAAGACGGATACGAGGCCGACGATCCACCCCTTGACCGCAAATGACCGCAACGGGATGAGAGGGAGCAGAAGGGGCGTCAGAAAGGCGCCGGCCACAACGGACAGGAGGCCCAGCAGGAGGAACGGCAGGCTGCCTGACAAAGCCGAGCTGAAAATGATTCCCGTGGGCTGAAGGCCGAACGCGGCGAGGATGACGGCAGCATAGAAAGGGAAATACTTCTTCATCGCAGGGTTGATCTCCATGGGCGTCAGGACGAGCCGGTCAAGCAGGGAGAAGCCGACAGTCCTCATCTCCGGGGTTGCCTGGCATCCTGCTTCAATATATGGCCGAATGTCCCTCGCGTGGACCGGGCCGTACTGGACCCTGAAGCCTGTGGCCCGTTTCACCCGGAGGCCGGCTATGCCGGGAGCACCCAGCTGCGGCACGATTACCCTGCGGTGCTCCACCACCCTATCGAGGTGCGAGGCGCTGATTCGCCGCACCAGTTCATCCGTTCCAAAGGTCCCTTTTCCGGCAGCGCACCAGACGTTGATCCCTTTTGTGTCAAGGACGAGGATCCAGACATGCATACCCTGCAGCTCCCGCCTGAGGTGGTCGAAGCTGAGCCTGTAGTTTGCGCTGACGAGTACCTCTGAGGTGCTGTCAGGGGCACCCACGGCATATAGGCCCGGCCGAAGGGCAAAAGCATCCCTGAATGAGCTGACCCTGCATCTGACATGCCTCCAGAGGTCAGCCCTTGTCAGGGCTGGTGACACAACGGGGACAAGGCCTGCCGGTGTCGCAATCGTGCCGGTGACCCAGTGCGGAACAGTTTCAACCTCTGCCTGATGTGCTTCCGGCTGACCAGACGATATCCGGTGTCCTGTTGGTTTCGGGCAAGAACAGGTCGCTTCGGACTTTCCCTCTGCGGCGGATAGAAACTTCAGTTCAGCCATTGCCGGGCTCCTACAGGATCTCCTTGAGGATTGGACCGAGGCGGCCCTTGACCATCGCAACGAGACCTTCTACTTTCATGAGGGTTATGCAGCAAACCTCGCCATTCTTCTCCCATGTCGTGACCGCCAGCTTATCACCCGGGCCGATACCGGCCTTCTCCCTGAGGTCCTTGGGCAATACCATCTGCCCTCTTTCGTCGACAGTGATGATGGATTCCACCTTGCACTCAGCGACTTCCTTTCCCGGCAGACAACATGACTCGGCAGATTTCTTCATCGCCATTACGCTCCTCTTGGCTGAATTGTCTGAATAATCTGATTGTACTGATTGGTTCTGCTGTTGTCAATAGTTATTTTTGCCGCCGCAAAATATCCGGCGGCATCGGTCGACAGACCTTTGAGGCCCTCTTCGTCATTGACTTTGTCAGAACGCAAAGGTATCCTATCACAACGCCCGAGGAAGACCGCGAAACAGCACTTAACTGGCCGTTAACAAAGGGATTTATATCCACAACTTTAAGGGAGGTTGTCATGAAACACTGCCTCAGCATCATACGTACCTGCACAGTCATGTCTCTTGCAGTATGTTGTTTGGTCGCCGTCCTGGCCGCCCCGGCTCTCGGTTCCGGCTTCGCGCTCATCGAACAGAGTGTCAGCGGCCTGGGCAATGCATTCGCCGGCGGAGCCGCCGGAGCTGAAGACGCATCAACCATCTTCTTCAATCCCGCTGGCATGACCCTCCTGAACGGCACACAGGCGGTCGCGGGAGTGCACATTATCATGCCGTCCGCCAAGTTCCACAATGAGGGATCGACCCATGTGCTGCAAGCGAAGACAGGCGTGCCGCTGCTCGGCGGAAACAGCGGTGATGCAGGGGTCACGAAGGGCGTGCCGAATTTCTACGTCATGAGAAGGCTGAGTGACTCGATATCAGTCGGTCTCGGCGTGACCGCCCCCTTCGGTCTGGCTACGGACTATGACAGCGACTGGGTAGGGCGTTACCATGCCCTCAGGTCCGACGTGATGACGGTCGACATCAACCCCTCTGTTGCCGTCAAGATCAACGACAAGGTGAGCGTCGGCGGCGGAATCAGCATCCAGTATATGAAGGCGACCCTCTCCAACGCGATAGACTTCGGCACTCTTGATGCGGTCGGGGCATTTGCTCCCCTGGGGATTCCTGCAGGAGCCCTGAAACTCATCCCCCAGAAGTCGGACGGTCTTGTCGAATTGAAAGGTGACGACTGGGGGATCGGATACAACCTCGGTCTTTTGCTGCAGCTTTCGGAAAAGACCCGTGCAGGCGTCGCCTACCGGTCGAGCGTCAGGCATAGCCTCGAAGGAGACTCCAGTTTTTCGAACGTCCCGGCCGGGCTTTCGAAGGCCCCGCTCTTTAAGAATGTGCCGATCAGCAGCCATATCAGGCTTCCTGATACAGCCTCGGTAAGCGTGTATCACCGGGTCAACCCGAGGTGGGCGCTCATGGCGGATGTCACCTGGACCAACTGGAGCCTCTTTGATGAACTTCGCATCAAGTTCAGCAACCCGTATCAGGCGGACGGTGTCACCACGACAAAATGGAGAGACAGCCTGCGGTATTCGGTTGGTGCTACCTATACTCCGGATGCAACGTGGACATTCCGCGGAGGCATCGCCTATGACGAAACCCCCATTACAGACGCCATGTTTCGTACACCCCGCATCCCCGATGGCAGCCGTCTCTGGCTCGCCGGCGGTATCGGATATAAGATATCCCGGAGCTTTCTGGTAAACGTCGGGTATGCTCATCTGTTTGTGCAGGACCCCAAGATCGACAAGAGCGTCGCGAGCCCTGAAGAGCAGACCAGGGGAGGCCTGAAGGGGACGTACGATGCCAGCGTGAACATCCTGAGTGCCCAGTTGACCTGGAACTTCTGATCATGCTTTTACACCGGCACTTTGTGAGGATCGCCAAGAAATACGGCGGCAAGGAGGCCTTTGTCGACCGTACCACCGGCAGGAGGATCAAGTACGCAAAGGCCCTTATCGCCAGCCTGATCCTCGCAGAGAAGTACCGGAGATTCGAACAGGGTTTTATCGGCCTCATGATTCCCAACTCAGCCGGGTCCGCCCTCTCCATTCTCGCAGCCCTGATGGCAGGGCGGACCCCGGTGATGATCAACTACTCGACCGGCGCCGAATCGAATGCCCGCTACGCACAGAAGAAATGCAATTTCAAGACGATCATCACGTCCCGGGCGCTCATCGAGAAGATCAGCTGTCCAATGGTGGAGGGCATGGTCTTTATCGAGGACATCATGGCAGGCGTCTCCTGGGTCGACAAGATCAAGGCCGCGCTGCTCTCGAAGATGCCCGAGTCTTTCATCTTCAGGAGGATCCACGCAGGCGACGAAGACGACAATGTTGTTATTCTCTTTACGAGCGGCAGCGAGAAGGATCCGAAGGCGGTAGAACTCACTCACCGCAACATCAGCTCGAACGTCGAGAGCTTCAGCTCCGTTGTCTCCATTTCCCACGAGGAGCGTATGCTCGCCAACCTCCCCTTCTTTCACGTCTTTGGTCTTACGGTGAATCTCTGGACGCCGCTGTGCCACGGCATGACAACAGTCCTGTATGCCAATCCCCTCGACTATAAGATGGTATGCGACATAATCAGGGAAGAGGGGGTGACGATCATGGCCGGCACCCCCAGTTTCCTCTGGGGATATCTCCGCAAGTCGGAACCGGGAGACTTCAAGAGCTTCAGAATCGTGGTGAGCGGAGCGGATAAGTGCCCTGAAGCCCTGCGCACAGGGTACCTGGAACGCCACGGGATCAGGGTCCTCGAGGGATACGGCACTACCGAGACTTCACCGGTCATATCCGTGAACACCTTTGAAAATTACCGGGCAGGGAGCATCGGGAAGGTGCTGCCGGGCGTGCAGGTGCGCATCGAAAATTACGAGACCGGACAGGAATGCGGCCCGGGCGAGACCGGCAGGATCCTGGTCAAGGGCAGCCTGGTCATGAAAGGGTACCTCGACGACTTCGAGGAGACGTCCATGCGCATCAGGCATGGCTGGTACGATACCGGCGACATGGGGTATATCGATACTGACGGGTTCCTCTGGCATGCCGGAAGGCTTAAGCGGTTTGTGAAGATCGGCGGAGAGATGGTCTCCCTCGTCAAGGTCGAGGATGCCCTGCAGGAGCTTCTCGGGGAGTCGGCCGAGTGCTGCATCGTCGAGGTGCCTGACGCGCTGAAGGGTGCCCGGATCGTCGCTGCTGTCACCGCAGCGATCGATGAGAAACAGGTCCTCAAACAGCTGGCCGGGAAGCTTCCTGCCATCGCCCTGCCGAAACGGTTTGTTATCATGGAAGACCTGCCCCGCATGGGAAGCGGCAAGGTGAACTTCCGGCAGGTGGCGGTGATGGTTCAGGAGACCCTGCGCAGCCGGCCTTAGCCCCTTACTTTCCTCCGGAATAATCTCCATCGCAGGGAACGGCCGTAAGGCACAAGCAGGCCCGTTGCCCCGCTAAAGCCCTGTCCCGAAGATGCCGAACAATAGATGAAGAAAGAAAGGCCGAAAAGAGGAGGTGCCTTGATGCATTGTCCGGTATGCCACAGTAAGCTTGCTACCACTGACCACGAGATGTGGGAAACGTGGGAGACCATGGACAGCGGCGATGAAGCCCAGCGGCAGACTCTCTACATATGTACCAACCCCTCCTGCCAGTCCAACCTCTTTAATATCGCATGGACCGTGGGAGACGGCGACACCCCCCTTATGCACCGGTTGGAGGCTGAGCAGGACGTGCTCCTCTGAGCCTAGGGGGTTTCAGTCTGCCGGAGGGATACTGAATGCTACGGCGCGGCGACTGAAGGGACACAGGAAGGAGAGGGATATGGCCGAGAGCCGGAGGCCCTGCCTGTTTTTGTTGCCTCTCCCGTACCGGGGATCTCCCATAACCGGATGGCCGATCATGTCAAAATGCCTTCTGATCTGATGCAGCCTCCCTGTTGAAATAAAGACGTCCGCATCGGATGTGTCTGCTGCAGGATCATACGAAGACACCTCGTATTCTGTCCTGGCAGGTCTGCTGTCGAGGGGTAGGTCGATGAACCCTTTCTTGCCCTGAGCCGCCAGGTCGCCACGCACCACAACCCTGTATCTTTTCACGATGCGATTTTCCCGGAAGAGTCCGGAGAGTCTCGCAGCCGCCTGGGGGCTGTGGGCAAGGAGCATAATCCCCGAGGCCTCCCGGTCGATGCGATGAACGGGATAGACCTCCCTTTTGCAACCGAAGAAGAGTTCAGCCTGTCGCGCGAGGGAGCAATGATCGCCGTAGAGACTTCCCTGTGCCAGCAGCCCCGCGGGCTTGTGCCAGACGCTGTACTGCCCCTGGTCGCTGATGAGGGTCGGAGAGGGCGGGATGATAGCGAGGAGGCCCTCGTCGTAATGGAATTCGATCCTGTCCCCCGGGTTCAGCCGGGCGGTCGCCCTGCGGAGCCGCAGCATCTTTCCTTTCTTTCGGATCAGTACCGCGCCTTTATTCATCGCATCCTTCACCCTTGACTTCGACAAACCAGAATGTCCGGCCAGGAAGTCGGAGACGGATCCGACAGGCATCTCAACGGTTATCTGCAGGGAGAATCTCTTCATCGATGGTCTTATTATAACTTCTGACACAGCCTGCCTCGCAATGACAAGGATACCTGATAATGTACATTATGCGGTCTTCTTTCAGAGGCGAGCAGCAAAAAGGCAGGCGCTGCAGGATGGATCGTGGCCCGGAGAGAAAGGCAGAGAGAGCGTCATTGATGCGTGCTCCATGCGTCAGGCCTCAAATGCAGCAGGGCCTGACAATTAGTGTCACCTGATGGGAAGAATATTCCCGATTCAGGAGGAGGTTCCGCCTGCTCACGAAAAGCGGCGCTTGGACGGAAAAGCAGAAGCCGGCATTCTCACCGCATAGGAACATCCGACTCCTGATTTCTTCAGCAGTCCATGGCTGTCGGCATCACGTAGTTGAGTATCCCCGCGGGATCGCAGTTAATGCATCGGTCGATGCCCTGGATGATCGACTCATTCATATGCTCCGTGTACGCCCTCCTGAGTTCCGGGTCCCGCAGCCTGCGGATCATCTCCGCCTTGGGCCTGATATAGACCCTGCCGCATCCCATGCAGATGAAGATGAAATTGAATTTAGCCGCCTCGAGACAGGACTCGCAGATATATATGTGTACTCCGGGCATCGCTTCGGCATGAACCGAGGTATACTCCTGCCTGCAGACCGTGCACTCTTCCAGCTTATTATGGAGCTCCAGCATATCAGCCTCGCTTTCGTAATGTGTTTGTAAGCTGACAGCGTGCACTGCCCTGCTGCCGGCCCTTCAAGCATGCTGCATCTCCCTTCTTTTAGATCGACTCTTTTTGAGCCTTTCTTTAGTCAGGTCTGAAAATAAAGAGCAAATACCATGCCCCTGGCGTGAAAGGGGGGGATATACCATCGGGTGTTTGTGGCAACGGCGGATACGGGGCAGCAGGACTGTCCCTGATTTGCAGATGATTTCAATCCCTGGATATAAAAGATCTGTAGAAGAATCAGAAATGTCTTGAGAGAAAACGGTCCATTCCGGTTATGTAAAGGCTGCCGGAGACGAGGAATCCCTCGTTATGTCCGCCTCTGATCTGGAGAAACTCCCGGGGCTCTGCCGCCTTTTCGAAGACAGCACGTCCGTGCTCAAAGGGGATGATCTCATCCTGTTGACTGTGAATGATGAGCTTCGGGATAGTGATTCTGCCCACCTTGTCAATGGTCGCATATTGGTAGCGGGCAAGGAGGCGGATGGGCAGGAAGGGGTAGAGCCTGCTGCCGAGGTCAGGGACTGAGGTGAACCCGGACTCGATGATGAGGGCGCCTGCCTTTCGCCTGAGGGCAACTTCCGCCGCCACGGCGCTTCCCAGGGAACGGCCAAAGAGGATGATCTTTTCCGGCAAGATACCCCGGACACTGACCAGATAATCCCAGCCTGCCAGGGCGTCTCTATAGGTACCCTCTTCGGTCGGCGCCCCCTGGCTCCTGCCGTAGCCGCGGTAGTCATAGATCAGAACCCCGAGGTTGAGGCTGTGAAATATCCTGATCGAGTCCAGCCGGTCGGAGATGTTGCCCGCATTGCCATGGGAGAAAAGCACGACCCCCCTTGCCGTGGCTGCCGGAATGTACCAGGCAGCGATCTTCATGCCGTCCGATGCAGTGAGGGAGATGTCTTCATAGGCAAGGCCGATATCCGCTGGTGTCAGGGTGATCTCCCTGGAAGGGAAGTAGAGCATGTTGCCTTGGCTCAGCCAGGCATAACCAAGCAGTACCAGATAAAGGCCGACGAGAATAAAAAAGGGGTACAGGAGCATCCTTTTGCCCCAGGTCTTCATGAAGACTCAGCCCCTGCATTGCAGAGGGATATAAGGAGATCGCTCTTCCAGGGCGGCAGGCTGGACCTGAACCCGGGTCGCCGTGACTGCCGATAGATACGGCTCTTATGGCGTGATGTCAGATGCATCTGATGGATTATTGTAGCAGACAAGAGCTGTTAGATCATTGCCCTATGAGCTGATGGATAAATGCAGCACTGCCCGGCGATGGCGCCACATTATTATATTTTCTACTAATTATAACTAAATATTGACAACCTGGAGGATTCGCTGTGTAATAAAGGCAGACAACGAGGCAACGGCATGGCGGCAAAACGCATTCATATGTTTTCGTCCGGACCTCTTGGCCTTCTGGAGTGATTTCGATGACCGACAATTTCCTGCACCATACAAGACGCCTCATCAGGCATACCGAGATGCTGTCTCCCGGTCTCTTCAGTATGGGATTGAAGCCGATGAGAACCCTGTGCAAACTGATACTGTTGCTCTACTTCGCCGTGTTTTCTGCGATGCCGCTGTCGAGTATCCACGTGGATCACCTCAGCAGCGTTTCATTGACGCACGGTGAATCAGGGGCTCCCACAGACTCCTTCCTGATTGTTCTCCACGAGTTTCTTGCCCTGCATTTCAGGGACCAGGGGGATCATACGCTTTTTCCGCCCAGGAGTCTCCTGAGAAGTCGTCCTGCAGGGGCACCGTCTTCCGATTATGATGTCTCCGGGACGGCCATCGCGGGTAATCAGGCAGCAGGGTGCGGGTGTCTCTATCCTCCTGCGCCTGTTGTGCAGTATTCTCATGTGCAGGACAACGACAGTCCCTACGCCTTTGCAGGATATCACTATTTCTGTTCCAGCCTTTCTCCCCCTTCTGCTTAGTCTTCTGCAGCCTCCGGTTTTTCCAGATCAGAAACGTTCGCTTATTTATTGCGCAGAGGTGTATTTATGAAGACACAAGAAAGAAATAACAGGGCATACGGGGTTGATGTTGCTTCAGTGATAAACAGGGTGAATGAGTTGATAGCGCATATCAGGGATGATACGGGGACCGCGGGAGAATGTCCCTTTACCCTGGAACCACTTGATGGATGCTCGATTAGAAAAGGGCAGCGCAGAAGAAAAAATAATTGCCCATTTTCTCTGGAGACATGTATGAGGCCGGGTGTGTACCCCGGCGTCCCTGATTAGGGCCGCATCCGGGTCGCCTGTTGGTCTACGGCATCATCGACCTGTCATCCGGAGATGACGGGCGGTGATGCTGCCTGACGGATACCAGTGCAAAGTGTGAGAGGCCGGAAATGCCGCAGAGTTCTCTATGGAGAGGAAGGGGCGCTGCGGCGTTCCCTAAGCGGCTGGTAGACGCAGCCCATCTTTCCGCAGTAGTTGCCGACATAGTCTGACTCGGGCCTGTAGAGGGCCGGCTTTTCCTGCGCCTCGGCGAATTTCTCCTCTATGATGTGCGCGCACCATCCGGCTATCCTCGACACGGCGAAAAGAGGGGTCATGAAATCAGGCGGTATGCCCATCAGGTGGTAGACGGATGCGCTGTAAAAGTCCACGTTCGGCTTCAGGGTGTGCTTTCCCCTCCGGTCAAGTTCCGCCAGAGCGGCATCTTCCACCGCAACCGAGAGGCGATGCCACTGGGGCTGACCGAGCTTCTCTCCGAGCCTGAGGGACATTTCCCTGAGGATCTTTGCCCTCGGGTCGGTCGTCTTGTACACCGCATGGCCGAAGCCCATGATCCTCTGCCCCTTATCGAGCTGGTCCTTTACCCAGCCTGCCACGTCCTCTTCCGACTGAAGCTCCATGAGCATCTTCATAACACGGGCATTCGCCCCTCCGTGAAGGCTTCCCGAGAGGGCGCCGACGCCGGCTGCGACGCCCGCATACATATGGGCGCGTGTCGAAACCACCTCCCTGCACGCAAAGGTCGAGGCGTTGAAGGTATGGTCGGCATGGAGGACGAGGCATACCTCGAGATCGCGGGCGATCTCCGGATCCGGTCTCGTGCCGTGAAATTGCCAGAGAAAATTGGCCGCATGCGACAGGCCCGGATCGGGGGGCAGAGGGTCGAGGCGGTTTCGTATCCTGTTCCAGGCGGCAACGACAGAGGGTATTCCGGCGATGAGCCTTACCGCCTTTCTCACGTTGGCTTCCCGTGTTTCATCAGAGATTTCGTGGTCCGCGATCGCAAGCAGGGGCACCGCTGCCTGGAGAATATCCATCGCAGCCGCATCTTTCGGCAATAAGGCGAGGCTCTCGCAGATTTGGGCCGGTATTTCCCGCGCCCGCAGCACCTCATCGGTGAAGGACTTCAGTCGCTCCTCAGAGGGCAGCTCACCGTCGAGCAGGAGACATGCGGTCTCCAGGAAGGTCGATTTCTCAGCCAGGTCCTCGATGCGGTATCCCCGATAGATCAGGATGCCCTGCTCCCCGTCTATGAAGCTGATCTTCGTATCAGCGACAGGAACTCCTCGCAGGCCGGTATTTTTTACCCTCACCGTTTGATCCATGTCCTATACCCCAAGCTTCTTTCTCACAAAATTAAGCGTCCCTCCTGCCAGGAGGTGTTGGCGTTGGCGGTCGGAGACATCCAGGAGGGTCATGATCGTGGAGCCGTCCACTTCAGCCGGAATCTCCCGTTCGCCCCGCAGGATTCTCTCCCTGACATCCGGGAATGTCACTTGTGAGCCCTTGTGCACGAGCTTATAGTCATCCGGGTTCCTGAAGGTAAGCGGCAGGATGCCGAAGTTGCAGAGGTTCGCCTTGTGTATGCGGGCGAAACTCTTGACGATCTTTGCACAGACGCCCAGATAGCGGGGCGCCAGTGCGGCATGTTCCCTGCTCGACCCCTGGCCGTAATTCTCCCCGCCTACCAACACCACCGTGCCTTTCTCCCTGCATTCCCGGGCGAAGTCGGGATCTATCGGGGAGAAGATGAACTCGCTGATCGCCTCTATGTTCGAGCGGAGGGGGAGTATCCTGTTGCCGGCCGGCATGATCGTATCCGTCGAGATATTGTCGCCGACCTGCAGCACCACCTCGGCCTCGATGGAAGCCGGCAGGGCGGGGAGTTCGGGCAGAGGCCTTATGTTCGGGCCACGGATGATCTCCGTATTGCGCAGTTCGGCGGAGGGGCGGATGATGGATTTCTCGTCGATAATGTAGCGCTTCGGGTCTTTGATGCGGGGATACCTCATTTCCGAAGACAGATCACGGGGATCGGTGATTACGCCTCTGAGAGCTGCCGCAGCCGCCGTCTCCGGCGAGCACAGGTAGACCCTGTCGTCCTTTGTCCCTGAACGGCCGGGGAAGTTTCTCGGAAAGGTCCTGAGGCTCACCTGCCCTGTTCCCGGCGCCTGCCCCATGCCGATACAGCCGAGACATCCGGGCTCATGAATCCGCGCCCCTGCTGTCAGAAGGGAGATGATGCCGCCCTTTGCCGCGATATTCTCAAGGACCTGTCGGCTCCCCGGGTTGATATTCAGGCTCGTTGCAGGACTGGCGTGTCGTCCCTCCACGATCCGCGCAACTACCATGAGGTCTCGAAAAGACGAGTTTACGCTGCTCCCCACGATAGCCTGGTCCACCCTGATCCCCGCAACCTCCCTGACGGGCACGACATCCCCCGGTGAAGAGGGGCGGGCGATAAGGGGCTCAAGCGCCGAGAGGTTGATCTTGTCATGTTCGTCATATGCGGCGCCTTTGTCTGCGGAGAGTTCGCACCACGCGTCGCCCCGTCCCTGGGCGTCGAGGTAGGCCCTCGTGTTTGCATCCGAAGGGAAGATCGAACTGGTCGCGCCCAGCTCGGTGCCCATGTTCCCAATCGTTTCGCGGTCTGTTGCCGAGAGGTTCTTTACACCCGGACCGTAATACTCAACGATCTTTCCAACGCAGCCCCTGACGCCGTGCCTCCGCAACATTTCGAGAATAACGTCCTTTGCGCTTACCCAGTCAGGGAGCCTGCCGGCAAGTCGTACGCCAAGCACCCGCGGGCACGCAACGTAGTATGGATATCCTGCCATCGCAAGGGCAACGTCGAGGCCGCCGGCGCCGATGCCGAGCATCGAGATCCCGGCGGCACCGGGAGTATGACTGTCAGCGCCGAGGATGATCTTGCCCGGCACGCCGAACCGCTCCATATGCACCTGGTGCGAGACCCCGTTGCCCGCACTGCTGAAATGAACCCCATACCGGGCTGCTGCTGTCTGGAGAAAACGGTGGTCATCCGCATTCTTGTTGTCTGTCTGAAGGGTGTTGTGGTCCACATATTGGGCAGCCAGTTCAGCCCGCACGCGGCCGATGCCGAGCGCCTCGAATTCCAGCATTGCCAGCGTGCCTGTAGCATCCTGAAGAAGTGTATGATCGATACGCAGGCCGATCTCTTCACCGGGGATGAGTTTTCCTTCGACAAGGTGGGCCTGAAGAATTTTTTGCGTGAGGTTCATCGTCATTTTTTTACAGTATAGCAGAGGAGAGGTCTGCGGACTACAGGGGCAACAGAAGGTCACTCAGCGCGGTTTTACCCTGACTCTGTCGCTTATCGTATCACCAGGGTGGGAGATGACCAGTTCACCTTCCTTCAGACCTGAAAGGACCTCGGCTGCAAGGCCATTGCGGTGGCCGACCTTTACCATGCGGAGACGGGCCCTGCCGCCCTCCACGATGAAGATCGCCCAGTCCTCTCCCTTGCGGAAGAGGGCGCTGGCAGGGACCTGCAGCACATCCTTTCCCTCCCAGATGATGAAACTCGCCTCGACCCGGTATCCGTCGCCAAGTCGCTGCCAGCTCTCGGGGATGGAGGTGATGTCGGCAACCACGAAGACCCGCTGTTCCTCCACGCCGAGGCTTGATACCTTGGTAAAGGCGGTCGGCTCCACCGTGCGCACCTTTCCCCAGAGGGCATCTCCTCCGCCCCAGCGTTCGAAGAAGACCAGGGTCCCGGGGTGTATGCTCACCGCGTCAGCGGAGAGCACCTCGACCCAGACCTCGAGCCTGCCCGGATCTCCCACATCAATGATCGGCTCACCCGCATTGACGGCCGCCTCACTTTCATGGTGCTTCTTCAGCAGCCGACCGCTGACCGGGTTTTTGACCGCAACTACCCGTGCCTTGTCCACGGCGCCTTCGACCGGGGTATTGCCGAGGACGGAAAGTGCCCTGTCCAGGTCCGCCTGGCTGGCCTTCATCGCCGCCTCTGCAGCCAGACGCGTGGCAGCCGTCCGAGCCGCATCGGATGATATCTGCTCCAGTTCGTCCCGGGAGATGAACCCCTTTGAGAAGAGCATCTTCCCTCTTTCCTGCCGCTGCCGCGCATACTCCTCGTCTGCTGCCGCCGCCCGACTTCTTTCCCTGGCAGCGTTGAGGTTTGCACGGGCTGCAGAAACCACTGCCACCGCCTCTGCCCGTGCGCGCGGGTCGAGGACGCTTGAGCGGGAGGGCTCCAGTTCCACAATGGTCTCCCCCTTGCTCACCGTGTCTCCCACGTCACGACCGATGCGGCGCATGTATCCCGCCACCGGTGCGGAGATGACATACCGGTCGGCAACGCGCGTTTTGCCCTCCTCCTCCACCACGACCCGCAGCGGGCCCCGGATCGTCTTGGTCAAGTCCACCGGCACCGGCCTGGGGATGAAACCATAGATGATCAGGCCGGCCACGATAACCGCAACCAGGATAACAAAGACTCTTCGTCTCACCTCCGGCCTCATGATGTCATTCCCTCGTCTTGAGGACCGCTACCAGGTCCAGGTGGTCCAGCCGGCGGCGCACGATCAACCCCGAGACGAAGGCGGACAGCACCACCACCGCTGCTGCGAATGAATACGTCCAGGAGTCGATCACCACCGGGATGCGGTAGAGGTCAGACTCCAGTGCCTTTGCTATATTCGAACTGATCCCCTTGCCGATGAGAAAACCCATCGGGATTGCGGCGAGGGTAAGAAAGCCCAGCTCACCCATGAAGATATAGGAAATCTCGCCCCGCGTGTATCCAAGGACCCTGAGGCTTGCCAGTTCTCTGCCGCGTTCGGAGAGGGCGATGCGCGCGCTGTTATAGACGACGCCGAAGGCTATGGTGGCGGCGAGGACGGTGGCGACCATCGTGAAGAAGAGGAGCGCCTCCGCCTGGGTTTCATAGAAGTTTCTGATCTCGTCTTCCCGGACGAGGGTCCCGGCAACACGCGGCATCTGGACCAGTTTGCGGTAGATCTCATGTCTGTGGAGTGAATCCGCTGACAGATAGACCCCTGAGACGGCGCTGCCTTCCTTCATGAGACGGTTCAGGGCATCGAGGTCCATATATCCCATCAGTCCGATGAACTGGCTGATCATGCCCGAGACAGGCACCTGCAGCACAGGCCTGCTGCCCTCCAGCACCTCGACGGTCAGCAAGTCCCCCGGCCGCACTCCGAGGATCGTCCTGAAGTAGTCAGTAAGGAGGATACCCCCGCGGGGAGGGGTGATGTGCCTGAACTGTTCGTCGAGCAGGAGGTGGAGACTGGCCCCCGGTTCGACCCCCCTGATAGAGGTGCGATAGCTGCGGTGTCCGAAGCGCATCACCACCGGCACCGACCTGAAGACCTCGGCGTGCTCCACGCCGGGTACCCGCCTCATCTCATACACCGCCTTGCGTGATGTCGGTTCGACAAAGGTAACTGTCATGTCTTCGCGCTGGATACGCCTGAACTGTATTTCGACCATATAATCGATCGCATCCTTCGAAAATCTACCCGCTACCATAATAGCACAGGCCATGGATATGCCGATGATGCTGAGCAGGGCCTTGACCGGCCGTCGTTCGATATTCCGCATGATGATCCGGGTGGGCTGGGAAAGAATGCGCTGCGGAACGAGCCGCTCCATAAAGGTCTTCCTGAAGTCAGCAGGAGGCTCGGGCCGCATCGCCTCGGCGGGAGGCAGGCTGGCTGCACGGCGGACCGCCAGCAGGGTGCCTGTCAGCGCGGCCAGCAGGTTGATTGCAGCTGCCGCGGCTGCGACGGAGGGCTGTACCTGGTAGTTCAGATAGGGGAACCGGTAGAATTCCGTATAGATCCTTCCCAGGCCGCGGCCGAGCCAGGCGCCTACTCCCAAACCGGCTACGATGCCCAGGACCACGATCAGGGCCACCAATTTCACGTAGTGCAGGCCGATATCCGTATTGCGGTATCCGAAGGCCTTGATCACCGCGATCTGGTCCCTCTGTGTGCTGATCGTCCTGGTCACGACCACGTTCAGCAGGAAGGCGGCCACGGCGATGAAGATCGTGGGAAATATGTCGGCGGACCGCTGCAGCTGCCTGAACTCTTCCGTCAGGAACCGGTGAGACATCTGGTCCTTCCGCGCATAGGCGCCGAGCCCCCCGTATTTTGCCAGGATGGCATCGATGCGCGTGATCACATCGTCCGGATGGGCGCCGGCGGTGAGGGTCAGGCTGAGGTCATTGAAGGCCCCATCCATGTTGTTGGCGACCCCGAGGCTGTGGCGGCCCATCCATAATATCGCATACCGCTTGTAGTCAGGGCTGAGGGCTCCGGGCCGCACCTGGAGCACAAACTCAGGGGAGAGAGCGATCCCGACGACCCTGAGCCGCTTCCATCTTCCATTGATCACCGCATCGAGGGAGTCACCGGGGCGGAGCCGGTGGGCCTCGGCAAAGGCCTCGCTCACCACCGCCTCGTCGTCCCTCCAGGCCGCTACCATCCTTCCCCTTCTGAGATACGGCCTGTTAAGGACCGGGCTTCCGAAGTCAGGGACCGAGACGATGCGTGCGGTTACCGGCTCGTAGAAACCCGCGACCTGCAGCTTAACCTCGGCGCTCACCCTCGTCTCTACCTGGGCCACGCCCGGTATCTCGCTGATGCGGGACTTGAGTCCGTCAGGGGCTCGCTTCAGGGACGCGAAGGCATCGGCAAAGGCGTACTCCTGGTAGAACCGGTCCCTGGTCTGCGTGAGGGAGTTCATGGTGCTGATGAGAAGCACATACGTGGCGACCCCGCTTGCGATGACGAGGGCGATGGCAACGGCCTGGCCCTTCATCTTCCAGAGGTCGCGCAGGAGTTTGCGGTCGAGGGTCTTCATGAGAAGGGCTTACCAATGAAGTTCGTGGGGCGCCTTCTTTGACTCATTTGTCCGTATGTCTGAGATCAGACCATTACTCAGGTGGATGACACGATCGGCCATGCCCGCTATGTCGGCGTTATGGGTGATGATCACGGTGGTGGTCCCCAGCTCACGGTTGACGCGCTCCAGGGCCTCGAGAACAACGACTCCGGTGGCAGAGTCGAGGGCCCCGGTCGGCTCGTCGCAGAGCAGCACCATGGGGTTTTTGGCTATCGCCCGTGCGATAGCCACCCGCTGCTGCTCGCCGCCCGACAGCTGGGCAGGGAAATGGTCGAGGCGGTCCCCGAGCCCCACCATGGACAGGGCATCCTCCGGTTTCATCGGCGTGGAGGCGATTTCAGTAACCACGGCAACGTTCTCCCGCGCGGTGAGACTGGGGATGAGGTTGTAGAACTGGAAGACAAAGCCGACATGCTGCCGCCGGTACTCGGTGAGTTCATTGTCTGCGGCGCTGGTGAGGTTGTGGTCGCGGTATGTCACCTCGCCGTCGGTGGCCGTATCCAGGCCTCCCAGGATATTCAACAGGGTGGATTTCCCGCTTCCGGAGGGTCCGAGGAGGACGACGAGTTCGCCCTCATACAGGTCGAGGTCAATACCGCGGAGTGCGTGCACCTGCACCGCCCCCATGGTATAGACCTTGGTGAGTCCTCGTGCCTGAAAGACTGTCCTGGCGCTGAGTGCGCCTCCGGCTTCTCTGCCCACCCCGGTCCTCTCCGCGATGTTTAAACGGCAAAAAATAAACAGAAATCGCTGAAGACATTATACACCGGGCATGCCGGTGTGCGGTTGAAACAGCCATGTGCCTCTGACAAAAAAACCGGGAGGTTGAGATAAGAAGCTATCTATTCCCGGTCAATCGCCACCCAGCTTCAGGAGGACTTCCTTTGCCATGCTCGCGATGCTGTTGTCAAGATGAACGGATGCGCGTTTAAGGGCATGCAGGGCATCGGGCGTTCCGATCTGGCCCAGGCTCCTGATCGCATTCTTTCTGACAATGCGGGCCGGATCTTCGATAGCCTTTACCAGGAGGGGGACCGCGGTGCCGGCCTTCAGTATGCCGAGGGCCTTTGCAGCGCTCTTCCTTACCCATTCCTCCGGGTCCCTGAGCAACTGGGCGAGGGATGGCGCCGCCTCGATAGCCCCGATTTCGGCAAGGGCAAAGGCTGCGTTTGAGCGCACCCCCTCATTGGGGTCTTTCAAGGCCTCGATGAGAGCCTTGGACGCCTTCCTGTCTTTGAGCTTTCCCAGCGCAGAAGCAGCCTGGGCCCGGGTAAGGCCGGTCCCTTTCCTGAGATCCTCGATGAGCTGTTCAATCGCCACATCCCCCCCTTTTTTCTCCCGGCGTGGATAATACGCAACGGCAGGCGCTGCCGGTCCATTACCGCCCATTATAGCGGATATCGCCGTTGCAGGGAAGAGAATTGTCAGCAGGGAAAGGAAAACGGCTTGAACGAACCTGCCACGGGAATTGTTTTTTACGCTGCTCTTGTATTACTCTGTAAGATAGGCGCCAAGCCATAATCAGGCCATGCCATGTATAAGGAACACTTTAGCCTAAGAGAGCTCCCCTTTTCCATCGCCCCTGATCCCCGCTATCTCTATTTGAGCGGGCAGCACCGGGAGGCGCTGGCTCATCTTGTGTACGGCGTTACGACAGACGGCGGCTTTGTCCTTCTTACCGGTGAGGTCGGCACAGGCAAGACAACGGTCTGCAGGTGTCTTCTTGAGCAGGCGCCGGAGAACGCGGACATCGCCTTTATCCTCAACCCGCGGGTGACGGTGGAGGAACTCCTGGCTTCGATCTGCGACGAACTCCGCATCAGCCGCCCTGAGGGAGCGGCGAGTAACAAGACTTACATTGACCTCATCAATCAGTACCTTCTCGATGCGCATGCCCGGGGCAGGAAGACGGTGCTGATCATTGAAGAGGCACAGAACCTCGGTCCTGATGTGCTTGAGCAGGTGAGACTGCTGACCAATCTCGAGACAAATGAGAGGAAGCTCCTCCAGGTCATCATGCTCGGGCAGCCCGAACTGAGGGACCTGCTCAGCCGTCCTGAGTTGCGGCAGCTGGCCCAGCGTATTACCGCCCGATATCATCTTGGGCCGCTCTCAAAAAGAGAGGTGCCTGCCTATGTCAGCCACCGGCTATCTGTTGCCGGCGGGAAGAATAATCTTTTTCCGGCTTCCGTCCTCAGTCGGCTCTTCAGGCTGAGTGGGGGCATTCCGCGTATCGTCAATATCCTTTGTGACAGGGCTCTCCTGGGGGCCTACGTCCAGGGCAAGGACCACGTGGACAAGGCGACCCTTTCAAAGGCCGGCCGGGAGGTCTTCGGAGAGACGCAGGTGACCCGCAGCCGAAAGGGCCTGGGATGGATCGCAGCAGGCCTTGCCCTTATCGCCTGTTGTTCCATCTTTGCTGCAGTCTATTACACCAGATGGAATCAGCCTGCTCTGCCCCCGGTGCAAAAGTCGGCTGTCGGGCCGTCTGCGCAGCCGCCTGTTGCATTGGATGAACTGAAGCTTCCCGAAGGTTTGTCCGCCACAGAAAGCAGGGAAAGCGCATATCGGGTGCTTTTTGATCAATGGGGGCTCGCTTTTGATCCGGGTGGCAAGGAGACATCCTGCAAGAAGATCGAGGAAGGCGGCATGCGCTGTCTTGACTCCCTGGGAAATATGGGGGTGATCCGCAAACTGAACAGGCCCGTTGTCCTGAAACTCTATGACCGTGAGGGGAAATCGTACTACATCGCCCTGACCGGTCTCAGGGATGATAGGGCGGTTGTACATGCCGGGAGCAGGGAACTGAGGATCGGTCTGCGAGAGATCGAAAAACAATGGTTCGGTGAATACACGGTTATCTGGAAGGCTCCGCCGGACTACACGCGCGAGATCAAACCCGGCGACAGGGGACAGGTTGTGCGTTGGCTTGGCAGAAGATTTTCGTCGCTACAGGGCACGGGTGCCCCGGAACACGCGGGAGAGGTGTACGATGCGTCTCTCGTGAAGATGGTGAAGAGGTTCCAGCTTGTAGAGGGTCTGGCGCCCGATGGCGTGGTAGGTCCCCATACCCTCATCCGCCTTGATGCTTCCGCGCAACAAAGCGGCCCCCAGCTGTCACCGGGCAAGGGGGCTTCATAACATGTCCTACATACTCGATGCCCTGAAAAAATCCGAGGAGGCGCGGAAGAGGGGGACAGTCCCTGATGTCCTGAGCGTCCAGACGGTCGTTCCGCCAGCACCTGCCGGGATATCCCGGCGGGCATACCTTATCGCCGGAACGCTGATATTGGCCGCAGGTTTTGGTGTCTGGATCGGTCTTCTCAGGGCAGGAGTGCAGGTGCCCGCAGTCCGGCAGCAGGGTGCGCAAATACAGTCGCCTTCCGCGGTCGGTCGGAACAACCCCCCTGAAGGTGATGCGTCAGAGACGGTGCGGAACAGAGGCGGCGATACTGATGTCAGCCCCGGGAGTCGAGAGGGAAAGGCTGAGCAGAGTCCTTCGCAGGTCGTCCTTCCGCATCAAACCCCGGCGGGGCAGATGAAGAGGACATCTTCAGCGCATACCGCTGACAGGCATGTTGGCTCAGGATCTGAGATCGCAGACAAAGACGCGGTGAAGACTCATGGCGAAGCCTTGCCTCCGGCTGAGAAAAGACTATACCGGTTGGCTGAACTGCCGGCTGTAGTGCGGAAGACCCTGCCTGATTTCTCGATCGCAGCCTTTCTTTTTTCAGAGGACCCATCTTTACGCATGGTCAGGATCAACGGCCGGATGTTGCGTGAAGGAGAGGACCTTTCCCCCGGGCTCAGGCTCGAGGAGATAACGCGTGACGGCGTCATCATGCGCCTCCAGGACTACCGTTTCTCCGTCCCTGTAAGGCAGTAGTGTTTCAGGCGGTCATGAGTTCCTGAAGTACGCTCAGCTTGCCCGGATGCCGAAGCCTCCTGAGGGCCTGAAACTCGATCTGTCGTACCCGCTCCCTGGTAATCGAGAGATGCCTGCCGACTTCCTCGAGAGTATGGTCTCTGTCCACCCCGATGCCGAATCTCATCCTGATTACCTTCGCCTCTTTGGGAGGGAGGGTCTTGAGCATGAGCCTTATCTTCCTGATCATTTCACCTCTTTCAAGGTCAGCGCACGGGGACGGGCTGTTCTGGTCGGTGATGAAGTCTTCAAGCTCCGCATCCTCGTCGCCGATGACGGTCTGAAGAGCGACCGTATCCTGGACAGCGAGAAGGGTCTCCTCAATCTTTTTCGGGGATACGCGAAGGACTGCAGCGATCTCTTCGGACGATGCCTCCCGACCGGATTCCTGGGTGAGCTGACGCGCAGTCTTGACGATACGGCTGTAAAACTCCAGCACATGGACCGGCACCCGTATAGTCTTGGCCTGGTCCATAAGGGCCCGGGTGATCGCCTGCCGTATCCACCAGATGGCATAGGTGCTGAACTTGCAACCCCGGTCGTGCTTGAAGCGGTCAGCAGCCTTCATGAGACCGATATTCCCCTCCTGGATGAGGTCGAGCAGGGGGAGTCCCCGGCCGACGTAGCTCTTGGCGATCGTGACGACCAGCCTGAGGTTTCGGGAGACCAGCTCATCCTTTGCCTCAGCGAGCAGCGCCTCGACCCGCTGTATCTGTTGCCAGATGGGGCGTAGCTCACCCATCTTCTTCCCCGCCTCCCTTTCCGACCTGCGGCATGCCTTCAGCAGTTCCATCTGAAGGTCGGGATTCCCTTTATCCTGCCGGAGCGCTTTTTCAGCATCCTCAACGCCGGCCAAAAGACCACCCAGCACGCTGAGGGTCAGAGACACGGCCTCTTCACGCATCTCTTCCTCATGACCCTTTTGCGAGAGGCGCTTCTCGATCCTCTTGTACAGGGGAAGAGTTGCTACCCTGCTCCAGATAAAGCCTCTGCCTTCGGCCAGACGTTTGGCGAGGCCGGTCTCGGCGTCCCGCGTGAGCAGTGGAGTCCCCCCCATTGATCTGAAATACGTTTGGACCAGGTCTTCGGTCTCTTCAGTCATGCGGGTCCTGACGTTCTCTTCAACCGGGAGCTCATCGCCGAAGGCGGCATCTTCGTTGCCCACAATCTCCAGGCTGGAATCCTCAGGAATGAACAACCCGTCCGGTTCTTCGGCAGCCAGCGAGATACCGCATTCGCTGCCCGCATCCATCAGCTCCAAAGTAAGACTCTTCCGCATAGCTTCACCTATCATTCCTCAGCAACAGTTAACTGCATCACCGGCAGGATCCGCTCACTCGGTCCTGTCGGTGACCGCCCTATCCGTAGGCCCGCGACGATCGGAGCCTATAAAATAAAAAAAGCCTGTTTCTTCCAGGAGAAACAGGCTTTTTACCGAAAGGATAAACCAAAAGGGGTAGGGTCCGGATAGGCCGTGTTTCTTCGGCAACCCGGCCATCCTTACCAGAAAACCAACTTTCTAAGGACCCGTAGCTTTGTGCCCCCTGGTTACCCAGGGTTTACCCTTTCGGAAACATACTGCAAGAAAACAGTCAAAGAACAAACAACAGGTCTGCGACAAATCTCAAGTTTAATTTATACACTCCTGACGGAATTGTCAAGACCTCCCGCAGGTTCCCGGGGCATTATTGCCCGGAGAGGCCGGCAGCTGTAGATCGGGTGTCGGACTTACCGGGATCAGCTACGGCTGCGCTCAATACGTTTGATGTCAGCCTCGACCATGATGCGGGCAAGCTCCTCAAACCTGGTTTTTGGCCTCCAGCCAAAGGTCTCAGCAGCCTTTTCAGGATTGCCGACGAGGATATCCACCTCAGCGGGCCTGAAGAACTCGGCTGAGATCTCGACCAGAGTCCTGCCTGTCTTCCTGTCGATGCCTTTTTCGCCTGCGCCTTCACCCTCCCAGGCCAGATCGAACCCCGCATGCTTCATCGAGAACTCGACAAACTCCCTGACCGTGTGGGTCTCGCCCGTAGCGATTACGTAGTCGTCGGGAGATTTCTGCTGGAGCATCATCCACATAGCCTCAACATATTCAGGGGCATATCCCCAGTCCCGCTTGGAATCCATGTTGCCGAGGACGATCTTGTCCAGGAGACCGAGCTTTATCTGCGCCAGACCGCGGGTGATCTTTCGCGTGACGAATTCAAGGCCGCGGAGAGGGGACTCATGGTTAAACAGTATCCCGGAACAGGTGAACATGCCATACGATTCCCGGTAGTTTACGGTGATCCAGTGGCCGTATAGTTTGGCTACACCATAGGGGCTCCGGGGGTAAAACGGTGTCTTCTCGGATTGAGGGATGGACTGGACCTTGCCGAACATCTCGGAGGTTGAGGCCTGATAGAAACGGGTGTCTGCCTTGAGCGTCCGGAGCGCCTCGAGGAGGCGGAGCACGCCGACTGCGTCGATATCCGCGGTGATGATCGGCTGTTCAAAAGAAGCCTGGACAAAACTCTGGGCAGCGAGGTTGTAGACCTCATCAGGCCCGATCTTTTCGACCTCTCTCATCACATTGGTCAGTTCAAGAAGGTCCATATACCTGACCTTCACGTCCCTCTCGATGCCGAGTTCAGCGAGACGCCAGAAGCTCGAATCCCCGCTCCTGCGATCAGCTCCGTATACCTCGTACCCCTTTTCGAGGAGGAGTCTTGACAGGTAAGCCCCATCCTGTCCCCTGATACCTGTAATAAGTGCACGTTTCATCTATTCTCCTTGTTAGACAGGCAGGTGATTCCGCCAATAACCGCTGAGAGTTTCAGCCCTGCGGTAGAAGTTTGTTTAATAATATAGGTGAACAAGTATATCAGAAATGGAGCAGGCACGGGAAGCGTCATTCAGTTCTCGCTTACCGGGTTCGATGGTGATTGTTTCTCACGAATAATTGACGAAAAAAGATGGTAGTACTGATGGCTGACATGATCCCACGTATAAGCTAATAGTTTGCTCCTTACTTCTGATAACTCGGCTATCGCCTTATCTCGGTTATCCAAAATAGCTACTATATTGTTAGCCAGGCAGACTTCGTCCGTGGGGTCGAACAGTCTTAGACCGCAACTATTTGGGTCAAAGCCTTCATGTCGGATCCTTTCTACCGTCGGCGGGATTCTAGATAGTACGACAGGTGTATTCACTAGGAACGACTCAAGCGCCTGCAAAGGAAAGCCGCCCTCAAAAAGCGAAGAAGATACAGTCATTTCGGCGGCGCGATAGAGACTGTACAACTCATATTCCGCTACGTCACCGCACTGAATAACATTAGCCAGCAGCCCGTATTGTTTTGCATAGGAATGAGCTTTGCTATCGTTTTCCAGCCGGCCGGTGAGTACCAACAGGAGATCAATGCCTCGATCCAGCACTAACCTCATCGCCTTTAGGACCGTAATCAGATTTTTGTATGGCCTTATCTGTGTTGGATAAAACAAGTATTTTGTCATGATGCCAAATCTTTCCCTGATCATTTTCTCTTTAATCAGGCTGTTGGATAGATTATCCGGCATCATGCTCGCCAGGTAAATGTATGCGGCTCGGTCTTCTCTGACCGAGGGTACAAATGACAGCAAATGTTGCCTCATCCCATAATCACTTATTGAACAGAAAAAAGAGTCCCGCATGACATATTTTTCAATTGTTGTTCTTATGCTCTCTATCCACGCAATTGAATTAGGATCCTCTGCGATAAAATATTCTCGAAAGGCAAGCATGACCAAATCGGGTAGGAAGACGATCTTTGGAGGCTTGAGCCCCAGGCCATTTGTAAGTGTGGCAACATAGATCAAGAAACAGTCAGAGGAAGAGCATTCATTCGCTCGCTTTGTCAATCGGTCCTCTCCTGATTCATTGAGAGCTGCAGGCGGACGCATCATGCGCCTGAGGTTTGCCAATAGCGAGAGAATCGCCTTCTTTATCCTCAGCTTGCCAAGCAGTCTTACACTGAATCCAGCTGACAGGAATAATAATTCAATGAACCAGTCAAAAGGCAAAAGTATAGTGTCCTTTGCAGTTGCTAGTATTTGATTGAGTTGCAGTGGGCCGACCTTTCGCGCGAAATGTGCAAATTCCCTGTAGGTCAAGCTCGGTTCTTTCCAGAAGATAGTCTCATAGTAAATCATCCTGTGAAGGATGTGCACTGCTCTTCGCATCCCGGACCATCTGTCATGATGCGATCGGTCATTCGAATTCTCTGTTAAAATCAATACTCTTCGGCTGTAGTTTGGGTCCTCCGTCACAGAAAGAAAGAGTTCTCTTACTTCCATATAATTGCATTCGTAACACCATATCTCGATGTCAAGGGCATAATTCTTGAGAAGTCCCTTGGTCAGATAGAGCAGAAACCGTGAAATTCCTTCTCTTCTCAGGGGATGAAGGGTGTCAAACCCAATCCAAATGCCTAACGTTTTAATCGGCATAGGCGATCCGAATGCGGTCACGAAGAAAGATAATCGTTGCACGAAATATTACCCGTCGTTCAGAAAAGGGCATGTTCAGTTTCTTCAACGTATTAGTCGGAATGGAGAGTCAACTATCAGGTGTTCTCTGTTCGTTTGCAGGATTCTGTGTGTTAAATACACGTCCATGCTTTCTAGACTATCTCAATTTCGGGGAATGGAAATATCATCCTTCCGCCACTCGCAAGAAACTCTTTTTCGCGACGCAGAATTCCTTCCTTGAAATGCCAGGGTAGAACAAGAAAATAGTCGGGCCTCATAGAGCGGGCAATTTCTTCAGATACGATCGGGATATGAGTTCCCGGGGTATAGCAATTAAACTTATCGGGGTTTACATCCGCGATAACAGCGATGTCTTGAGTAGTAAAGCCGCAAAACTGTAATACCACATTGCCTTTTGTCGAAGCACCATATCCCAATATTCGTTTGCCATCAGCATTTAGACTTCTTACCAGACGCACTAAATCATCACGGTGACGAAATACTCGCTCCTCAAAATCACGATAGGGACGGGGCGAAGAGAGTCCCATACGATCTTCTTGTCCCAGTAGCCAATCAATCACCGAATTATTAACGCGAATGGACGCATTGCTCTTCTTTGCAACAGTCACCGCAAAGCTGCCACCGTTTATGGCATTCATCACAACGTCTACCAACTTTAGATCAGCAGCATCTATAATGCGTTTGATGACACCAAGCGAATAGTATTCTAGGTGTTCATGGCAAATAGTGTCATAGGAATTAAGACGCAGCATCGAAGGCATGTAACTCTGCTCAAAGTGCCATATGCCGTCATCGGCTAAAATGGAGGCAACCTGCCGCGCAAAGTCAACGGGATCTTCCAAGTCGTAGAACATGGCAATTGATGTTACTATTTTTGCTGGTTTAGATATCTTCATCTTATATAATGAAGCGGCAAAGAACTCGGGAATCAAAATTACTTCGTCAGAATAATATCCGGCAAACTTGTTGCCTGTTGGATCTACTCCAACCCTACAAATAGACTTATTGGAATATGATTTGAGCGTAGTTGCGTCATTACTGCCAATGTCGAGTACGACATCTCCCTGACCCAGCGGCAGCAAACGTTCCAGATAACGGACCTTCTCACATAAATGATGAACCATAGACTGATTTAGCCCTGATCGATAGCCGTAGTTTTCTCCGTACATCTCTGATGGCTCGTAGGAATGTCTCAACTGCAAAAGCCTGCTGTCGGGGCACCAAACGAGCTGAAGAGGCCCTTTTGTAATAGGATCATTTGTCGTCTTGGGAAATACTCCCGTAAGAACGTGATCCCCAAGGTCGAGCACCGTTATCAGATGTCTACTCCCACTTATCCTGCAACTCGATATCTCACGATAATTAGCCATTCGCACCTCCATACGTCTCGACATAAATTATCCACTACTCGGTGAATCAGAGCAAAGAAACCCTTCGGGCAATATAATTGGTTGTCTAAAGAACCTGCTTGCAAAAATAAGATCGGCAGGCAAAGATATATGCGCGACGGCATTATTCTGAATATTTATCTGGGCCGCCTCATAAAATAACGACACATGCATCTGAGCCCATTTCCATAGCTTCGCAGAATCAACTCCGGCTTCCCGTGCTAAATTAAAAATCATAGGCATAATAACCAAATGCCAGCGAGGTCTGTGCATTGACCAACTGTTATGAGCATTTCCAACTATTCCGGCCTCCTCAAACCACATAACATCGCAATATCTCAGAGTTCTAAGAATAAACGCTGTTGTGGGTACACACTCTATCAGATCGTTGAAGGGAATTCCATCAAATGTGAAATTGAAACAAGCCGCCGCGACGTCAGACCGAAATATTAGGGGATAAATGGCCGTGAACAGATTGTCGTGCTCCTCCGCCACTCTATTGAGTTGTCGAATGCCCGTGGGTTGGGGTGTTTCGGCAAGCTTAAGAAGTTCTTTTCTGAAGACCTTTGGGGAGTCGATTATCGCCAAGTGCGTGCGAAAATAGACACCAAAATTGTGAATCAGCAGGGGCAGACCCGGGGTTGTCTTAATCGCATCGACAGTCCTTGAAATGGCGCCTTCCGATATGAAATCATCGTCTCCAATGATCCAAAGATACTTGGCCACATTCTGGCCCGCGCATACTCGCAGGTTGCCTAACATCCCGACATTCGAAGGATTACACTGATAACTAAAAGCCGGATGGTTGAGAAAGCGAGCGAGTCGCTCATGGGTGTCATCGGTTGACGCGTTGTCGACCACTATACATTGCACATTGCATTGTTCTTTGTCTATCTGATGCAATATCCATTCAACATTCATTTCCACGAAAGGTGCTCGATTATAGGTCGATATTACAATTGCTAAATCCGATTCGCTAGCAAAAGCTGATGAATAATACGAAGATGCCACGCGAATCGCCATCTCTTTATGAGCTACATCCACTGAAAAAGATCTTGCTTTCGATACATCGACGGCAGCATTAACAGCAAAATCGATTGCGGCCTCGCCCGAAAAAAGATGCTGCGGGAGCAGTATATCGACATTTTTTTGACCGAGTGCATTAGTGATGCTGTTGATGGTTGACTCATTTTCAGTGATGATAATATCAGCGCTGGCAATATTATTCAAAATGCGGCTTGTCAAAAACTCATCTCTTGCAAAATAATTGTCACGAACATAGGCTATAGAAGCATGAGAGTGACGATCAATGTGCATGCGACTGGGTATATCGTCCAACTGCATGTCATCATAATAAAGGCTGACAACCCACTGAATATTGCTCAATGATAGCACACCATCAGTCTGCCCTGCCAATACATCACGCAGCCTTTCTCTTAGGTGATTGCGGAAGGTCTCCTCTTGGCTTTTATACGCACCCATGGAGCTGCACATGTGATCCAGCATGTCGTCGGCATATTGTTCCCATGAGCGTGCCGCCCTCTTCTTTGTCTCCTCTAGCAGTTTGCGTCTCAGTGAGCCATTTCTTGATAACTCAACGAGAGCGCGGCAGATCTCGTTATCGTCAAGCACGTTGACTGTCAAACAGCCCCCTCCTTCAGCTACTTCAGCCATTGATCCGAAATTGGCTGTCAGACAGGGAACGCCTCGCCTCAAACTTTCCACGATAGGAAGACCATAGCCTTCATTGCGTGAAGGAAAAGCGGAAAACCAGGCATGTGAATAGGCTAGCTCAATTTCCTCATCCGAAACATAGTTGTGATAGAAGATATTCTGGTTCTCGCGCATTGCCGCGGCCAGTGCATGGGAGCAGGCGGGGTGAAGAGAACCAAAAAGATCCACTTTCAGTTCGTTAAGCTCAGGCACCGATTTGCGGTTTCTGTTGAGTATTTCCAATAAGCGAACTTGCTGTTTTCGCGGTTCGATGGTGCCCACCATTATCATCCTGGGGGGATCACTTACTGATTGAGATACAGAGGGCAGAATCTTTGGATCATGCCCATGACGCTCTCCAAGAGGAAGCGCAACGATACGTTCTCGAATTCGATCAATAACAGTCTTGGAGAAGCCAGGAACCTGTTCAAAGTAATTACCCAAGTCGTTACCCGCAAAGTGTGATATGGAAAAAATAAGATCACATCGCAAAAGCTCGGTAACATACTGGATATGTTTGTCACGAATGTTCTTGTAATCGTCATCACGAATGGGGATAAGGTCATAAAAAATGGCTGCAGTATTGACTCCATATTCCCGACATTGGGAAATGACTCGAGCGAATATATCATTGCCTTTGTCCATATGATAAGGTACTTCCGGAAAAAGCAACCATGTATTTGTAGGCTTAGAGAGTGTATCCCCGAAGCGGTAGCCGACTCTATGGCAAAACGGATGAGGTGCAGGGCTTTCAGCATCGTCCCAAAACAGCCTGTCCAAATCATTATTGTCGCAATATCGTAGCTGCCCATCTAGGCGATCCCATTTTACATAACTTACTTCCGCTATGCGAGAGAGCGCGCGAGACGCTTCAACAACAACGCGTTGTATTCCCGAACGAGTGCCGGAAGAAAGGGTATGTTCACAGAAGATCAGAACTTCGATGTCGTCGTAGTCTCTCATTATCGACAAATCATACGCGCAAACTTCTCAACGACTCATCAGCAGGATTCCACAGGGGGTTCACCCATCTGTCTTTAATCCTTTCATCACCCCAGCGTCTAACAAAATAGTCAAACTCCCTTTCTCTTAAACGTTGCACATTAGCATCACGCAGTATTGTCTTTAGGGACACGGACTCCATATGAAACAGGATTGAACGTGGGTCAAATATCAGGTCAGCCCCGGAATGGAGCGCCCTCATACAATAATCAACATCTTGCAGATAGCTGGCCAGTTGCGTGTCAAACCCATTTAAATTACTAAATAGATCCTTTGTCATGAGCATTGCAGCACCGGTCAGGCATGAGACATGGCGCGGGGCAGAAAGCATGAAATTGCATCCCCCCGTCGAATACGGAACATTCCTCAACGTATGACCTGCCACCCCATTAAAGCCCAAATACATGCCGCCATGTTGTATTGTTTCATTCGGATACAGCAATAGAGGGCCGACGATTCTCCGGGGATTCCCATCCAGAGACTCTAACAAAAATGGGAGCCAGCTATCAGTAACCGGAACGATATCATCGTTCATGAAGAGCAGCAGATTGCCTTTCGCATGTTTCGCGCCCAGATTGCTCTGCGCAGAAAAATTGAAAGGTTTATTGTATGAAATCACGGTAACCTTGTCATTCGCCTTTAGCGACTCAAGCATTGCGAGAGAATAGCAGTTAGATGTATTATTGGATACGATAACCACATCGCTCACCCGCGTCTCCGGCAATATTATGCCTACAAGCAACCGCAGAAGATTAGCGTTATCTTTGGTGCATATTATGACGCTGATTCGTGTAGTTGTGCAATTATCATTATTAAAGACCGGTGCCTCTGATTCGCCGATATAGGTTTCACTCGCAATAGGTGATTTGCAGTACCAGTGTTCAGCAAGAGACTTGCGTTCTCTTCTGATATAATCCAAGCTGACATTCACGCATACCAACGGCAGAGGAATATGAACTGCGCTCGGATGACTTTTGGCGGCTATAGTGGTCATATAGGCTCCTGCAATGGCACGGGGAGAATCTATCGGCTGATGGTTATTCCGCAATTGTTTGATAGCAGAGCCCCGCATGCAAAAGCGTGACAGGAAATAGTCGCAGTACGAGTAATGCAGCGGGTCAATGCCGTGAAGCAGAAAGGGATAAATATGAGAATTGTCTCGAAAATAGAAGTCGAATACGGAGAAATCGGCATAAAAACAACCATAGAGTCTTAGAGCCGTAGTCATTTCAGGCCTTACTTCATCCCCGGCCTGCAGGAAAAGTACAATGTCATTATCCTTAACGAAATCGCACAATCCTGCTATCGAAGTCTGTCTCCAAGACGAACCACCATGGAAAGATGGGGCACATTGAGTGGAATCAGTGTCGCACCAAATAAACTCAATGTCGTAGTCAGACACTTTAGAGAGTTCTCTGAATGTTTCTATCCATGAGTGACCATTGGCACAATCCCTGCCGCTAGAGGGCGGACAAATACAAACCAAAAGGCGCGCATCAGGGGAGGGAATGTTTGCACCTTTTTCGGGTTTGTTGAGATGCGCCTTATATGCCGATTCGAGATACGCCAACCATGTAGGTTCACCGACACTATAGTCTTCAGTAAGCAAGATTATGTCCGAACTGACAGCTGCGACACCCACCCTACTTATTGTTGAAGTTTGCACGTCGTCTTTCAAACGTCGGGGGACGAATGACAGCAGCACAGAAAATAAGCGGGAAATATGTCGCAAAGTTCGTAGGATAGCTAAAGTAGAAATAGACCCGGCCATAGGTCTCAACCTTCTGAGAAAGAAACGAAGATATCCCGCTGATCTCCAGCCTGCCAAAAGAGACATGCGGCTCCCCCAGCGCAAGAAACCTGTCGAACGCCAGGACCAGCTGTTAAAGACATCCTGCAATTGACGGCTGAGAGAATCAGACATCGTCTTCCAGTAATGACTTTGACCTTCCGCTCCGGCAACTCTCATCTCAAGTTCCTGCCTTTTTGATGCGGACAGCTGGAGACGCGCCTCAAGTTCTTGCCGTTGTGATTCTGCGGCAAAATATTTTGATTCAGCCTGTTCCTGTGCAGCCAAAGTGAAATCGTCGAACACATTGGGGGGGTATTTGAATGCCGACAGGAGGTGTGCATGTTCTTCCGCGACATAGAAGAGGTTTAAGCCATCCTCATATGCGAGAATGTATCTGTCATTTAGCAAAATGGACTCCCAAGGTTCATGCCTTTCCTCTGATGACAACGGATGTGTAGCTTCGATGACAACGATCCAGGGCCGATGCCTAGACCAATCATTGCTTTGGAGAACACTCCCTTCATGTCCTTCGACATCAATTTTTATGAAATGCACTTGGTGGGCACATACATATTGGTCCCATATCCTATCCAGGCTAACAATTTCAGTAATAACGCGTTTAACCTCCCAACCTTTAGTCGAATGTTCTGCGGCAATATCGGCATTAAGTGTTGACAGTCCGGTATTCTCTATAACATAGAAATTCTGATGGGGCGGCTCACTGCCAACTGAAATATTCAAATTAATGTCGTCTGGACGCTTTGTCTTAAGTAGATCATAAAGAGCAATATTTGGTTCAATATTGATGCCGCGCCAGCCTCGATGATAGAAACTCTTTGTAACAGAATGGTTATCAGGCCATGCCGCGCCAATATCGACATAGAATCCGTTTTGGACGTGTTTTAAAGCCCGCCAGAGCATCACATCTTCAAAATTCTGGGCATACGAAACAAACTTCATCTAGCTCTAGACCGCCAATTATAGTTACCAACAGAATCTGTCAAATCACGAAGCTCGCTGCGGATATATGACAATTCTTCACCTGACAATAGATCTTCCGCTCTTTTGCTTGTCTGAACAGATATGTGCCTGCGATGAAAAAATGAATCCTTATCGTAATAACTAAACCCGATATCTTTAACATCCGGATCCGCAGAGCTCAAGTTGTCAGTTCTCTTCTTGACTTCAGATTTGCGATATCGCCACCAAATCTTCAGACATTCAGCAATTGATGCATCTCTCACCACATAGCGACATATTCTATAGACAGCGAAGACAGGGTATCTGTCAACGTTTTCATATCCGATATTCAGGACATATTCGCATATCTTCTCATGCCACCTTAGCCATTGCTTAATCATTGCGACGGTTTCAAGTAAGTTAAAGCCAAAGACATGCATCCAAGATGAGATAGCATCTTGTGGTTTTCTGATAGTACAAATGCACTTAATAGCACCTATTCTGATAAGAATATCGGCGAGTTGATCAGGGACATGTGATTTAATGATAAGATGATCACACGCCCCACCTTCTTCTAACGCATCCACCGTACTGTTCGTTGCTATCGTCGCAGTGCTTCCCCTTGCTGCAAGAAGTTCCCTGACAACGTTAAAGGAAAATGTCGATCCGCTTCTTTGCATTCCGGCAATAAGGACTATCATTGTTTGACGCTCATTCCCCTCCACAAATAATCATGGCCGGCATAGAGTTACACTCACCTCAGCAAATAGATTTGCGTATCCTATAGAGCCCCCCCCTCTGACAGGCGTAATTCGGAATATCAGGCAGTCAACTCTGCGATGAAGAACTCTCTCTCCATCCTGCGTCTTGTGTGTTGAGCCGACATTGAGGTAGTACGTTCCCGCGACTAAATTGCCGTCAAGTAGAAAACGAACCAGAACTTTGTCTCCGGGAAAGAATTCATCGGGATATTGCAGGCTGGCGGTGTTCGTTCCATAAACGCTGATGCCGTCAACAGTCTTTATCAGCATCCCAAATTTGACACCCTCAGCCCTCCTTCGAAACACTGCCGTATAGCTAATAATAAAGGACACGCCTTCATGAAAAACATTATATGAGTCTCCAGTCTCCGTTGCGAGCTCTACAGCTTCAATTGATGCTCCACCATCACCATACTGTTTTTCACTTGAAGTTGAATCCAATGAGGAATCAAGATAGGCATGCGGTGTCTGTTCCCCCTTTGACTTGAGCACGGATGTCCCGAATAGGTGTCGTTCATAAAGATCGCATACATCCTTAGCTGTTCCCATCATCTCAACAAGGCCCTTGTTCAGGAAAATGGCGGATGAGCAGAGCCTCTTAACAGCTTCGATATCATGACTCACAAAAAGTAGAGAAGTCCCATCGTTACGAAATGCCTCGATCCGTTGATAACATTTTCGTTGAAATGCGGCATCACCTACGGCCAGTGCCTCATCTACAATCAGAATGTCAGGGCGAACAGCGGTTGCAACCGCAAAAGCGAGACGCATTTGCATGCCGCTCGAATAGATACGGACCGGTTGGTCCAGATAATCTCCAATGTCGGCAAAGGCTTCAATTTGAGGCATAACATTCCGTACTTCACCTCCAGACAGCCCCTGCAGTTGGCCAGACATAAAGACATTCTGCCTGCCGGTAAAATCAGGATGGAATCCCATGCCGAGTTCCAGCAAGGCAGCCACCCTGCCAATTACCGACATCGTCCCTTCTGTTGGCTGAGTTGTCCCAGCGATGATCTTAAGCAGAGTGCTTTTGCCGGCCCCATTTCGCCCGAGGATTCCCATCGATCCGCCGGTATCAACTGCAAAGGTAATATCCTTAAGAACCCATGTAAGCGTGTGGTTGGAATTGCTTCCCGGAAGCAGCCATTCCTTCAGTCGGCTGAATTGTGAGGCATAAAGCTTGTAAGCCTTACTCACGCCTACAATTGATAGGGCGCCCATCAGAGTTCGTCCACTATTTCACCAGCCCTACGGAGAAAAAGCAGGACAGCAAAAATACAAAAAATAACAGCAATGATAAACGATGGCGCAAGTTCGCCCCATACTGGTGCTGTGCCATATACCAACACCCGTTGATACGCTTTGGCGATTGGAGCGATAGGATTAAGTCTGACAAGCTTGGCCGCCCAATCAGGTAGTGTAGAAAGCGGATAAACAATCGGCGTTAACCAGAACCAAAGCTGCATTACAATAGTAAAGAATTGGCCCACGTCACGAAAGAAGACATGAAGTATGCCAATAATTATTCCCAACCCGATAGCAAACATGATTTGTATGCCTAACACCGGGAATATGGCTGCATACTTCCATCCCGGAAAATTTCCGGTGATTACAAGAAATAAGGTAAAAAGCCCAAAGACAATGGCAAACCCGGTGAGGGCATTAAGGATGACAACAACAGGCAGGCAAATACGGGGGAAATTGATTTTTTTTATCAGATTAGCATAATCCAGGAAAACGGTTTGGCTTCTGGTAATAATCTCGGAAAAAAAACCCCATGTCAGCACTCCGGCGCACAGGAATATGCTGTAAGAAAATGTTCCCGGAACTCCGGCAAGGCGCGAACCGAGCACCTGTGAGAACACCAGGGTAAATATGAGAATCTGAGACAATGGCTGAAGTATCAGCCATGCAGCACCCAACATTGAGTTGCTATATCTGAGCGAAAATTCTCTTTTGACACTCCCCATAATGAAGCCCCGAAAGGCGTATATTCCTCTTGCCTGTGCGAGCACAATACTGGTCATTTTTCCCATTCTCTTGTCAATCCCTTTTCCTGTTGAAATCACGCTGTAGCCCCGTACTGTAAATCGGGTAGCCACCGGCTCTTGTCCCCTGGTCATATTTGATTTCCTTCAGCATCTTGGCCCAGGCTCTAGAGCTGGCAGCAGCGGCTCATACTGCCAGACGAGTTTCCCAAACATTAAATTTAATGGCTTCTTTGCTGACCTGTTAGCAAATGAGTGCTCAGATAATATCATGTAGTTTGTCTCTCAAAATATCGCATATCAGTCTTGAATAGGTTGTCTGGTTCAGATGGTGATCGGCCTTGTCGGAATTTAAGAAGCCGCTTTTAATCGTGCCGGACTTGACGTCTAGAAGATTCGGTGTTGTGTCAATGTAGATGACGTTGTTCTGTTTGCATACATTCCCCAGTAGTTGGTTATACCGAATCGTCAAAACAGTCCTTTCTCTAAGCGATGCTTTGATCTCTCGCCTCGCGTTTGCGATTTCTCCCCAATTCTGCCCGTCAGCAATAGTCGGCAAAGGTGCACTGAGCACAATGACGTTATTGTAGCCCTTCTCCTTGACTCGCTTCAAGAAAAGCCCGTAATTGCTCAAAGATCGGCCCAACTGATCTGCTATTGGAACTGAAAACTTCTCCGCATAATACCAGATGACAAAGCCACAATCTACCTCTCCAAGTTGCAGTACGATGATGTGAGACAGCGGAGTCTCACGCATCTTTTCCTCAAATACACGGAGCGCATCGGTTCTGGAGTTTGGATTAATCATTCCCTGTGCCGTAGCTCCTCCGACAGAAACGACTTCAATTGAAGAATTGGGCAGAAGCCCTTCGGTATCTATATGTTTGAATATTTCGATATGGCTATCCCCTAAGCACAGCAGATGATGATTCTTTACGACTTTGCGCTGTTCAAATAGTGCCAATATCGACTGTAACACTTGAATTCGGGACCTTTCAGCTGTTCCCCTTGACCCTTAATAAAGTGCCAAAATATCTGTCGGAACACATGGAATAATTATAACAATTCCAGAGGTTCTTTCTCCTGCTTTCTCGTTTCAAGTCGTATGCTGTTCTTATAGCTCAAGTCTAAACAAGGATATTGACTTGTAATTGCTACGAGAAGGACCTTTCTCTGCAATATTCAAGGCTATTGAAACTTCCCGATAACTGGGTAGGCGCAATCTGCTGCCGTGGCAAAGCCATTGGTTGGCATGCGGCAGTATAAAGCAGGAAGGAGAGAAGTGGCTGTTTTCAGTAAATGTGGCTTGTTGTCGCATACAAAGATCTGCTGCCTGCGTATAACAGGCAGCAGATCTTTGCCCTTCTTCCAGCTTGTTATAGGCTCTTGTTGCCTTGGAAAGCCCTCTCCATTTTCTCGATTTTTGCCGATAGCGCTTCGATTGTCTTGTTCTGCTCCTGCACAACCTTGGTAAGCACTGCGACAATATCCATTGGATCAATGGTGTCTCGGCTCTTCTGAGCAACCAAGTCGGGGACATCTTCAGCTATAAACCCATTGTGCGCCACCTGAGGACTGTTCTTATAGGTGAATCTCACGGGAGTCAACTTCTCAAAAGCTTCCATAGCTTCAGTAGAATTCAGCGTAGTGATATTGTCCTTAAGTTTCCGTGAAGAAGAATAGACAGTGGTCTGTACCCTTATCTGGCCATTGACGTCGAGGAGATATTGGGGGTTGTTTGTCCCGATGCCAATATTGCCATTAGATAATATTCTCATTCTTTCCGCCCTTGACGCAGAGCTTGACCCTGTTAAAAATAACATATCAGTCGGAACTGATCCAGATGAAACGATCCCATTAACCCTTGTAATTATGGATGTTGTTAATAGATAAGCACTTCCATCGTGAGCCCAAGAATGAAATGCACCGATATTGTCCCCGTTTACAAGAGCAGTTGGCCCTAACAATGTTCCTCTGCTCCGCTTGAACTGGAAAACGGCAGCTGGGACTCCGTCATTGTGCTGTTCAGTTATGAACCCACGAAAATCGCTTGTTCCCGCATTATCAACAACATTTAGTTGACTGCCGGGAGTTGCAGTCCCAATACCAACGGTCCCGTCATCGCGTACGACAAAAACAGTATTTATCCCCCCGCTGTCTTTCACCACCAGCTTATCAGCCCCAAACGCTGGAACCGCCATCAACCCTGCAAGAGCTACTACTGCCACCACAAATACCAGTAACCTTTTCATCTCTTTCCTCCTTTTGAAACAATGTTTCATCCTATGGGTTAATATCCCGATATATAACGATTATTTCCCCTCAAAAGAAACCTCATTAGCCGACCCGTCCTTATTATACACGAATTTGCCTCTATTGCCTACCATATTGTAAGTCTATCCACCGTAAGCGTTCCGGTCACCAGGGTTAGCTTGCCCTGGAGTGTGGTCATATACGGGTTGGTAACGAATGTGGGGTCCCATCCGCAGCTCAGAGTAATGCCTGCGACAGGAGGCACATGGCCGCTCAGATCCACCGTAACAGCGTTTCCCGGTTCGCTATAGAACAGGGTCCCCATGGTCTCAATGGTGTGGCCGCTGGCCAGTGCCGGGTCTGCGAGTGCGGCCGTTATCGTCGGATATGTGGTGGCCAATACCAGATTGCGAACCACCCCTGCCGAGGTAGGGGGGAAGATAAACTGATAATTGAGGACCGATGCGGATGTGTCAGGCAAGGTGGACGCCAGATTGCTCCGAACATCGACCGTCACGCTATAGCTTCCCGCCAGCGTCGATGCGGGGAGGGACCAGTTGTCCGTATAGCTATAGTCCTGGACTATCGAAGGCGCGCCTGCACCTACCGCCAGCCAGAACCGATACTGGTAGGCAGGGTTGGATCCAGGGGCGGTTACGGAGGCAGTGAATTTTACCGCAGTTCCGATAAGATGCGGCGACGGCTGGTCCGGAGTAAGTGAAGCTGCGGTGGCAGGCGCCACCCCCACCAGCGTGGCGGACGAATGGGTTGCAGAGGCATCGCCCGCTTCGTTATAGGCGATGATACGGTACTGGTATGTCGTCCCCGGGGTCACCAAGGTGTCGGTATAGTTGTAATTCACCCAGTGGTTGACGACGTCGTAGCTGCATGGCCATGCCGGCGGCAATGTAGTCTGGGGCGGCGGCATGGTACAACTCGCCGTTACCCTGGTGATTGGCGTGTAGTCAGAGCATCCGCCCCCCGGGTCGGTGCAACGCTCTATCCGGAAGCCGATTTTTACATTCCGGTTAGGGGTGGGGGAATCAACAAAGAGGGGCACATCGTCAACCCAGGTCAACTGGACCGTATTGCCGACAGGGGTGGCCGCGAAGGGGGCTGGGATGCCCGGACCGGGCGGAGCAGACGGCACAGAAGCGGGAGCCAAGATGGGCACGAGCATGATGAACGGCCTCATGAAGTCGTTCTCTTCATGTCCGAGTATATGGCAGTGCCATACATACTCCCATCCGAAGTCGCGCGCAGCATTAGCGATGGTCACCGGGTTGCCGGGAGTGCCGGCCCCCAGCGTACCGAAGGGGTCGATGACAGTGATCATTGCCGGAGAAGGGGGATCTGTTACGTCCGCGACGCGGTTGCTGAGGGGGACGATAAAGGGCAATCCCGTCTGGGTCTTCGGCTGAAGGGCGACAACGATGTCCTCCAGCGGGTTCATCCTTACCGTTTCCTTCCATCCCAGCTCGTTGTCTTCGGGAGGCCGGATAGCACCGTCCCAGCCGACACGGTTGATTACCTGCACGTTAAACAAATGGAAGTGCACCGGATGAGTGTCGACCCCGTTATGGGTAATCTTCCAGAACTGGACCTGTCCTTCAGGCACGACCTCTGTTGTCGGATCAACATACCCAAGCGGGATCGTCGTCTGGATATTGTTGTTCGTGAAGGGCAGCTCGACTCCCAGGGTGGCATTCATCCTGCCCCACGGGTCCCAAAGTTCCTGTATCGCCTTCGACTGCATCGTGATCATCGAGGGCTCGAAGGTGACGGCAGCAGCAGCGCCCGAGCCGCCGCCGCCGATGGTGACGGAGGTGGGCGGGCTCGAATACCCGGTGCCGAGGCTTGTCATGGTTATACCGGTAACGACTCCCCCGGCTATGGTGGCGACTCCCGTAGCGCCCGTGCCGCCGCCGCCACCGAAACTGACCGGCGCAGGCGACGAGTACCCTGACCCTCCGTTGGTAACGGTGACCCGCCAGAGGGCATCCAGGCCGAGGGGAGTGAAGGTCATGGCGTAATCCTGGATCCTCGCATAGGTGTTCGTTGCCGCATTGTTGGGCGCGGGATATGCGGTCTGCGGCACATGGGGCGCAGGCTGTGAAGCAGTGAAGGCCGCGGGCAATGTTGTCTGCAGAGCGGTTATGTCAAAAGAAGTCGGTAGCGGGGCAGACGCAGCCACACGAAACTGCATAATCGTGCGAGTGTTGGGGCCTTCTCCCGCCCTGGTGGAAGGTGCGCCGCCTGATGAAGAAAAGTCAGGGTTGTCGGTGTAATAGTCATAACGAGGATCGAACGCCGGTGTAGGCGCCGGAGCGTCGTTATAGAGGATGATCGTCTTGCCTGCAAAGGCGGAGAAGTCGACAACGACATCGGCCCGTTCCGCCGGCTGAAGGAATAGCCCCTTGTTCAGGACATTCAGCACCACGATATTCCTGCGGTTGTAGTCGAAGCTGACCGGAGTCGGCGGGATCGCCACCGGTGCCGGGAGAAAACCGCCCTCGTTGCCGATCTGGATCAGCGCAGGACCGGCTGCCAGGGGATCAGGCACGCCTCCATCGCGGCCGTCTATCGGCCAGGTTGTCGGCCAGCAGTTTGAAGGAAGGCCGGTTCCGTTTATGGGCATGCCCGTTATTGGATCAAGATCGGCTATGACAAGACCAGCATCGCGCATCACCATAGGAGTCGAACAAAGGGGAGGAATGGAAATTGACGTGTGAGGCAGAGCCGGGACCATCCTGACCTCTGTATCGATTGACGCAGTGGCCGTTGCCTGTGTACAGACCGCCGGGGCCACGCAGGGGGGTGGCGCAGCTATCGAGATGGTGGGGTTCGAGGTGCAGCTGCCGGCTCCGGTTGCCGTGATGTCCGTGATCGCGCCCCCGGGGGTGATTGCGGCTGTTGCTGTTGCTGTCGTAACAGGAGATGTACTGATCGTGACGGTCGGCGCAGAGGTGTAGCCGCTGCCGCCGTTGGTAACAACGATCTGCTTGATAACTCCCAGTTCCATAAAGGCCGCAGCGGTTGCTCCACTGCCGCCGCCGCCGGTAATGCTGACAGTCGGGACCGTAGCGTACCCTGCGCCCCTGTTGGTAATCAAAATATTCGTGACAACACCCGGTGATACCGAGGCCGTTGCGCTTAACCCGGTGCAACCTCCTCCGGTGATGCTGACAACAGGCGGAACCGTATAGCCGGCGCCGCCGTCGCTGACGCTGATGTGAAGGGGCTCTGCTTTAAAGAGAGAGAGATTGAGCGCCCTGTCGTTGGCTGCGTTGAGGATCCGGAAACGGTAGGCCATGGGCTGCACATCAAGATAAGGATATGCCTTGCCATTGACGATGGGGGTGTCCATGAAGGCTTCAGGCACAATGGAGGGCTCGGGCAGCGTTGAGTATGCCGGAGATAATACAACAGGAGGCCAGAACCAGGGACCATAGTCCCATCTCCCGAACGGATTGGCGCCCCCGATATCAAGCGGCATCTGGTTTGGCTCGTAGACGTGCGGGAACCATAAGTCTCCCGGTTTGCCCCAGCTTCTCGGGTTGCCGAGCTTGTCACGGTTCCAGAGGGCATCCTGAATATCAATGTCCCAGGGGACAAAGGTCTTGTCCTGGATGACAAGGGGAATGCCGAATTTATAATACGGGTTGCCGGTCACGGCAGCCAGATCGGGCAGTACCTTCACGGTCCCCGGGTTGATGCTTTTTGCATTAGTGCCGTTAATCAGATCCAGCTCGTAATCATCATACAACAGATATCCTGCAGCCTCTCCGGCGTACACATTGAGGCGGGTTATGCCATACGCATGATCATGATAGAACATCAACCGGCCGCTTTGCTGGTTGGGATAATAGAGCGTCGCCAGGCCGTCATTGGCAGCAGGGGACGGGATCGACTTGCCGAGTCCCACCATGTCAGGGACATTTGCAAAGCTCGCACCCTTGAGGCAGGCGCCGGCCTCCCCCGGCGGGGTAATCCATTGATGGGGGGTCCCATCGCTGATCCAGGGCGTATTGCCCCCATGCAGATGAATGGCAGCGCGGTTCTGCGTGTAGGAACCTCCTGCCCCGCAGGCGCCGGCACCCATATCCGTTGTGTCTACGGGAATGAAAAGGTTGCCCGCAGCGCCGAGAGGGAGTTCGTTTTGAAAAAGGATACGCACGGGCGTGCCTGTTTTGGCAACGATTACTGGGCCAAGATACCTGTTGCTGTGATCCGTGGTTCCGCTGGTCCCGGTATTCACCTGATAGTAACCCCTGAGCGTTGTCGCCTTGGGCAGATCCAGATGCAACTGCTGGGTGTAGTCCTTCAAGCCGAGCACGTAATAGTCGGAACCGCCGTACGTAACCGTATCCGGTACGGCGACCGGGATGCAATTATTGGCCAGACTCGGAACACCCGGAGCGCACAGGCCAGGCAATGCGTCCATGAATTTGCGTAAGGGCACACCGGTATATTGAGTAATGCCTCCGTATGTCCTGAAACCCGCAGGGCTGTTGGCGTAATATGTCCCAAATCCCGGACCTGCCGGGCAACTCAGACCTTCGGGACATGGTGCGCCGGGACCAGCGTAGGCAACGTTGAGTCCCCACAACATGACGGCAGCCATTAATAACCCGGTCAAAAGGACCAGTGATCGATGCTTACTCATGACACCTTTCCTCCTTGTATTTATCCGTGTTTTTCCTCGATCTATTCAGACGGTTACTCATAAACACCTAAAAATAACGTGGTGCCTCAAACAGATTTTTTTATACTTATAGAAAATATGACAGAAAGCGATCCGGCGAGGCAATCGGTCATTATCTGAAAATAGCGTAGGTATTAGTCCTACAAAAGTTAATTTATTTTAATAAATAGATAAATAATAAATAAAATTAACTATCTTGTTACTGTTTTATTCAGAAAGAATGTAACAAAATGATAGTAGGATACTTTCTATATAGGATACTTTATATATTTGTTTGGTAGATAACGAGCCTTGTTGTTGACGGCCATTATTTTTGCTAACATGTAGGAGAAAATTTAAGTAGTTATTACAAGGAGTTTCCTGATGCCGACGTGCAAGGTATTGTTTGTCACCATTTTGGCCATCGCTTTATTATGGATTCAGCCCGCTACCGCCGTAGATACGAAGTCTTCGGTAGTCTCCCCCTTGTCAGAGGCAGAAGTCCTGCGGCTGGGTGAACTGATGTATCGAGAGGGGATCCTGCCGTCGGGAGAACCCATGAAGGCGGTGGTAAAAGGTGATATCCCTGTTACGGGGACAGCCTTTACCTGTGTGGGGTGTCATCTTCGGAGCGGGCTCGGCTCGGTGGAAGGCGGCGTGATTACCACTCCCACGAACGGTCGCAATCTGTATCGTCCGATCATCGCCCTCCGCAAGCAATATAAGGTCTCTTCAGCGCCTCCCATCCGCCCCGCATATACTGATACATCCCTGGCGGACGTACTTCGGACCGGCATCGATCCGACCGGGCGAAGACTGAATGGCGTCATGCCGCGATATATGCTCGAAGACAAGGACATGGCGATACTCATCTCCTATTTGAAAGTCCTCTCTTCAGATTATTCCCCGGGCGTCACCGACACGGCCATCCGTTTTGCGACAGTCGTGACGGACGACGTGGACCCGGCAGACCGTGATGCGATGCTGACATCCCTTGAGAAGTACTTCACCTACAAGAACAGCCAGGCGGCGTATTACGAGACGAAAGCAGGCCGGAGGTCTGCCCGAATGGCGGAATCGATGCTTCTCTCGCCGGAGGTTATATACAAGAGGCTGCTGCTTTCCCCATGGATTGTAAAGGGGGCTCCGGAGACATGGCGCAGCCAGCTTGAGGAATATTATCGCAAAGAACCGGTATTCGCCCTGCTGGGCGGCATCACGAAGGGGGAATGGAGGCCGATCCACCAATTCTGCGAGGACCGACGGGTCCCCTGTCTCTTCCCGATCACGGACAGCCCTGTCATCTCTGATACGGACTGGTATACCCTCTATTTTTCGAAGGGGCTTTATCAGGAGGGCGAAGGCACGGCCCGCTATCTCAACCGCACTGTTGAAGCAGCGAGAGAAAAGACGATTGTTGAAGTGGTGCGCGATTCCCCTGAGGGCCGCTCTCTCTCCCGGGGATTTCAGGAAACATGGCAGGCACTGGGTCATCGGCCGGCGGCAACAATCACCTTGAAGAAGGGAGAACGGCTGACAGCCGCGCTCCTGGAGAAGGTAACAGCCGGAGAGAAGCCGGCCGCACTGCTTGTCTGGGATGGGCAGGGAGCCCTGACGGCACTCGAAGGTCTGGCGGGACAGGCGATGCGGCCTGACCGCGTATTTGTCTCATCCAGTTATCTCGGAGAGGAAATCTGGAAGGTAAAAGAAGAGGCGCGTGACTTCATCTACCTTGCCTATCCCTTCAGGCTGCCGGGAGATGAAGCGCAGTATACGAACATGGTCGAATCCTTTATGGGGATCCGCAATTTTCAGGGTAGCTCTCTGGTCATCCTGAAGAAAATGTATTCCGCGGTCCAGGTGCTTTCCCAGGCCCTGCCGGGGCTGAACGGAAATTATTACCGCGATTATCTTCTCGATCTTTTCGGCATGACCATGAGTACAGGCGGAATGGGACTGTGGCAGCAGGACGAAGTATATCCGCTCTATGAGCGCCTCAGTTTCGGACCGGGGCAGCGGTATGCATCCAAGGGCTGTTACATCGTTCAACTCACCAGGGGGCCAAAGCCGGAGCTGGTGAGGAGAAGCGAGTGGGTCATCCACTGACGGGGATATACCACATGCCCCATTGTGTTTTGCCTGTTTCCGCGGATATCATATGGACAAGATGTTGATTGCTGAACGCCGGCTGCTGCAGTGACTTTCACTGACCGTTTCGCAGGGAAGAAGCCACAGCTCGTTGGATTAAACATCAGGACTGTATTACTCCGGTGTATCCTGTCGGTCCTGTTTTGTTTCCCGTCTGCCGCATTCGGCCAGCCGGTTCCGGGAGAAGGGAAGATCGCGATGCCCGGCAGCTATGACGAGCTTTCCGGCAAGATAGGCAAGGAAGGGAGCGTCCGTCTCATCGTGAAGGTCGATGCCCCTTTTCGGCCTCTAGGCGATCCCGAGGCGCCCGAGTCTCTTGCCCAAATGAACGGCATAGCAGCGGCGCAGGACGATCTTCTCTCAGCTCTCACGACCTTCAATCCGAAGGTCGTGCATAAATACCGCTACACCCCTTACCTCCTCATGGAAGCGGACGGGCCGGCGTTAAAGGCGTTGTTGGCATTGCCTCAGGTCCTTGAGGTCCATGAAGACGTCCCGGAATTCCCGACTCTTGGCGTCAGTGTGCCTCTGATCGGCGCCACTTCACTATGGAATCTGTATGGCCCTGGCCGGGGATTCAACGGATCGGGAGTCGCCGTGGCGGTCCTGGACACAGGAGTGGACAAGACCCATCCTTTTCTGGTCGGTGCGGTGATCTCCGAGGCCTGCTATTCGACTAATTCGGCTTCATCCCTGTCCCTTTGTCCGGGAGGGGTGACGCATTCGACGGTCACCGGCTCGGCCCGGCCCTGTTCGGGGGCTGCTCAATGTGATCATGGCACGCACGTAGCCGGGATCGTCGCGGGAAGACCGGGCGTTGCCGGTTCTCCGGGACCGGGCGTGGCGCCGGGGGCGAATATTATCGCCATACAGGTCTTCTCACTCGTCAGCGGGCAGGTTGCTGCATATCAGTCCGATATCATAAAGGCTCTCGAAAGGGTATACGCCCTCCGTTCTCTGTACAATATTTCGTCTGTGAACCTGAGCCTGGGGGGCGGACTGTTTTCGAGCAACTGTGACACAGACACGAGAAAGCCGATAATCGACAGCCTGAAGGCAGCAGGCATCGCGACGGTCGTCTCCTCCGGGAACAACTTCATATGCGGTTCCATGGCAGCACCAGCCTGCATCTCGTCCGCTGTCAGCGTGGGGGCTACCGATGATTTCGATGTCGTCGCCTCTTATTCAAACAGTGCATCCTTCATGAGCCTCTTCGCCCCCGGCTCGAACATAGTCTCCTCGGTTCCGGGAGGCTCCTATCAGAGCATGAGCGGCACTTCCATGGCAGCGCCTCATGTCTCCGGCGCATGGGCACTGATGAAGCAGGCGAAGCCGGGAGATACCGTTGACGGGATCCTCTCAGCTTTGACCGCCACAGGGCCTTCGGTAACGGATTCGAAATGTACTTCAGTAACGAAGAGGCGCGTAGACGTCTTTAACGCACTGGCCCTGCTAGGCAGCGGTCCGTCGGCGGAGACGGAGGCTGCAACGGGCATTACCCAGACCAGCGCTGTCCTAAACGGAAGGGTCAATGCCGACAACTCGGTAACCGTGGTTTTCTTTGAATACGGCACAAGTACGGCATACGGAAGCAGCGTTATGGCTATCCCGAACCCTGTCACCGGCAGCGCACTCACTCTGGTAAGCCAGACCATTGCCGGATTGATCCCCAACACTCTTTATCACTTTCGGGTGAAGCTGATAAGTGTTTCCGCTACAACCTACGGAAATGACATGACCTTTGCTACGGTCGGAACCTGCGCGGGCATCTCGGACGGAAGTTTTGAGGCCGGGACCCCGAACGTCTTCTGGGCCGAGTCGTCCGTCAATTTCGGCACCCCGCTTTGTGCCTTATCTGTCTGCAGCAGCGGGGTGCCGAGGACAGGTGCATGGTGGGCCTGGTTTGGCAGTCTCACCGGCGTGACCGAAACCGCGTCACTGTCGCAAAACGTGGTGATACCCTCCGGGTCAGCTCCGAGACTTGAGTTCTATCTCTGGAACAGCATATCGAGTGGAAACGGAACAGACTTCCTGAAGGTGCTGGTGGACGGCTCGGAAATCTTCTCGGTTCTTGAGGGGAATCCCCTCTATGGAGGGGGGTATCTTCTCACCGGTCTCGATCTTTCGGCTTATGCGGACAGCGCTTTCCATCAGGTGAGTTTCCATGCCGCTACAACGGGTTCCGGCGTGACAGATTTCAATCTCGATGATGTCTCCATCACCTGCGCACCCGGCACGACGTTGCCGATCGTTCTTACGGGGGCGGCGACGTCGGTTTCCAGTGCCGGTGCGACGTTAAACGGGACAGTCAACGCCAACAATGCCGGCACCACGGTGATTTTCGAATACGGATTATCCGCCTCTTATGGAAGCAGCATCGCGGCGGTCCCGGGAACGGTTGCCGGAAGTTCGAACACCTCAGTGAACGCATCGCTGACGGGACTCACCCCGGGGTCAATCTATCATTATCGTGTGGCTGGTTCGAGCGTGAAAGGCGTTGCATATGGGGGCGATATGACGTTCATGACATCATGTTCGTCAGGGGAGATAAGGCTGGGGGGGACGATCTTCAGGACCATCCAGCAGGCCGTTACCGCAGCGGGAGACGGCAACGCCCTGATCGAGGTGAAGACAGGAGATTTCACTGATGACCTGATCTTCACGGGCGCGGGCACGGTCGCCCTTAAAGGGGGGTACGATTGCGCTTTTGTCTCGAACGCCGGCTTCACCACTCTGACCGGGTCGATCACCATACTAGGGTCAGGAACGGTTGTCATCGAAAACATTATCGTGAAATAGTTTTCGGTAATTCTCCCCCAGAGAGATATCACGCAAGCTGCCCGCATCGCATGGTAATACCGTCAACGTCCGCGCCGTACTCGTTTGCGACAGCCATGTCCTGCCGGGGAGATTTCTTTGGTCCCGCCTCAATCCTGTTCTGCGTCATCAAAACTCCTCCCTGTGTTAGAATTATCTCTATGCAGGCTACCCTTATCAAGCAGCCGGTCTGACGCAGGCGGGTGAAATAATGCGCGTTCTTCTCAACACCAAACCCCTTATCTTCAAGAAGACCGGGATCGGGTATTATGTCACCAATATACGGAGGGAACTGCTGCAGGCGGGCATTGACGTCGTGCCTACCGTTGACGAAACGGCACAGGGTCTTTTCAGTTCTCTGAGTGAAGTCTCGTCGAGGATGCGCGGCATGGCGGGAAGGTTTTACCCGTCCTTTGTGAAATCCCTGGGTGATCTTCTCATCAGCAGCTTCTCTGTCCGAAGTTCTGGTGATAGGTCCTTTGACATCTACCACGAGACGAGCGTTGAGCGTATGCCTGCGGTGACATCAGGGGCTGTTGCAAACCTGTACGACCTTTTATTCGTCCATTACCCTGTATTGCTCCCCGCCGCCATAGCCGAAACGGCACGGCCGGATATGGCGGCCAATATGAAACGCGCTGACCGCGTTATCGTGAATACGCAGTTCATCGGGGACGAGGCAGCAGACATCCTCAGTGTCCCGGCGGCAAAGATAGATGTCATACCTCTTGCACCCTCCGCAGCATACTATCGTTCAGACAGGGCTGCATCGCGGGAGAGGGTCAGGAGGTTTACGGAAAGAGAGTATGTCCTGTGTGTTGGCACGGTGGAGCCGAGGAAGAACCTCAAGACCCTGATCAGGGCCTTCCGGGATGTTGTCTTTCGGGATGATCTGTCCCTTGTCATCGCGGGCGGATTCGGCTGGAACTATGACGATATTGTCGCATATGCCCCTGAATTGGGCATCAGAGAGTCTGTTGTATTCACCGGTTACCTGGACGAAGAGACGATGAACGATCTGTACAACTGCGCTGCCGTCGTCGTCTATCCATCGTTGTACGAGGGGTTCGGCCTGCCTCCGCTGGAGGCGATGGCCTGCGGCGCTCCGCTTATCATATCGGATATCCCGGCGCTGCGCGAGGTGGCGGGCGATGCGGCTGCCTTCTTTAAGGCTTCAGACCATGAGGAGCTAAAACAGGTGATCGAAACGGTGCTTTCCGACACGGCACGAAGGGCCTCGCTGTCGGAAAAGGGGCTTGAACGCGTCAAGCTATATTCATGGAAACGGACGGCTGAAGAGACGATACTGACGTACCAGAAGGTGATCAACCGGTGAAACTGGCGGTCAACGCCTCCTTCCTCAATGAAAGGCCGACCGGAGTCGGCGTCTTTACGCGGCAGGTTTCCTCGGCACTCAGTGCTCTCCATGAGGAGACGTATGTCTTTTCATCGGTCCCGATCCCGGGCGCTGATCCTGGCCACGTCATAGGGACGCCCCGGGCGGTGAGAGGATCGGTGCGGCTCCTGAACAACGTTGCCCGGCTCGTCCATGACAACTTGGTCATCCCCCTGCTGGTGAAGCGCCACGGCATTGATGTGCTTTTCTGTCCCCTGGCAGAGTTCCCGCTGGTCCCGCCCGTCCGGATGGTCGTGACCGTGCATGATCTCCATCCGCTCTACTATCCCGAACAGTTCGGCCTCTCTGCTGTGCATTATCGATTCGCGCTTGGGCGACTTTCACGGATTGTCAGCAGAGTTGTCACGGTCTCGGAGTTCGTGAAGAAGGAACTCTGTTCGAGGACTTCCATGCCAGCCGACAAGGTGGATGTTGTTCCGAACGGATTTGACAGCGGGACATTCAAGCCGCATGCTGAGAGTGAAAGGCCCGGCTTCGTGAAGAAGTATGGCCTGCAGAGACCCTATATCCTCTTTGTGGGAAGTCTTTTCCCCTATAAGAATGTGAAGACCCTGGTGCGTTCCTTCTTGTCCCTCAAAAGTGATATGCCCCATGATCTCGTGATCGTCGGAGGCAGAGAGGTTTCCCGGGAGAATCTGCCGGAAGACAGCCGCATCCGTCACATGGACTATATCGATGCGGCCGACCTCTCGCTCTTCTATTCATATGCCGATATGCTCGTTCATCCGGCCCTTTTCGAGGGGTTCGGGATGACGGTGCTGGAGGCGATGGCATGCGGGACCCCTGTCATCTCCTCAAACGGAGGCTCCCTGCCTGAGGTCGTGGACGACGCAGGTCTGCTCTTCCATCCTGAGGACGACCGCGCCTTGAGCGGATTGATTATGCGGGTTGCGGGAGAACGCGGCCTGCGCGATGAACTGATCAGCAAGGGATTCGACCGCGCAAGGGCATTTTCGTGGGAGAAGTCGGCTGCAGGGATCCTCGCGTCCTGCAAAAGGGCTGCTGCATGAAGATACTGCATCTGCTCTACGAAAGCGAGGGAGACTATTTCGGGATAGGGGGCGTTGGTGTCCGGGCCTATGAGATATACCGGAGACTCAAAGACCGGCATGACATCACGCTCCTGTGCAAGAGATATCCGGGGGCAAAGGACAGTCTGATACAAGGGCTCCGGCATGTCCATGTCGGCGTGGAGAGCAGGAGCCTCACGGTTACTCTCCTTGCGTATGCGCGGCAGGCCTCCCGGTATGTGCGGGAGAATGGAACCGGCTATGACATTATCGTCGAGGAGTTCTCTCCTGCCATTCCCACCTTTCTCGACAGTTACCATGAGCGGCAGGTGGTGCTGCAGGTCCAGGGGTATACGGGCACAAAATATTTCGTCAAGTACAACCCTCTGTATTCCACGGTTCTCTATCTTTCCGAACGGATCAGGCCCCCGCGGTACCGCAACATTATTCTGGTCTCTGAGGAAAGCAGGAAACGTTACGGGATGGACGAGTCCCGGGGCCGCCGCATTGGCGTTATATCCAACGGCATATCCCCGGAGCTTCTCAGCGGCCGTCCTGGAATCGGGGATTACATCCTGTACCTGGGCCGGATCGATGTTCACCATAAAGGTCTCGACATCCTGCTCAGGGCATATCACGAATTCCGCGCCTCCCGCCCGGATATAAGACTGGTGATTGCGGGTGACGGCCGTGACAGAGAGAACTTCACACGACTCCTGGGCAGACTGCCGGCAGAGACGCAGGCAGGGATCAGGCAGGCGGGATGGGTGGACGGCGATGCCAAGATCAACTTGTTCAGCGATGCCCTTCTGGTGGTTGTGCCGTCGCGGTATGAAACACAGGGGATCGTGACCCTGGAGGCTATGGCATGCGGCAAGGCCCTGGTTGTCAGCGACATTCCGGAACTGAGCCACGTGGTGAGCTCCGGGGCGGGGGTGTCCTTCAGGTCAGAGGACGCATCAGCCCTTGCTGCGGTCCTGACCGTCCTGATAAACGGCCATGACCTTCAGGCCATGGGACAACGAGGACGGGAATGGGTGAAAGACTACACTTGGGACAGCGTGGCTCTGCGGTTCGAGGAATATCTCCTCTCTGTTGCAAATAACGCCCGGGCAGTCCGGCCTCAATCGCTGTAGACTACCGCCTGGACCTTTTCTTTTGACCGGATACTTTCAGACATCCTGACCGATTCCTTCCGGTCCCCGAACTTGCCGACAAGTACCCGGTAGAGAGTTCCCTTGTCTTTGCTGTCAGTCTTCTTCACAAAGGCGTCATACCCCTTGTCCCTGTACTTCTTTGCCAGGGCCTCTGCGTGCCCGGCATCTCTGAAGGCGCCCAACTGGACGGAATGACCGGTCTTGGCTGCAACAGAAGCAACAGGAGCAGCCGGAGATGCAGGTTTGGCAGGCTTTGCCGCGACAGCCGGTGCAGGCTGCTGCGCTGGCTTGGTTTCAGGGGCGGGAACCGGCTTCGTCTCAGCCTCTTTGGCGGCTGGCTGTTGGGGGGCGGGCGCGGCGGCGGGTGTTTCCGGAGCCGTCTTTGGAGCAGGAGGCTGGACCTTTGCAACAGGAGGCGCAGAGGGCTTGAAGATCAGGTCTTTGTAAAAGACAAAGGCTGCCCCAATGATCGCAACGATGCCCACCAGGAGGAGCGGAACCAGAAGGCTTCTTTCTTTCTTCCGTACCGGTTCCAGGGCAGGAGTTGCGTCGGGGAGCGGCTCTTCGGTCCAATCCTTTTTCCCTGTCCTGGGCCTTGCCGGTTCGGACACCGCTTCAACGGCGACGGGCTCTTCCTCATCAGGGAAGATGGCCTCCCCCGAGGCCGGCGACAGGTCTTCAGGCTCGCTCACAACCGGAGACTCCTTGCGAATTTCCTGGGTCTCGCCGGCGCCCCCCTGCAAGGCTGCACTGGTCTTCTTCATGAGTTCCTCCGGACTGACGGGAATCCGCAGTATATCCACAATCCCGTACAGGGAAGTATAGCGGGTGTCCATCGGCTCGTCATAGGGAGAAAGAACGATGATGGGGATGTTTCTGAAGGCGGTGTTCTCATGGATCATCCTGCAGGTCTCAAGCCCCTTTGCGCCGGAGGCGGACGGGCTGAAGAACATGAGGGAAGGGCTTACCTTCAGCGCCGTCTCTGACAGCACATCATCCGTCTGTGCGGCAAAGACCAGGTAGCCGGCAGCCTCAAGCGCTGCCATGATCTGCTGTTCTGTCTCGATATCCGTATCGATAACAAGGACGGTCTTACCGGGCATCAGATACCTCCTCGGTGAAAGTTGATATTCTCCCGGGCATCAGAGCTGCTCCCAGTACTTGGACGGCATGTCCAGCGCCAGCTTCAGGGCCCCATCGGAACCTGCGAACAGCGGGTCTTCCACCGAGGTGACCCTGCACGGGCCGTATTCTTTCAGTGAGTCCTGCAGGTATTCCCTGAGCCCCCTGATGAGGCTCCCGCCCCCTGCCAGGACGATGTTGTTTTTGATCTTGATCTGAAACTCGGGGTCGAACCGGGCGATCATCTCGGTGGTCGTTTCGACGATGGCGGGCAGGATGCTTTCGCAGGCCCGCTTCACCTCGTTCTTGATGTCATGCATCACCGGCTTGCCGCCTACCGGGATCTCCACCTGCATATCGCCGGGAATCTCCCTGACGAAACTGAACTCCTCCTTGAACTGGCGGACCATATTCTTGTTGAAGCGAGAGTTCGGGTATTTCTCGGCGAGGTAACTATAGAGCTGGTCGTCGATATAGTCGCCGGCAGCGAGTATGGTCTTCTGGTCCTCCTCCGAAGGGATGGTGCCGTGCATGATGCAGAAGTCGGTCGTCCCGGCCCCGATATCGATGACGAGCGCGTTATTGAGGAGGTCGAGGCTGTAGGCGACAGCAAAGGGTTCGCTTACGACCAGGAGCGACTGCACGAATTCGGTAACCGCCCTCCTGATCGCCAGCTTGTTGACCTTCAGCGTGTCGGCGGGCACACCCACGACCGCATGGATCTTCTGGCCGGAAGCCGGTTTGGCCAGGTCGATGAGGTGCCTGATGATCTCCTTGACCGCATCCTCGCTTTTTTCTATGCCTTCCTTGATGACGCCGTGCTCAAGGGGCCTGCAGAGGTCGAGGGAGAGACGGTGTTCGAGGGCATCCGCGCCGAAGAGAACCGCCTTGCCGAGGATCTTTTGCGAGATGAAGTCCTTGGGCCATCCCACGAAGCTCTCGGTCCATTCCCGGGTGCCGTTGCTGGCTGATATAGAACTGCGTGAGGTGCCCAGGTCGATGCCGACGAAGAGGATGTCACCTTTTTTCTGCGAGTCTGCTTGGCTCATAGCGCGCTTCTCCTTTATTGATATAATCAAAGATCCCGGCTTCAAGATAGTGGGAGATATTCTCACGATGACTCTCGGTATGCAGCTTCATCTCTTCTTCCCGATTGCTCAGGCAGGAGACCTCGGCCAGGACAGAGGGGACATTTACGCCGAGGAGGACCACGAAGGGCGCCCGTTTGACCCCGAAGTCATAGACATTGCCGACTTCGCGCCTGATGTTCTGGTAGAGGGTCTTTTGTATGGACGAAGCGAAGGTCCGGGACTCCTGCAGCTTCAGGGTATCGCCGATGTTCGCGATGATCTTCTTGAAATCGCTCGGACCGTACTGCGATCCGGCGTTTTCCTGCTCAGCCAGCTTCAGGGCCTTCTCGTCCGTCGTGGGTCCGAAATAGTACGTCTCAATGATGTTGATCGGCTTGGCGGGAAGGTAGTTAAGGTGGATCGAGATGAAGAGGTCCGCCTTATTGGCGATCGCCATCTCCACGCGCCTGTTCAACGGCACGGCGACATCCCTGTCTCTTGTCAGGAGGACGGTGAAGCGGCCGTGTTTTTCGAGGCGGGCCTTCAGCCTTTGGGCGATATCGAGCGTTATGTCCTTTTCCTTTGTCCCCATCTTCCCGGAGGTGCCGGAGTCCGAGCCGCCGTGGCCCGGGTCGATCATGATCGTCTTGATCCCGAGGCCGAAGATGCGGCTGACAGGATAATCAGGGTTGCTGATGAGGGTCTTATAGTCTGCAGGGGCGGCCGGGTCCTGGGCCGGCTGGTGCAGGGTCTTTGAGGGCAACAGACTGAAACCGGCCAGCTCCGGAACAGACGAGGACGTAAGGCGGTTGCCGTGGATCAGGACCGCGATGAGGGTAAGCATCAGGGAGAGAAAGAGCTTCTTGAGGAAGAACGGTCTTGGCCGGTCAAGGGCCACCCGCTTTCTGCCGATTATCCTGAGATTTTCTTCATAAACTCCCCTCAGGATCGCCTGACGAACCCGTAATTCTTTCTTCCTGGGGAAAAGGGGTATCATCACAATTAAAAACACTTTACCAGTTCGGAGTAAAAAATTCAATTGGGACAAGGCCCTTCGGGCCTGAAAGGCCTGCCCGAGTGCCCTCTCGAAGGATCGCCGAGATCCATACCCGGCACCTCTATCATATCCGTTCCTGAGCAATGCGGAGGACGGGCGGGAGATCGGCATTAGTCCCAGGGCTCACAGCGCACTCCGATGTGCTGAATCAGCCGGAGCGGAGGGGTCTTTACTTCTTTGCGATGATCACGTTTTGGTCAAAGCCTTGATGCTCTTCGTCGTACATGAAATCAACAAGGGAAAAGTGTTTTGACCAGCGGTTCAACGCATATATTTTGGGTATGGCGGTCTCGCCGTAGAACGAGGCGGACAAGACTCCCCCTCCGCCGGTCGGGCTGTGGCAGAACCTGCCGTTGTCATACTCCGCCAGACATTTCCCGACATCCGGAAAGGACTTAACCGCCCCGTGCTGAAATTCCTTTACATCCTTGTTCTTCCTCATGGCGTCGCATTCCAGGATAAAGGCGCGAGGCCTTGTGGTGGCGATAACAATTCCACCAGGCTTCAGGATGCGCCTGAACTCAAGCAGCCATGCCATATGTGCCTCCTCGGACAGGTGTGAAAAGACGGAATATAGATATATGGCGTCGAAAAAATCATCAGGCAAATGGGTTGGAGGCATGACATCGATGGATTCGAAATTGCATCTCAGATTAGACTTCCTGCAGATGGTGATCGCCTCTTCATAGCAATCGATTCCCCACAGTCCCTCCGGCTCAATATCCTTCAGGAAGAACCTGATGATCCTGCCCCAGCCGCAGCCGAAATCCAATATCCTGTCGCAGGATCGGATATCCTTGTGATGTTTGGTGATTATCTTCTTGAAAAGGCTGAAAGCGAGAAAGGCCTGGCGCAGGGTTTCATGGCCGCTGCATCCTGTCCAGTTAATCTGGATCTGCTCATCCGGCATGGCCGGCAGCAGGGACAGCAGGGCCTGGCTCTCGCTCCGCTTATGCCCCTCTGTCAGCAGCCAGAAATAGAATTCGTCTGAAACACTCCCCAGCAGCCTCTTTAGTGATACGGCAGAAAAGTCGTGCATCCCGGCAAGGGCAGCCTCGATCTCACGAAGGATTTCCACATTGTCCGCCCCGTGTCCGCCGGGCGTCAGCGAATGGCGGGCTGAATCTTCCGCGCAGACCCCTTTTCCCTCAGGATCCTTCGCCTTCCGCAGGACTGTCTCTCTCATTTCGTCAAGGGGATAATACGCCTGCAATTCCTCAAACGGCCTGCCGGGATAAAAGTCATCCCATTGCTTCCTCAGGTAGTCTTCCCATTTCGCCGGGAAGTTCCCATCCAACGCATAATTCCGGAAGATGAATTGTTGCACCACACGGAATTCACGGAAAAAGTCTTCCATCTTCTTGCCCGATACGGTCTTGCCGATGACGCTTTCCTCGTGCCTCCGGTGATAATTCAGCTTCGCCGCATCGTATTGCAGGGAGCCGTTCTTTATCGCATTGACGATGAAGTACCAATCTCCCGCGATGCGCATGCCTTCGAGCGTCTTGCGGAACTCCCCGGTGAAGGGGAACCTCCTGAAGAGGACCGAACTGACGTTGAGGATCGTGTCTTTAACCCCGAGACCGTCATTGATCTCTTCTGCTGCGCGAACCCGGTAGCTCTTCTTCCATTTGGTCGGGGAAAGGGATGACAGGTACTCGCCGTTTTCATAATCCCCGGTGACCCTGTCCTGCTCGTCTATTACATGGGAATTTGCATATGCCAGTTTTATCCCGGCGTTCCGGAAGGCCGGGAGCAGGGTTTCGAGGAACCGGGGTTCGCATATATCGTCTGACTCTGCTATCCAGATGACATCCGCCCTTGCCATATCCAATCCCTTAAGCCACTGTTTGAAAGGGGATCCGGAATTCGTTTCATTTCTTACAAGGTGGACGTCGGCACGATCGGCGTAAGCAGCGAGAATCTCCATGCTGTTGTCCGTGGAGGCGTCATCAAGAAGGATCACCTCGAAGTCCCTGAAGGTCTGGTTGAAGATGCTGTCGAGCCTTTTCTGCAGGTAGCGTTCGTGGTTATAGTTCGGCACGATCACCGAAACTGTCGGTTCCTTTCGGGCTGTCAAACGACATGCGGACAGGATAAGCGGCGTTGTCTGTTCGACGGTGAAGCGGGAGAGCACCTTTTCCCGGGCACTGTCTCCCAACTGCCGTCTTAAGTCAGCGTCCTCCATGAGAAGGGCGACCCTTTCGGCCATAATCCCCACCTCCTCATACGGGACGATAAACCCGGCGTCATCCGCGACAAAATCGGGCATGCCGCCGGCATCGGCAAAGCAGATGACCGGCAGGCCGCATTCGGCAGCCTCCAGGCCGACCAGGCCGACAGGCTCCTCCCGTGACGGCAAAAGAAAGACATCGCCGGCCCGCATGTACTCCCGCGGCTTGTCCTTGACTCCCAGGAATGTTACGTACCTGTCCAGACCATCTTTTCTCATCGCGGTGATATGGTCGGCCCACACGCCGTAGCGGGTGTCATCTCCGCTGACGTCAAAATCTCCGCCGATCCAGTAAAAATGGAAATTATCGATCCCCCTGTTTCTCATGGTGCGGGCCACCTCTATAAAGAGGTCAGCCCCCTTACGGAAGGCCATCCCCAGGCCGCACCCAAAGACAAGGAATTTGTCCCTCTCCAGGCCGAGCCGGTCCCTGATTTCCTGCTTTGTTGTGTCTCTGGCAACTTCTGCAGAACTATCAGGAGTGATACTGGAGTAAACCGTGCTGATCTTTTCTCCAGGGACACCGTGGTTGTTCATGAGGTTATCACGGACAGCATTGGAAATGGCGATGAAATGCGCTGAATGTCTAATTACATCGCCGATGCAATCGGCAGCATACCGCTTTATGCTCATTTCCAGTTCATGGAAATGCATGATTATCGGGGTTCCCAGCGTCAGGAGCAGTCTGTATTCCCGGCCTGAAGCTGCGGAGTTGCAGTAGATCAGGTCAGGGGTGCTGCCGCAAAATTCCCGGAGTTTGCGGTTCACTTCCTCTTCAGGGGTTCCGCTGTCCCGCATGCTGCTCAAGACAAGCGTATCTCCCCATTCCTCGAAGCAGGGCAGGAGCTCTCCCCCATCCAGGCACAGTATTCTGATATCCGTATGGGTGTGTCTCTTAAACCACGAAAGTACGTTCAGCAAAACAGTCTGCGCGCCGCCCTTCCATGCGTCATGGGATACGAATAATATCTTCCATCTGCCGGGCAGGGCAGATGATCCTTCAGGGGGCTCAAGGGCCTCGGCCGTGGCCTGCAGATAGGCATACCCGTATCTGCGGTCAGGCTCAAGATATGCGCCTTCTGCCCATTCATTCCATGCATTGATAAAGACGAGTCTTTCTTCAGGGGGAAAATTCCTGATCGTATAATCGCAGAGGGTTCTCAGCCATTCCCTATAGGCGGAGGGGCTGGAATTGATGAGGGCATTTCCTCTCCCCGGCCTCCTTGCCTCATTGTCCCACCCGGGCACTATTCCGCGGAACTTCGTGAAAGGAGGCTGGGCCGAATTCACATAGAAATCGGCCGCTTTCTTATAATCTGCGGCAATGCCCCGGTACTCGGGATTTATCACCTTGAGCTGATGAGAGGTATCCTCAAAAGGGAACCCGCCAAGGGGTGGGAATTCCACGAGGGCATCAAAGCCGATCCGGCCCGGATCCACTTCATCAAAGGAAGCCACGGCCGCGAGATATATCTCTCCGATGCCGTTATCCAGACACCATCGTCTCCATCGCTCCGACGTTGCCCTGGCGTCCGGAAGCAGGCCGGGCCTGTACATCACCAGGAGCGGCTTGGAGTCCACCCTTATGTAATTCCTGTTGCTCAGATACCGGGAGACATAACTGATAAATGCGATGTCGTCCTCTTCGGAGTGTCTTTGGGAAATCAGGATTTCCTTGTCCAGTCCGTCCCATCTCCTCGTCCAATTCTCATTTGCCCAGTTTATGCAGAAGGGGAAGTCGAGATTCTCTGCAAACTCCTTTAGCGGCCTTTCGAGCAGGGTCTTGCCGTTGAACCAATAGAAGTGCACGCAAAAACCGTTTACACCGTACTGTTTGGCCAGCTCAACCTGTCTTCTCTGTACTTCCGGGAGCCTCAAATCATAGAAGCCCAACTCTCCGGGGAGCCTGGGCTGATAGTGTCCCATGAATTGCGGCAAGGCCCTGGCTACATTCGTCCATTCGGTGAACCCCCTGCCCCACCACTCATCATTCTCCGGGATCGGATGAAACTGCGGAAGATAGAAGGCGATCAGCTTGACAGGTGGCGTCTGAATATCCGGAACGGAAACCGGTACGTAGTCGTCCTTCCGCATGCTCAGGCCGGATATAAAGCTGAAATAGTCGGCCGCCGGATCTGTCGGCGGGATCTGTACGGTCACAGCCGAGGCGCCGGGCCGGGAAGACAGGGATGATTCCTCCTGTGTCGCAGCCGGGCGAGGCGAATACTCTCCCTCATTGTTGTCCCCGGGGCGTACGGAAGGATTCGAACGACGCGAAAAGGCCCGCAACAGCGTTTTGGCTACAGTTCTTCTTTTGCTTCCCTGGGGCAGGATTTTGTCCCTCATGCTGAAATACTTCGTCAAAAGCCTCCACCCGTGACCCGCATGGATCGATTGGATATATGCATCTTTTTCCTCCAGGGCATGCCTGATGCCATCTGTTTGACGATCTCTTTCCCTGGCCGACCGCTCAATAGCATCTATCCGTGCGTCTTTTTCCCTGACGGCTGTCTCCAGTCTGCGAATCGCGGCATCCTTTTCCGTGACCGCGGCCTCAAGGTCCTCGGCGCGCGAGACCCTGGTCTTATATTCTTCCGCCTCTTTTTGAATGCCCCTGAATATAAGATTTGTATGAGCATGGTGGGCCACAAATGAGTGGACCCGCTCGGGTGTGATCTTTTCGATGTGTTTTCGCATCACCTTTAGATAGGACTCTCTGACAAAGTCCATGTCCCGGTTCTGCTGGGAAATCTGCAATTCCGCGCTCCACTGATTATAGTCAGCGGTTGCCTTTCCTATATGATGAAACGGATACCTGCTCCCCATCCTGATCAGCAATTCCCAGTCTTCATAGAGTTCGAGGTCTTCGTCCAGGCCTCCGGATTCCATAAGGGGGTCCCGGTCAAACATCAAACACATGAACGGGATATAGTTTTCGAAGACCAGCTTATCGTAATCGAAGTCCTGAGAGAAGACCAGTTCCCTGTCCACCTGGATGAGGCTGCCGCCACGTCTTTCCTTGCAGACGGTGACGGCATCGGAATAGGCGATCCTGAAATCGCCATCCAAGAGGAAGCTGACGAGCGTTTCCACATGGCCGGGATAGAACTCATCGTCATCGTCCAGGAACCCGATAAACCGGCCCTTTGCCGCCTGTAGTCCCCTATTTCCGGCGTGCGCCCGGCCCGCACTCGTCGCGAGTTCTATGTAGTTCAGGGGTATATCGTCGAGCAGACGAGAGAGTTCCCCGACTTCGAGGTCACAGCCTCCATCATTGACCAGCACGACCTCGACCGGCCGGTACGTCTGGCGGGAGATGCTCGTCAGGGCATTCCGCAGAAGGTCCGGCCTGTCCTTTGTTCTGACTATGATAGAGACCAGGGTGTCTTCTTTCCTCATGTGAATATGATTGTACTATAAAGGCTTTTGTTTTACCGACTTATACCCGTCCCGATACGCCTTAAAGGCGAGGAGCCTCACAACCGGCGTCAGAAAGATCCGCGATGCATATCCGTTATGGACGAAGAAACTCATGTGGTTCTTTACGTCCTCCATAAAGAGTCTTCCCTTGGCCAGGATGGTCGGATAATCCTTCCCGATCAGATCGATATCGTATTTCTCTTTCATCATCCTGAATGCCCTGCCGTCGTTATAGGAACGCCTTGTTACGGAATCAACGGAAAACGGATGGCTGTGATATACCGCGGCTTCCGGACAATAGTGAAAGCGGTATCTGTCCTTCAGGAGAAGATACCAGAGGAAGTCCTCCCAGCTCGGCAGCGCCTCGTCAAACCTGACCACCTCCCACATCTTCCTGAGAAAGGAGCAGTTGGCATTGGAAAAGGCGACTCTCCCGCCGCTTTTTTCTGTCCCGGGAAAATGTCTATCGAGGGAAACCTCCTCAAACGGATTAACCCCCTTGACCGGCACCTGGCGTCCATACACAGCATCTGCCCGGCCTTCCCGGACCGGACCCGTGATTTCAGAGAGCCAGGTGTTATGCACCGGAATGCAATGAGCGGAGATATTGACTATGATCGCCCCGTCCGCTCTTTCTATCCCGTGGTTCAGGGCAAAGCCGAAACTGAAAGACTCAGGCGGTATTTCGAATAATCGAACCGGATATTCCCTGGCGATGGTGAGGGTGTGGTCGGTGGAGCCTGAATCAACGACGATCACTTCAAAAGAGACATCAGTCTGCTGGGTGAAGATCGTTGCCAGGCACCGGCCCAATGCCTTTTCTTCATTCTTGCAACGTATGATTACGGAGATGCCCGTCAAAGGTGATGTCTATCTCACTTTTTTTATTTCAACAACGTTCCACGTCTGATCACCGCTAATGGTCAGCTGCGCGCGATCCCCTAATTCTTCGGCCACGTCGACTCTATTGTCCTTGTTCCAGATGATGAATCTATCGCCCTCCCGGCAGAAGTTCCACTGATGAAAGCCGATATATTTCTCTTTCTCGGCTTCATTCGTCAGGTGTGACAAAAATATATAACAATCCTTCTTTAACACCGTCAGCATCTGTTTAATACCTTCGAGGGGGTCATAACTGTGATCCAGTGCATTTTGTATGTGAACAAGGTCGAAACTCTCCGGCAAGAATTTGTCGGAGAGTCGCTCGGCTTCACAGTATTGAGTCCTTATGACAGGCGAAATACGGAAGCGCTTCAGTATGTCATCATATTCGTTGGCCAGGGGGTCAACAGCCGTTATATCGAGTTCATAACCCGGCAGGACCTTACCCAAAAGAGTGAGCGGCCCTGCACCGACGTCCAGGATTGAGCATCTGGAAGACTTCGGCAAATACTTGATCAGGTACTCCTGAAAGGGGAGGGAGTCATCCAAACGGGCCTTATAGTCCTGTTGCCATTCCATTCCCTTCGTCCGGAACCACTCTGACCAGAAATCAGTCTCATGGCTTGCCCCCTTTTCCCACTTCTTCTTATTTGCCACTCTTGACCTCCTCGAAAGGGCGTCGAAGCGAGGCGTCATATATTCCGATAATCTGCCCTGCATGGTCTTCCATGCTTTCGATCCTCGAATTCCGTGCCCCCTTCGCCAGCTGATCGAGCGTTTCAGGGTTCTCAAGGATGAAGTCTATTCTGGCAGCAAGTTCCCCCTCCTTGTAGGGATCGAAGGTAAATCCGTTTGTTCCTTCTTCGATAGCTTCAGGAGCTCCTCCCCAAGAAGAGGCTATGACCGGAACACCATGTAACAATGCCTCCCTGATAACCAAAGGATGGTTTTCCTCCCATATCGACGGGAAGACTACAAGGTGCACATCGGCCAGAAGTTCTCCCAAATCAGACGATTTATACGGTCCCTTAAAAGAGATATCGACATCGGGATAATCTTTTGCAGCTGTTTCCAATTTCTGCTGATAAATCGCATCCAATACTTTTCCATAGAATACTAATCTGATGTTCTGCCTCCTGCTGACAAACTTCAATTCCCTGAGGAGTATATCCGCGCCTTTCACCGGAGTGATATTGCCTACATAAGCGATGAGCAGACTTCCAGTAAACGGAGGACGGGGGATCTTCTCGCGAGGTTCGAACCCATGAGGCACATACGCAATTTCACGGAATCCCTCGGCTTCATACCGCTTCTTCAGATGCAAGGAAGGGCTGATGACGGCAGCAGGGAAGGTGAGCTGTCTCTTCATGAAACCCAGCCTGAATGAATGCTCCAGAATGCTCCAGAGCTCAGGTGAGGGGTAAGATATCGTCGATTCGTTCGGTTCGGAGCTTCTTGCCGCCGGCCCCTTGTAGAGCAGTTTCTTGAGTTTCTGCTTTATTCCCGGCGACAGCCATTCCTTGATATTCAGACGTCTTACGAAGCTCATCTGAAGGACCCTGCTTACAAAAGGGAATTTCGGCACGCCGGCCTGGTTTGGCCGGGCAGGATCGTAGCAGGTTGCGCAGTAGATCCCCCCGGAGGGGCCGGGACATATCCCTTCCGCAGGTCTCAGGAGTTGGCTCCTGTGACACATATACCAGTAATCGTGGAGAGTAAAGACGCTGGGGACTTTCAATTGATGCGCGACTTCGGGCAGGCGGGAAGAGAGATATGCGGTATGTTGAAAATGGACCAGATCCGGCTTTTCCGCCTTGAGTATCCTGCCGAAGATATGGTCGACGGTATGGTCTATGAAATAGTCGACGTATCTTGTGTAGAACTCGGGAGGATTATTGACCTTAATGACCTCTATCCCTTCGCAGATGGCCTGCCGCACCTTGTATCGCTGTTGCGTGATGTCCCTCACCGCAGATACAACCTTTACCTCCCAGCCCCTTGAGGCCAATGCCTTGGCAAGGGTGAGAGTATAATATTCCGTGCCCCCGGCGCTCTCCGGCAAAAAAGAGAGGACAACCATGAGGACCTTCCTCTTCCCGCTTCGTGGCGTCTCCTGGAAGGCGTATTCGCCCGTTTTCGAAAGAGTATCGATATGGAGGCCGGCCCCGTCCCTGAATCCCCTGAAATAACCTATCCCCTGGGCGAATCTGTATAGGGGGATATGCAGAAGCCAGAGCAGGGAATATCTGTTCCGCAGGGAGAATATCATGTCTTCCGTCGTCTGCCGCAGCATGAACTTTGCGAACCGTAAGACACCGAAGTGATATTTTTTCTCATCGAAGCTGTTGATGCTCCTGCTCTCTATGTAGGCCCGCCTGCGACTATACCGTAGCGAAGAGGTGTGCGAATGATAGACCCTGGCCTCGGGGATGTAGTGAATCCGGTGGCCCGCATTCATGACCTGCCTGGCCCACAGGAGATCCTCGGCAGCCGGGATGTCCTCATCGAATTTTATCTTTTCCCAGACGGTCTTCCGCAGTGCGGCATTCGCATTTGAGAACTTGTTGCCGTCGGGGCCGACTTCGGGAAAATGGTTGGAGATATCTCTCGCCTGGGAGGGGCATGCCTCCGGCCAGGGGATGTCCCTGCCGAAGGTGGCTGCGACGAAATGATCGGCAAAAGGCCGGACCATAAGATCGAGATAGTCGGTCGTCTCCGGCACGGAATGCCCGCTCAGATTGATGACAATACTGCTCGAGGCGTATTCTATGCCGATATTCAGGGCGCGGCCGAAAGAAAAATCTTCCGGCTTCACCTGGATAATACGGCATCCGAAGTCTTCCGCAATCCTCACCGTGCTGTCGGTTGAGCCGGAATCGACCACAATGATCTCGACGGCTCCCGGGTACTTCTGTTCGCCGAGCCTCTGCAAGACCCTGCCGAGATAGTGCGACTCATTCTTCGTCCTGATAATGACGGAAACCGGATAATGCATCGTTACATCTTTATCCTTTTGCCCAGGAGATAGGCGGCCCTGCCCTGCCAGACCGAGCTCGTCTCCGTCACGCCGAAACCGCAGACCCTCATGAGCCCCGCGACATAGTCGGTGGTGAAAAGGTACCACCATGGGCAATAATCCGTCATGGACCACCCCTCAGCAAGAGGAAGATTAATCCCCACGGCTTTTGCCTGAACCTCCTCGAGATAAAAGGTGATAACCTCTCTTTGCCTGTCATTGAGGGCGGGAACAAAGAGCGCGGAGTTCTCCTCCATGGCGATGGCACCCTTGCTGTTGCTGATGTGGTGAGGTATGACGGTGCTTCCGATGATCAGTATTTCCCTCGAAATGCTGGCAAGTTGAGCGAGTGTATAGACAGGATTCGGACAATGATAAATAACGCCGGAACAATGGACTACATCGTACATGCCCACTTTTTCAGCGAATCCCGGATCATCCACATTTGCCGTTATGCTCTTGCCGCACTCAACGCCCTGGTCGGCGCACCTCTGGTAAAACTGTGCCCACGCCTCGTGATCGGGGGGCGTAATATCGATCATGGTCGTCTCCCTTGCACCTGCCCTCGCGGCAACGCTGACCTTCTCGTTTACGGTGCCCCACAATCCTCCCACATCTGCGAACGTCTTTCCATGAACACTGTGGCTGATCCATTCGTCACATGACACGTTTTCATGCCTCCGTAGTAAGGATAGAATATGATTCCCCAAGCCCTTCACCCGTTGCCTAACCCGCATAGAATGGCACATCCCTGATAGCACGTGTGAAGTTGTCCCACGAGTGTCTTGACTTTAGCAATTCCAACGAACTGCCGGCCATGTCTCCCAGGACCGATCGGTCCTGATGGACCTTCGTGAGCGCTTCGGCATAACCCTCAATATTATCAAAGGGCACGACTGCAAATCCCGTCTTTCCGTCCTGGATGAGTTCGGGAATCCCCCCTGTTGCGGAGGCGACGACAGGCAGCCCCATGGACACCGCCTCAAGCAGGACATTCGGCAGGCCATCCCACTGGGACGTGTAAAGGAAGACGTCGCAGTTATCGGCCGGGATCGAGCGCAACCCGTCAAAGGGGCCGTAGTACCTGACGTTGGGCAGGGAGTTCAGCGAATTGACAAATGCCTTTGCCTCGTGATTCGTTGTCCCGTAGACAGGCGCCCCGTATACGTGAAAGGTGAAGGGCATATCCTTGCACCTCTCCGCAATTTTTATCAGGATGTCAGGCCTCTTTTGGATATCGAGCCTGCTCGCCCAGAGTATGTCCAGAGAGTCTTGCCCTGAGTGGACGGAGCGCTTTCTTTTCACTGATTCCACAGCCATGGGCTGATAATGCACAAGGAGTTTCTCCTCCTGAAAGGCAAAGATGTCGTGGAGCTTGTTCAGTATGTGCCGGTTGTCTGAAAACACTGCGGTAAGCGCATCGAAGCAGTGCGGCAGGAAGCAGACAGGATACCCGATAGACCTGCCTTCGCGGGTCACGTCCTCGCAAAATGCGCTGGCAAACAAGTGTGAGTTCTCCGCTATCGCGCTGCCATGCTTTATGAATATATTGTAGCCAAGGAGTGAGTTTATATTGTGGATTACGCGGGGAGGGGACTGCAAAAGCACCCGAGTCAGCAATCTCTCCTTTTCTTCCCCGGAAAGGTGAGGATAACTCTTTCCGAATTCAATGAAGCGTGTTTCAGCCGGAAGTTTTTTTGCCCACGGCGAATCCGAGTTCTCCGTCGAGATCACCACCACCTTTGCGCCTGAGACGTGATCGCTGAGGGCCCTGACGTAATTCAGGGTGACCAGGTCAGCTCCCCCCGTCTTCAGCCACGGCACCAGGAAGACGTGACTCACCTTTTCTCCATAGAGCGAACAGAGGTCAAGGTAATGTCTTCCCACGCGCGATTCCTGAATGAAATCCGTGACGACATTAAACTGGATATTCGGATCAGGAAAGAGCAGTGGTTCGATTTCATGGATCTCCCTCCACTCCTCGATTAGCCATTCGGGCAGGCCGCTGGTTCTATTGAAATCCGGGACAGACGGTGCGGGGGCGCACGACGTTGTCACATCAGGCTGCCGGGCCGTCAGCTGCACTGCCAAAGGAGGTTTTATGAATTCCCGGGTCGCTTCTTTTATTGCCACCGCAAAGCGGTGCAGCCTCGGGCGGGAGCGGACCGCCGGGCCGAAGATCCGCTTAAGCAGCCGATACGGAAGACGGGCAGCCCTGTAGACGAGGTCTCGCACAGGATAAGGACCGGTCATTCTTTATCCCTCATCCTTCCGCCCTGATCAGGCGGGAAAACAGCGACGGATCGAAGAGCCTGGAAGGACGTATGATCCTATTCCCTTCCCTCGAGTAAGACAAGAGCGACCCGGATCTCTTTTCGCGCATGAAATGCACCGTATCAGGGACTACATGATGCTCTATGCCTTCGGAGAGCGTTTGGCAGTTCCAGTGCCAGTCTTCAAATCCGAACCCCTGAGTCCGGGTCGTGCTTTCGTAAGGGCACTTCAGAAATATATCTCTGTTTGTCACGCATACGGCATCCCAGTAGTTATATTCGATAATATTTGATATCCTGAACCTGTCGTCGGTTGATGATATCTGCCTGAAGACAAAATTTCTCTTCTCGAATACCATTTGATATTCCGGATGCGCAATGACAGGCCGGCTGCTTCTTCGAAGATGCAAGACAGCTTCATAAAGCCAATTCCGTCCGATAAGATTGTCAGCATCCATGATCCCCACATATCTGCCGGACGTCAATCCTATGCCGAAATTACGTGAGAGACCGAGATCGCCGAAATCGGCGGTCTCTACAGCTATCCCGCTGCCGTGATAAGACGAAAAATAGTCATTCGTAGCCTGATTAGCCCTGTCCAGGACAATGATGATTTCGATTTCCAGTCCCCGTTGCGATGCGTAGTCTTTTGCCCGGAAGAGACTGCGCATCGTATGATGTGCAAGACGGCCCTCATGATGCGCTGTAATAACTACAGAAATGTCTATCCCGCGCGTAGTATCCATAGCTAAGAGTTCTTCTGCGAGAAGCCCTTGTGAAATAATCTTCTAAAGGGCATTGTCAGGAAACGCCCGGAACGAAACCACCAGGAATTCCGTATTGACTGTATGTACGTATCCCTTTCGATCAGCTGATCAGTAAGGGCGACGACCTTCTCATTCAGTGTGGCCAAATTCTCCTTCGCTTCCTGAAGTTCCCTGTCCCTGGCGACCAGCCTCTCGTTCGTCTCACGCCATTGCATCCACCCCTCGCTGAGTTCCTTCTCCCTGGCGACCAGCCTCTCATTCGTCTCACGCCACTGCATCCACCCCTCGCTGAGTTCCTTCTCCCTGGCGACCAGCCTCTCATTCGTCTCACGCCACAGTATCCACCCCTTCGAGATCTTCGAGAGCCTTTCCATGCAGGTCTTCCTGAAAGGACTGCCCGTATCTTGCCGTAATCTGTCAGAGAGGCCGTTCTTGATCTCCGGATATTTCATGCCGAAGACGAAGAGGGTCATGATCATCTTGTCCGCATCGCCCGTCTTCACGGAACTGAAGAATTTAGTCATGACGGTGGAGACATCTCCATCACCGAACAGACGGCGGAAATCACTGTTCAGGAAGAAGTCGGTCAAGACGAGTCCGACCTCATACTGCACCGCTGCCTCGTTTTCCTTAACCGTGTTCAGCCCGTGTATCCTGTACTTGACGAGCGGCTTTTCAATAAGGTGCACCGCGTGATGAGAACAAAGCCGCAGGAAGAAATCGTAATCATGGGCATACCGCAAATCCGAAAAATTGCCAAGGGAGTCAAATACGGTCTTTCTGCAGAACAGATTCGAGGTCGTCGTCAGGAAATTTCCGGCGAGGAGGTCGAGAGCGATATTGTTTTCACCCTTGAACGAAGTCTCGGGAGTATGGTCAGCCCAGTTTTCCTCGGCACCGCGGAGATGCTTGATGAAATTTCCTTTGGCATCGATACATTCCAAATGCGTAAAGACCGCTGAGAGCGAAAGATCCGTCTTAAGCGTCCTGAGGCATTCTTCAAGCCTCTTTGGATCATAAACGTCGTCCGAGTTCAGGATGCTCACATACTCGCCCCGGGCAAGACCTATTCCCCTGTTGATTGCTTTGGAAGCGCCCTGGTTGTCCTGGAAGAAGTATCTGATCCTTTCGTCTTTGATCTCTCTTATGACATTCTCGGAGCCATCCGATGATCCGTCATTTATGACGATCAGCTCGAAATCCGTGAATGATTGGCCGAGCACTGAATATACCGCTTCCGCGATATATTTCTCGTGGTTGTATAAAGGGATGACAACGCTTATCCTGGGTTCATGTATCGGCATGCTGCCCTTCGAATTCCCTCTCTCGTATTCATGCGGCAAAAAGTCCTGCATTCCGGAAACATAGTATTATATCACCCGCATGAATTCAAAGCCTCATAATACTTTCCCACTTAGTACGCGCCTTCCTTCCTGATGACGATCCTGACCGTCTTCAGGAGGATCACCAGGTCGAGCCAGAGGTTCCAGTTGCGGACGTACCACGAATCGAGGGTGATACGGTAGTCATACCCGGTATTGCTCCTGCCGCTCACCTGCCAGAGTCCGGTGATGCCCGGCGGCACGCTGAAACAAAGCTCGGCACTGTCCCTGTAATGGATATCGATCTCTTCCTGCGTCACGGGCCGGGGTCCGACGAGGCTCATATCGCCCGTGAGGACGTTCAGTATCTGGGGGAGTTCGTCTAGGGAAGTGGTCCGGAGGAACCTTCCGATGCCCGTCACACGGGGGTCATCGTCGAGTTTCCAGTGCTTGTCCCATTTCGCCTTTGCGAGGGAGTCGCCTTCCAGGAGTCGCCCGAGCCGTTCTTCAGCGTCCGCATGCATGGTCCTGAACTTGTAACACCGGAAGATCCGCCCCTTCCGGCCGACCCGCTCCTGGGAAAAGATCGCCGGCCCCGGGGAGTCCAGCCTGATGAGGAGGGCGGTCAGGGCCATCGGCACGGCCAGGACCGGAAGCAGGAGGGCGCTTGTCACGAGATCGAAGCACCGCTTGACGGCGATGTTGAAGGGGTTGGACATGTTGTTCTTCATCTCAAGCGCAAAGGCCTCTTCGTGGAAAAAATGCTGGAGGTTTGTTCCCGTGACCGCGATGCCGAATATGTCCGGGACAAAGAGGATTCTCTCTACCTTGTGCTGAAGACTGTTGATCAGTCCCTGGAGCCTTTCCTTCCCCGCCCCGGGCATGGCGATGAAGAGGTCTTCTATGTTGCACCTCTTTATATACACCTCTGCTTTATCGGTCCCCCTATGGACCTTGATGCCGTCTATCTCCCTGCCGACCTTTGCAGGATCGTCGTCCAGGAAGCCAAGCACTTCATACCCGAAGTTCGGCTCTTTCCTGAGCGCCTTGAGCACCAGCCTGCCTGTCTCTCCTGCACCGAGGATGAGGACGCGCCGGTGGAGAAGGCCGGTCTTTCGCAGGGATTTCTTGAGGGGGAGGCGGAAAAGAGGGAACAGGACGAGCGCGAACTGGCCCATGAGCACGATGACCGTCCTGGACATTTGGTCGCCCAGCTTTCCCACGGAGAGGATGGTAAAGACGCTGACCGTGGAGAAGAAGGCGACCTTCCAGAGTGCGCCGACTTCATCCCAGAAGGATAGCCTCTTCGTATAGAGCCCCTCATAGTAGAAAAAGAATACCCAGACGACGAATATCCACCACAGGTCGCCGATTCCCCACTCCGGCACGACAGCAGGGAAATGACGGTAGAAGAGGGGGAGGACCGATTCCCGCAGAAAGACCGACAGTCTGAAGACAGCATACACGGAGACGATGTCGGCAAGGAAGATGACGGCCAGTTCAGCGATGGACTTCATCCTTCCGAGGGAGCGGACGGCCATCAGTACGTGCCCCCGGCGAGCGTCGCCGTGACGCTTCCCACGATCACCTTTGTCTTCATCTTTACCGGGAGGTGCCGTTCGTCGTCAGTGAGCCAGATAAAGATGTCACCTTTCCGGTTGAAGGTGCCCTCCGATTTCATCAGGGGCCTGATGACGATGGTATTAAACTCTCCCAGTTTTGTCGTGATCCGCTCCCTGCGCAGGACGCGCACCTCCACGGTCCATGACCTCTTGTCGTCGAAGACACTCACAAAGACGGAACCGGGGGGCTCCATCTTCAGGGATCGCACGTAATAAAAACAGGACAGGGGGTCAAGCACGTTCCCCTGGATGGGGACCTGCCGTTTCTCCCCGCTTATGTGATCGATGTACGTAGCCTGCCGATCGGCATGATCGAAGACCACTTCCTTGTTGCGGCGGTAACTGCCTTCCCTCAGCCTTGCCCGGTACTGCTTCGGAGGCCCTGGAGTCCGTGAGGAGGTCCTGTGCAATAGCGCTTCGACTCGGTCATCGACGGTGAAAAAGACGGAGACCCATGCGGCCGAACGCGTGGTCGAGACGATCCGGACAGCCCCGTCATCCGGCATCGTCTCGAGGACCGCTGTCCCGGTGTTGATACCGGCCCATGTCAGGTCGAAGACGAGCTTTTCGGGTACGGTGAAAGACGATGCTGTACCCTGAAAGAGGGGGAGCATGAGAAGAACAGGGAAGAGCAGCCTCAAAAGATACGGTTTAATCATCAATGGAATATGCTCCTCATGAGATGAGCGGTGGCCCCCCTGAAGGTCTCTTCTTTTTCTGCCCGGACGATTTCTGCTATATTAATACTATGTTTATTATTCCTGCAATAGATTTGAAAGACGGCCAGTGCGTAAGGCTCCGGCAGGGGAGAAAAGAGGCGGTCACCGTGTATTCGGCAAACCCTGGTGCGACCGCGAAGAAGTGGGAATCATACGGGGCAAAGGTGCTCCACGTGGTGGACCTTGACGGCGCCTTCACCGGAAGTCAGAAGAACCGCGACAAGATCCTCGACATCCGGAAGGCGGTCAGGATGATCATCGAGGTAGGCGGCGGTATCCGTGACATGTCCACGGTGGAGTGGCTTGTCTCTGCGGGCATTGACCGCGTCATCCTGGGCACGGCTGCCATAGAGAACCCGGAGTTCATGCTTGACGCCTGCAGACAGTTCCCGGGAAAGATCCTCGTCGGCATCGACGCAAAAGACGGCAAGGTTGCGGTGAGGGGCTGGGAAAAGGTGAGTACCATGGAGAGTCTTGAGCTTGCCCGGCGCGTGGAGACGGTGGGGGCTGCGGGGATGATCTATACGGACATCTCCCGGGACGGGATGCTTACCGGACCCAATCTGCCGGCCCTTGAGGAGATGGTCAAGGCGGTGCATGTGCCGGTCATCGCCTCCGGCGGCATAGCGACCATTGAGGATGTGAAAAACCTCCTGGCGATCAAGGGCCTGTGGGGTGCAATAACCGGCAAGGCCATCTACGCAGAGTCCCTTGACCTGAAAGAGGCGATCAGCCTTGCCGCGGGCAATGAGTGACGGGAACGGGCAAACCGGTCTTGCCGCTCACTGCGCATTACCGATATCGGAGGCCGGGTGCTTGCCAAGAGAATAATCCCCTGTCTTGACGTAAGGGACGGCCGCGTAGTCAAGGGGGTCAATTTCGTCAATATCCGCGATGCCGGCGACCCGGTCGAAAACGCGATCTTTTACGACGGGCAGGGCGCTGACGAACTCATTTTCCTCGACATCACCGCTTCCCATGAAAAGAGGAAGATCATCCTCGATGTCGTGGAAAAGACCGCAGAGGACGTCTTCATGCCCCTGACCGTCGGCGGCGGGATCAAGACGCTCGACGATATCAGGGACCTTCTCAATGCAGGATGCGACAAGGTATCGATCAACACCACCGCGGTAAAAGACCCCTATTTCATCAGCAGGGCCGCTGAGAAGTTCGGCAGCCAGTGTATCGTCGTAGCCATCGACGCAAAAAGGGTGGAGGCCGGCATTATGGACGGCGCGACAGGGGAGGACTGGTTCAGCGATCCCGGCATGAAGGACGTTATCCTGGAGGCATCTCAACACCCCCCCGTCGGTGAAGGGACGACATGGGCGATCTCGACACACGGCGGCAGGAAGATGAAACTGCTCAATGCAGTCGCGTGGGCGCGAAAGATGACCGAGTTCGGCGCGGGCGAGTTCATGCTGACGAGCATGGACCGTGACGGCACGAAGGACGGCTACGATATAGAGCTTACCCGGGCCGTGTCCGACGCGGTCTCTGTCCCGGTAATCGCCTCGGGAGGTGCGGGCACCCTCGAACACCTCTACGAAGGTCTCGTAGAGGGCAGGGCGGATGCGGTCCTTGCTGCGTCGATCTTCCACTTCAGGGAGTTTACCGTGAGGGACGCGAAGGAATTTCTCCGCTCAAAGGGCGTTCACGTCAGATTGTAATTTCCCCTTCCCCGGTCTTGCGTTGTAGGCAGATACGCTGAGGAACCCCTGCATGACGATGATCCTTCCGGGAACTAGACCGTCCGCCTGCCTGCTTCCTGCAAGATCTTTCTGACCCGATCAACTACCGGAGGGTGGGAATAATAAAAGGCTGCATAGAGTGGGTGGGGGTGGAGGTTGGAAAGGTTGTCCCGCGATAGTTTTATGAGTCCCGAGGCGAGCGCCTCAGGCCTTGGCGCCAGTCCGGTTGCAAAGGTATCGGCCTCATATTCATGCCTCCTCGACAGCGCACTCAGGAGGGGGGTCAGGGGAAAGGAGACGATGCCGGCAATGAAGGCGAGCAACGCTGCTTTCGCAAAAAAAGTGGCCTCATGCAGGCCGAAGGCTGCCGTAAGGAAGTCGGACCGCAGCAGGTAGGCAGCGAGAAAGAGACCGGCAAGGGAGGCTGCCTCGAACGCTGCCATGCGCTTCAGGATATGCCGCTTCTTCCAGTGGCCGGCCTCGTGGGCAAGGACCGCGAGGATCTCGCTCTCATCGAGGGTGGAGATGATGGTGTCGAAGAGCACGATGCGCTTTACCCTGCCGATGCCGGTGAAGTAGGCATTGGCGTGCCTGGATCTGCGGGAGGCGTCCATGGTGAATACGCGTCTCACCTCGATCCCTGCCCTTCTCATCATCTCCCTGATCCTCTCCTGAAGTCCTGCATCGACCGGTGAGTATTTGTTGAAAAGCGGCTCGATGACGTAGGGCGCTATATACATCATGAAGACGCTGAAGACGAGAAAGAAGCCCCAGACGAAAAGCCACCAGTATGCGGGTGAGCGCTCCACGATGAAGAAAGCCCCGGCGAGGACAGCGCCCATCAGGGCGGTGGACAGCGCGAGCCCCTTGAGGAGGTCGGCAACCCACAACCCGGGTGTCATGGTGTTGAAGCCGTATCTCTGCTCTATCCGGAAGGTGCTGTATATGCCGAAGGGGGCAGAGATGAGGGTAGTTGCATAGTCGATGAGCAGAAAGAAGATGACCCCTTCGGCCACAAAGGGAAGGCGAAGGGAATGCACCCATGTGTTATAGGCATCGAAGAGACCGCTGAGGAGTGCAGCAACGAGTGCAGCCGCGGTTACGATCGACTCCGCGGAGGCGAGGGTGGCCCGTTCCGCGGTGTACGCGAGGGTCTTTTCAAGAAGGGCCGCGTCGATGCTGCCCTCGAACCCGGCGGGTATCTCTGCGGCATGGACCTTCATATGCCTCAGATTCATGGACCTGAGCCAGTATTCCGCAACCTGCACGAGGATATAGGCGAACACCAGTATGAAACCGAGCCATCGCATAGCAAATTATTATACCCCAATGCAGAGAGCCCGTATTGAGGAAGCTCTGTCCGAAGCGAATTCCGGACCGTCCTAAAGCCGGCATGGGAGAATTGGAGCATTGGGAGGAATGCTGCATGCTTTATTGCGGCTGTTGCAATTGGACGGTCTTTATTTCATAATTGACTTCGAACATCCATACCGGGACAGCGCCATGAAGATCCTTCAGATCATCTACGAGAGCAGGGACAATCCGTTCGGCACCGGCGGAGCCGGCCTGAGGGCCTACGAGATATATGCGCGGCTGAAGGACAGGCACGACATCACCCTGCTTTGCATGCGTTACCCGGGCGCTGCTGACGGCGAGATTGAAGGCCTCCGGCATGTCTTCGTCGGCGCTGAGAGCAGAAGCCTCACAAAGAGCGTGCTCTCCTACACGGTGAAGGCGGCGCAGTATGTCAGGAGACACGGCGGATCGTATGACGTCATCGTCGAGAATTTTCTTCCCTCAACCCCCATCTTTTCGAGGCTGCTCACCAGGACGCCCGTAATACTCCAGGTGCAGGGAGTCATGGAACGCCACTCCCTGAAGAAGTTCAGCCCGGTCTACGCGGTCCCCATGTTCCTGGTCGAAGGGACATACCCCTTCCTGTACGAGCATTTTATCTTCGTGTCAGCGGTGACCAGAGACAAGGTGATGACGGGCCGCAGGAGGAAGACCGGACTCTGTGAGGTGATCCCCAACGGCATTAACCGCGATCTCCTCGATGCCATACCTGAAGAACAGGGTTACATCCTCTTTTTCAGCCGGATCGATATTTATACCAAGGGGCTTGATCTCCTGATGTCTGCGTTCAGCAGGATAGCAGATGATTTCCCCGGCCTTCGCGTGATCCTTGCAGGATATGAGTTCGACCGCTTCAGCACCCTCCGTGATATGCTCCGCCCGGACCTGCAGGGGCGGGTGGAATATGCGGGGTTTGTGACCGGCACCCAAAAGAGAGAACTGCTGTCGGGCGCCTCCGTGGTAGTGCTGCCGTCCCGGCATGAGTCGTCTCCCATCAGCATACTCGAGGCAGCGGCTTTGGCGCGACCGGTCATCGTGAGCGATATCCCTGAGCTCGCTTTTGTGGAGCAGCGGCAGATGGGTATCTCTTTCAGGTCAGGTTCTTCGGAGGACCTTTCGCAAAAGATCGCGCATCTTCTGCATAACAGCGGCCTGCGACAGGATCTCGGACTGCAGGGAAGGGAGTATGCACGGCAGTTTCTGTGGGATACTATTGCCCCCTGCTTCGAAAATGCATTACAATTAGTCGCAGATGAAAAAAGGCCGTAAGAAGAACCTTCTCCCTCCTGCTGACACTGGACATCCCGTCTCCGTGCATCTGACGTCTCTGCTGTTCGTGGCTGCGGCGACCTTTGCCGCCTATGCCGGATCGCTGAGGGGTACCTGGGCCCTTGACGACAGCGCCATAGGCCAGTTCGCCAGTATTGAAAACGTTCTGAATATGCGGCTCGGCTTCCGGAAGATCACCTACCTCACCTTCCTGGCAAACAGGCTGATAGACCCGGTCAACCCGATGGTTTACCGCATCACCAATATCATCATCCATGTCTGCAATGCGGCCCTCGTTTATCTTCTTGCGCATATCACTCTTAATCTGCCGGGCTGGAAGGGGCGTTTCGGCGCCTATCGCCTCCCGGTTGCCCTGCTGAGCAGCGTCATATTCGCCCTCCATCCGCTTAATATTAATGCCGTCGCCTACATCGTACAGCGGATGGCCTCGCTTGCCGCATTTTTCTCGCTTCTCGCCCTGATCACCTACATTGCCGCAGCAACTGCCTCCGGAAGGGTGAAGGCGACGCTGTTGTATTTGCTCGCGGTGGTCTTCATATTCCTGGGGATTTTCTCGAAGGAGAATGCGGCCATGGCCGTGCCGCTCATCGGGCTTTACGATTTCTTTTTCCTTAACAGGGACCCGAAGCGCGTAGCCGGGAGGAACGTGATCATTGCGTCAGGGGGCGCTTTGATAGTCGTCTTCATCCTCTTCTTCCCACCGCTTCGTGCGACGCTGCTTTCCATGGCGGCAGTCTTTGGGAACTTTGATCAGGCGATATCACACCATGGCTGGACAGCCACTGATGTCTATTGGACTCCGCTGCAGCATGTCCTGACGGAGTTCCGGGTTATCAGCAGGTATCTGTTTGTGATGATGGTCCCTCTGCCGAGGTTTCTTGTCTTTGACTGGTGGGGCTTTCCGGTTTCAACAGGACTTGTCGGCCCGGCCACGACACTGCTGTCTGTCGGCCTCGTGGTGGCGCTCCTGGTCTTTGCCGTCTATTCTGCCAGGAAGATGCCCTTCATCTCCTTCGGCATTCTCTGGTATTTCATCGCCATTTCGCTGGAGAGTTTTATGACGGTCGGCGCTGACCTGTATTTTGAGCACAGGAACTATCTCCCCCTTGCAGGGCTCGTCTTCGGCGCTGTTGCCCAGGCGGTGACGCTTGTTCCGGCGGTCCTGCAGCGCCGCTTCCTTTGGGGCAGCGTGGCTGCAGCCGCCCTTGTCCTGGGCCTGCTCACCTTCCAGCGGAACATGATCTGGAAAGACTCGGTGACGCTCTGGAAGGACACAGTCGAGAAGACCCCGGAGAACCTGCGGGCGTTTATAGCGCTCGGCAACTCCTATCTCAAGGTGGCTGACCTGGAGTCTGCGAAACGGGCCTATGAGGAGGCGGTTGGCAAGGGAGGTCCGCAGAAGCGCACCCAATTTTTGCATGACGCCCTCTACAGCCTCGGTATGACATGCCTCTTTACCGGGGATCTTGAACGGGCCGATAAGGTGATCCGGGTAATGGACAGGTCGCTTGAAGGGTCTGTGGCGCCTGCCATTGTAAAGGGGCTGTATACCTCTCTCCGCGGTGACCTGGCAGGGGCTGTTGCAGACTATTCGGCAGTGCTTCCCCGGGCAACGGGGATGGACCGGGTGATCGTGCTTACGCTCCTGGGAGACGCCTACCGGAAACAGGGGAATCCTGAGAAGGCCATCGAACAATACCGGCAGGCGGTGTCCAGCGACCCGTCCTTTGCTGCGGCATATTACGGGATGGGGCTCGCGTATATGGGAATGAAGAACCTCGACGAGGCCGGACGGTATGTGGAGAAGGCGCTCGTCTCGGATCCCCGAAACGTACTCGCCCTTTCCGACATGGCTGATATAACGCTACTGCGGAAGGAGCCGCCTGAAAAGGCCCTTTCCTTTGCCCGGAAGGCGGTTGCGGACAACCCTCCCTTTTACCAGCCGTACCTTGCCATGGGCAATGTCCTTGTCGTCATGGGTAAAGACGCCGAGGCTGAAGACTATTACCGGAAGGCGCGGGAGAAAGGTGTTGCGGCCTATGTGGTCCCCTTCAGCAAGGCGCGGGCCTACTACATGAGGGGAGACAGGGAAAAGGTTGCAGCCATGCTGAAGGAAATCAGCGGACTGAAAGATGTCCCGGAGAGTGTAAAGCAGGCGGTCGCTGACGGCCTGAAGGACCTGTAGCGTTATTCTTTCCTGTCCCCCCTGCCCTTGTGTTCGCTGTTGACCTCAAACTCCAGGAGCGCAATCTTCTGACTCAGTTCCTTGATCTTGCCCTTCAGGTCCGAGATGACCGACGAAAAATAGAGAAGCGCGAGGACCAGGCAAAAGATGATCCAGACAAAGACCAGCGCCGGCGGATAGCCGATGCCGAGGCTCTTTGCTAGCGGGTCGATGATCCTGTCGGCAAAGGAACTGGCCAGAAGGAGTATGCCGACGAGGAACCAGGCGATGGAAAGTTCCTCCCTGAAACGCTTTCTCCGCACCAGCTCAAAGACGATGGCCAGGAGGATGACGCCGAGACTGAAGATGATTGCGCGGATGCCCGATGACATGGATTACCTTCCCGTCCGTCTCACCATGACCATGATTATGGCAAGCCACATCTTGACCACGTAGAGCAGGGGCCTCATGCCGCTGTGCATCGATTTGCCGGTTGCGTTTTCGAGCATCTCGACCGGTGTCTCGGCGATCCTGAACTTCCTCTTGTGCAGGGCCATGATGATGTTGACATCCGGATAATCCAGGGGATAGTTGTCGCCCTCCGCCAGGAAGGAGAAGACGCTCCGGTTGAGCAGCTGGAACCCTGAGGTGGGGTCGGTAATGTTCATCCCGGTATAGACGCGGGCTATGTGCGCAAAAAGCCTGATCCCGATCTTCCGGACAATGCCCACCCGGTATCCGCCGTTGATGAAACGTGATCCGATGACCACATCGGCCTGGTGGCGGTCCATGGCATCGATGAGATTGCGCGTAGAGGAAGGTACATGCTGGCCGTCTGCGTCCATGGTAATGACATAATCATACCCCCTCCTGACCGCGAACCTGAATCCCGTCTGAAGGGCGGCCCCGTAGCCGAGGTTGAAGGGATGACTGATGACCATCGCCCCCTCCCCTGCGGCACTCAGGGCTGTCATGTCGTTGGATCCGTCATCGACGACAAGGGTGTCGGCAAAGGCGATATTGCCCCTGATTTCGCGAAGCACCTCCCGGATACTCGTTTCTTCATTATAGGCAGGAAGGACGACGAGATATTTCATGAGAGGACCTTGTGAGAGGTGATAGTTGTGTGAGAACCATGTTCAATTATACGGATGCCCCCGACTCTTATCAAGAACGGGAGCTATCCTCCGGGCCGGATGACCTCGGCACTTTGACCGCCAGGCAAGAAACAACAATCACCAGGAAAAAGAAATTGGCAACGGACATACCGCCGAAGATGAGCGTTTCGAACAGCTGCATCACGGAAAAAGAGAGAACGGTGAGCAGGGCGAATACAGAAAGCGGGGCATCGTTTTTGAAGGCGAGTTTTTTGAGAATCAGCAGGAGATAACACGAGTAGAGCATCATAGCCGGAATCCCCGCCGCTAGGGCTATGTCAAGAAAGGTGTTATGAGCTGCATATCCTCCCGTGAGTGATTTGGCAGCCTGCACCGGGCCGACGCCTAAAAGCATATGTTCACCGATGACACGGATGCTGCTGTTCCACAGGAAGATTCGTCCCGGTGAGGTGACAGGAGAGGCCGACAGAAGACTTAGGTCAGCACGGGTGAGGATGATGACGTTCGGCACGACTATGAGTAGGATGACCAGCAGCCTGAGTCCTCTGAAGACAGCCTTTCGGGATGCCGTGTGGTAGAAGAGCAGTACAAGCAGGAGCGATGGCAGCACGACAAAGGATGCCGAGGCAGCGACGCCGGCCAGACAAAGAACCATGCACACGGCAACGAGACTCTTCCCTGCTTTTGTCCTCGCCTCTCCTCCGAGGAACAGGGCGCCAGGCAGGGCGAGGTTAGCGAGCATGCCGAGGTAATTGGGGTGGGAGAATATGCCCCGTGCCACGAAGAGAATTCCCATGCGCCCGAGTATATGCGCCTTGTCGTACAGAAGCCGCGCGGGATATATCATGACCTCATGCCCGGTAAGCAGGGTGACAACCAGGGCACCCAAAGCTGTAGTACTGCAGAATGTAGCTGTGCCGACCACTATCCGGAGCAGGACCACAAGGTCGCGCCGATTTTCAATCGAAATCGGCAGAAGTAGGTGTGCCACTGCAAGGACCATCCCCGCAGCCGCCGCAAGAATAAGATCATCCTGGTTGCCGCTGTGAAGGGCCGAAATGAAGAGCGCTAGAACATACAGGCAGACCGCGGCGAGGATCATCGGATGCGTTTGCAGATGCTGCCTAAAACGCGTTCGCTGATCGGCTAAGCGGAGGCGTGCCAGGGCGTACAATCCATAAAATGAGAGTACGATGAAAGGCGGCATATAACGGACATCTCCCCACTGGGGGAACGAAGCGGGTAGGAGCGAAGCGGCCAACAGAGAGGCGATCAGGGTTGGACTGTGCAATCTGCTTTGGGTATGGCGCATTGTGGTCATATCGTGGTCGGTACTATTATAGCCTCTCGGGCCGGGCTGAAGGCATTTGAGGTGGCCGGCCCTGGGAAGTGTGCTTTGGGCACTTCTGTGCCTTGACTTTTCAGCTATTCTTGACATGGATATACAAATGCTATATCTTAAATTACCCTAGTATCATGAGGTGTTTCCATGCATAAGAATAAGCGCGGGGCTCTGTTTGCCTTGTGCTGTATGGTATTTTTTTCGGCCGCCGGATGGCCTGCTTATGCAGGTGTGACCAGCGAGAGCTTCGAGGTCGCCCTGCTTCTGAGTCCGACGGGTCCGGACCTGCCCCAGCCCCAGCAGTCTGATGAGATGCCCACGACGCCGCAGCCCCTGAAGCGATATAAATATCCGGTCAATCCCGTACCGCCGCCGCAACAGACTGCTCCGGCGCCTGCTCCTGTTGTCCCTGCCCCGCAGGCCCCGATGGCGACGCCTCCGGGGGCTCAGGCTGTTCCCCCTGCTGCTCAGCCGCAGACACCGGCAGTACAGCCTCCTCCAGCAGTGCAGCCACAGACGCCGGCAGTACAGACTCCTTCAGCAGTGCAGCCGCAGACGCCGGCAGGGCAGCCTCCTCCAGCGCAGCAACGGCCGACGACGCCTGTGCCCCTGGTCTCTCAGCCTCAAGCAACGCCTGCGCCTGTTGTGCAGCAGCCTGTTCCTCGACCAACCCCTGCTGCTCCCCCTGTGGTCAAGCGGGGTGATGTGAGTTTTAACTTCGACGATGCTGATGTCTATTCCGTCATCCAGACGATATTCGGCGATGTCCTCAGGGTGAATTACATCGTCGACCCGAGTGTCAAGGGCCGCGTCACGTTCAGGTCCGTAGCGCCCGTCACCCGGGAAGAGGTTATGCCCCTGATGGAGGTCATCCTGAGGCTCAACGGGATCGGCATTGTGGAGGAGGGCGGCCTATACCGGATAGTCCCGATAGCGGACATATCGAAGGAGCCCGCGCCCGTGAATCTCGGCCGCGAGCCCGAAAGGGTCCAGATCACCGGGAAGGCGCTCGTTCAGGTCGTGCCGGTCAGGTATATTCAGTCGACCGAGATGGTCCGGGTCCTTACGCCTTTCCTGTCGAAGAACGCGGTCATTATCGACGTGCCGAAGAGCAACTACATCATCATCTCTGACACCGACGCCAACGTCAAAAGGCTGCTGCAGCTTGTGGATGTCTTTGACAGCGAAAAGCTGAAGCAGGTGACACCGCAGGTGTTCGTTTATGCCGTCCAGAACAGCAAGGCCAAGGATGTCGCCTCCCTGCTCCAGCAGATCTTCCTGGGCGCGAAGGCGCAGACCGCCGCAAAACCGGCCGCAACGCCGGCCAAGCCCGCTGCTGCCGGGCAGCCGCCTCTTGCACCGCAACAGCAGTCCCAGCCTCAGGTCTCCATGGGACATGCGGGGACGGATGCCCTGATTTCGGAGTCCACCAAGATCATTCCCGACGAGATTACCAACTCTGTTATCATCCTCGCGACACCGGAAGATTACGGGATCATCTATCAGACTATTCAGAAGATCGATATCGCACCGAGACAGGTGATCATCGAAGGGCTGATCGTTCAGGTGACGCTGACGGATAATCTGAGTTTCGGGCTTTCGTACGCGATGAATACGGACGTCAAGATTAGGGGGTTGAAACCCTTCAAAAATGACATCGATCTCACGGGCAACGGCGTCAACAGCAGTAACATTGGGATGAACACATCGGTCTTCAGTAAGATTCCGACGAGCGGCTTCACTTTTGTAGGCTATGATCCGACGGGAAACATACGGGCGGTCCTTACCGCCCTTGAAGACAGGTCGAAGGCTAAGGTAGTGGCCGCGCCCCACATTCTGGTCGCGGATAACCGCGAGGCGAGGATACAGGTCGGCCAGCAGATCCCCCTCGCCACCTCGACTTCCTCTCAGCCCCTTGCCACGACCACGGGGACTACGGCAACCGCTATCCCGGTCGTTGCCACCTCGACCATCCAGTATAAAGATATCGGCATCATCCTTAAGGTGAAGCCGCAGGTAAACGACAGCGGCCTGATCTCCATGGAACTGTCCCAGGAGATCTCCGCGATAGGAGATGCGGTGGTGGTCGGAGGGCTGGACGAAGTTTCCATTAATAAGACGGAGGCAACCTCGAATCTCGTTGCGCGCGACGGTGAGACGATCATCATCGGGGGGCTGATACGGGAGGATACAACGAAGGCATCTGCCGGCATCCCCCTGCTCAGCAGGATTCCCATCTTTGGGGCCCTCTTCGGCAATACGTCGGATAAGGTCACCAGAAATGAACTGATCATCCTTCTGACCCCGCACGTCGTCAGAAATCAGCAGGAGGCGAAGGATGTCACCTCTGAATATGTGGACCGTTACAAGCGCGGCGCCAGGGACAAACAGATTGACGATTTTATCAGGGAAAGAAGCCAACAGAAACAGGGTGGGGAGAACAGCGGCAATGACGGAGGACCGAAGGCGCCTTGACCCGCCGTGTGATGAAGGTTGACGGAGTGGGAGCGACCCGCGTTTTGCTTTGGCCTCCTGATTTGCAGTAAACTACACGATGATCGCCCGCGGCAACCGCCTTCGCTACTACACGGATCTCATCGTCGTTCTGACGCAGAAGGAGCTCAAGGTCCGCTATAAGCGGAGTTTTCTCGGGTATCTGTGGTCCGTTGCCAACCCCCTCGCCCTTGCCCTCGTTTTTTACGTGGCCTTCAAGGTCGTGATGCGCATCCAAATCGAAAACTACACTCTGTTCCTCATCGCGGGGCTCTTCCCCTGGCAGTGGTTTTCCAATTCCGTCAATACCGCCACCATGGTTTTTGTGGGCAACGCCTCGCTCATAAAGAAGGTGAATTTCCGGCGGGAGGCCCTCGTCATCGCGACGGTCATGAACGACATGTTCCACTTTGTCTTGTCGGTGCCGGTGATCGTCATATTCCTCTTTTTCTACGGCTTGCGGCCAAGCGTGTGGTGGATCCCCGGCATTCCCCTGCTGCTCATCGTGCAGTTCATGATGACCTTCGGCATTGCGGTGGCGGTCTCGGCGATCAACCTCCTGTTCAGGGACGTCGAGCGGATCGTCCAGATCGTCACGATGCTCATCTTTTATGTCACCCCTATAATCTACGCTGAGGACATGGTCCCTGCCGAATACAAGAACCTGCTGCTCCTCAATCCCCTGTCGGCCCTCATGTTGAGCTGGAGGAAGCTCTTCATGAAGGGCATCTTTGACACGGGAGCGATCAGTGTCGCTGCCGCCTATTCCGTGGTGATACTCGCTGCCGGGTACCTCGTCTTCAGAAGGCTCAGGTGGAGATTCGCCGAGGTTCTCTAGATGGATTATCCGGTACTGTTTGAAGGCGTCTGCAAGGAGTATCCCTATTATCGGCACATGGCGGCCGGGGTCAAGGCCTTCCTGTTCGACCTCTACCGGAACATCGAGTCCCTGAGGAAAGGCCGCTTCGTCGCCCTCAACGGCGTTTCCTTTGAGGTTAAAAAAGGTGAGACCTTCGGGATCGTCGGCAGAAACGGCTCGGGCAAGAGCACGATCCTCAGCCTTATTGCAGGCGTCATCAGGCAGGACAGGGGGCTTATCCGGACGAAAGGCAAGATCTCTTCGCTTCTCGAACTTGGCGCCGGGTTTCATCCCGACCTCTCGGGTGTTGAAAACATCATCCTCAATGGAATCCTCATGGGTCACACGCGGCAGGAGATGATGGGAAAGATGCAGCGCATCGTCGACTTCTCCGAACTGGGTGATTTCATCTACCAGCCGCTGCGCACCTACTCGTCGGGTATGAACGTGCGGCTCGGCTTTTCTGTTGCCGTGCATATAGACCCCGAGATCCTGCTTGTGGACGAGGCCCTTGCCGTAGGCGACATAGCCTTTCAGGAAAAGTGTCTCGTCAAGATGGCGGAGTTCAGGAAATCCGGAGCGACGATCATCATGGTAAGCCATGACGTAATAACCATCGACAAGCTATGTGACCGGGCGGCCTGGATCGACAACGGCACGCTCATGGCCGTGGGGAAGGCGCGCGACGTTGTCATCCGATATCTGCGCCATTGCGGCCAGCCGCTGCCGCCGGTATTTGAGGAATATGCTGCGGAGAAGGCACAGACGAAGTCTTCTTTTGAGATCCCTGATGTCCCGACTGTGTCGGAGGAGGAGATTCGGCAGGGTCCGGCTGAAGAGCAGGCGCCCGCACAGGAGGCGAGTCCTGCGCCTGCCCTGGTGTTTGATTCCTGGTGGGATTCGCGTGTGGTGATGGCCCATGCCGAGGGCATAATCACGGGCGATAGTGAGCTGGACTTCTATTCATACGTGAAGAAGGAATTCAAGATCTCCGGTCTGAAGCGGGGGGTGAGCATCCGCAGGCGCCTTCAGGGTATTGAAGGCAATTTCGTGACGTACGGCATTTGCGAGGCGGTTGATGTTATCGAGGACCAGGAAGGCTTGTCCCGCATTTTGCAGGGCTCGGGAAATCCGCAGGCCTCCTCGTACGATCTGCTTCTCTGCATCGACACGATGCATCGGCTCACCGATCCCGCCCAGTTCCTCGACAGGGTGGGAGGCTGGCTGAGGCCGGGAGGGATCGTCATTGCGATGGAGTACGTGGGACCCGCCGGCTTCCGGTGGCCGGAGAATGCAAAATTGGCGGCAGCGCGCATTGCTGAAGGGGCCGGACCCGTGTTTGACCGGGATACTCATGAGGCTGACGAAGTCTTGCCCGCGGGACAGGGGGGGGCTGTATGCCCGCAGCTTATACTGCCTTCCTTTGAACGTCTGTTCGAAGTTTTTGCAGTGAGGCGTTTTGGCGGCCCGCTCCATCACCTTCTCCTGGATCGCCTCGTGGGGATGCTCGATCATTACAACCCGACGAACGTGGCGCTCATGGGGACAATCCTGCAGAGCCAGCAGGTGCTGATCGAAAAAGGCGTGCTCGACTATACACATGCCGTAATTCTTGCCCGCAAGAGGTAGGGCAAGGGGGAAACCTTCGTGCGGCGCATAACATGTAGCCATAAAAAAGCCCGCAGTTGACTGCGGGCTTTTTTATGGCTATTACAGAAAGAGGCTTACTTGAGGGAGTACGACCTCTTTTCGTACGTGATAGTAAAAGGGTTGCTCATGACAAACCACGACGGGATATTCTTGATTATGCCGGCATAGGGATTTCCTACAGAGACTTCACCACTGGGACTCCCTCCGGTCTGCATAAAGGACGCCGTGGAATCGTCAGTGGCGCCGCCGCTGGTCAGTTTGAAGGTCTTCCCGTCCTGGGAAAAAGTGAGCCTGTCGTAATAAAAATAAGGAACGCCCGCATTCGGAGTCACTTCAACATTAAAGGTATGGTCAGAGTTCCGTATGAGTTCCATGTCGAAGATGCTGGTGAAGGAATACATGTAGGTGATCTTCCAGGTGCCCAGGGGTGTGCTGCCGTCTTCGCCGGAACGCACGAGGACAAAGGAGAGGGTCGCCGGGTCCCATTCAAAATCAGCCCAGTAAAGCCCCGGCCATCCTTCCACCGAGATGCCGCGAATCTGGAACGTAGTGGCGCTGGTAATCGTAGGACGAGAATTTGAAAGGTTAATAACATCTCCGCTTGCCGATGCAGCATAAGGCATTGCAAGCAATATCACACCTAACACCAAGAGAATCAGACTTCTTTTCATAACAAACTCCTTCTTGTTTGAATATCCGTTTTCATAAACCCAATCATGGGTTCTTGTCGGGCTGCATTTCTCCATAAAATGGCGGCCATCCGTCAGCTGCCATACACGCTGTCTGCTGCTGCCGGGCGTTGAACCCTCAGCGTGCTCTCCCGGTAACAGCCCCGCATCGCGGGGACTTGGTAATTTAACATTTTTTTGGGGGATTGTAAAGATGACCAATGGTAAGTGACTGATTATAAGATATTTTTTTGTAGGATACCGTCACTTTCACCCCGGGGCAGCTGCTTCTTATTGTCAGGCATTATCCCCGTCTGATATTATGACCCAAGGACTCATGGATACCATCGAAACCGTTCTGATGAATGAAGACAGGATCGTCCCGTACGTTACGTCGTCCCCGGCGGGAAGGCGCGTGCTGGTGCTGGCCCCTCACCCTGACGACGAATCCATCGGCTGCGGAGGGGCGCTATTGTTGCTCCTGCGGAGTGGTGGGGCGGTCAAGGTCGTCTTCCTTACAAAGGGCGAAAAGGCGGACCCGCATGCCTCGGACCCCGAGAGGTATGGTGCGATGAGGGAGAAGGAGGGGCTGCGGGCCCTGCGCATCCTCGGCATAGACGAGCATGAGTTCTTGCGGTTCCCTGATCGCGAACTCTTCGGCAACCGTGAGGCTGCCCGTCAACAACTGTCAAGGATCGTGGAAGAATTCCGTCCGGATACCCTCTATTGCCCTTCGGCCATTGAGCTTAACCCTGACCACCGGACTGCAGCGGCGCTCGCGCTCGCGCTGCAACGCAGGCACGGTCTTGCGGTTGCTTTCTATGAACTTACGACGCCGATGAGGCCTCATATGCTTGTTGACATCTCTCCGGTGTTCAGGAAGAAGAAAAAGGCGATCAAGGCGTACAAGTCACAACTGAGACTCATCGATTACCTGAAGTACATTGCCGCGCTCAATGTGTTCCGTACCATTACTCTCGGCGGCAAGGTCTCCCATGCGGAGGCGTTTGTTATTTGTGCCGGAGCGGATGATGCGGAGCGGATGTCTTCCTGGATGGGGTTTGATGATGTTTTGTCTCAAAAATTCAACAGCTCTGTTTAAAAACAACACAGTCCGGGGTTCTTCCCTGCCTCGGAAAGCAATTCCCCAAATGCGTGAGACGCCTCCGGAAAGGGCTGGGGCGCTCCCTGTTTGGCGTTAAGTCTCGTCAAATGAGACCAAAAACACGGTTACACGGTATTTTGGAGGTACACAAAAGCGTTTGAGGACGCCGGACAAGTCGCCTGATTTCTTTGGCACCGTAATTGCAACTACGAAACCAAAAGATACACGAAATTATCTGGTAATTTTTCAGTCCCGGTCCTCAAAAATGCTTGACAAATACCGGGATACTCTAATAAAATGAGCGCTCATGTAGTTGTTTTTTTTATAAAAAAGGGGAAAAACCTACGCGCATTGGGCTGGGTAACAAAGCACATGCTGAAAGCAGCAACACAACACCCTCCGGTGGAGATGTTGCCCGCACCGGCCTTGTGCAGTTTCCCGGCATTGAAAAGACTGCGCGATGCTTGACAAAGAGAATTCCACGGACGAGAATTGATGAGTATTGGGAGGCGAGGATGTTGAGATTGGCAGTGGTGATGATCATGACGGTGCTGTTGGTCGGCTCGGCTTTTTCTGCCGAGACGAAGCCCGCAGCAGGATCAGGCGGAAAGCCGGCTGTTCATGACGATAAGGCGAAGGATGATATCCACTTCGACATAAAGAAAGCTGCGCAGGTACAGCCCGATAAAGAGAACCTCGAAAAGAACAAGGATGTGGTGAAGGCATACAATGATTACTGGAAGGCCCTCGTCGCGAAGGACTACAAGAAGGCATATGCTCTGGAGACCGCTGACTACAGGAAGAAAGTCAGCTATGATGCCTATGTCACGAAGTTCAAGGAAAGCGAAAAGGCAAAGAACCGGTTAATCATCAAGTTTGTTCAGCCAATAGAAGTCAAGAAGCAAAATGAAAAGGAGGTGATCGTTCGGGGGTTCCTGCGATACAAGCTGAATGAGATCGACAGCATAAAAACCTTTGATGACAGATGGAGCAAGAACGGTGATGTTTACAGCCATCTGCAGGGGGAAGAAAAAAAGGAGGTGGTGAAGTAACACGTAACATCGTATCAGGAAAAAAAAACTTGACAAATGCAGGTTCGAAATGTATATTTTCTGTAGTTATTGTCACAAGATATCTTAAAAAGGAGGAGATTTATGAAGACGAAGAAGTTTACCATGGCTGCTAAACTGCTCTTCTTGGTAGCCATCGGCATATGCGTCCTGTCGCTCGGGACCGCATCTGCCCAGTTTCAGTCAGGCTCTGCACTTCTCTACACGTACTATGATGTGCGGACCACAGCTAACGGAGGTCTCGGCTTAACGGACAACTATTTCACCGTGACGAACACGTCCACCAACTGGGTGCAGGCGCATGTACGGGTGAGGACCGGCGACAAGTCCGTCGAGCTCCTCGACTTCGATGTGCTGCTTTCGCCGAAGGACGTCTTCACCTTTGACATGTATCAGGGTGCAAACGGCGGCATCGAGTTCGCATCATGCGACACCAAGACCCTGCAGAACTCCGGGTTTACCACGACCGGCGGCTGCATTGTCATGAACTCGGTCACCAACTCCAACCTGCTCAGCCTTATCAAGACCTGCCAGGGTCTGGATGATGCGGGCGCGCTTGCAGCCACCCTTAAGGGCTATGTCGAGGTCATCGGCGAAGGCAGGATCGTGCCGCTGTCAACCGACAAGAACCGGTGCGCAAGCTCTGTTACCGGCGACGGCAGGACGATCCCTGGTCGTACGCTCAACCAGTTCGTGAGAAGCACTGACACCGGCGCTACCGGCAATAACTGCGGCATCGACGTATTGGATATGCCTGCATCCCTTGAAGGCAGGCTCTATTATGTTACCGTTGATGCGGCTGCAACGCCGTTTATCGTCGCTAGGCTTGCCCTTCTCAACGCAGAGCCTCTGGATAATGCTCTGCCGCTGTGGACCACTGTTGACACACCTGTCAGCAGGGCAGCGTTCGGCGTCATCGTTCATGCTGATACGTATGCAGCAGAGCAGACCCGTTGCGGAACCGATGCCGGCTGTTTTGCCTATGTTGCCGCTACCGGCTCGAATCCCAGCACCGGAGCTGACGACCTGAACTATTGCTTCTTCACCGACATGACCGGGTCCCCCTCGACCGGCGTATACAACAAGTACGGCGCAGCAGCAACCTATGGCCCGACGATCGCTGACTTGGTGGTCAGAAGGGACGGCACGCTTCCCGTGCTCCAGGGCATCCTGACCACCTTTAGCTTGAATTATGCGCTTGCACCGGGAGCCACTAACGGCGCGCAGTTTGTGCCGGCTTTCAAGACCTTTGTTGACTCCCACTACTTCAACGTTCCTGCTCCGCTTATCTTTGATATGCAGACCAAGTTCGCGTTCATCTTCCCGCTGCAGCACTTTATCGGTGAGAGCGATTTCATCAGTGCTGTTTCTGCATATGACAACGAGGAGAACACTACGACGATCACGATCGACAAGTTCATCTCCCCGGGTCTGCCCAAGCCGGGCGGAACACCTGGCCAGGAAGCAGCCATCTTCACGTTCAACCCGCCGTTTGTTGAGGGTTGGGTGAGGTTCTCGACGGATGCTACCAATGCAACCAAGGATAACCTTTGCGCACCTGGTTCGACGATCGCGGCGGGCTCGACCTGCTCAACGACCATCAACCTGCTTACAGCCAAGGCTTCCAACGCCGCACACTACATCCCCGGCTTCTCCGGCGTAGTGTATGTGACCGGCGAGAACGAGATTGGCTCAGCACTCTTTACCTACGGTCAGAGCAACTAGGATATCTGAATCGTAGTCTCTCTCAAGGCAGGAGGTTAATACCTCCTGCCTTTTTTATTCTATATCTTCCGAATATGACGTCATACCATTGCATATCCCCTCTGCTGAGCAGGTCTTTCTGTCGGTGCGGCCGGCAGCCGGTATCTCCTCGAACATAGCCTCGTTCGCCGGAGAAGAAGTGGTCAATGTCTTGACAAATACCCGCCCTGCCGTTATAGTGTCCTATTACGTAATGCAATACGCGAGGGAGGGACTCATGAAGACGAGACGATTTACGGGGTGCGCAGGACTGTTATTGATGGTGGCAGTGGGTATCTGCATTCTGATGTCCGGGACAGCTCATGCCCAGTTTCATTCGGGCGCTGCACTTCTGTATACCTACTATGATGTGCGGAGTGCCTCAAACGGAGGGCTCGGCCTTTCCGACAATTACTTCACGGTGACGAACGTTTCAACTAATTGGGTGCAGGCGCATGTACGCGTAAGGACCGGCGACAGGTCCGTCGAGCTCCTCGACTTCGATGTGCTGCTTTCGCCAAAGGACGTCTTCACCTTTGACATGTATCAGGGTGCAAACGGCGGCATCGAGTTCGCATCATGCGACACCAAGACCCTGCAGAACTCCGGGTTCACCACGACTGGCGGCTGCATTGTCATGAACTCGGTGACCAATGCCAACCTCCTCAGCCTCATCAAGACCTGCCAGGGTCTGGATGACGCGGGAGCGCTTGCAGCTACCCTGAAAGGCTACGTCGAGGTCATCGGCGAGGGCCGGATTGCTCCGCAGGCGAATGACAAGAACAGGTGCTTTAGCTACAATTCGAGCAACACCGGAAGGACCATCCCCGGCAGGACGCTGTACCAGCTTGTCAATGATGCGGATGCTACTAAGAACTGCGCCATAGACGTCTATGATATGCCTAATACGCTGGAAGGCAGACTGTATTACGTTACCGTCGATGCGGCTGCGACTCCGTTTGTTGTTGCCCGGCTCGGACTTCTTAATGCGGAGCCGCTGACAGTCTTTCTTCCCACCTGGACGATCGGTACGAGGGCGGGTCAGGGCATCATCGTTCATGCGGATACGTATGCTGCCGAGCAGACAAGATGCGGAACCGATGCCGGCTGCTATGCCTATGTCGCTGCAACGGCAGCCGCTGCCCCTACCAACGGCGCGCAGGACATGAATATGTGCTTCTATACGGACTCAGCCGGGTCGCCCGCAACCGGGGTCTATAATAAATATGGGGCAGCCGCAACCTATGGGCCGACTATAGCCGACATCATCGTAGCCAAGAGAAACGGCTCGCTGGGTCTTACGCGCGCGAACCTGGATCAGGCAAGCCATTTCATGGCGATGGCGCCAGCATCCCTGTTCGGGAGCCCCCTTGTCCCTCTGCTGAAGACCTCTGTTGATTCCCACTATTTCAACGTTCCCGCTCCCCTGATATTTGATATGCAGACCAAGTTCGCCTTTATCTTCCCGTTGCAGCACTTTATTGATGAGAAGAATATCATCGCCGCGGTGGAAGCATATGACAACGAGGAGAACACCACGACGATTACAATCGACAAGTTTATCTCCCCCGGTCTGCCGAAACCGGGCGGGACGCCGGGGCAGGAGGCAGCCATCTTCTCGTTCAACCCGCCGTTTGTCGAGGGATGGGTCAGGTTCCAGACATCGGCGACCAACTCGACCAGGCAGGATGCGTGCGATCCCGGCGTGGCGTGTCCTTCCGGTGCCGGAACCACGAACACACAGGTCCAGTGCGGCACCGTTGCCACGGGAACAGCATGCGCATCGTATCTGCCCGGCTTCAGCGGGGCGGTGTATGTAACGGGCGTCAATGAGCTCGGCTGCGCGCTCTTCACCTACTTTTCTGACTCTATTCCATTCTAGTAACCGGTAGTATTTTGCTGGGTAGCTCGGGAAAGGCAGGCGGTTAGACCGCCTGCCTTTCTTTTTACGAAGGAAAGGCATTCGTGACAACAACAGGCCATATCGAGGAGATTGACAGCTTCAGGGCGCTGGCCATCGCCCTGGTGGCAGGCTTTCATTACTACAAGGCCTTCTTCCCGCAGGCATCGTCGCCCATCCTCTTCGGATGGACAGGCGTTGACCTTTTCTTCGTCATCAGCGGCTTTGTCCTCTTCCTTCAGTTCAAGAGGCGTTATCTGAGCCACGGCACTGTCCACTACCGCACCTATTTCAGGAACCGCTTTCTCCGGATAGCCCCGGCCTTCTACGTCGCCCTGTTAGCCGAGGTGCTCGTCTTTCACCCGGTTGCTCTCCTGTCTCTTCCGGTGCTGTGCCATCTCACCTTTACCCATATGGCAACCTACGATATAGCCTATAGCATCATGCCGATCTACTGGACCCTTGCGGTTGAGGCGGAGTTCTATGTCTTCCTGATCCTCTTCGGGAGGATATTCCTCGACAACAGAGGCTATTTGATACTCCTCGTAATTACAGCGTTATCTGTCGTGTACCGGTATGTGGTATCCGCGAGTTTCGGTTTCTCGCATACCGGGGTCTTATTGATCAATCATCTCCCCGGCAGGTTCGCCGAGTTCTGCTTCGGCATCGCCCTTGCGAAGCTCTATCTCCATTCCGGTCGCTGGGAGGCACTGGCCGGCGGATGGATGAGAAAGGCATGTCTCGTCGCTGCGGGCGTCGTCATCTACGCCTGGTGCGCACACCTTTGGCTCAAGGGGGGCGACCCGATCTTCAACAGCGTGCCGGTCTCGACCGCGTTCCATCCCCTCGTGGGGCTTGCCTTTAGCCTCATCATGCTCCCCCTGATGTCCCTGCGCGGTCGCATGAAGGCCCTGATGCGGTTCAGGCCGGTAGTCTTCCTGGGACTTATCTCGTACAGCCTTTATCTCTGGCATATGTTTGCACTGAAGATGGTTATGGGAATCCCTGCCTTTATGTCGCTGCCCTGGCCGGGCCTGCAGTTCTCCGGAGCTCTCGGAATCGCCGTCCTGTGGGCAGCAGCATCCTATTACCTCATAGAGCGCACCTTCCTGAAATTCAGGGCCTCGTCATGAGAAGGGCTGCGAAGATCGCGCTGCTGTTTGCCGTGGCAGCAGGGGTGCTCTATTTCAGGCTGCCCCGGGGATGGTGGTTCGTGGACGATCCGGAACTCGTCGCCTATGCGGCCAGGGCACCCCTGAGCTTCCTCTGGAACCCTGTCCTCTACCAGCAGTTTTCTCCCTTCAATCTCACACCCGAGATCATGCTGAGCCTGGGTCTCGATTTCACCCTGGCAGGCCTCGACCCCTTTGTCTTCTATGTACATCAGATAATCTCCCTGGCCCTGACCTCAATCGCCCTTTTTCTTGTCGTGCGTCTCTACAGCAAGAACGATGTCATCCCCTTCGGCTGCGTCATGCTCTTTCTGCTGCAGCCTGCCACCCTTGGCGTGGTCTCATGGATATCGACGAGGCATTACCTCGAAGGGCTCGGCTTCAGCCTCTTCAGCCTGTACTTCTTTATCGTCTTCATGCGGCGCGGCGGATGGCTTCGGCTCGCGGTCTCGGTGTTCCTTTATCTCCTTGCCGTGCTCTGCAAGGAGGTGTACGTGCCTCTTCCTCTGGCCCTTCTCCTGCTGCCCGAGGGAGCGGCCGGCCGGCGTATGCTGCAGACGATTCCTCATGGGCTGGTGACAGCGCTGTACGCCGCCTACCGCTTCCGGATGCTCGGTGAGAACACACTCGGCGGATATTCGACGATCTGGCCCTGGACGGTCGCATCGGCCCTCAGAAGCACTCCGGAGATATTCCGGGCCTATGGGGACTCATGGTGGCCGTTTGCTGCGATCGCAACCGTTGTCCTCTGGGCTATCGCAGACCAGGGGGCTGGAAAGGTCCTCCTCAGGCAGGCGGCCCGGGGCTCTCTCATCTTCCTTCTCGTCTATCTGCCGATCATGCCGGTGAGCCCGCTGTGGGGAGGCCTCATGTCGCTCCGGTATTTCTTTCTCTCCTCTGTGGTGATCACGATCTTCTTTGCCCTGTCCCTGGAGGCGCTCCTGCGGAAGAAAGGGGCGGGCCGAAGCATTATCCTTGCGGGATCTGCGGCGGTTGTTTTTCTGTTCCTCTGCAGGGCCTTCATCGGGCAGAGTGCCGCATGGGAAGGACAGAAGGCGCAGGCAGCGGTAGAAGGCCGCTATTTTCTGGAAAACAGGGGGCGCGACGTCATCTTCAAACCTCTCCAGCCGCACTGGTTTTTTGACGGCATTGAAAAGGTCGAAGCGATCCGAACCGGGGGCATCGGAAAACGGTGGATAAAACTCTCAGCAGGCAACTTCTTCGGACTCGATGAAGATAGCCGTCCCCTTGATGTTTCCAGGGAGCGCGTTTTTGCCTATGACCCCGCCTCCCGTGCAGTTGCCGATGTGACAGCGGCTGAGATGGTTTCCCGAGAGCATTTTTTCACAACCGTAAAAGAGATGCCTCTTGAGGTCGTACTTGCCACGCGCAACGATACGCTGCGACTCGATCTCGGACCGTACAAGGGGCAGTATATCCTCCTCGAGTCCTCGCCGGAGGCCCGCGGATATTGCTATCTGGCCGTGGAAATCCAGAGAAAGTTCGGCATCAAACTGACCCATCGTGAAAGGGTCAGGGTGTTTCGAGTTGCGTACTTTTCTCCCGAGGGATGGACGACTATTTCTCCGGCGTTTCTTATCGACCGGTCGAAAGAGGGGACGATCAAATGGCAGAGGACAACGGGGGAAGAGGAAAGAAAGAAACGGGGGGCATGAGTCCGTCATGTCCCCCCGGAATTTTGATCAGCTTCTTACAGGTTGCTGAACCACGGAAGAGATGCCTGTACCTCTCCGGTGTTGATGTCCATCAGGAGCGCGAGAGCGGCAAACACGTCGTTTGACGAGCAGTACATGTCCACCAGGACGTCGCCGTTGTACCCGAAGTAATCGAGGCCATAAGCAACTTTCTCATAGGCGCCCAGCGGCTCGTTGAATATCCGGCGCGACTTGGTGAATGTCGTTGCGTCGATATTAACGTTGATGGCGAAGCCGTTGAAGTTTGAGAGTACGAGGACCGCATCCCATTTGTATGAGGACTGCCGGGGGACGAGCGGGAGCCAGACATAGTAGTTCGCCTGAATTCCCTTTTCCGTGGCAGCTGCCTTGAGCACGCCGTCATTTGCGCTTGCCAATCCGAAAGACAGTAAAATTACGACAACAGCGATACAACCGATAATTCTCTTCATTGGTAACCTCCGGTCTTCTTATTTTTTTGCCCTTACCTCACCACTGGTACAAAGTAAACTACTGCCTGCCACCTCCTTTCCTGGGTATGCCGGACCTCTGGAGGAACTCAGAGAGGTTCGGCTTCTTCATGCGCAGATACCAGGTCCCTTCCACCCTGGACCATTCGTCCTTCATCTCATATTTCTGGGGGGCCAGATTCGGCGCGAGAGGATTTTCAATCCGGATGGTCATAGCCAGAGCTACCACGGCATTGTCACCCTTCAGATCGATGTTGTTTACGTCGCAGGCAAGAAGTTCGGCCTTCTTCCCCTTCTTTTCAAGAGTCTCGAAGTATTCCGCCATATCCTGCCGCAGATCAGGGGCGAGCATCTGATGGATCGCCTTCCAGTTGAACTGTCTCCGCGCCTCGCAGTATTCGGCCGCCCGGTCCCTGAGCATGTCCTCATCACTGCGAACCGTCCGGATGTTCGTTCCCGCAGAGCAGGAGACAAGCAGAGTCAAAAGAAGGATGACAAAATATCTCATACTTACCTCACCGGGATGTCGAACGGCGCACCTTGCCCCACGATACTCGGGATGAAGACCGGTCGTTTAAACGTCGCGTCTACCATCAGGGCAAAAGCCGCGAAGAACTCATCGCACCGCAGGTCAATGAAGAACGTATCATTGACAAAGGTGAAATGATACGCCATGTCGTAGACTATCTTCTCATTTGCGGACAGCGGGATACCGATGATTACGTTCTTGCCGTTTTGCCCGACGACCCGCATCGTAACGGTGATCGAGTGATCGAACGGGTTCGAAAGGACAAGGAGCGTCTGTTTGCCGCCCTGGGTCGACCCGTAGGGTATCAATATCCGCACCATGGTCGGCAGTGCCGAGACGGTGAAGGTGACGCTGTTGCTCGTACCTTCAGCAGTCACCACCCGGACCGGACCGCTGACCGCGCCTGCAGGCACCTTTGCGACAATCGTATCGGCCGTCCAGGAAGTTATCGTCCCGGCAATATCGCCTCCGAAAAGGACCTGGCCCGTGACGGTCGTGAAGTTCGAGCCCTTGATGGTTACGGTAGCGCCGACAGACCCCGTAGTCGGAGAGAGGCTGTATATGAAAGGACCGGTGATGGTTTCGGTCAGGGCCCGATACGCATTGATGCGGCCGCCGGTAAGCAGTTTGCCCTGCAGCGCCGGGACAACGTCCGCTGTCCGCAGGATGCGGTCTTTCACCTGTGACGGGGTCAAGGCAGGTTTTTGCGACAGGATGAGGGCGGCCAGGCCGCTTACAAAAGGCGTTGACATCGACGTTCCGCTCAACAGATGGTAGGTGCTCCCCAGAAAGGTACTCTCGATGTCGACGCCGGGAGCGGCTACCCCGACGGTTGTTGGACCGTAATTCGAAAAAGAGGCGAGATTATCGTTCTCGTCCGTGGCAGCCACGCTGATCATGTTCGGAAGGTCATAACTCGCCGGATAGCAGGGGAAGATATCGCTGTTTTGATGATTGTTGCAGGCCGCAGCGGCAAAAAGAATGGATGAGGCACCCGCTATCGCCTGACGCTCGAATTCAGAGGGATCGCTGCTGCCGAAGCTCATATTGACGACCCGCGCACCCTTGAGTTTCGCGTAGTTGATAGCGTCGATCTCGTCCGCAACCGACCCGACGCCATCTGCTGCCATGAATTTCAGGGCCATGAGGGATACATACCAGTTCACCCCTGCCACGCCGACTCCGTTGTTGCCGACAGCGCCGATGATGCCGGCAACATGCGAACCGTGCCCCTCATCGTCGATTCCGTTGCCGCTCTTCGTGATCATGTTGGCGCCGTAGCAGTCGTCGATAACTCCGTTTAGGTCATCGTCGATGCCGTTATTGCATATCTCACCCGAATTCAGCCAGAGGTTTGCGTTAAGGTCAGGGTGGTTGATGTCGATGCCGGTATCAGGCATGGCGACGATAACGGCCTTGCTTCCCTGTCCCGTGTCCCAGGCGGCCGGCGCCTGGATCTTCGGCAGCCCCCACTGTGAACTGAACAGGGGATCATTGGGGGTCAGCGCCATACGGTAACGCTTATAATTCGGCTCGGCATATTCTACGTCAGGATGCTGCCGCAGCCGCTTTACCGCAGCTTCGACCGTCTCCTTGTCGCCCACCTTGACCAGGGAAAGTCCTGCATGGGGCAAGTGCCGTACAACGTCCGTGCCGGCTGCCTTGATTGCCTGCTCTGTCCTGGCGGAATCCGTCCGGACCTGCTCCCGGAATTTGACGAGTATCTCGCCGTCAGCATACGGGAGGGCCTGTCCGGCGAAGGAAATGCCGGATACCGCAAAGACCGCAAGGACAATAAAGGAAAATAGCCATTTCATCTTCATTACATATTCACCTTCTCCGCATAATCAAACGAGACTTTGATGGTTGACTTGTATGCCCGGATATACTGATGAAGCCCCCCGCCAGGCACCTCTTATCCTGATGTGTATGTCTTTTTAACACATTATACCTTCTGTGTCAAGCGTCGTCCATAGCAAAACAATCGGCATAAATACGGCAGACTTTAGCCTATCCCGGGAGATACCTGTCCGGGCAGATTATTTCCTGCAGGCGGTTGCTATATTGATATAGAACCTGCCGAAAAGGTTTCCTTTCGCGTCCAGGAAGGCGAGGAGGGGGTGCAGGGAGGCCGCCTGAAAGGGCAGGGCGTGAAACCCCTTGTACGTGATGATCGAAAAGCCGGCTTCTTCCAGTTCTTTCCTGAGACGACCGTATCCGACCCAGTTTTCCATGCCCTCGTAGGGACGGACCTTCAGCGCGTTGGCGAGTATGCATGACCACTTCCAGAAACGGTTGGGGACGGTCAATGCCAGAATGCCGGAGGGCCTCAGGACTCGATACAGCTCGCTGACGGCCGCGTAAGGTGTCGGCGTATGTTCTATCACCTCTGTCGAGATGATAAGGTCGAAGGAGTTGTCTTCGAAGGGCATCTGCAGGACAGAGCCGACGATCCTCTCTGTCTCGCATTTTTCAGCGACTTTTTCCAGAAGCCTTTCGCCGATGTCCATGGAGGTGACCTTCGCGCCCCTCTCGGCGGCGGACCGGGAAAAATGTCCGGTCCCGCATCCGGCGTCAAGAAGTCTCTTGCCCCTGATGTCCCCGGGGAGGAGTTCGTTGAAGACGATATCGAGACGCCGCCGGAGGTCGTATTGGTTCATCTTCCGGTCGAAATCCTCTGCAAAGTCATTATAAAAGAGGGCCGTGTCTCCCGACTTTTTCACCAGCGGCTTACTCATCCGTCCTGTTCCCTTCCCCGCTGAAGCCCTCGGCATCTCCGATGAAGTACAGGGGCCGCATCTTCACCTGCTCATAGATCCTGCCGATGTATTCCCCGACGATGCCGAGAAACAAGAGGATGGTGCCGCCCAGCAGGTTGAGGGTGACGAGGATTGATGTCCAGCCGACCTGCAGATTCTGGGGATGTATGAACCAGACGACAACCGCGTAGAGGGCATAGAAGAGCGCCCCGAAGAAGATGATTATCCCGAGGACCGCGCTGATGCGCAGGGGTATGATCGAAAAAGAGGTGAGCCCGTCCAGTGCGAAATTGAGCATCTTCCTGAGGGTGTATTTCGATTTCCCCGCATGGCGCTCTTCCGGCAGGTAGCTCACCTCGCATGTCCTGAACCCCATCCACGATACCATCCCCCGGATAAAGCGGTGCACCTCGCGGAAACGGAGAAACGCCCTCAGTGCGTTACGCGACAGGAGGCGAAAGTCCGCCGAGTTGGGCCGAACCGGTGTGGCGCTGAGGCGGTTGATGATGCGGTAAAAGGCGCCCGAGGTGAGCCGCTTGAATATGCCGGTGCGGGGGTCTTCCCTGCGTATCGCCTGGACGACCTCAAACCCCTCCTCCCACTGCTTCACCATCTCCGGCAGAAGAGAGGCAGGGTGCTGCAGGTCGCAGTCCATCGTGATGACCGCATCTCCGGACGCGCGTTCAAGTCCTGCTGTCAGCGCTGCCTGGTGTCCGAAGTTCCTGGAAAGCGCGAGCCACTTTACACGCGGATCTTCACGGCGGAGAGACTTCAGAATCTGGAGGGTGTCGTCAGTCGACCCGTCGTCAACGAAGATGATCTCCCACTCGTAGCCCGGCAGGCGGTCCTGAAGGATGTCGCGGGTGTGCGTGTAGAAGACCCGCACGACAGCCGACTCGTTATAGGCAGGGGCGATCAGAGATATGAGTTTTGTTCGACCCGGTCCGGGCATGGTGAGGCTATTTTACCATACCGGGGCATGTAGGGAAGACAGGAGAGTCGGGGAACTCCGGAAGAATCCTTGTTTCCCGGGCCGGTTTTTTCAGGGCAGCCGGCCCGGGGAACAAGGGTGGGGGGCGGATATCAGTCTGCGGCCTTACGGCAGATGCAGGGTCAGTACCCAGTAGTAGGGCGAGCCGCCGGCCGGATAGTCGATGTTGTAGTAAGCCCCGGTGAGGGAGCCGGCGAACTGGGTTATATTGGTTATCGCACCCATGCCCTTTCCAACGCTGTAGGAATACGACCCGTTCAGGGTAAAGTTGTACCAGGGCGCAGGGGCTGTCTCGAGTTCAACCATGTGCAGGGTTTGGAAGCTCTGCGTGCCAATGGCCAGATTGTAGGGGGCCAGGGCGTCGAAGGTGGTGAAATAATGGCCTACTTTAACATCAGAAGTATTGTAGACGTCTCCATAGCAGGTGTTCCTGTACCCTACCGTGCCGGAGGTGCCGGACGTATTGCACGGACCGAGCATCAATTTGTAGATCACGTCTGCTGCCATGGCGGGCGCAGACAACATCAGTACAACAGCGGCGATCATCAGGAAAAACAGGCCTTTTTTAATCATATTCCCTCCTCAGTAATGGTTTTTTGCTCCGCCCTCGCAAGTAGTGTATCAGCGGGGTATTGGGCTGTCAATAACAAAGTCCGGCATGTCCATCCCCGGCAGCCTGGTTGTGTCTCTTCGCTGTGGCTGCGGCAGCTTTTGTGGTACAATCATCTCGATCTTCTCCAGAGAGGTGACGATGGATATCCGGCAGGCCGGGGACACGGACGAAGAAGGGATACGGTCCCTTTTCAGGGCCGCGTTCCATTATGATCTTTCTCATGAGGAATGGGAATGGAAGTACAGACGGTCGTACCTCGGCAGCTCATCGTTTGTAGCTGAGGACGAAGGGGTAATAGTCGCCCATTACGGCGGTTTCAGGATGCGGTTTTGGAACCAGGGCAGGACCCATGACGTGTATCAGGGCTGCGATGTGATGACGCACCCTGCCTACCGTGCGAGGATCTTTGCGCGGAAAGGCATTATCGTCAGGACGGCCGAGGCATTCTACGAGGCTAACCCCATGGAGTTCATCTTCGGCTTTCCTTCAGAACGGCACGCACGGCTGATGACCCTCCAGTTAAAATGGGAACCGCATTTGTTCATAACCGTCCTGAAGAAAGAGATTGCAAAGGCAGCGGGGAGAAGCAGCCTCCTGCTGAGGGCCGACCGGGGATGGGAGCGCATGGGTCCCGACGAACTCGACAGGGTCTGGAGGCAGACCAGGGAGGGGAGGGATGTCACGATAGACAAGGCAAGTCCCTACCTTCACTGGCGGTATCGCGACAATCCGCGGGGCGGGTACGAAATGATCGGGTTCAGGGGCGTCATCGGGAGACTGAAGGCATTTGCGGTCATCCGGGTGCTGGGGGAAGAGCTTTCCGTGCTGGATCTCTGTGTCCCCCGGTCCGCAGATCTCGTCCGCGTGCTGCTTTCCCTTGAGAAGATGGCTTTGGAGCGGGGAGTCCGGAGTATCAGCCTCTGGATGAATCCCGCTGACCGAGACTTCTCCGGCATCCAGGCATCAGGCTATGCCGAAGAAAAGGGGATTCCCTACACCCTGAGGGTATTTGAGGGGTCGGGGATCGCTGCTCCCCTGTTTCTGGAGAGATACCACTACAGTAAGGGCGATTACGACGCTGCCTGATCAGGGCCCCGTATAGCGGGGCCCGCCGATGAGGCCGCCTCCCCGTACGGGTGGCTGTGTCCGCTGCGCGGGTACCGTAGGAGTTATGCCTGCCCTCGGCATCGCCGCCTGCGGGCCTGCCGCCGAGATCGACCCCGGCCCGCTTGCAGGAACATTCGGCTGCGTCAGCGGCTGCAGCGGCATCGATGACGGCGCACGCGGCTGCTGGCCCGCAGGTGCCTGGGCTGTTGCCGGCGGGGCGCCTGCACCTTCCCGTGCCTTGGCATGCTGGGGGTCGGTGAGCGTGAGCACGATCCTTTCCTCTCCGCGCATCATGACGACGCGGTCGGACTCCACTTCCTTCAGGATAAATCCGGACATGCTTTCGCCCTGCCGGAGGGCTGTCTGCTTCTTTCCCCGGCCCGGAGAACTGACAGGCTGTTTCTTATCTTCGAGATAGGCGATCCGCACGTCACCGGACTTGATGATGCCGTAGAGGACGAAATCAGGTTTGGGCAGCGGCGCAGCTGCCGCGTCCTTCTTTTCGACGGGGATCTTCCTCTCCGGATGAAAGAGGTTCTGCTCCGCGATGATCATATAATCAGCCGGAAAGGGGCTCTTCGTCTCCGCGGTTTTTGCGTCCTCGGCCGGTTTTGCGGCCGCCGGCTTCTTTACGGTCGGGACCGTTGCCTTCAGATTGAGACCGCCAAAGAGCGGCAGAAATGTGCGTGCAGCAGCGAAGACGAGGATAGCCGTCAGGAGGAGATTGATCACGTTTATATGGCTGAGGATGCGGCGGGCCTTCATGTTATTTTCCTCCGGTCAGCGCGGCAACGTCCAGCTTGATCATCAGGTCTTTCGGGTCCCTGAAGTTCCTGACTCGGGTGTCGAGTTCTTTTACCACGAGATACGGGGTGCGCGTCTCGATGGAATAGAGTATATCGCTGAGAGCGCGGGGGTCGGGCAGCACCGCATCTATGCTGATGCTGATGATCTTGAACTTGCCGAGGTCCTCAGGTTTGCCTACCCGCTCACTCGATATCGAGCCGCCCCTGCCGGTGACGATTCCCTTGACCGTCTCCTGGAGAGCAGCGGCGGAGAGAGAAGGGGTCAAGCCCTCGACGAGCTTTGCATTGTCCGCCTGTCGTTCTTCTTTCAGCGAGACGATGCGCTTTTCGAGGGCCGGTTTCTCGGCGATGAGCGCGACGTACTTTTCGAGTATCCGCGTCTTGACCGCTTCGTCTTCGAGTGCGGAAGCCATGTCAGCCTTGACCCGCAGATATCCGTAGCGGTAGGTGAAGATCCCCAGGAGCAGGATCATGAGCGGGACGCTGATGATGAGGGTCCTACTTTTTTTCACTCTTTGGTTTTTCCTCTTTTGGTTTCTCTTCGTTCTTCTTGGCGCCCCGGATCTCCATCTTGATCATGAACCGGTCCGCATTCATCCGTGCGTCCCTGAATGTCGGGGATGCAAACTCCACCTTCTTGAAATACTGCGATGCCTCCAGCTTCGGCAGGAGTTCGGTTGCGGCAGAGGCATAGCCCTCGAGTTCAACGGTCGTCTCGGTTATCCGCGTCCGGGTGAGCCACGTAGTTTTGGGAAGGATCGTCGTCAGTTCGCGCAGGAGGTTGATTGTCATGGCCTTGTCCTGTTTGAACCCGTTGATGAGTCCGACTTCGGCGGATACGGCGTCAGCCTCTTTCTTCATCGCCTCGACCTTCCGAACCTCGTCTTTCCTCGATGCTATCTGGCGTGATATCTCGGTGATCCTCCGCTCTTCGAAACGCAGCGGCGCCACCATATAGAAGATCCAGAGGCCGGCAAGACAGCAGAGCAGGAGGATGGTAAGGGCTACGGGGACCTTCCGGCGCGGTTCGAGCCCCTTTCGCAGAAGGTTCAGCCCCCGCGACTTCGGCCACAGGGACTGCAAAAGTCCCCCCGCCGCGGCAAAAGGAATCCCGCCGGAAGAGGGGGAAGAACTGACGCCCGCCTGTGCCGCGGTAAGCATCTGCACCGGCATGCGGACCTTGAGCTTAAACAGCTCGGCCAGAGTCGGCCGCGCATCCTTCAGCAGCGCAAAGACCGTCGGGTTGTATCCCTGTTTCTTTGCCTGCTCGACAAACGCCTCCAGCTCGGTGTTGATCGCCTCGACCATTACCGCCTCCCCACCCGGGGGGAAATTGCCCGAAGAGGTCTGCACAGGCAGGCCCCCGGCAAAAAGGCCGGCCTCGTATCCCGTGTCATCGGCGATCAGTACGAGGGAATCCCGGGATCCGGCCGTCCGCTGGCAGAGAGTCCCGATCCCGGCGAGCCCGACTGTCAGCCGCTCGACGGTGAATCCTTTCTCGTTCAGAGCCCTGATGTAAGGCTTTACCGCATCGGCACGAGCAGCCATGACAAGGAGAGTCAGACGTCCGGCGGTTTCCTTCAGCACCGCAAAATCATAGTACGCGTCATCAGCGCTGAACGGGGTAATCCGGTCCAGCTCATACGCCACGACTTCGGCGATGTTCTCCCTGATCGTCGCGGGGAATTCCGTTGTAGTGACGACAGCCCAGGACTTGGGGATGATCAGGGTCACGCCCGGCCGGGCCGCCCGCAATTCATTGGCAGCCAGGACGAGGGAGGTCGCCGTCTCCTCGGGCTCGGGGAATTTGCCTGCAGCGAAAGGGTAATCCCTGACGCCCCGGACGGTGACCCGCGAGAACAGCACGCTGCCGAGGGCGACGGAGAGTCTCCCCTTTTCGAGCACAACCGCAAGGCTCTTCCTCGGAAAGACGACATCGTCTGCCGGGCTGAAGAAGAGGCCGCGCAGCAGCGGCTGTCCAACCCGCCGGGCCTGTGCCGCGGACCGGGAGGCGAGGTCAGCCAGTCTCCTGAGGTCAAGTGTTCCTGTCATCATGCCTATTGTGCGGCCACCGGGCTCTTGTAATAAAGATAGCGAAAATTATTCTTGACATCTATCGCGACGGTTGCCTTGATCCCGTATCCCGTGGCGTCCGCACCCTTCATTCCCTTTGAGGTGACCGTAAAGACGCCTCCGGCGCCCACGCCCGCAACCTCTATGTACGAAGACATCTGGCCGTATGTCTGCCCGACGATTCCCTGCATGTCCTGGATGGTGAGTTCCCTCGCCTCCCGCAGGGCGAGGATGGCATCGGCTGCCTCGGTCGTCATGGCCGGCACTGCCAGCAGCACCTCCTTCGGCGCGGCATTCACGTTGATCTTCGGCGATCGCGAATAGACTGTAAGATAATCGATGATGCCCTTCTTCCCCCCTCCTCCGTAGAGTATCTGGGGAGTAACCCCTTTCACCAGGAGGAGTTCTTCCAGTGTCTGAAAATCAGCGTTCCTCGGCTTATAGGGGGTCGGCAGCGACGCATAGTAGTCACTCTCGGCGCCATGAAGCCGTACCAGGTCGTCTGCATCCCGCCAGTCCGCGATGGAATCGACAATAGTATCAACGTCTTCCATCGAAAGGCCGAGATTTGCGAAAAGATTTCTTAATATTAACTCAGGGATAGTGTTAATGTCCACCTTGCCGGACTCGTTCATAATGCCGACAGAGAAGGAGCCGTTTTCAGCGGTGACCGGGTAGGCGGTCCCGTCTGTCTTCCAGACGCCGGATGTGTCCGAAGCCGGCACAGCGGCGTTGGTCTTGCGGTAGATGATCTCCATCAGCCCCCTCTCGATGCCCGCCTCTGCAAGAAATTTCTTCTCCATCCCTTCCCTGAAAGAGATGGCTGCGTATGTCTCGGAGCGGGTCGTGTAGGAGAAAGACAGAACCGTCACCGTCAGCACCACAAGTATCCACAGGACCATCAGGAGGGCGATGCCGTTTTCCGGCCGCCCCCTTTTGGGCTCCCGCGGGAAGCCGGATCGTCTGCAGAGGTTAATAGCCACGTTTGATATCAAACCAGGGGGTCGCTGAAGTAGGGGCAGTGGTCGCCTGCTGGTTCGGGGAGCCCCAGACCCGCATCGGGATGACGATGGCAAGGTCGCGGCTGTTGTCCACCAGATGGAGCCTGATCTTTTCCGGCGTTGAGGTGGTCTCTTTCCACGTATCCACCCAGTCTCCCTCCTCATCGGTCGGGCCTTTGTAGAAATACTCGAAATAGATGTCGTCAAGGGGGTTGAAGAGACTCGTCTGCCTGGTCGTTTCCGTGCCCACGACGTTCTCGGTCACCGCGATAAACTTCTTGCCGCCGGTATCCGTTTCAACGGCGTAGTGCACCACGACGTATCCTTTTTCACCGCCCCAGATCGAATAATTGGAGGAGAACTGCAGAGACCCTTTTTCCCCTTTGAAGTAGTATTTCTTTTCAGCCTGCTCGTCATAGGTGAGGGGTATATGGGACTGGACCTGGGAGTCGACTATGCTCATCGACGACCGGAGGCGTTCGAGGGAGTTGATCTTCCTTTCCCCCCGGTCGACCGTCTCGAAGCTCAGGCGCAGGGCGTTTGCCATGATAGCCACGACGATCCCGATCAGCATGAAGGATATGACCAATTCGAGGAGGGTGAACCCTCCCGCCGCTCTCGCGGCGAAGGCGCGCTGTTTCTTGACCGGCATGTCTCTCATACCTTTTTGACTACCATCTTCATCGTCCTGAGCGTCAGGGTCCGCTCCCTGACACCCTTTGTCCAGTGCACGGTCAGGTTGATCTGGAGGAGTTGCACCGGAAGATTCTCCGTCCTGTCCACGGCAGCGGGGCTGACGGATGCGTCGATGCGGTAGCCGTCATTGCTCACCTCGCTCCAGGAGCGCTGCGCGAGGTCGCTGTTATCCAGTATCTCCCTCATCTTTGCCTCTGCACGGATGACCGCATTGACGTAATCGTCCGACGCTGTCAGGCCCTGGATATTGGCGGAAAAGAGCTGGAGCACGACGACCACGGCCATTGCCATGATCGCCAGGGCGACGAGTATCTCGAGGAGCGTGAAGCCCCGCTGGCCGGGCTGCCGCGTCATTTTATCACGACCGAACCTACCACCGGGTCGGCCGAAATCTGCGCTGTCCTGTTCTTGTTTGAAAGGACGACCGTCCCCCCCTCGGCACCCCCTGTCGAGGGGAATATGATCTGGTATCTGCCGGTAGTGATCTCGCCGGCGATGGGGTCTATCACCTTGACCCGGACCGTCTCGGGCAGTGCTTTTTCCCCTCGTTTCTCGATGCCGAAGGTATGGTTGTCAAGGTCAATGACAAGGACCTGACTCGTGCCTTTCAGCTGGGCGAGGGAACGGGCAAGCCGCATCGCCGTGGCCATCTCACGCACCGTGGCGCTGAAGGTGCTTGAGGGCAGGGTGTTTGCAAACATGGCGGCCGAAAGCGAAAGAAAAAGGAGCATGAGGACCATGACGACGATGAGTTCAAGAAGGGTAAACCCCCTCTCGTTACGCGCCGGCGTGCCCGCGTTGATTGCAGTCGGCCAGGTCATTTTCGGGATGATGTGTCCGCCGGCCATCTGCTAAAAGGGCAGGTTCGTTATGCTGAATATTGCCATGAGCATCGACATCACGATAAACGCGATGACCAGTCCCATGCCGAGGATGAGCGCCGGCTCCAGGAAACCCACAAACCGCTTGATCGCCGTCTTCAGGCTCTTCTCATAGGTCGCAGCCACCTTCAGGAGCATGGTATCGAGCTGCCCCGTCTCTTCTCCCACCTTGATCATCGAGAGGGCCAGCGGAGGGAAGACGCCGGCGTTCGACAGGGGGACGGCGATGCCCTGGCCCTCCTTCGCGCCCTTGGAGACGGCGTCGATGGCCGAGGCAATCACCTGGTTGCTGATGACGTCTTTTGCGTTATGGAGCGCCTGCAGCAGCGGAACGCCGCTCTTGAGGAGGGTCCCGAGTGTCCGGGTGAAGCGGGCGGTCTCGATCTTCCTGATGACGTCTCCCATGAGCCTGAGTTTGAAGGCGTCCCAGCGATATTTCCCCTCGTCGGTCTTCACGAAATTCCGGAAGATCTTCCACCCGGCCAGGGCCGCAAGGACGGCGATCCACCAGTATGCCTTGAGTCCTGCGCTGAAGCCGATGATCAGCTGCGTGCTGAAGGGCAGGGCGGTTCCCATCTCCGAAAAAATGGCGGAGAACTTGGGCAGTACATATATGAGGAGCACCGCGATCGAAAGGGCACCCGTTGCCAGCAGGATGACCGGGTAGATCATCGCCGAGACGACCTGCTCCTTCAGTTCCTGCGCTGACTCGAGGAACTCGTTCAGCTTGTCGAGCACTACGTCGAGGACGCCCCCTGCCTCACCCGCCCTTATCATGTTGACGTACAGTCTCGGGAAGACCTTCGGGTGTTTCAGCAGTGCGTCGGAAAACGAACTGCCCTCCCGGATGGACTTCAGCACCTCCTTGATCATCTGCCTCATCTCGCTGCTCTCGGATATGGACGAGAGGATGTTGAGGCTGCGGTCAAGGGGGAGTCCGGCGCCCAGCAGCGCCGAGAGTTCCGCGGTGAAGGTGAGGAGTTCTCCCTGCGACGACCGGAGGGAGAACCTCCGCGTAACGCCTTCCCGGGGAGGGATTATCTTGAGGGGAATGACGCCGGAGTTCCTGAGGCGATCCGCCGCGGACTTTTCATCCGTCGCCTCGATCACTCCTTCGACGATTGAGCCGTCCACGGTTGTGGCCCGGTACGAATAGATGGCCACCTACACCTCCTGGGTGACCCGGAGCACTTCGCTCAGGGTCGTGAGCCCTTCCCGTATCTTGTCGGTTCCGTCTTCAAGCAGGGTCTTCATGCCGCTCTGCCGGCCCGCCTCCCGCAGCTGGTTGGCGTCGGCACTCTTCAGGATGAGACTGCGGATCGTATCGTCTATGGTGAGCAGTTCGTATATGCCGAGCCTCCCGAAAAAGCCGGTGTGGGCGCAGTGGTCGCATCCCGACCCGCGGTAGAGGACCTCGTTGCCGGTGAAGCCGAGTCTCGACAGCTCCTCCCTGTCCGCGGCAGAGGGGTCAGGGGCCTTGCAGGAAGGACAGATGACGCGGACGAGCCGCTGGGCGAGTATGCCCCGGACCGTGGAGGAGAGGAGGAAGTTCTCCACCCCCATGTCCAGGAGCCGGGTAATGGCACTCGGCGCATCATTGGTATGCAAGGTAGAAAAGACAAGGTGGCCGGTGAGCGCTGACTGGATCGCGATCTCCGCTGTCTCAAGGTCGCGGATCTCTCCGATCATGATGATGTCAGGGTCCTGCCTGACGATATGCCGGAGCGTACTGGCGAAGTTGAGGCCTATCTGGGGCTTCACCTGGATCTGGTTGACGCCCTTGAGCTGGTACTCCACAGGGTCTTCGACCGTGATGATCTTGCGGTCGGGCGAGTTGATCTTGTCGAGGGCTCCATACAGGGTGGTGGTCTTGCCGCTGCCGGTCGGCCCTGTCACCAGGATGATCCCGTTGGGCTTGGTGATGAGCTGGTTGAATTTCGAGAGCGTGGCCGGAGGGAAACCCAGCTTCTCCAGGTCGATCACGATGCCTTCCTTGTGCAGGATCCTCATCACGACGCTCTCGCCGTGGAGCACCGGTATTGTCGAGACCCTGAGGTCGACTTCGCGTTGCCCCACCTTCAGTTTTATACGTCCGTCCTGCGGCAGGCGGCGCTCCGCGATGTTCAGCTTTGCCATGATCTTGAGGCGTGAAACGATTGCTGCCTGCAGCCGCTTGGGGGTGGATTCCGTCTCGTGGAGCACGCCGTCGATGCGGTACCGCACCTTAAGCTCGTCCTCGAAGGGCTCGATATGGATATCGCTCGCCCTGCTCTCGACCGCACGCGTCAGGATGAGGTTGACAAGCCTGATGATCGGCGCCTCCGAGGCGAGGTCCTTGAGGTGGCCGACGTCTTCCTCCTCGTCCCTGATCAGGTCGGGGCCGCGCTCGCCCATGTCTTCGACGATCTTGTTGATGTTCTGGGACTCCTGGCCGAAGAAGCGGCTGATATAGTCGCTGATGTCTTTCTCTGATGCCGTGTACACGACGATCTCGGCCCCGGTGGCGACCGCAAGGGCATCCAGCGTTGAACGGTCGTCGGGAGATGCCACGACTATCTTGAGGACATTGTTCTTCAGTTCAAGCGGAACGACAAGCCGCTCCCTGATAAACCGTGAAGAAATGCCGTCGAGGACCAGGGGGACTTTGGGAAGGTCGGCGATGTCGATGAGTGGCGCCCGATGTGTCGAAACTGTCGGCGAATCCATGGTTTTTCATTATAACACAGGAAGTGGCGCTTTATAGCCCTCGGGCTTCAGCCGGAACACCGCCCCCGTGCTGTATAATACGGAACGACCCGTGCGGTTCCTCGTATGAAGATAAGTGTTATAATCCCGACCCATAATGCCGGTCAGACCCTCCCGGGACTGTTGAAGGCGGTCCGGCGGCAGACCGTCCCGTGCGAGATCATCGTCGTGGACTCTTTTTCGACCGATGATACCGCCCGTATCGCCTCTTCCTTCGACGCTGCGGTCAAGGGCGTCGGACAGGGAGGATTTGGGCATGGGTCCGCGAGGAACCTCGGCTGGAAGGCTGCTGCGGGGGATGTGATCGTATATCTTACCCAGGACGCCGTTCCTGCTGATGACCATGCGATCACACGACTTACCGCCTGCCTGGGCAACAGGGATATCGCGGCCGTCTTCGGAAGGCAGCTCCCGCAGCTTGGCTGCGGACCCTTCGGAGCGCACGTCCGGCTTTTCAACTATCCGGAGAAGTCGCGCATCGTGACGCTGGCCGACAGGGAGCGTTTTGGGATCAGGACACCCTTCTTCTCGAATTCCTTCGGGGCGTACCGCAGGGACGCGCTCGATGAGATCGGGGGTTTTGACGAGCGGGTGATCATGGGCGAGGATGTCTGCGCAGCCGGTCGTCTCCTGCTGAAGGGATACAGCATCGCTTACGCCGCGGAAGCGGCTGTCTACCACTCGCACGATTACACGGCCCTCGGGGAATTCAGGCGGTATTTCGATATCGGCGTCTTTCATGCGACCGAAGCATGGCTGGCGGAGAGTTTCGGCAGGGCGGAAGGTGAAGGCATGCGGTACCTGAGGGCCGAGGCCCGTTTCCTTGCGGACAAGGGCAGGTTCCTGCTGATGCCCGTCTTCCTCTGGAGGAATGCGATGAAGTATGCGGGATATGTGCTGGGGAAGAACCACCGCATGTTGCCGCGCCGTCTGGCCGGCATCATGAGCATGCACCGGGCGTGGTGGCGTAGAGAAAAGCAGGGGAGCTGATTTATAATGAAACATGCCGGCAGGTTCGGGCCGGCGCAACGGGAACAATCATGAAGAAGATCGACAAGGATTCGTATTATCTGAACATCGCACGGGCGGTCGCGGAAAAGAGCAACTGCCGCGTCGTCGCCTTCGGCTGTCTGATCGTGAAGGACGATCAGATCATCTCGACCGGGTACACAGGTTCTCCGCGGAAGACGAAGGATTGCATTGACCTCGGCTTCTGTATCCGGCGGCGGAACAACATCGAGTCCGGCAGGGGCTACGAGATTTGCAGGTCCGTGCATGCGGAGATGAACGCCATCATCAACGCCGCGCGTTCCGGTGTCTCGCTGCTCAACGGCGACATGTATATGCACACCTCCAGAAAGGACGAGGATGGCCTCACCCCGACCAAGGCATACCCCTGCCTCCTGTGCAAGAAGATGATCATCAATGCCGGGCTGAAGAGGTTTATCGGGAGCAACCCTGACGGCACCTTCTCCGTGTATCAGGTCGAAGACTGGGTGCGGGACTGGCAGGACCTCGAAGACCTTACGCAGGATCGGGAGCAGTACAAGACCGAGTATAAGGCGGGGCATAAATCCTGAGGCCGTGCCTCCGCGCTCCGGAAGCTCTGAAAACCCACTGAAGCGCCGTCACCCCAGCCATGTGCCCAGCAGGAACATCGCCCCCTTCTTGTCCAGCGGTTCATTGCGGTTTCCGCAGTGCGGGTCCTGGACGCACGACGGGCATCCGCCTTCGCAGGGGCAGTCACGCAGGATGTTCAGGGTTGTCCCGATCCACTCCGGCACGATGTCCAGTGCCCTCCGCGCAAGGCCCACACCGCCCTCATGGCCGTCGTAGATGAAGATGGCAGGCAGGCCGAAGGCAGGGAACTGCGTGTGGCTCAGCCCGCCGATGTCCCCCCGGTCGCAGAGGGAAAAGAGAGGCATGCAGGCGATGGCAGCGTGTTCCACCGCATGGATGGTGCCGCCGAGGTCGAACCCCCGGTTGCCTATCTCCTCTTCTGTCCTTCTGCTGATAACGGTCCAGACCCCTTCTGTCTCGAAGATATGCTCGGGGAGGTCGAGGCTATGGGTCGATATCTTCTTCCTGTCGAAGGTCCTCTTCTTGTCATATCCGGTTACCCTCTGCGTTATCCTCAGTCTGCCCCAGCTGAACCGGACCGGCCCGAAATCCCTCTGCTCCTTCTCCCCGATGATCTCCGTGGAGTCGGCGCTGAGGGGCTGCGTATAGTAGTCTGCCCTCGTCTGTCTGCAGACCGCCTTCCTCCTGAGCAGATCGAGTTCCGCGACCTGGTATTGCCGTCCCCGGTGCAGATAGATCGCGCCCGGAAAGGCCTCGCGGTAGACCCTGCTGCCGCTCAGCTCGCCGATCGTCTTTCCGGATTCGTTCACGAGCGAAAACCGCTCGCCGATCGCCCTGATGCTGACGTCCCGGTGGGGCCGCCGGTTTGCAGGTGACCACACCTCTGCCCGTTTTCCCTTGAGCAGGGCTTTTGCGTCTGTCAGTTCGTTAATGAGCGGCTCGACCGTGTCAAAGGCATATACCCCGTCGTCCCGCCGGAGCGGGAGTTCCGCTGCAGCGCAGACCAGGTGCTGCTTCAGGATGTTGCTGTTCCCGGGGTCGACGACGGCTGCCTCATGATTCTTCTTGAAGAATGCGGCTGGATGCCGGACAAAGTAGTGATCAAGGGCGTCTTCGATCGCGACGAGCACGACGAGGGATTCACGCCCCTGCCTGCCGACCCTCCCTGCGCGCTGCCAGGTGCTCGATACAGACCCCGGATATCCGCAGAGGATGCAGCAGTCGAGCCCCCCGATGTCCACGCCGAGCTCAAGTGCGCTCGTCGAGATGACGCCGAGCAGCTCTCCGCTGAAGAGCCTCGCCTCGATCTCACGGCGTTCCTGGGGGAGGAATCCGGCCCGGTACGGGCTGATCTTGTCGGCGAGGTCGGGGACATAATCCAGCGCCCAGGAATAGATGAGTTCCGTAATCTTGCGGGCCTTGGTAAAGAGGATGGTGCGGATGCCGGACTGCATGCACCGGACGAAGAGGCGCGTGGCGACCGTGTAGGGACTCTCGATCGGGTTGACGAAGAAAAAATGCCTGCCGGAAGACGGGGCGCCGCTCTCCTGTATCACGGAAAAGGGGAGGCCGGTGAGCCCCTCGGCAAGCGCCTCCGGGTTGGCGATAGTGGCTGAGGCTGCGATAAACCGCGGAGAAGAGCCGTAGTAATCGCACAGCCTCCGCAGTCTCCCCAGCACCTGGCTGACGTGCGAACCGAAGACGCCCCGGTAGCTGTGGATCTCGTCGATGACCACGAACCGCAGATTTCTGAAAAAATCGCCCCACTTGCGGTGAAAGGGCAGGAGGCCGAGGTGGAGCATGTCGGGGTTGGTGAAGACGACATTCGGGAGCGCCTCGCGGATCTTCTTCCGCTGAGCGGGAGGGGTGTCGCCGTCATAGACCTGGCCGGTATTCTGCAGGCCGAGAGACGCGGCCAGCTCCGAGAGGTTCCGCAACTGGTCCTGTTCGAGCCCCTTGAGCGGGTACAGGTACAGGGCGTTTGTCAGTCCGTCGGCGAGGACCGACTCCAGCACAGGTATGTTATAGACGAGGCTTTTGCCGCTCGCCGTGGGGGTCATGAGCAGAACATGCCTGCCGTCTCTGATGCCCTGGATCGCCTCGGCCTGATGGCGGTAGAAGTCGTGTATCCCCCGGTCGCCGAGGCTCGCCCTGATCCGATCGTCGATATCGAGCGGCAGATGCCTCGCCTGCCGGGGCTCTATATATTCATGCCCCGAGACCTGCAGCTGAAATTCGCGTTCATTCCCCAGGGCCTCGATAAACTCTTCGATCTGCATTGTTCATTGTAAAACAAACGGCGACGCCCCGGGTGCGGGACGGCGGTCATTGTGATAAGATAAAATGTGGCCGCAGACCCGAAGAGCGGCCCGGGAGGTTATGATGAAAAGACTGAGCGCACTCATACTGATACTCGGACTGATGATTCCGGCAGCTGTCTGCACGGCTGACATGAAGTGGTTTTCACTGAAGGAGGGCATGGAGAAGGCGCGGGCGGAGAAGAAGCCGATGATCGTGGATTTCTTCTTCGGCAAGGGCTGCCCCCGCTGCGAGTTCCTCCAGGAGAAGGTCTACAACGACCCCGTTGTCTCCGGGAAGCTCATGGCCGACTTCGTGCCCATCCGGGTGGACCTCACCAGGAAGCTGAACAAGGAGGAGGAGGAACTGGGCAGCCGGTATGACTTCAAGAATGACTGCCTGCTCCTTTTCCTCGATTCCCAGGCGAACATCATCAAGGACCCCGGCGGCAAGAAGCTCTGCTTTGTGGACAAGGTCGACCCTGAGGAGTTCGTGAAATACCTCGACACGATCAAGGCCCGGAAGGACGTAAAATAGGAGGGGGCGTTTGACAACAGGAGGACGGATCGGTTATCTTACATACCTGCCGCGGGGTGGAGCAGTCCGGTAGCTCGTCGGGCTCATAACCCGAAGGTCAGAGGTTCAAATCCTCTCCCCGCCACCAGAAAATAATGCTTTAAAAACAATATATTAGAGGCTGTCAGGGCTAGGCCCGCGACAGCCTCTGCTCGTTCAACAGGACACATAACAGGACAGTTGCAGGACAGTGCGTTCAAACCCATTACAACCCTATCGGAAATGACAAGAAGAAAGGACAATAAAGAACCACCGGTAATTGCGCTATCCGCACAAGAGCGGGAAGATGTCTGGGACGACCTTTATCAAAAGGAAGAAGGTACTGTAGTGGCATTTGATGCTGCATCAAGTATGGGCAAAATAAGATCCCTGGGTGACGGCAATCTGTATAGTGTCGATTCACGAGAACTGTTCCGAATAAGAATTGAATTGAGGTCGGGTGCTAAAGTTCTCTTTGCCCCTTTTGAAGATCCTGATGGAAATAATTATGCAAGAGTCATCAGTTTTGTAAATCACTGGAGCGACTGACATGATGACAAAGAAAGCACTGGAGTTCCCCCCATTCGGTAGACAGTTATAAGCTACCACAGGCAGCCTGATTTTCGTACTCATAGGGGCTCAGCTGCCCCAGATAGCTGTGACGCCTGACCCGGTTGTAGAAGACCTCTATATAGT
>JAKAHR010000007.1 GCA_021825365.1 Nitrospirota bacterium | reverse complement strand
TAGATATCCGGAGGGGTTCCTCCCTCCGCTAAAGGAGAAATCAGGCGGATGAACAAGACGATGCTTTCCATTCTGAAGGTCCTCGAAGAGACGCCGGAAACGGTCACCGGGTCGCGGGAGATCTCACGACGGCTGACGCGGTACGGCATCGACCTGACCGAAAGGACGGTGCGGTACCACCTGAGGATACTCGATGAGAAAGGTTTCACCCGCGTCTTCGGCAAGGAGGGGCGGAGCATCACTCCCAGAGGGAGGGAGGAACTCTCCCAGTCGCTTGTCACCGAGAAGGTCGGATTCGTCATCAGCAAGATAGAGAGCCTCGCCTTCCTGAGCGACTTCGATCTTGTCAGCAGGCAGGGGAAGGTCATTCTCAATGTGACCTTCTTCCACAAGGACACCTTCGATGACGCGCTGGAGGTGATGAAGAGCGTATTCGCCTCGCGCTACAACATGAGCACGAGGGTCGTCTGCTGCAAGGAGGGTGACTGCATCGGGGACATCAGGATACCCGAAGACCACATCGGATTCGGCACCGTCTGCAGCGTGACCCTGAACAGCATCCTCCTGAAGGCCGGGATTCCGGTCACCTCGCGGTTCGGCGGCGTTCTCCAGATCGAAGACGGGGAGCCCACGAGGTTTTCCGCGCTCATCAGTTACGCCGGATCGTCCCTCGACCCCCTCGAGATATTCATCAAGAGCGGCATGACCGGGGTACGGCCGGCGGTGGAAGGTAATTCAGGGCAGATACTGGCAAGCTTCCGGGAGATCCCCGTAGTCTGTCTCGAAAAGATGCACGCTCTCCAGGAAGACATGCAGCGCGAAGGCCTGGGCGGCATCCTCTGCCTCGGCAACCCCAACCAGAAACTCCTTGAGATCCCGGTGGGGATCGACAAGGCAGGCGTGGTGGTCGTCGGCGGCCTGAACCCGGTAGCCGCTGTCGAGGAGGCGGGCATCCCGACCCGATCGCGGGCGATGTCAACGCTTTTTGAGTACTCCCGTCTTGCGGCATTCGACAAACTCCTGCGAGGTGAACGATGAAAAAGATCGAGGCGATCATCAAGCCGTTTAAGCTCGATGAAATCAGGGATGCACTGGAAGGGATCGGCATACGGGGGATGACCATATCAGAGGTGAAGGGTTTCGGCCGTCAGAAAGGGCATGCGGAACTGTATCGGGGCGCCGAGTATACCGTGGATTACGTGCCCAAGATCAAGATCGAGATGGTCGTGCCTGACAACACGGTGCCGGATGTCGTAAACGTCCTGGAAACAAAGGGCAGGACGGGACGGATCGGAGACGGCAAGATATTCATCTATGCGGTCGAGGAGGCGGTGAGGATACGGACCGGCCAGCGCGGCGAAGAGGCAGTCTGAGGGCGGCTGTCCGGGCCTGCGCAGCTTGCTTTTTCGCTGTTATTTGCGTAAGCTAAAAAGAAATCATCTCACCGGAGGTTACCGTGATAAAAGTATCAGATAACGCTGCCGAAAAGGCAAAGGAAATACTGAAGGCCGAGGGCAAGGAAGGATGGGGCCTCAGGGTCTTTATCCACGGCTCAGGCTGCTGCGGCCCCAGCTATGGCCTTGATATAGACGAGCAGGCTGCTGCAGGAGACCAGACGATCGAGAAGAACGGCCTGAAGGTCTTCATGAACCAGGAGACCTTCTCGAGCCTTGACAACAAGGAGATCGACTACATCAAGACCCCTGAGGGCGAAGGCTTTGTCATCAACGGCAACGAGCCCCCGTCGTGCGGCTCGGGCTGCAGCTCCTGCGGATAAACGTCAGGCCCGCTGATGTTCCCCTTCCAGAGACCCAGGAGACTCAGAAAGAACGAGGTGATCAGGAGGATGGTCCGGGAGACCGCTCTGTCCCCTGATGACCTTATCTATCCCCTCTTCGTCACCTTCGGCAAGAACGTCCGCAAGGAGATCAAGTCCATGCCGGGGTGCTTCCAGGAGTCGGTCGACAGGATCGTAAAGCACGCGAAGGAAGTCAAAGGCCTCGGCATACCCGCAATCCTCCTCTTCGGCATACCCCGGCACAAGGACGAGTGCGGCAGCAGCGCCTATGACCCCCACGGGGAGGTCCAGACCGCCATCAGGGCGATCAAGGACAAGGTGCCGGGCCTGTACGTGATCACCGATGTCTGCATGTGCGAGTACACGAGCCACGGACACTGCGGTGTTATCGAAGACGGGGACGTAATGAACGATCCCACCCTGGAACTCCTGGCAAAGGAAGCACTGTCCCATGTCGAGGCGGGGGCTGACATGGTTGCGCCCTCCGACATGATGGACGGCCGGGTCGAAGCCATCAGACTGGCCCTTGACTCCGGGGGATTCACGGGGATACCGATCATGAGCTACGCAGCCAAGTACGCCTCGGCCTTTTACGGCCCCTTCAGGGAGGCGGCCGAATCGACCCCCAAGTTCGGCGACCGCCGCTCCTACCAGATGGACCCTTCAAACCGTCGGGAGGCGATGCGGGAGGTCGCCCTCGACATCGACGAAGGCGCCGACATCGTCATGGTCAAGCCCGCCATGACCTACCTCGACATCATCTCGGACGTGAAGGAGAACTTCGACCTTCCCGTTGCCGCGTACAATGTCAGCGGAGAATACTCCATCATCAAGGCCGCCGCCAAAATGGGCTGGATAGATGAAGAGCGGGTGATGATGGAAACACTCATATCGATCAAACGTGCCGGCGCTGACCTTATCCTGACCTATTTCGCCAAAGACGCGGCAAAGCTCCTCAACCGTTAGCCGTCAGCCTTCGTCTCTTGCCTTTCGGGACCGCAGTCCTGCATCGTCTATCATGCGCCCAATTGACAAGGTGCCGGATATCCGCTAAGGTGAAATTGAGAGCATCTTCTACGGTACGGAATGGCTCTTTCGGCGGTCCGGGAGACATGGCATGCAGACTACGGCAAACGAGACGGGGGCAAAGAAGAAAGGCCTTATCGTGGTCGTCGACGACGATCCGGAAGTCCTTTCGTTCACGTCGATGCTCCTGTCCGAATTTGGTTATGAGACGATCCCCTGCGGCAAGGCGGAGGATGCGCTCGACTGCCTGAAGGAGTGCCGGGCCGATATGGTGCTGAGCGATATCTCGATGCCCTCTGTCTCGGGCATTGAACTCCTCGAGAGGGTCCACGAACTCGATCCTGACCTGCCGGTGATCCTCATGACCGGCTATACCGACTTTGACAAGGCGGTGGATGCCGTAAAGATGAGGGCATTTGATTTCATCCTCAAGCCGTTCAAGCCCGAGCACCTGATCCGTTCCGTGGAAAAGGCCCTCGTCTATGCCCGGCTGCTGCGGACAGAGAAGGATTACCGGCACCTCCTCGAGGAATTCTCCCGGGAAATAGAGGCGCTGGTCGCCGAGAGGACAATGAGCCTGTTATCCCTCACTATTGCGGACAAGATACGCAACCCTGCCACGGTAATCGGTCTCATCTGCAAGAAGATCCTGGAAGGCCGGGAAGAACACGGCACGCTGCGGCAACATCTCGACACCATCATCTCGGAGGCCGAAAAATTGGACGCCATCGTCCAGCAGTTCCAGTCGTTCCTGAAAAACAGGAGGTCGCTCTTCCTCTATGAAGACATCAACACGGTCGTGCAGGGCGCGGTGTCGGTCACTGCAGGCGAGGCCGCTGAAAAGGGGCTCGAATGCCGGCTGACCCTCTCCGAATGTCCGCTGAAGATAAACGTGGAGAAGAATCTTCTGCAGGTGGCGCTCATTCATGTGATCAGGAACGCCATCTCGGCGACCCCCTGCGGGGGTACGGTAACTATCGCCACTTCCGGGGAACCGGACGCCGCCGTCGTAACGATTTCAGATACCGGGTGCGGGATCGCCGGCGAGAACCTGGACCGGATATTCGACCCCTTTTTCAGCACCAAGGAGTACAGCTTCGGCATGGGCCTGCCTCTCGTCCGCCAGATCGTCTCGGAGCATCTGGGCGAGATAGCCGTGGAGAGCACCCCGGGAATAGGCACCACCTTCAGGATCAGGCTCCCTCTCCGGTGGACTGACAAGGTCCTGGAGGCCGCGGCGTCCGCCTCGGCATAACCTCCCCTCTATCCAGACAACCTTTGTTCCCCGGCCTGTACCGTCGTCACCACGTCTCAAACAATCTCCGGATATTATCCTTCTCTTTTCCCGGAGAGTCCGCCTTCTGCAGCGTATGATCCCTGTATGTCTTCATCGTCAGCTCCCCGTTGTGTGCCGTAATCCTGACGGCTCCATCGATATCCGTGCGGACAACGTGCGTTCCCTCCAGCTGGTCCAGCACTTCCTGGCTGGGATGACCGAACGGATTCCCCCTGCCTACAGATATGACAGCGATATCAGGGGACACCGCAAGGAGGAATGAGGGATTCGCCGAACTTCTGCTGCCGTGATGGGGGATCTTGATGACATTGCTCCTCAGCCAGGGCTCCAGGTGCTCCATGTCCTCCTCAGCCTCAAGCTCCACGTCGCCGGCGAACAAGAACGACTTCCCCTGCCCGGTGATCTTCAGGACAAGAGAGCCGCTGTTCTCCTCGCTGTACTGATTGCCGCGAACCGTATAAAAACCCTCGTACGGGTGAAGCGCGGTAATTGTCGCCCCCCAGCGGGTAATGATGTCCCCCCTCTGAAGGGACCGGTGCCCGGGCACCGGCGTCATGGCGGCGGGATACTGGATAAGACTGTTGTCCCACACCTCCTTCAGGCGGAATGTCCGCAGCAGATAGTCGAGTCCTCCCGTGTGGTCAGGATGCACATGGGAGAGCACAAGGGCATCGACATCCCGTCTGCCGAGATAGCGGAGAAAAGAGGCTGCCTCCCTCCCCGTCCTTCCGGTGTCTATCAGCAGTATCTTCCCCTCAGGCAACTCGACAACAGAGGAATCACCCTGACCCACATCCAGGAACGTGACACTGAGCGACCCCTTGCCGTCCGGCACGAAGAACAGATACACAAGAAAGGGGAGCACGGGCAATGCGAGCAATATCTTCTTCCTGCCGCGGGTAAGATACAAGGCGAATGCGGCATAAAACAGGATGCACAGGACCGGAGGAAAGGCCCGCACGCTGACATCGGCATAGGGGACAAGACTGAAAAGCCTGACAAGCCGGATCGACAGGGTTGCTGCCTGCTCGATAAGCGGCGCGAGCGGGAAATACCCGGTAAAGAGAAAGACGAACGATGAGGATACCGAGAACGCGACAAGGACAAAACCAATGAGCGGAGCTGCCACCAGATTCGCCAAAGGGGAAACCAGGGAGAGATAATGGAAATGGTATGCAACGAGAGGGGTTGTCCCCGCTGCAGCGGCAAGGGTGATGAGGAGGGATGCCCTGACGTACCGCCACAAACGTGACCTGCCGGCGTCTTCTTCCTCTTCCCGCTCGACCGAATACCCGATGAACAGCACGGCGATGAACGACAGCTGAAAAGAAAGACTGAACAGGACCGCCGGGTCCCACAGGACGAGGATGAGGGCGGCGAACAGGAGGGAATTGAGCCAGAACCCCTTCCTGCCGGCAAGAAGCCCTCCGAGGAAGAGACTCACCATGATAAATGACCGTACCGCAGGCGGCCCGCCTCCGGATATCCCGAGATAGAGGACCATGAAGGGGATACAGAGGAGCGCAGCAGCCTGCGGGGGACTGAGGTAGACAGTCAGCCGCAGAAGCAGTTTGTGGGGCAGCCGCCTTATGCAAAACACGAATACCCCGAAGAGCATCACCGAAAAGAGGCCGAAGTGGGTCCCTGATATGCTCAGGATGTGGCTGAGACCGGTTGTGCTGAAAGTCTTTCTGACCTCATCGTCGAGCAGGGACGTGTCACCCGTGGTAACCGCGGCGACCAGCCCCGCTGACTGGGGTGTAAAGCGTTCCCGTATCACACGGTTCAGACGGAGCCGGACATCGTAAAACCTCGCCGGCACGGATGCACCGGCAATGCCTGCCTCCCCGATCGCCAGGATCTTGCCGGTAAGCCTCGAACCGGGATACCCGCCGGGGTTCAACCTCGACCGGTCCCGTATCCTGAGGATTATCTCGTATATCTTGTCATAGTCGGGTTCAACGCCGGTCCGAAGGTCAGCCTCCTTTCCCTGCACCCATTCAAGCTCCTCTCCGGTCACCGCGCTGCGGCCCCGCTCAATCGCAAAGGTCAGCAGGGAATCGTCTCCCCTGAGGGAGGGCATCTTTTGGAGGAATCTCCCGGTCAGCCTCACTTCCTCGACCGCAGCGTCGCCGGAAGGGGCGGGATGAATCCTTGCAAATGCATACAGCGCTCCGATGATGAAAAGGGGGATGAGAATCATGCGGCCCTTGTATACCGCCAGACCGGCAAGAAGTGCGGAAACAGTCAGAGAGGCGGCGGGGAAGAACTGATATATCTGGAAAGCCGCCGCGCCGCCGATGAAGGAAAGGAAGAGGGACATCAGGGCAGGCTACTTCATGGATTCCCTGATCACGCCCGAGATGTCCCTGCAGAGTTTCGTAATCAGCCTCAGGTCCGTACCTTCGAGCATGACCCGTATCTTCGGTTCCGTGCCCGACGGCCGCACCAGGACCCTGCCGCCGGAGCCAAGCCGCTTCTCGGCCGACCTGACGGCGAGGTCAATCGCAGGGACCGTCCGGATGTCCTGTTTCTTCTCCACCTCGACATTCATGAGCACCTGCGGATACAGCTTGATCCGCGATGCGAGCCGGGAAAGACGTTTTCCGCTCTTTTTCATGAGGCCCAGCACCTGCATGGCGGTGATGGGCCCGTCTCCTGTTGTATTGAAATCGAGGAAAATGATGTGGCCGGACTGCTCTCCGCCCACATTGAAGCCGCCCTCGATCATCTTCTCCACCACGAACCGGTCTCCCACCTTTGTCCTGAGGGTCCTGATGCCGTGGCGCTCCAGGAAGCGCTCCAGGCCGAGATTGCTCATCACCGTGGTGACCACGGTCTTGCCGTGCAGCCTGCCGGTTTCGTTCATTTCGGCGGCGCACATGCCCATGATATGATCTCCATCGATAAGCCGGCCCTTCTCGTCGCAGAGGAGGGTCCTGTCGCCGTCGCCGTCATGGGCGATGCCCGCATCCGCCTTGTGTCTGAGTACCGCGGCCCGGATCCCGGACATGTCGGTCGATCCGCATCCGGCATTGATATTGACGCCATCCGGCCTGTCGTTGATTGAGATCACCTCCGCGCCGAGTTCCCGCAGCAGCCACGGCGTCGTCTTGTAGGCCGCCCCGTTGGCACAGTCTACGACAACGCGCATTCCCTCGAAGGTGGTGCCCTTCGGCAGCGTGGACTTGATGTACTCGATGTAACGGCCGGTGGCATCGTCGAGCCTGAAGGCCTTGCCGACTTCCTCCCCCTTCGGCCGATACCGCTCCAGGTTGTCGTCCTCCACCAGTTCCTCTATCCGCCGCTCCAGGGAGTCAGGCAGTTTGAACCCGCTGTAGGAGAAGAACTTGATTCCGTTGTCCTGGAAAGGGTTATGAGAGGCGGAGATGACGATGCCCGCATCGATACGCAGAGTGCGTGTCAGGAATGCGATCCCCGGAGTCGGCAGCGGCCCGACGAGAGTAACATTCATGCCCATGGAGCAGATGCCCGAGGTAAGGGCGGATTCGATCATGTATCCGGAAAGCCTCGTGTCCTTGCCGATCAGCACCATATTCCTGCCATGGTGCTCCTTCCGCAGTACAACGGCAGCGGCCATACCTATCCTCAGGACGTTTTCCGGCTTCATCGGGTGCCTGTTGATACGTCCCCGGATGCCATCTGTTCCAAAGAGCCTCATCTTCCCCTCCCGATCACCACCGTCACCCTGACGCTGGCAGGTTCTGTCTTGATGTTCGCACCCGCCGCGTCGATCGCCAGCTCCTGGCTCGTCGTCTCCGTGGTGCCGGTTATATCGAAACCCTCTGTCCGGAGCGCGGTGATCTTGCGCACCTCGGACTTTAACCCCTGTGCCACGACCTCCCGGGGGACGATATCCACGGACCGGACAAAAAAGCCCTTTTCAGGAGAGCCCGTGACAGCGGGGCTGACCCGCACGGATTTCGTGATCGTCTCGTCGATGCGGACGCGCACCGCGGACGGGGCGATGTTCGTCACCGTCATGGCGTAGGGCAACCGGATATCGTCCTTGTTGATGAAGACGGTCGCCTCCCCCTTTTTTGCCTTCGACAGATCGACGAAGACCCTGACATCAGACGGCTTGATGCTCTTCATGATACGCTCCTGCCCCCGCACTGTCACGGTCACGCCCTTGATGCTGCTCGTCGCGATACCGAGTCCCGCAGGCACGGACTTGAACTCAAGCGGCACCTCCAGGGACATCTCGGACTGGCCGCGGGACGTCACGAAAAACCAGAGGAGCACCGAGATGAGCACCGCCGATATCTTGAGGCCGCTGTTTTTCAGAAAAAAATTCTTCATGCCTTGCCCTTCTTTGCGACAAAGACGTCGGTGAGAAGGTCGCGCATCGTACCCATGTCCAGCTTCGTCTCGAGACTGCCGTCCATCGCCATGGAGATAAAGCCCGTCTCCTCCGAGACGATGATCGCTATCGCATCCGTCTCCTCGGTCAGTCCGATTCCCGCACGGTGCCGGGTGCCGAGCGCCTTGCTCACCTCGGAACTGAGGGTTATGGGAAGAAAGCATCCTGCAGCAGCCACCCGGTTGCCCTTGATAATCACGGCGCCGTCATGGATCGGCGACGTCGGGTGAAAGATGCTCAGGAGGAGTTCTTTTGAGACCTTCGCGTCGAGGGGCGTGCCCACCTCCACGAAATCCTTCAGGCTCGTCTCCCGCTCAATCACCATGAGACCGCCTATCTTGCGGTTTGCCAGGGCCACCGATGCCCTGACGATCTCCTCCAGGGACTTCAGTTCTTCCGCCTTGGTGAAGGTAAGGAACTGGGCCTCGCCCATATGCGCGAGCGCCCTCCGTATCTCGGGCTGAAAGAGGACGATGATGGCGATGACGATCTGCGCCCAGAAGCTCTGGACAAGCCAGTCTATGGTATAGAGCTCCAGATACCGGGACGCCATGGAGGCGAGGAGAAGTATCCCCAGGCCGATGAGCATCTGCGCCGCCTTTGTCCCCTTGATGATGAGGAGCAGGCGATACAGGATAAGCGACATGATGGCTATGTCGAGGAGATCGAGGACCCACCGGTGCTGTCGCAAGAGTTCTATCATGAATTCGCCCCGTTGACCAAATGTAATTATTATATATCAAGATAACGTTATTTTCATGGGCGTCTCGATGACACTTCTTCCGGCGGGACATTCTGCTATAATGAAAAAAGCCGGACCCATTCCATGACCCCCTTTGAACTGTACAAGAAGCTGCCCCGGAAGAACTGCGAACGGCATGCAGGTCAAAGACCTGCATGCCGTTCGCTCTGGCGGTCGTCACCGGCACGGCGGAGCTTTCGGAATGCAGCCTGTTGTCGCAGGAAGAATGCGCGGCACTGCAGCAGGGTTTCACGCGGTCTGACTGGAGAGAGGACCTTATCCTGAAGCTGAGGGAAGAGGTGCGGGCAAGAGACCTGGCCGCCATCTCCCCGGGCATCGGCGGCGAGATGCGGTCGGGCAGTCTTGTCCTCACCTGTATGGGAAGGGACTTCACCATCGCCCCTGACGGAGAGGTCAGCTCCCCCGGCCGCATTACCCCGTGGATCAAGATTCTCCTGCTCCACTATGTCAGGACAGCCGGCACCGGAGAACTTGCCGGACGGTGGGTCTCCTACGGCGAGCTGAGGGGAGGGCTTGTCAAGATAACCTCCTTTCAGCGGGACTGCGAGGAACCCCTGAGAGAGCTGCTGGAGCAGGAGTTCGAAAAGGCCGCAGCAGCGCTCGGCCGGCTTGGGGCCGAGATGAGGCCGGGCTTTCCCTCGCAGCACGCATGGCAGCTCGCCCTTCTGCCGAAGGTGCCTGCCGTTATCCTCTACTGGCCCCCTGAAGGGGAGTTCGGCTCCCGTATCAAGATCCTCTTCGATGCCTCTGCTGACCGGTTTCTCGACGCCGAGTGCCTCATCTTTCTCGGGGAAGGCCTGGTGAAGAATGTCGAGATGCTCCTCTCGCACTAAGAAGTCTTTCGGCTTCCCCGGCGGGCATACGGCGAACGGCCGAATAAGACCCTGTATCCTGTCGAACGATTGTGCATCTCAGGGACCAAACGGTATAATGGCCTATGCAAACGTGCGGGACGTGCGAGCAACCCTCTGACCGCTGCATCTGCGGATGCGGATGCGGCCATGACTGCCCGCTCGACCGGGGAGAGTTATTCTGCCCGGTATGCCTGCCTGAGCCGAACCGGAAAACCGGCGAAGAAAGATCACGGCTTGAATAACAGCTTATGAGGAGGTGTTATGGCAGACGAGCATTCTTTTGATATCGTAAGCAGGGTGGACCTTCAGGAGGTCCTCAATGCAGAGCAGCAGGCGTCCAAGGAGATCAGTCAGCGCTTCGACTTCAAGGGCAGCAAGAGCTCGATCGAACTGAACAAGGAAAAACACGAGATCACCCTCGTCTCCGACGACGAGCTGAAGCTCAAGACGGTCATCGATATTCTCCAGACAAAGCTGGTGAAGCGGGGGGTATCCCTCAAGGCCCTCAGCTACGGGAAACTGGAGCAGGCCGCGGGCAACACCGTGCGGCAGATCGTCACGCTCCAGCAGGGCATTCCCGTCGAAAAGGCCAAAGAGATCGTCAAGATCATCAAAGACACGAAGATGAAGGTGCAGGCGGAGATACAGAAGGACCAGGTGCGGGTGAAGGCGAAGAAGATCGATGACCTGCAGGGGCTGATCGGCCTTCTGAAGGGAAAGGACCTGGGGATCCACATCGAGTTCATCAACTACCGGTAGCCTGTTGCCGATTCAGGCCCATCCGCGCGATCGGAGATCAGCCTTGGCACCCCGCCATTCGGCCAGGGTATTGACGTTCCTCCAGGCATGGGCGAGGGCAGAGGGGATGACGGGCTTGATTACCTTGGGATGATCGGAGATGGCCTGCAGGGCGGACACCCCCTTCTCCGCGAGGGACTCGACAAACCCGAAGATCATCGGCTCATAAAGGGCCCCTGCCGCCTCAACCTTCCGGCTGTTCCAGAGCCGGGGCAGGACCGCCCACGCACCCGGGCTTCTCTTGCTGAGGAGCCACTGCCAGGCATCGGTCGTCATGAAGGGCATGTCAACGGCGGATATGAACCATGCGCTGTCAGGCGACCACCTGAAACAGCTCATCATTCCGGAAAGAGGACCTCTGCCGCCGGGGATATCGGGAAGACGGTCCATCCCGCTCAGACCGGCAGGCAGCCGGGCCGAGCCGGCCAGCACCACCCTGTGCGCCACCTTCGAAAGGGTAGCGACCGACCGTTCCATCAACGTTTCTCCGTTCACCTTCAATAGCCCCTTGGGCCTTCCCATCCTCCCGCTGCGGCCGCCGACGAGGAGTCCGGCATGTACCGTTCTTTCCTTCATGGAGCGGCCAAGCTCCTGGCGGACGCACTTCAGGAACCTGTCGAGACAGGCAGGATCTCCCCTGAACAGGATATGACCCGACGTGTCTTGAAGACAGCCCTTCTGTCCGGGGGAGCGTCCCTTCTCCAGCCATATCCTCGGTATGTCCGCCTCCTTATGGCCCTCCACCAGTACGAGATCAAGGCTGCGGGGAAAACGTTCGAGTGCTCCGGATAGCCCCATACTGTCAGCCGGATAACGGCTGAAACCCTGCTCCGCGTCATGGGCAAAGACAAAGTCGGCCCCGGCGCGAAAAAAGCGGTCAGTGTCTTTCTTCTCAGGATCGACCGCAAGCCCGTGCAGGCCGGCATGTTTGAGCACCCCGACATACAGACCCATCCTCTTCAGGTGAGGAAGAGCCTTTTCGATCAGGGTCGTCTTCCCTGCCCCGGAATATCCGCCGACTCCTATGATGCACGCTGGTATCATTTCTCATTCATTGTAGGAGATATGCCCTGCCATGTAAAGAACAGCCCCGGCGCGACATTGATTTTGAGACTGACTTCTGATTATATAGGTATCATGGAGATCAAGATACTCGGCCCGGGATGCGCCACATGCCGGAAGCTGGCTGAATTGGTCAGGATCGCCGTGGCGGAACTGGGGGTCGACGCCTCCGTCGTTGCGGTAACGGACATCAGGGAGATACAGGAATATACCCTGTCCTCCCCCGGCCTGCTGATGAACGGAAAACTCAGACATACAGGCAAGCCTCTTCCCACCCTGGAGAAGATAAAAGAGATAATCAGGGCAGAATCGACCTCGAAGAATCCCTGAAAAAAAAGGCGGCTGGTGCGATCGCACCAGCCGCCTCATCATCGGAGAAAATCGCGCGTGACTATGCCGCCGCCAGCTCCTTGAGGGCCTTCATCCTTCCGGGGTGCTTCAGCTTCCTGAGCGCCTTCGCCTCTATCTGCCGCACCCGTTCCCTCGTCAGGGAAAGCCGGCGTCCCACTTCCTCAAGGGTATAGTCCCTGTCATAGCCGATGCCGAACCGCATCCTGATAACCTGCTCTTCTTTTCCGTTTAGGGTCCTGAGGACCATGAGCATCTTCTCGGTCAGCTCCGCCTGCTCCGTGTCCGCATGGGGAGAAGGACTGTTCTGGTCGGCGATGAAGTCCTCCAGTTCCGTGTCCTCGTCACCCACCGCCTGCTGCAGGGCCACAGGGTCCTGGATCGCCCGGAAGGCATCCTCCACCTTCCTCCTCGAGGTGCCCAGCTTCTCGGCGATGGCATCGACATCCGGCTCCCTGCCGAGTTCCTGCGTCAGCTCGCGGGAGGCCCGGGTAATCTTGTTGTAGAATTCCATCATATGCACCGGGACCCTGATCGTCTTTGTCTGGTCGATGAGCGACCGGGTGATCGCCTGGCGTATCCACCACGTCGCATACGTGCTGAACTTGAAGCCCTTCTCATACTTGAATTTGTCGACCGCACGCATCAGACCTATATTCCCCTCCTGGATGAGGTCGAGGAGGGTCAGGCCCTTGCCGAGGTAATTCTTTGCAATATTGATCACCAGCCGGAGATTTCTTGTCGTCAATTCATTCTTGGCCCCGGCATACAGTTCGCGGGCTCTCTTGACCATGGTCCATTTTGACTTGAGCTCTTCCGCAGGGGCGCCAGCCTCCGCTTCCGCCTCTTTATAGACCCTCTGGACTTCCCTCGCCAGGGACTGGAGCTTCACCGGAGAACTGCCCCGGGCCTTCTTTTCCTGGATGAGCTTCCTGAGGTCCCTGAGCGACCCATGCCTGGCTATGGTGGAATCAGCAGCCTCCACCCGATTCATGATGCCCTCCAGGGAGATCAGGGTTGCGGAAAGGGCCTTCTGGATGAGGTCTTCCTCCGCGATTTCCTCTCCCTCCGCGTCATGAGTCTCCCGGGCCTTTATTTCCTTATGCGTCGCGCGGTACAGCGGCAGCGAGGTGACAATCCCCCGAATGATCTTCCTGGACTCCTCGAGCCTCTTGGCAAGCTCGATCTCCTCATCCCGCGTCAGGATGGTGATATTTCCCATGGAATGAAAATAGGCCTGAACCAGATCCTGGGCCTCAAATCCCTCCTCCTCAAGCTCAGGGACCTCCTCACCGAGATCCTCCTCGCCCTCGACAACCCGTATACCCATCTCCTGGAGAAGGTCCATAAACTCTTCCATCTCTTCAGGTGAATGCAGGTCAGGCGGCAGCGCCTCGTTGATCTCTTCATACGTCAAAAGACCCCTCTTTTTGCCGAGGTCTATGAGCTCTTCCTGTATCTCATGTTCCATGACCGACTCCTTTACGCCGTTATAGCAGTACATACGCAATTATGCAATTATCCCTCACTTATAAACATAATGCAATACTTTGAAGAAAATATGAACTCCCGGCCGATGCCCATGCAAAGGCAAGACCCTTCGTTTTATAATAAAAAAATGGAATCCCACAGCCATCATCACTCTTCCTCCGAAAAAAGGCTCATCTGGAGCCTCGCCGTCACCCTGGTCATCCTCCTGGGGGAGGTGATTGGCGGCATCCTGAGCAACAGTCTGGCCCTCCTGAGCGATGCCGGCCACGTGCTGACCGATGCCTTTGCCCTGGGCCTCAGTCTCCTGGCAGCCATCATCATGAAGAGGCCTTCAGACTACCGGGCCACATACGGATATCAAAGGATCGGGCTTCTCGCTGCACTCATTAACGGATCGAGCCTGATCGCCATCGCTGTCTTCATCTTCATCGAGACCTACCGGAGGCTGGTCGCCCCGCCGCAGGTCAATTCCTCACTCATGCTGTACATCGCCACAGCCGGCCTTCTCGGCAATATCCTTATGGCCTGGATCCTCGGAAGGGGCCACAAGGACCTCAACCTCAAGAGCGCCTGGCTCCATGTCCTCGGAGACACCGTCTCCTCGGCAGGTGTCATCATCGCCGCCCTTGTCATCAAATTCACCGGGTGGGTCCTTGCAGACCCTATCGCCAGCGGACTCGTCGGCGTCATGATCATCGCCGGCGGCGGCAGGGTGATCAAAGAGGCCCTCTGGGTCTTCCTTGAGCTGAGCCCCCTCGACCTGCACGTCGAAGAGATATCCTCGGTCATCTCCGGCATCCCGGGGGTGACCTGCGTCCACGATGTCCATATCTGGTCCATCGGCCACGGCATCCCCGCCTTCTCCGGTCACGTCCAGGTTGCAGACCAGAAGATCAGCGAGGCGGACAGGATCAGGAAGCAGATTGAAGAGGCGCTGGCTTCACGGGGCATACGGCATTCGGTACTCCAGATGGAGTGCGCCGAATGCGGCGCCGACGGCATCTACTGCCAGATGAACGGGTTCCATGAAATCCACCGCCACTGACAGCCGCTACGGTTCCCCGATCTTCGCCAGAGCCTTCTGCGCAGCCGCCGCCTCAGCCTCCTTGATGCGCGAGCCGGAGGCGGTCGCCAGCTTCTTGCCGTCAAGATAGACCGCAACCGTGAAGACGCGTTTATGGTCCTCGCCTTCCTGCTTGATGAGCCGATATTCAGGCAGCATCCCGTACAAAGACTGGGTCAGCTCCTGCAGTTCCGTCTTGTAGTCATGGAATTCACCTGACTCAACAACGGATCTGATCCTTTCGCCGAAGAACCGCAGGACAAAGGTCCGGGCAGCTTCAAAACCGCCGTCGCGGTAAACGGCCCCTACCACCGCTTCAAGGCCGTCGGCGATAATGGAACGCTTTTCGCGTCCGCCCGAAGACTCCTCTCCCTTGCCCAGATAAAGAAAGCGCTGCAGAGAAACAGACGATGCGATCTCGGCGAGGACCTGCTCACAGACCAGATATGATTTCATCTTTGCAAGCACCGACTCGCTGTATTGCTGGCCCAGGGAAAATAGATATTCGACAATCACCAGGCCGATGACGCTGTCCCCCAGAAACTCCAGACGTTCGTTGTACAGGGGCGCTGCCGTCTTGTTTTCATGATGAAAGGATTTGTGGGTCACAGCCTCCGACAAAAGCGCGCGGTCCCTGAATGAATACCCGATGGCCTCCTCAAGCTGCAGGAGGTCCGTTTTCTGCCTGACACGACTCACTTGTCGAACTTCTTAAAGAGCAGACAGGCGTTCGTGCCGCCGAAACCAAAAGAGTTGGACAGTGCCGCCCTGATGTCTGCCTTCCGCGCCTTATGCGGGACATAGTCGAGGTCGCACTCGGGGTCCGGGTTGTCCAGATTAATCGTGGGCGGGATGATGCCCCTGTCGATACTCAGAACCGAAATGACCGCCTCCACCCCCCCTGCAGCGCCGAGGAGGTGGCCGATCATGGACTTGGTAGAGCTCACGGCGACCTTGCGGGCATGGTCTCCAAAGACACTCTTGATGGCCGCTGTCTCGAGCTCGTCGCCGTATTTCGTGGAAGTCCCATGGGCATTGATATAGTCAACTGCAGAAGGCGCCATCCCGGCGTCCTTGAGGGCCATCGCCATGCATCGGGCAGCCCCTTCCCCGCCCGGGGCCGGCGACGTGATATGGTAGGCATCACCGGTAAGACCATATCCCACCAGCTCGGCATAGATCCTCGCCCCGCGGCCCAGCGCATGTTGAAGCTCCTCGATGATGAGGACGCCCGCCCCCTCGCCCATGATAAACCCGTCCCGGTCGCGGTCAAAGGGCCTGCTGGCCCGCTCAGGCTCGTCGTTGCGTGTGGACAGCGCCTTCATCGCATTGAACCCGCCGATGCCCATGGGCGTGATCACCGATTCGGTGCCGCCCGCGATCATCGCGTCAGCATCGCCTCTCTGGATCACCTTGAAGGCATCGCCGATCGCGTGGCTGCCGGTAGCGCAGGCGGTTGCGGGAGCGGAATTGGGGCCCTTGGCCCCGAACCTGATGGATATCTGGCCGGCGGCGAGATTGATGATCAGCATCGGGATGAAAAAGGGAGTTATTCTCCGGGGACCCTTCTCCAGGAGGATCTTGTGGTAATGCTCGATTGCAGGCAGTCCCCCCATCCCAGCACCGACATAAACGCCGATCCGGGGAGCGTTCTCGGACGTGACCTTCAGTCCCGAATCCTCCATGGCCATCGACGAAGCGGCTATCCCGAACTGGATAAAGCGGTCCATCTTCTTGATTTCCTTCGGCTCGACGAAGTCTTCAGGATTAAATCCATCGACCTCCCCGGCGATCTGCGTGGGAAATGCCGAAGCGTCAAAATGGGTGATCCTCCGCACGCCTGACCTGCCGCGGGTAAGACCCTCCCAGCTCTTCTCGACACCAATACCCAGGGCGGTTACGAGCCCCAGGCCTGTGACAACGACCCTGCGTCTGCTCATTAAGCCTGTTTGTTCTTTATATACTCTACGGCGTCTTTGACCTTGACGATCTTCTCTGCGTCCTCATCCGGAATCTCTATATTGAACGTCTCCTCAAAGGCCATAACAAGTTCCACGGTATCCAGGGAATCCGCCCCGAGGTCCTCGACGAACGACGCCTCAGGCGTCACCTCGGCCGCGTTCACTCCCAGCTGCTTGGCTATGATCTCCTTCACCTTGTCATCAATCATCACAATACCTCCCGATTAAATTTCAAAAAAAGTGGAAAAACTGCGCAATACAGATATAAAAACAGCGGTCACATATACATCCCGCCGTTGACATGGATCACCTGCCCCGTCACATACCCATTCTCCGGGGAAGCCAGGAAAAGGACGGCACTGGCAACGTCCTGGACGGAACCGAACCTGCCGACCGGAATGTTCTTCAGCATCTCCTGCTTCACGTTTTCCGAAAGGGCGTCGGTCATCGCCGTGGTTATGAAACCGGGGGCAACCGCATTGGCCGTGATACCCCGGCCGGCATACTCCCGCGCAATGGTCTTGGTAAGGCCGATCATCCCCGCCTTTGACGAACTGTAGTTCGCCTGGCCCGGGTTCCCCATGAAGGCGACGACCGAGGCGATGCTTACGATCCTTCCGTATTTCTGCTTCACCATGATCTTGACCGCCTCCCGGGAACAGAGGAAGGCGCCCTTCAGATTGATATTGATGACAGCGTCCCAGTCTTCTTCCTTCATCCTGAGGATGAGGCCGTCACGGGTTATGCCCGCGTTGTTGATGAGGATATCTACCCTTCCCAACCCGCGGACCGCCTCCTCAAAGGCACGGGAAACGTCATCAGATTTTGAAACATCCAGCCTGAGCGGCAGGGCACGCACGCCGAAAGCAGACGCTATCTCTCCTGTGGTCGCCTGGGCGTTCTCCAGGGAGACATCAGCGATGGCAAGACTGACTCCCCGGGACGCGAGTGCCTCGGCAATCGCCCTGCCGATACCTCGGGCGCCGCCGGTTACCATAGCTACCTGTCCCTTATAATCCATATGCCCCCCTCAAAAAAAACGTTTTTAATTGTACCAGAGTGGCGCGTTCTTTTCCAGTCCTTTTGTGTGGTATACTTAATCTTCGCTTCTGTAACAAGGTGTTACCATAATTCCGCAGGGCGCGTGAGAGGACTCCATGGCAGGAAAAGTATATCTGATAGACGTCACCAACAGAGACGGGGTGCAGACATCCCGCATCCTTCTCCCAAAGCTGTCGAAAACCATGCTCAACATCTACCTGGACGAGATGGGCATATACCAGAGCGAGATCGGCTTCCCGACCCTCAAACACGAGGTGAACTACATCAACGGCAATCTCGATCTGGCCCGGGCCGGGGCCATCAGGAGGATCCATCTGGAGGGCTGGTGCAGGGCCGTTTCCGAAGACGTGCTGCTTTCCTTCCGGAACTGCCCTGACATCAAACACCTGAATATCTCCATGTCAACGTCCGAGATCATGATACAGGGAAAGTTTCAGGGGAAGAAGACCTGGAAGGATATCGTCAAATCAATGACAGAGGCGGTGAAGACGGCGAGGGAGCTCGGCGCCGAGACGGTCGGCGTCAACGCAGAGGACGCATCGCGCACGGAGCTGGACCGCCTCATAGAATTCGCGCTCGCCGGCAAGGAGGCGGGCGCTGACCGCTTTCGCTACTGTGACACCCTCGGTACGGACGACCCCATCACCATCTACGAGCGGATCAAGGCCCTGGCTTATGCGTCGAAATTCCCTGTCGAGATGCACTGCCACAACGACCTCGGCATGGCAGAGGCTGTCTCCTGCGCAGGCGCACAGGGGGCCATAGAGGCCGGGGTCGACTCGTATATCAACACCACGATAAACGGCTATGGCGAGCGATCGGGGAACTGCGACCTCGTATCTACCATCCTGGCCCTGAAATTCTCTCACGGCCTCAGCCAGAAGGTGCACCTGGACGAACACGTTGACCTGAAAAAGGCATGGAAGATCGCCAAGTACGCGTCGTACGCCTTCGGTCTGCCGATCCCCATAAACCAGCCGGGTGTCGGGGCCAACGCGTTTGCGCATGAGTCGGGCATCCATGCAGACGGAGCGCTGAAGGACAGGCGCAACTACGAACTCTACGACCCGGAAGACGTAGGAAGGGGAGAACCGGAACTATCCGAGACGGGCCGCATCATCACCACCGGGGAGTACGGCGGCGTCAAGGGCTTCCGCCATGTCTACGACAAGCTCGGCATCCACTTCCAGACGGACGATGAGGCCAGGAGGATACTCGAACTGGTGCAGTACGCCAATCTCCACACCCAGAAACCGCTGACCGACGACGAGCTGCGGCTCATCGCGCAACACCCCGACAGTGTCCGGAAGATCCTTACCGTCAACCTGTAAGGAAACGTCTCAGCAGACAGCCCGGAGCTTCACTCCCTCGGAGATAAAAATAGGCAGCGAAATGGCGAAGGTCGTCCCCCTGCCTTCATCGCTCCGGACATCGATCTTGCCGCGGTGGCTCTGGATGATCTTGTACGTTATGGAAAGGCCGAGACCGGTCCCCTTCTCCCTCTTGGTGGTGAAGAAGGGCTCGAATATCTTCGGCAGAACATCGGAGGAGATGCCGTGGCCCGTGTCGGCCACCTCGACGCAGACGCTGGAATCACTCCGGAAGGTGCTGATGGTGATCTCCTTCATCTTTCTTTCACCGTTTTCGGCAAGGGCATGCACCGAATTGTTGATGATGTTGAGGAAGACCTGCTTCAGCTGGTTGGGATCGCCCATGATAAAAGGCAGTTCCGTGTAATTCCCGTGTATCTTGATCCGCGCGTCCTTGAGCTGGACATAGACCAGGGCCACCACTTCCCTCAGGAGGGTATTGATGTCCACCTCCCTGATCTCGAGCGGACGACGACGTGCGAACTCCAGGAGCTGCTGGACGATGTCCCGGGCCCTCAGGGACTCCTTCTCGATGATCTCGATGTCCTTCATGATATTACCGAGATTCGTCTCCTCCTTGATGAGCTCGGCATATCCCATGATGCTCGTCAGGGGGTTGTTGATCTCATGGGCCACATTGGAGGCGAGCTCGCCGATGGCGGCCAGTTTAGCCGCCTGGATGAGCTGTTCCTGGGTCTCCCTGAGTTCCTGCATCTGGGCCTTCAGGTCCTCGTAGAGCTGCATGTTCTCCAGGGCGACGGACACGTTATTGGAAATAATGCCGATCAGCCGGGCAGACTCCTCCAGGAAATCGCCGCTACGCTTGTTGGCAAGCCGGATAATGCCGACAAGCTCCCCCTTGAGCCGGACCCAGCCGAGGAGGATATTGCGGGTGCCGTCCCTCGTCGATCCGAAGAGCCCGTCGGGCAAGGTCTTCTGGTCAAGTCCGTTGACAACGAGCGGCCGCTTGTTGCATGTCGCATACAGTTTCAGGATATCTTCGCGATGGACCCGTATCGAGGCCACTTCAGACTCGGACAGGCCGAAGGCCGGGTACTTGTGTTCAAGGAATTCCTCGTGCTCATCGGGCAGCATGATTCCGCACTGATCCACCTCGATCAGGTCGGCGACGCCGTAGGAAACCTCCCTGAAGATATCCGTGACGTTCGACACGGAATGAAAGGGGAGTGTCACCCGGTACAGCCCGGCAAGCCGGTTCATGTGCTGGATCACCTTTTCGTTGCTTTCCTTGAGCGAGACGCTCATGTCATTGAGGGACAGGGCGAGTTCCCCGAACTCGGTGGGATCGGTATATCCGGTCGTATATCCCAGATTGCCCGAGGCGATCTTCCTTGACACATCGATCAGTTCGCGAATGGGAACGATGATCCTCCTGGTGAGGCTGTAGGCGATCCAGACGCCGATGATAAAGGAGACGACCAGGGTCATGATGAGGATGCGCTGTGCCGACCTGACGTCGTCGATCGCCTTCTGCGTCCTCTCCTGCAGCCTTTGGTTTGCCATGAGGGCCATTTCAGAGGTCACCCCCAGCAGGTCACGGCCCATGTTGTAGGACTCCATCTTCAGAGCCCGTATCCGTTCCTCGTCAGCAGAGGCGGTTATATAGTAGCTGAGGGAGGTCTCGAATCTGTCGATATACGCCTTGATGTCCCGCAGTTTCTGCGTGATCAGGGGAGAGTGATGGCAGCCCGCGCAACCATTGATCGACTGGTCCAGGTCCGTGACGTTCGAAACAATCTTGTCCATCTGGCTGCTCAGTTCGGTATGGACGGTAAGAAGGTCCTGCTCCACGTTCTGGATCTTGATAATAAGGTCCTGCCTCAGTATCTCGACGCTGTGCAGGGTGATTATCTTTTTCAGCTCGGAGGTGGTAAATGCGATGTAGAGCATGGATATGACAGCACCCAGGGAGAAGATCGCAATGAGAAGGGATAAGAAAGCTATAATCCTGTTCTTCATAGGTTGAATTGCCTATTAACGGTTAGTTACACTATAAACAATATCAAAAAATATAGTCAAATATAAAAATTCGGGCTCGTACGTTCCCGATAAAAAAAGGAGGAGTCATGAGTGAAATAACGATAGGCATAGACGGCATGTCCTGCCAGCACTGCGTCATGAGGGTCAAGAAGGCGATAGAGGGGTTGCGCGGCATTTCGGGTCTTGATGTCCAGGTCGGCACGGCAAAAGTCATCTTTGACGAGACCCTGGTCCAGCAGAAAGATATCGAGGCAGCCATCATCAAGGCCGGTTATAAGATAAGAGGCTAAGTCCCGGGGGAGGGTCAGGATGCCCGCAGCGCCCCCCCCGTCTTCTTCAGGACAGAGGCGACCAGGCCGGCGTGTATGCCTTCGACCTCCGTGTCCGTGAGGGTGCGTTCCCGGGACCGGTAGACGATCCGAAAGGCGAGGCTCTTCTTTCCCTCAGGCACGTGTTTGCCTTTATACACGTCGAACAGTTCGACCGTCTCGATGATGGAGGGATCATGCTCCTTCATATGCCGGATTAACTCAGCCGCCGGTATGGATTCATCCATGATGACCGCGATATCACGGTCAACGGCCGGATACCGGGGAAACGGTTCATACGTGCACCGTTCCGGCATAAGGGAAAAGAGTGCGTCCAGATCCAGCTCAAAGACGATGATCTGCGGTTTGCCTGTTTTGATGGCAAGCGTCTCCGTCACCGCCGGACCCATCTCACCCAGATATCCGATCCTCCTGTCCTGCACGTGGATATCGGCAGCCTTGCCCGGGTGGAGGAACGGCTCGGAGGAAGGGACATACGAAACGTCCTTCAGTCTGAATTCCTCGCACAGGGCTTCCAGACCGCCCTTAACGATGAAAAAGGGGTCCCCCTCTTCCTTCCACAGCGCAGGCACGTTCTCCCGGAATAAGATGCCCCCCAGCCGCAACGCCTCACGGGGAAGCCGGCCGCTCTCATCGATATAGACCTTGGCGATCTCATACAGCCGCACGTCCCTCATGCCCCTCGATGCGTTGTAGGTGAGATTATTGACAAGCGCAGGGAGCAGCGTAGTCCTCATGTGACCGTCTTCCTGCCGAAGGGGGTTTTTTACTTCGATATGTTTCCGCCTCTCGTCGTTGGCGGATATTCCCAGCATATCAAGGTCAGCCGTATTCATGAAACTATAGTTGATCACCTCGGTGAAGCCAGACTTCCTCATCGCCTCTCCCGCCCTGCCGACAGCCTCCAGGCGCCTGTTGGGCACCCCGTCTGAAAGGGGCGCACGGGGAATCCTCACCGGGATATTGCCATACCCATACAGCCGGGCCACCTCCTCGATCACATCCTCCGCTATCCTGATATCCCGCCTGAAGGCAGGGGGGGTGACGATAATCCGGTCCCCCTTCTCTTCTATCCGCAATCCGATGCGGCCGAGGATCTTCACAATCTCCCCGCTGCCCAGGGTCGCGCCCAGAAGGGTATTGATGCGTTCAAAGGTGACTTCAACCGGTGGCGGCTCATACTTCTCAGGGTATGCGTCCACCATCTCATGGATCGTGCCGCCTCCGGTCTGGCGTATAAGCAGGCTGGCCCGATCAAGGGCTGTGACAAGAAATTCGATATCAGTCCCCCTTTCAAAGCGGTAGGAGGATTCACTCCTGAGCCCAAGCGCCTTTGAAGTCCTCCGTATTGAAAACGGCTCAAAATATGCGCTTTCCAGAAAGACGTTCACTGTCCCGGACGTAACGCTCGATCCCTCGCCTCCCATGATCCCCGCAATGGCGACCGGCGAACCACCGTCCCATATAAGCAGCGATTCGGCAGGCACCTTCCGTTCTGCCGCATCCAGGGTGCGAACCGTCATCTCCTTCCCTGCACGGCCGACCCTGATCCGCTTACCCGCAAGCCGGTCGGCATCAAAGGCGTGCAGCGGATGCCCCATCTCCAGGAGCACGTAATTGGTAATGTCGACCACATTATTGTCGAGAGAACGTATGCCGCAGCTTTCGAGGCGTCTTTTGATCCAGTCCGGCGTGGCGGTAATTCTGACCCCGCTGATCAGCCTCCCCGTGTATCTGCCGCAGAGGCCGGGATCGAGGATTTCGACAGCCACGTCCGAAGGCGGCAGTTTCTCCCGGATGGCGGTGTCAGGAAGACGTACCGGCAGGCCGAAGGCAGCGGCAGCCTCCCGTGCGACCCCGAGGATGCTCAGGCAGTCAGGCCTGTTGGGGGTCACATTCACCTCGAGAAGCGTGTCTCCGTGCGTCTGCTCCATGCCCTCGATCTCGAGGCCGGCCATCGTGAGCCGGTCGGCGACCTCCTGATCCGGGGCCGTCAGATCAGCAAACTCCTTTATCCAGTCAAGAGATATCTTCATCGGCAGCGCCTTCCTCTCAGAATTGCCCCAGGAATCTCAGGTCATCCTCGTAGAAAAGCCTGATGTCGTTGATGGAATACCTGAGCATCGTCATCCTCTCGACCCCCATGCCGAAGGCAAAGCCGGTATAGGCGCCGGGGTCGTATCCCGCCATCTCAAAGACCCGGGGGTTCACCATGCCGCAGCCGAGGACCTCGAGCCAGCCGGTTGTCTTGCAGACCCTGCAGCCCTTGCCGCCGCAGAAGATACAGCCGATATCCACCTCCGCAGAGGGTTCGGTGAAGGGAAAGTAGCTGGGTCTGAACCGCACCGGGGTCCCCTTCCCGAAGAAGCTGTGGACAAAAAGCTCCAGGATTCCCTTGAGGTCGCTGAAGGTGACCGCCGTGTCCACCATCAGGCCCTCGACCTGATGGAACATCGGGGTGTGAGAGACGTCCGCATCGCACCGGTAGACCTTTCCCGGCGCGATGATCCTGAGCGGGGGCTTGCGCTGCTCCATGACCCTTACCTGCACGGGAGACGTGTGCGTCCTGAGGACCACCTCATCCGAAACGTAGTAGGTATCCTGCATGTCGCGGGCCGGATGGTCTTTGGGGATATTCAGCGACTCGAAGTTGTAGTGGTCCAGCTCGACCTCGGGCCCGTCGGCGATTCCAAAGCCCATGGATACGAAGATGTCCGTGATCTCGGCGAGGATGATATTGATGGGATGCCGCCTGCCGAAAGGGGTATGCCTGCCGGGGATGGTGATATCGATCCGTTCCGCCAGGAGCCGGCGGTCCTTCTCGCCCTCTTTCAGCTGGGCTTCCCGGTCCTTCAGAAAACCTTCGATATACTCCTTGATCTCGTTGAGGACCTTGCCGTAGGCGGGACGCTGCTCGGGGGAAACGGCGGAAAGGGCCTTGAGCCGTGCGGTCAGGAGGCCCTTCTTTCCCGTGTATTTGACCCTCAGGCCCTGGAGGCCGCTGAGGTCCGAAACCGATGCGCTCTCTTCAATAAAGGCCTGCTTTAAGGAGAGAAGATCATCCACCGGTCTTTACGAAGCGAGTTTTGCCTTTACGCTCTCGGCGATCGCGCCGAACGCCTTCGGATCGTTGTACGCGAGATCGGCGAGTGATTTCCTGTCCAGCTGGATGTTTGATTTCTTCAGGCCGGAGATAAACTGGCTGTAGTTGAGCCCCATGGCGCGCACAGCTGCGCTGATGCGCGTGATCCAAAGGGACCTGAACTCGCGTTTCTTTGCCTTGCGGTCCCGGTATGCGTACTGGAGAGCCTTGTCAACGGTCTCTGTCGCTGATCTGAAGAGACGGCTTTTGCCGCCGTAATATCCCTTGGCCCTCTCCAGGACCTTCTTCCTTCTCCTGTGTGTCTTAAATCCACCTTTAGCCCTCGGCATGATATCCTCCTCGATACATAAACAAGTTGCATGCGCGGCGGCTCCCCTGCGCGCAGGGTCTCCGCACGTCCCTACGAATTACCGACTCAGCTATACGGCAAAAGCCGTTTCATGCCGGGGAGGTCGCTGTCAGAAACCAGGGCCGCTGTCCGCAGTGCCCGCGTCCTCTTGGCCGGCTTGCCGGTCAATAAATGGCTCTTATAGCCTTTTCCTCTCTTGATCTTGCCGGTGGCGGTCACGGTCAACCGCTTCGCAGCGCCCCTATGGGTCTTCATCTTTGGCATCTCTTCCTCCAACGCAACAATCAGAATTGGAAAAAACGAAACACTAGTATACCTGAAATAATTTTATTTGTCACGGGGTTGCACAACCGGCAGGGGAGAGGTGTCCGCGAACGGGGTCCCTTCCCTGAAATCGCTTCCCTGGTGCTGTTACATCGCCTTACGACTTGGGCGCAACCACCATGGTGATATGATTGCCTTCGAGACGGGGCTGTTGTTCGATCTGGTACTTCCCGGTGAGCTGCTGGGTGATCTTCTCAAAGACCTTCATGCCGAACTCGGGCCTGATGATCTCCCGCCCCCTGAAGTACATGACCACCTTGGCCTTGTCCCCTTCATCGATGAACCGGTTGATGTTCCGGATCTTCAGCCCGAGGTCATGCTCGTTGATCTGCGGACGGACCTTGATCTCCTTCACATCCACCGTCTTACGCTGGGTGTGTTTCTTGTTGAGCTGATACTTGTACTTGCCGAAGTCCAGAATCTTGCAGACCGGCGGAGCCGCGGTGGGAGAAACCTCGACAAGGTCCAGTTCACGCTGGGCTGCGTGCTGGAGGGCATCGCGCACGGTCATGACGCCGAGCTGCTGCCCTTCACTGTCGATGACCCTGACTTCCCTGGCCCTGATCTGCTCGTTAACCCTGATGCTCTTCGTTACATCCTTGCCGCTTATTTTTTCACCTCCTCGCGTTGATCTCTTCTTTCAGAAAAGAGGAGATCTCTTCCTGGTTAAAGGGGCCGACATTCTCCCCGTTCCTCCGTCTGAGCATAAACACCTGCTCCGACGCCTCTTTGTCGCCTATTATAACCGAATACGGTATCTTCCTCATAGTGCTCTTTCGTATCTTATTACCGATCTTTTCGTTGTCGCTGTCCATCTCCGCACGCATCCCCTGCGCGTTCAAAGCGGCAGCGAGACCGCCCGCGTATTCGGCATGACGCTCGGCGATCGAGAGGACCGCCACCTGCACCGGAGCAAGCCACAGGGGGAACGCCCCCGCATAGTGCTCGATAAGAACACCGAAGAAGCGCTCCAGCGATCCCATAAGGGCGCGATGCACCATGATGGGGCGGTGCTCCTTGCCGTCGGAGCCGCGGTAGGTGACATCGAACCGCTCGGGGAGATTGAAGTCCACCTGGATCGTGCTGCACTGCCAGGCCCTCCCGAGGGAATCCTTCACCTTGATATCGATCTTGGGGCCGTAGAAGGCTCCGCCGCCCGCGTCGATGCTGAAGGGAAGGTCTTTGGCCTTGAGCGCAGACTCCAGGGCCGAAGTCGACTTTGCCCAGTGTTCATCGCTGCCGACATATTTTTCCGGCCGGGTCGACAGGTACGTATCGAACTGTTCAAACCCGAAGGTCCGCAGGACGAACAGGATGAAGTCAAGGACCCGCAGGATCTCCGTCTCCATCTGGTCTTCCCTCGTAAAGATATGGGCATCGTCCTGTGTAAAGCCGCGGACCCGGAGCAGGCCGTGGAGGACTCCCGACCGTTCATACCGATAAACCGTCCCGAGTTCGGCATACCTGATCGGAAAATCCCGGTAGCTCCGGATCGAACTCTTGTATACGTGGATATGAAACGGGCAGTTCATCGGCTTGATCTCGTAGGGGTAGCCTTCCACCTCCATGGGCGAGTACATGTTCTCGCTGTAAAAGTCGATATGGCCGCTCGTGCGCCAGAGGTCAAGGCGGGCGATGTGGGGGCTGTAGAGGAGTTTGTACCCGGCCTTCAGGTGCTCGTCCCGCCAGAAATCCTCGATCGTCTTGCGGATCAGCGCCCCGTTGGGATGCCAGAGGATCAGTCCGGGCCCCACCTCCTCGTTGATGCTGAAGAGATCCAGGTCCTTGCCCAGACGCCGGTGGTCGCGCTTCCTGACTTCCTCGAGGAAGTTGAGATAGTCCTTCAGGTCCTTGTCACTGCTGAAGGCCGTCCCGTAAATGCGCTGGAGCATCTTGTTCTTCTCATCGCCCCTCCAGTAGGCTCCCGCGACGCTCAGGAGCTTGAAGGCGACGATCCGCCCGGTGGAAGGGAGGTGAGGACCGCGACAGAGATCAACAAACCCGTCCTCTTCGTAGAGGGATACCCGTTCGTCGGCTATGTCCTTAAGGAGTTCAATCTTATAGGGCTCCCCGGCCTTTTCGAACAGGGCCGCCGCCTCTTCCTTTGACAGCTCGCGCCGCACAAAGGGGGAATTCTTCCTGATGATCCGCTCCATCTCTTTTTCGATGGCAGCGATGTCTTCCGTGGTGAAGGTCCTGCCGATATCGAAGTCATAGTAAAAGCCGTCCTGGATGGAAGGGCCGATGGCGACCCTTGCCTCGGGAAAGAGTCTCTTGACGGCGTGCGCCATCACGTGTGAGGTGCTGTGGCGGTAGAGCGCCTTCCCCTCGTCGGATGCGAAGGTGACAGCCTCGACCTCATCCGTGTCCTGGACCGTTTCCAGCGAATCCAGACCGGCCAGACGGCCGTTTATCCGCACTGCAACCGCCTTCTGTTTGTCGAGAAGCTTCTTCAATTCCGGAACCCCGGCGATGAGTCGTTCGGTCCCGTCTTCGGCCTTTATCTTAATGGCAGTACCTCCGGAGCAGCATATTCGTTATAATCCAAGACATAAACCCCCATATCTTACCTCATACCCGGGCATATTTCAATCGGCGTTCACTCATGAAGAAGGCGTCTGATCTCGACCTCACGCCTCATAATATACAGCCTTATCCGCTTCTGGTCCTCGCTATGTGGGAAGGTCTCTATGCCATAGAACATGCCCTGCGAACCCCGTCGCAGGCTGCAGCCGGACGTCCCGCCGTGCACCGAATCAGCGCGATACACCACCGAGGCATCCATCAGACTCAGCGTGTTGGGTTCCGCCGGAAGCTGGATACCACAGACAAAACGGTCTTCGAAGTCGAGGGGCGCAGGCGTTATCAGCCCGACACCGCATTCCGAGATGTCCCTGACAAAGAGGGAGAGCGTTCCGGAGTGTCTCGGCCTGACGTGCAGGATTACCGGTGCGGCAAGAGACGGCTCGACCCGGAGGAACCTTCGCATGAAATTACTCAGGGAATCGGGGAGAGACGCCGTTATGGAGGAGCCGTCTATGGTCAGGTCCCTCAGGAAGCAGCCGAAGGTCTTCCCCCTCACCTCAAAGGTGATATAGAAGGAGGCGCATTGCCTGACATAATTGACAAGACGGGCAGGGGAGAACCTGCCGAGGGTGATCCGCGAGGTGCCGTGAATCTTCTCGATGTAACAGATACCCTTGCCGGTGATAAGATGCCCCTTCCCCTCTTCCAGGGGAAAGGCGAGGATGAGCGGTAACTCCTCGGTCTGCAGTAACTGGAACGCCTCAAGAGGTTTCATGAAATATGCCGATATTGTACCACGTTATGAGGTATCAGGAGAGCACTGTTGCGGGAGATGTCAGTATCGAAGAGATGCCTCTCTCTCAGTAAGGTTGCCGGTTTTCATTACTGGATGACGATATTATCAACAATGATTGTCCCGCTCTGGATAGTCAGGGGACTGCCGACTGTGGTCTGGCCCGTGCTATCCGAATACGTCGGGTTATAGCCGCCTTTGAGTGTCAGCGACAGGCCGGGGATGTCTGTGCGGTTGAAGGTGATCGACCCGTATGATGTCGCCTGCGTCTGGATGACATCATTGTTGACAGCGGCGCCATAGGCCAGCGGGATAGAATCGAAATAGGCAGGGGGCGCCCCTGCGATTCTTACCGTACCGGTTACAGCCGTTGAGTCGAAATTGGCGGTTATGTTCTTGGGACCATTCAGGGTGAATGCGAGAGGGGCATCCAGTGCGCTTATGTCGCCCGTCCATGAGTTGAAGGTATTACTGCCCCAGGGTGTCGGGGATAAGCTCATCAAAGTGCCGCTGTTATACCAACAGCCTGCTGAACAGTCAGGCGAGACACTTCCGGAGGCTGGCGGGGCGATAGATGTGGTTAGCTGATACTGAGTCGTAAAGTTTGCGGTGTATGTTGTAGTTGTCGCAGGGGTTGTAATCGTGTGGCTTTGCGCCCCGCCGTCACTCCACGAGGAATAGACATACCGTGTCCCAGATGTGCCATCTTGAGGGGAAGCAACTTCAAGTGTATGACTCGATCCTATGACCCAAGAAAATGTTTGCGGGGCAACGTATGGAATTGGGTTTGAATCAACGAAAAATTGTCTGCCGATCGGTGATGTCGTTATAGTAACTGAACCCGAATTAGTGATATCGCCCGAGGCAATAAGTGCGTATGGTTGAGGACCATAGGGGATGTTATACCCATTTACCGAGAGCGTATAGAGGCCGGGCGCGGGATTGTTGATAGTTAATCCTTCTACATTATTTGTTCTGTCGTAAGACGTGCTATAGTCATTACCTCTCACGCTGGCCTGAATGTATGCAGTATAAGACGAGGGAGCCCACGAAGACCCATTATAAAAGTAACTCCTTCCTGTTGGATTACTATCCTGATCAACATATATTCCCTGACTGATATCTGTTTTAGCTATAGCCACATAAAAGTCCCCGGAATTAATTACCACCCCTTCAACCCCAATCGTATGCCATCCTGCGGGCACATAAGCCAATTGTTTTCCGAAAAGTTGCGTACCGGGCAAGCCACCAGGTCCATCAGCAGCGTACACACCGACATTTACGGAGCCCGATGTACTACTCGGATTGGCGAATCGGAACGTGACTGAATCCACCCTAGTCGGATAAGATAATGGAGTGAAGCGAATTGCCCTACTGTCGGTAGTAGAATAGGCAACAGCCGTATTGGTGTTGTAACTTAGCGTACTAACCGCGGCTTTATGCACAGCATTGTCAGGATAGTGAACTCCTAACGCCGGATCTGTCACGGTCAAGTCCAGATCGTTCACCAGACCCCCCTGTGCAACCGGTGAACCCGGATAATCTGTCCATACCAGATTGACCTTCAGGGGTTTGCTTGAATCAACAACTCTAATGCCATATGAGGCACTTCCTGCTGTATTCAATCCGGTATGATCATCGGCATAAAGAATATTATAAGGCGAACTTGGATAGACGCCGTTTCCAAGGTCTACCCTTCCCCAGCCCTCGACATTATTTGGCACGGTGGACGGAATCTCTTGAGTCAGTCCATACCCGTATTGTCCCGGGTAGATGTCAGTTGCACTATTTATTAATGCAGCCTTGATAAGGGCAGCGGATGGGTTAAGGCTCATCAGATATTCTCTCATCAGGGCAGCCGTACCAGCTGTTAGAGGAGTAGCCATGCTCGTGCCCCCATTCCAGACGTAGTAGGAATTGTATGCGCCCCAACCCGTACCGCCCGCAACGGATGACCTCGTTGAGAGTATGTTTGTTCCCGGCGCTACAATATCGGGCTTATATCTTCCATCTATCGTTGGACCTCTTGAGCTGAAGGCAGCTATGCCACTCAAATTATTGGAAACGTGATCTGTAGTGATCGGAGCAACGAAATACTTTTGAAGCCAACTGCCAGAACCCCACACAATATCATAGCCAGCGCCGGAAGGTCTATACCCCTCGGAAGCACCAACAGTGAGGCAGTTCTTTGCAGTGGAAGGTGCGCCAAGACTGTACAAATCAATGACCCCATCCCTATCAAGATCAACTCCATCATTCCCAGCTGAATACAAGATTAGAAAATCTTTGTTATCCCACATGTATTGATCAACGTTTTGAGATTGAGAGGTATACGTACTTTGAAGACTGCTTCCCCAGCTGTTCGTATGCAGATTGGCGCCAGCTGTTTGAGATTGACTGAATAGTGTGTTCAGATCAGCCGGTATTCCTGGCAGAGATCCAGGCGATGAATTGCTTCCCAATGACTGGAAGACAAGATTTGCTTTCGGCGCGATGCCTGCGCCACATGTGTTAGGAAAAGAATTAGATATGGGCGCAGACCCTGACATCAGACCATTGCCAAGGACCGATCCTGCCACATGAGTTCCATGGCCGCTGACATCGCTTGCGCCGTCGCCGGCACTGTCGATAAGTGACAGTACCCTCGGATAACCGGCTCCATCCGAAAAATCCAGGTGAAGAGTTGCAATACTACCCGTATCGAGGCCTGAATCAGCAATTCCAACCGTCTGCCCATAGCCGTAAAGCCCATGGGTGTCACGGGGGGTCCTCACATTCATGATATCAGCCGAGACGTTGTTGTGTAGCTTCCATTCAGGTTCCGGTTCAATCCACTTCATCCCTGGAATGGAGGCCAGAGCAGTGATTTTGTCTGCCGGAAGCTCTATCTTCAGCGTAGTTCCCCATTTGGTAGTCGCCGATTCACCTATGGTTCCGCCGTACCCAATAATCGTTGTCTGAATGCTGAAAATATTCTCGGCTGGAAAGACCGTGACGATGAATTTTGACAGTGCGGGCTGTTCTAACGGTGGCATTGCCGGCTGACTGTAAAGCAGATCAACAGCTTGCTGACTAACCTTATAAGCAGGGGCGTAAACCCCAAGCCAGCGGACGCGCGGGTGTGATCTAACAGCATCTCCGCTGGCTCCGACCATACGCACGATGAAAGCAAATTCCGGAATATAATCGAAAAAGGTAACGCCCAAGGCTTCCAAATCCTTCATCCACGCAGCCTCAACCGGTCTGTCGAATTGAATAATATAATATCCAATCCCACCTACTCCAAAAACCTGCATCCCTTCTGACTCTCGCCCTGTGGCCGGCACGGTTATTAGAGGATCGAAGTGCTCCTTCGCCAGCCTGATTTGAACACTGTCTTGTGTTGCTTCTTTCTGCGCTGATTGGACAGCCTGTGGTATGAGCGCCTGAACCGAAGGGTCGGCGAAAACGGGAGATGCAAGCAGGGTGAAGAGAACGAAAGAAGATACAACAACGGTCAGCCGTCTCAAAGTCTTAGTCCCTCCGCAAGAAAATAAGTCCTTTGCAAATAAATAAACCAGCCCCGAAAACTGCCTTAGTTTAAGAAAAGGGCACGTACGTGTCAATAGCCAAATTGCGGAAGGGGGCCGTGGGATCCAGATTAGGAGGCAGAATATCTCGGAGGCTCGGGACCACAGTCAGACGTTCGACAAAAAAAAGGGTCACAGAAGTGGTTAAGTCCCGCAACCCTACCGAAAAGTTTTATGGTAGGCCCGCCCGGTTTCGAACCGGGGACCTCTACCGTGTCAAGGTAGCGCTCTCCCCCTGAGCTACGAGCCTATATCGCATCAAGCAACTCTGCTGCAGATATTCATTAAACCCAAAAAACAGGCTGTTTGTCAAGCAGCAGCAGGCGGAAAGAGCGCGGCACGAGGCGAACATTCACCGCTAAAACAGCCTGACCTCAACCGTCTCACCCTGTTCCACTCCGCTTGCATGGAGGGGGATGACGAACGTGCCGTCCGCCCTGACGAGCGTGGAGATCAGCCCTGATTTGCCCAGCACCGGCACGGCCCAGAGGACGTTATCGCGCAGCTCGAGGAGCGCCCGGACATGCTCCTCGCGTCCTGCTGATGAGGAGACGTTCCTCGCCAGCCTCGCTCTTACCATTCGTTCCCTGGGGACAGCCGGACTTTCCTCAACGCCCGAGAGCCTCCGGATGACCGGCCCGATGAAGAGTTCGAAGCAGACGCTCACCGCTGCCGGATGGCCGGGGAGGCCGAAGACCGGTATGCCCTGCATCACCCCGCCGATGATCGGCTTGCCCGGCTTGACGGAGACGCCGTGAAACAGGACGCCGGGGGATCCTATGTCGCTGATGATTTTCGCCACCATGTCCTTGGTGCCGACGGACGTGCCCCCTGAAAGCACGATGATGCCGGAGTCCTTCATCGAATCCTCGATGACACCCCTCAGCACCGCATAGTCATCCCTGAAGATGCCTCTCCTCACCGGGCGGCAGCCCGCCTCTGCGGACATGCCGGCCAGCACATACGAATTAATGTCCCGTACCTGGCCCATCCCGGGTGACATGCCTGCAGGCACAATCTCGTCCCCGGTCGAGATGATTGAGACTGTCAGCGGCTTATAGCAGGTCACCTCGGCAAAGCCGATGCCGGCGCAGGCGCCCATGTCCTGGGGCCGGATACGCCTGCCCCTTCTGATTACCGTTTCGCCCCGGTGAACGTCCTCTCCCGCCTGTATGACATTGTCACCGGGCGCAACCGGCCTCACCACCTCTATCATGCCTTCGTCGATCGGCTGGACATGTTCGAACATGACGACAGCATCAGCCCCGGCGGGGAGCATGCCGCCGGTGGGGATCCTGCAGGCCGAGCTCTTTGGCAGATCAAAGTCAGCCCTCTCCCCCATGAAGACCTCCCTGCCGTGAAGGTTCAGATATGCGGGCATCGTCTCGGCAGCCCCGAAGGTGTCAGCAGCAGCCACCGCATAACCGTCCACCGTAGACCGCGCAAACCCCGGAAGGTCCTCTGCGGCGACCACGTCCCCGGCGCAGACCATGCCGAGGCTTTCCTCTACCCTGACCTTCACCTGAGGCAGAGACCCCGAAGGAAGGGCATCTAGGACAAGCTGCCGGGCCTTCTCTACGGAGACGACGTCATCTCTTCCGAGCATATCCCTCATATGTGACTATTATAGAGCATGTCTCACCGAATGCCGGCCATCGTGAAAAAAAAGGCCCCGGGGTCTCCCGGGGCCTTGCGGGTGGTTATCTTCCGGATCCTGTTACTGATGGGGGCCGTACACCGTAGCCGGCCTCGTCCCCACAGGCCTGAATGCGCCCGGCAACGCGGCGCCGGTCAGGTCTGCATAGGAATCCTGAAGCAGCTGGATGCCGTACTTGTAATCATGGACAGCGGCAGAGGCGTTCGGCACGTTGGCCTGTGAGCTCGACCCGGCCGACGGAAGCCCCTTGACCACGAAGGAGAGGTTGAACGCCGCCTTGTACAACGCAGGCGTCCAGGCCGTGAAATTCGTGGTATGGGCAGCATCCGCGAAGAAATACGGATATGTCGTATCGTCGTAATACGCGCCTTTGGCCTGAAGCGCCGCGATCAGTTTCTGCTGAAGGACCCTGATCGAGTCGGCGATGGATAAAGAAGCCCCTCCCGTATCGCCGGTGTAGTTGTTGGCGTCAAAACTGGCCCGGTAGTTATCCACATCAGGGTTCGCCTTTGACCCGGACTCGATGCCTACCGCCCCAAAGCCGCCGTGGCAGGACGCCGTGTTACAGCTGGCAACATTGGGACTCCAGGTATGACCGCCGTTTTGCGCATCGTCCGTCGCATTGTCCATGTGGCAGGTGGTGCAGTTCGCCCCCTGATGTGCCGCGTTGACACTGTAAGACTTCCCTGCATATTCGTAGGCATTTGCGCCCCAGAGCATCGCGGCTGTTCCGAGATAATGGGGGTTGAAGAAACTGCCCGTGATAAACTTCGGGTCAATGGTAATGGACGGCTCGATCTTCGACTTATAGAGCGTAAAGCCGCTCTCCCTGCCCTGGTGGCAGAAGACGCAGATCGTTGCGGTTGCCGTCTTGTCGAGAGGGACCGGCTGATTGTCGAGGAATACCTGTCCCTTGATGTTGATCGCCGGCGCGCTTATGGTATTCCCGCCGGCATCCTTGATCGACGGAGTGGACGAATAATTCGTAATCACGCTCGGCAGCCGCACCTGATGTGTCGTACCGGTCGGGTTTGAATGGGGTGAATGGCAGGTGAGACAGGTCACCGTCTCATCGCCAAATACCACACCGGCCTTGGCTGTCCCCTGATTCCCCCCCTGCCAGTCAAGCGATCCGATGCCGTTATGGCACTTGAAACAGGCAAAGACATTGTTTCCCTGGTTCTGTGTTGTGTTTGCCGTCGTGCCGAACTTCGACAGGGCCATATCGATCGGGTACGAGGGCTGGTGCGTACCCGCCGCAAAGGGCTGTCCGGTAAATTCATCGGTATAGGCCGCGGGATTCGCCGAAAACTCCGCAAATGCGGCCGCGTTCCTGTCGCCGTGTCCCGAGTTCTTCCATTCTGTGTAGACATCCGCCTGGTGCGTCGGCAGCTGGCTGTATTTATACTTGCCCTTCGTATGGCAGGCAGCGCAGAGCAGTTCAACGCTGAGTTCATTGTTGGTGCCTGAAACCGCACCGCCCATTGCGGCTCCGTTAGGCTGGAAGAACAGACCGGTCACCTTTCTTCCCTTGGGGTCGTCGGCGTTAACCTGTGCGCCCGTTGCAGGGTCTACGAAGTACGGCCTGAAATTCGGGTATCCGACCGGGGCGGTGCGCTGCGGTATCGAGACCTGGGCAGCCGGCTGGTGCGCGTCGTGACAACCGGCGCAGGAGACCGTCGGATTGGGCATGTCAGAGGGGTTCGGCTTCACCAGATTGCCCTGGCTGTCAAATTCAAACCGCTGGTTGGGATTATGGCAGCGCGAACATTCCTCGATGTGCCGGGCATGGGTCACCGGTGTCTTGCCGTCAGGCAGAAACTCGGGAACTCCCCGGATGGTCGACGGGCCGGTGCCCGCATCGCCCTGGAAGAAGAACTTGTCCGGACCGGCGACGCCGTCAGATATGTGGGCATTGGCATGGCCCGTTGCCGTAAAGCCGGAAAAGCCGTGGCATGCCTGGCACTGCGGGTACTGCGGGTTCGGAAACGGGATAGGCCCTACGCCCCAGTGCAGACTCGCTGCGCCATGACAATCCTCGCACTGGACATTGAAGACCGATGCATGGATGTTGTTCGCCCAGGTTGTCGAAATCGTGTTGCCGGTGATATCCTTGGTCACCGCATGGCAGGTGTTGGTGCACGATTCGGAGCCGACCTTTGTCGGTGTCTCCGTCGGGCTCGCTGCCCCTTCCTTGTTGCCGCTTCCGCAGCCGGCAACTACTGACAGGGCGAGGAGCGCCATGATGATACTGATGACAAGACGATATGCTCTAATCATGTCTCCCTCCTTCGGTTTATGATATGGCATGGTAAGTTCTCCTCCTTATGTCCTTTTTCCTGCTAGGGTACTGTTATATGACACTTGAGGCACGTCCTGTTGTCGCTGGCACGGCCGAGTCTCCCCTTGACGCTTCCCCAGTTCCTGGGATGGGGACTCACCCGCAGACCTGTCGTGGCGCTGTGGCATTTCATGCAGACATCGCCGTCAGGATGACAGGTCTGGCAAGTCGCCAGGTTCTTCCTCGCCTCCCGCGCATGTGCGGCTGACCACTGGTGTACCGGCACGAGACTCTCCGGGTGGCAGGTCTGGCACTGGTTCGCATTGAATATCCCGTGTTTCGCCCCTGCTGCGGTGAGCTGTATGTCACTGAACTGCCTCCGGTGCGAGAGGAACGACAGGTCGTTCCTCTTAAACTTGCTGTGGCAGGCTGCGCAGAATTTCTCGGCGTCATGGCACCGGTAGCACGACCGCGGGTCGTCCTTTGCCGCGATCGGGTGGATCTCCCTGAAGTCCGTCCGGTGAGACCTCGGCATGTAGTCAACGCCGGAATTCGCCTTGTGCATGTCGGCATCGAGGCCGCCGCCGGTATGGCAGTCGAGACAGAACGACAGCTGATGGCAGTCCCTGCAGTTATTCGGCTGCTTCTCAGCATAGAGACGGTGCTCCTTCGCCCACATCGCGCCGTGGTTCTGCGTCACCCCGCTCGACTGGTGGCAATCATTGCAGTCCCTGACAGCCATGGTTGCGTAATCCTTATGCGACGAGAGCGCCCAGGCCCCGGCCCCGACACAAAAAACGAGGAGCAGGACGATCAGTATATATGCCTTTTTCAACATGGTCCCCCCTTTCCTTACAGGTTCCATTCCACGGCAACCCGGCCGAGCATCCGATGGCTGAAATTCGGATTATCGTCATCCTCAACACGGGCGCTCACGGCGATGCTCTTCGTGGCGTTCCACCGGCCACCCAGCCAGTACCTCCGGGCATAATTGTTTGTTCCCAGGATATCCGGCCGGTTGTAGGTATCATACTGAACACCGGCAGAGACGGCAAGGTCTTTCCTCAGCCGATAATCCGCCGTCACCTCGAACCCGTACAGTTTTCCCTTTGTCTCACCGGTGAATCCGTTGTACTCCGCATATCCGATCCTGTAGTCGAACGAGGCGGTTACGGTCAGTCTGTCATTGGGATACACCCTCGCTCCAATCATGTATTTGTCGGCGTTCAGGGAGTCCTCATATGTCTGGCGTGCATAGGCAGCAAAGAGGCTGACAGGGGCGGCAAGGCTGTACTCCGCCTTGATCAGATACTCGCGATACTTGTCGACCGCGAAGACACTGTATATGCTCGTGGCGTCAAAGGTGGGGTAGGAATGATAGAACTCCGCCTTGATCATGAGGTTCCTTATCGGGAAGAAATCCACCCCGATCGAGGCCTCGTCAAACGCCTTGGAGAGCCAGTCGTACCTTATCTCGGCATAGGGGCTGACAATGCCTTTGTAGAAATATCTGGCGTTCAGGCCGAGCGCCTGACGGGCGAGGTCTGACTCGTCATACTTGACGACATAACTTACGCCCAACTGCAGATTAGGAACCTCACGCAGATAGACGCCGACCCCGGCAAAATAGTTGCCGTTTCTTGTCAGTTCCGAATCGAGGCCGAGCCTGACGTCCCGTCCCCCTGAAACCGTAATCCCCACCGGCCCCGCTTTATTGATGTTGACGGTAGCGCCGTCAACAATCGCCGTACCTCCGGTGAAATTGGTAAACTGTCTGCCGAGACGCAGCGAGACCGTGTCCGACAAGGCATAGTCGAGGTACAGGTAATAAAGCCTGCCGGTCAGGTCACTTTCCCTGATCGAACTGCTCCCGAAATCCTTCGAGAGCCGTCCATACCCCGCAACGCTGAACTTCTTGTTGTCAGGGGTATAGCTGAGTCTCAGGTACTGGGCGACGATCGCTTGGCTGTCTCCCAGAAGATCGTCACCCCACAGGAACTGGGTAGATGACGAGAATTTCGGGGGTTCAGCGTAGATTGCGGCCGATGAAAGCAGCAAAGCGAGAAAAACTGTTGCAACAATAAACGGCCTTCGAAAAACACATTTCATATAGCCCTCCTTTCATGGCACCCGTTTATCCGCCTGCGATGTAGGTAGGAATCCCCACAGGCCGGGGCGCAACACCGAAAAAGTCGATGCCGGCACTGTCTCTCCCTGTTTCATATTCAGCCCTTTCGCCCTATTCACTCGTCCGCTTTTCCTGAGGGCCTGATGCGTTTTCCGTAGCCTAATTCGAACAAGAACGGCAACCCTCAGCAATTATGAGCAAGGTATCATGGAAAAAATGGGATGTCAAGAAGGGGGGATTTGAGGGAAACATATAAAATTCAAGGTGATGTAGTCCGGAGGGCCCGCTGCTGGGCCTGGCTGACAGTCGGGTTATTCAGGCATGATGGTTGAAAGTGGGGAGACTCCATCCTGTGAAGATTTCAGAAAACAGGAGACCCCGGAATTGCTCCGGGGTCTCCTGTGGTGTGTCCCGCCTCAGACGAGGCGGGACTGTCTACCTGTGACAGTTACTCCATTATTACGGCCGCTCGAGGGCGTTCCATGCGCCGCTGGTGCGGTTGTACCCTGCCAGGTACTTGAACGACTCCGTGGTGGAAGGATCGTTTGCCGTCGGTCCCTTCACGTAGATGGCAGGGAATGTTGCGATTGCCGTGGCACCTGTCGACATGTTGATTGTCTTATCGTCAAGGAAGTCGATGGTGTCGTAGAGGAGCCTGCGGGCATACGTCCTTGCGTGGACGTAGGCAGCAGGTTCACGGTTGAGGAGATTGATATTAAAGCAGGCGCCCATCAGCTTCTTCGCATCAGCCTGGGAAAGCGTCCCGCCCAGAGTCCAGTCCTTAACCTGATTCGCGTTCGTATGTTCTTTGCCCACAGGGAAGAAGTACGGGTTGACGGCACTGTCGTATTCGATCCCGTACTTGTTCTTCAGGAGGGTCGTGGCAAGCGTCAGCGCATTCTGGAAAGGCACGGCCTGCTCCTCAAGGAAGGTCGTCAGGTGTTCCTGCGTGTCGACCTCCGTGCCGTGGCACTTGATACAGACTTCGTTCGCCGCATTCGTGTTTATGGCCAGCGTGTGGCTTGTCGCCCGGGTGGGCTGACCGGTCGCCTGCATGTGGCAGGTAACGCAGGGGCCGTTGGAGTCGAAGTTCCCCGGGGTGAAGGCCGCTGTATTGTGGCTGTCGCCATTGATCGCCGTGGTGCCGAGTTTGCGGTGGGTGCTGCTCAGCGCCCCGCCGTCTTCGGTGGAGGTGAGCGACTTGCCGTACGTGCTCGTCCCGATAGGCGTGTTAGGGTCGATGAAGCCGATAAAACCGGCCTTCACGTACATCAGACCCGCTGCAGCCATATAATGGGAGTTCTTGAAGCTGGCGTTGCTGAAGTCCGTAATGGTGTCAAGAGATGAGCCGCTTTCACGGCCGGCATGACACGGAACACACACATTCGTTGCGCCCACATTCGGGAACTTGGCTACCGCTCCAGCGAAATTATACGGAGCGGTAAAGCCGCCCGGATCGCGCAACACACCGTTTGCCGAATTGACATGGCAGCCCCAGCAGTAGAGCATCTCCCTCTGCTTGGATGACTTGCTCGAATTGGTCCACCCGGCGAGATGTGAAAAGTCGTTCTTCGTCTGGTCATACGCTGCCGGGTTGTTGAGGAAGTTTGACGCTCCGGTTGAGGTGTGGCATCTCTGGCATGCCTGCCGGTCGGCTCCGCTCCAGTCATAGTGGTACCACGGTTCGGACTTTACCGCAGCATTCATCACCTTGTCGACCTGCTCGACGGTTCTGGCGTCCGCTCCGGCAGCCGCATACTTGATGTTCAGCAGGTCGCCCGCGTGGCCCGACATAGCCCAATCCCTGTAGATGGACGTAGTGCCTGCCTTGTACGATGTCTGATAGGGGTTGTTGCTGGTTTCGGTCTTTGCCTCGTGCCCGTGGCAGTCAAAACAGGCCGTCCCATTGGCAACGCGGAGCACATAGCCCGAGATGCCGTTGGTGGCGTTGTCCGTGTTATTCAAATGCGTGGTGGCGATGATCCGGTACCAGCTGTTCTCGTGATGACCGACCGGAACCGTGCCCGAAGCCTCCGTGCCGGAGGCCATCACCTTGGACCCGTCGAAGGTCTTCAGTCCGTGGCAGCTGGTGCAGAGGTTGAACTGATCATTGGCCATATTGCTCTTGCTGGGGTTCCAGTTGACGATATTTCCGTCAGCGTTCCTCGCCTTGACAGGGCGCAGGCCTCCGCCGTGCTGGTGGCAGGTCTCGCACTTGAATTGCGTGTACTCCTTGGCAAGCGGCACGGCTCCCTGATAGGCCGGGTTGTCCATGACATCCTTCGGGCCGGTCAGGCCGTTCGTCGCGCCGAGTATGGCGCCCTCGCTCGAATGGCAGCGCCTGCAGGCATTGCCTTCCTCAATGACCACATTGGCGTGCTTCGAGTCAGCGAACTTGGTCGGAGCGTTGGTAGCGTACTTGCCCGCATGGCAGCTGGCGCATCGAGTTCCGTTGCCATCGTATGGATTGGGGTAGGGGATGGGTCCCACGCCGAAGTGCTCGGCCCCGCCGCCGTGACAGGCCTCACAGCCGTTGCCGTTGTTGGCGTGAGCAGAATCCTTGTGGGGCGAGGTGCTCTCATACTGGGCGATAATGGTCTCAGCCGTAAGGGGATCCACATTCGCGCTGTGGCACTGGATGCATTTCGCATCTCCCACGCTCGCGACGGTATCAGGCGTAGTCCCTGAAGAGCCTTCCTTGCTGGACGAGCCGCAGCCGGTCAGCACTGCGGCAAGCAGCAGCAGACAGAGCGTTATGGCACTGAACTTCCGTGTACTCATACTATCTCCTCCTTCGTTAAATGTAATTAAAACGTTCCTGGCAGATGACACTTGACGCATGTCCTGCTATCACTGGCGCTCTTGAGCCTTCCTGATATATTCCTCCAGCCCCGGGGGTGCGGGCTGGTCTTGCCGCTGCTGTGACACTGGATGCAGACGTCCCCGTCGGGGTGGCACGACTGACAGGACTGCAGATTCCTGCGGGCCTCGCTGGAATGCTGGCCCACCGCAAAGGTATATCTCTGCCCGTTGGGTCCCAGCATCTGATGAGATTTAATGCTCAGCGTCCCTTTGGGGAAACGGTTATGGCAGGCTGCGCAGAATTTCTCGGCATCATGACACCGGTAGCATGACCTCGGGTCGTCCTTTGCGGCAATCGGGTGGATCTCCCTGAAGTCCGTCCGGTGCGACTTCGGCATGTAGTCAACGCCGGAATTCGCCTTGTGCATGTCGGCATCCAGCCCTCCGCCGGTATGGCAGTCAAGACAGAAAGAAAGCTGATGGCAGTCCCTGCAGTTATTCGGCTGCTTTTCAGCATAGAGACGGTGCTCCTTGGTCCACTCGAATCCGTGGTTCTGCGTGACCCCGCTCGATGAGTGGCAGGCATTACACTCCTTGATCTCCATGGAAGCATAATCCTTATGGGATGAGAGCGCCCAGGCCCCGGCGCCCACGCAGAACACGAGGAGCAGGACAATCACTACATAAGTCTTCTTCAACATATTCCCTCCTCTCATCACAGGGTCCAGTCCAGGGTAACCCGGCCTAATGTTCTATGACTGAAATTTTCGTTCACATTTTCCTCGATCCTGGCGCTCACCGCGATGTTCTTCGTCGCGATCCAGCGTCCGCCAAGCCAAAAACGGCGGGCATAGTTGTTGGTGTCCGTGAGGACCGGCCTGTCATACGTGTCGTACTGCACGCCGGCAGAAACAGCCAGGTCCTTCCGGAACCGGTAGTCGCCCGTCACCTCAAACCCGTAGAGCTTGCCCTTGGTCTCCCCGGCAACGGTAAAGTCGGAATGCTCGGTACGATAGTCGAATGACGCGCTGACGGTCAGCTCCTTGCTGGGATTGATCCGCGCGCCCAGCATGTACTTGTCCGCATTCAGGCCGTCCTCATACATCTGGTGCGCATAGGCGGCAAAGAGCGTCACGGGAGCCTCGAGATAGTACTCTGCCCTGACAAGGTATTCCCGGTATCTGTCCACGGCAAAGACGCTGTAAATGGACGTTGCGTCAAAGGTGGGATAGGCCTGGTAGTATTCGGCCTTGACCATGAGGTTCTTGATGACGAAGAGGTCAAAGCCTGCCGATGCCTCGTCAAAGGTCTTCGAAAGCCAGTCATACCTGACCTCCGCATACGGGCTGACGAGGCCCCTGAAGTTATACCGGGCATTCATGCCCAGTTCCTGACGGGCTACATCGGAGGCGTCGGTCTTCACCGCATAGCTGACTCCCAGCTGCAGATTCCTGACATTCTCCAGGAAGACGCCGACGCCGGCAAAATAATTGCCGTTTCGGGTCAGTTCCGAGTCAAGACCGAACCTGACGTCTCTCCCCCCGGAAACCGTGATGCCCACCGGCCCCACCTTGTTGATCGTGAGGGTGGCGCCGTCCATCATCGCCGTCCCGGCGGTGAAGTTGGTGAACTGCCTTCCGAGTCTCAGGGAAACCGTGTCCGACGGGGCATAGTCGAGGTACAGATAATAAAGCCTCCCTGACCATTGATCGTCGCGGATGGCACTGCCCCCCAGATCCTTCCAGAACCGACCATACCCTGCAACCGAATACTTCTTGCTGTCAGGGTTGTAATTGAGTCTGAGGTATTGGGCAATGATGGCCTGGCTATCGCCGAGAAGATCATCACCCCACAAAAACTGCGTCGATGACTTCAGCTGCAACGGCTCGGCCTGCACTGTGCCCAGTGAAGAAAAAAGCACGACTATTGCAACTGCGCACATGAAAAATGAACGAACGTTAAGCCGCATTGAGCCCTCCTTTCTAAGAAGTCTACGTTGTAATATGAGTAGCGAACCGTTTTGTTCCTGAATGCCTGGCATGCAAGCCTTATTATCGGACGGATTATCTCCGATGTTTAGTCGGCTGCATTCTCCTGAACACGTCTGACACATACCTAAAAGTCAATCTACAACTTCATGGATGCACTTGCAAGAATTTTTATCGATTTATTGTGGTGATCCGATACTGCTGTATATTCTTGAGATTCGATATGCTCGCGAAGGCCAGGCAAACAGGACTTGATCTGACCTTTATTATATTTCCGGCAAATCATCATAAGCACCAGCAACCCTACATTGCAAAACATGTGCCTCAGCTGCAATATGAGGGGATTCTCCTTTTTATCAATGAGTGGCGCTGAGTCTTAAAGAGAAGACAGGGAACAAACAATCTGCTTTCGCGCAAATACCGTCAAATGACACAAAATAGTTGCAAAAGGCAACTATCGTTCCATCCGTCCTGCGGGCTCTTCGCGTCATACCGCTGACACTGAGGTTTGCCAACTAGCTGATTTTTTGACTTCCCGGCATGTTTTTGGTATGTTCTCCCTATCATGGGAACTGTCTCTGCTGTTGATGTCCTGCTGAAAAGGCCGGGATTCCTCCTGGCGGCAAATATCTGTCTGGGCGTTCTTCTCTGTCTGGCGGTCCTTTTTTTTGTGCGGGACATCGTTTCGATCGCACTCCCTGCGAAGGGAAAAATAGTTCGCCAGGAAAAGAAGGTCCAGCAGGCCCCCCGGTACTCGCTGCAGGATTATGCAGTTGTGCTGAAGAACAACCCTTTCGGATTTCCCGCAGGCGAACTGAGGCCTCTCTCAGGAGCATCCGGATCAGAGACGGCGCCGTCTGATATCCTGCTGATCGGGACGATCGCCGGACCGCGCCGCATGAGCTATGCGTTCTTCGCCGAAAAGACGGGCGTACAGGAGGTATTCAAGGCGGGCGAGAAGGTCTTCGGACTGGGTGTGCTCGACCGGATAGAAAAAGACCGGGTCTTTATCAGGTCCAACGGCAGGGACACGGAAATGCGGCTGACGGACATCGCGGTAGTAAAGGAAGTGAAGCCGCAGGCAGCGGCAGGGAGCCTCGGCAGAAGGACCGGGGAAGCGTCCTTTGTCCTTGACCAACAGCGTGTCCAGCAGGCGCTCGAAAAGCCTGACCGTCTCATGACCGATGCACGGTTCCTCCCGAACCTCGTTGAGGGGAAACAGCAGGGGTTCATCCTTCGGGAGGTGAAGCCGGGCGGCATCTATGCGAGTCTGGGACTCCAAAACGGCGATGTGCTTCTGAAGATCAATGACTTCACCATATCGAATCCCGAGACAGCCCTGCAGGCGGTGACTGCCCTCCGGGGTTTAGACCGGGCACAGCTGGATGTCATCAGAAACGGTTCACACCTTTCCCTGACCTACCAGATCCGCTAGATGCATAATACGATATATTGACCTCGCATCCCTTTTTTAATAATATACAGAGACCATGAATATTATCAGATATGCGCGTCCTTCCGTATGCCGCCCTTTTGTCATCCTGCTCCTTACCTTTTTCCTTATGGCCGGCCTTTTGTCTCCTGCCGGGGCCGCCGAGGCCAGGAAGGCCAGCGACGTCACCTTCAACTTCGTTGATGTAGACCTCGCAGCGGTCACCAAGTTCATCAGCGAGATTACCGGCAAAAATTTCATCTTCGACGAAAAGGTGAAGGGCAAGATCACGATCATAGCGCCCTCGAAGATATCCATAGACGACGCATACAGTCTCTTCACCTCGGTGCTCGAACTCAAGGGTTATACCGTCGTCCCGTCGGGTGTCGACGTCTACAAAATCATTCCGGCTGCCGAGGCGAAGCAGCAGGGCCTCCGCATCACCACCAGCGGGGTGCCGGTCACCGAGAGCTCCATCGCCCGGCTGGTCACCCTGAAATTCATCTCAGCAGATGATGCCCTGAAGTTCCTGCAGCCCCTCGTCTCCAAGGACGGCCATATATCGACCTTTGGGCCGGGCAACCTGATCCTCGTTGTCGACTCCGGCCTGAACATCGAAAAGGTCCTATCCATCATCGATGTGATAGACAAGCCTGCGGGCACTGACCTGCCTGAAGTGGTACCCCTGAAGTACGCGAGCGCCGATACAATGTCGCGGCTGCTCAATGAAGGCTTTTCACCGGGCAGGACGCGCGGAGCCGTACCGCAGGCGGGTGCAGCGGGTGCAGTCGCCATAGCCGACCAGCGGCTGAACGCTGTTGTGCTCTTCGGGGACAGGGGGATACGGGAGTCGATGAAGGGCGTCATATCCGTGGTCGACAGGCCGTCGCCGGAGGCGCAGGGGAGGATCAATGTCTATTTCCTCGAAAACGCCGACGCAACCGACATGGCAAAGGTCCTCGAAGGGATTATCAGGGGGACCGCGGCACCGAAACAGCCGGCGGCGGCTGTGCAGGCATCACCCTTCGAGGCTGCCGGGGGCATCACCATCACACCGGACAAGGCGACCAATTCCCTGATCGTCATGGCATCTCCGGCCGACTACCATAATATCCTCCAGATCATCAAGCAGCTCGACCGGAGAAGACGTCAGGTATATGTCGAGGCGATGATCGTTGAGGCATCGATGGACAAACTGCGGAGTCTGGGAGTCCAGTGGAGGGCAGCGGCGACCAAGGGGGGTTCTCCTATCGCCATTGGCGGGTTCGGCACGATCGACCAGACGTCGTTTCAGAGCATCCTGCAGGGTCTTCAGGGCGCAACCGCAGGCGGGATGGGGAACTTCCTCACCGTGCCGATAACCACCGTTGACTCCGGCGGAAGGCCGATCCAGCAGGAACTCCAGATCCCGGGCTATGCCGCCCTGTTCAGCCTCAATGATTTCAGGGACACGGTGAACATACTATCGACCCCCCAGATACTCACCTCCGACAACAAGGAGGCTGAAATCCTCGTGGGTGAGAACGTACCGTTCATATCCCAGAGCCAGACGAGCGTTTCCACATCGGTCACTACAAGCGGAACGGCAATCCCCGGGGTACTCAATTCCATCGTACGGCAGGACGTGGGCATCATCCTGAAGATTACCCCGCAGATCACCGAAGGCGACCACGTCAAGCTCGACATCTATCAGGAGATATCGTCCGTGAAGAATCAGTCCGACGCGCTGACGGTGAGCATCGGGCCGACGATCACCAAGCGCTCGACCAAGACCTCGGTTGTGGTGAAGGACAACCAGACCGTAGTCATCGGAGGGTTGATGCAGGAAAACGATGAGGAGACCGTGACCAAGATGCCGCTCCTCGGGGATATACCCGTCCTCGGCTGGCTCTTCAAGACGAAGAACGTCACGAAGAACAAGACGAACCTGATCGTCTTCCTCAACCCCCATGTCATAAAAGAGCCGGGAAGGCTCGCGGAGATCACGATGGAGAAGCAGAAGGAGTTCGCAAAGTCCAACAACCGGTTTACCCCGGGCCAGCTTCTGGTGAAATTTAAAGAAGGAGTACCCGAGGAAAAGATCAGGGCCGTCATCGCGCAGGAAGGGGCAAGCGTGCTGCAGTTCATGGACAAGCTCCAGGTGTATCTCCTGAAACTGAAAGAGGGGCAATCCGTCGAAGAGGCTGTTGAGCTTTATTCCGCCCTGCCCGAGGTCCAGTACGCGGAGCCCAATTATTCGCGCAGGATGCAGTAGCCCGCAGCGACCGTATGGAGACGATCGAGGTCATCAGGGATGAAGACATTGAGCATGCCCTTATCAAGGAAATCCCTCTCTCCTATGCCAAGGGCAATCTCATCATGCCCCTTCGCCGGGAAGGAGACACTCTCCTGGCGGCGGTCGCAGACGACAAGGGCATCCTCGCCCTCCGGGAACTTTCCCGCTACTTCGGGCTGAACGCCCGTCCGCTGAACGCCTCGTCAGGCTCGATCCTCGACGCTATCAACCGCTATTACGGCCAGATAGGCTCCGCCGAAGACGTGATGGGCAACATCACCGGCGAGGACCTCTCCTCCGTTGCGACCGAATTCGAAAGACCGCGCGACATACTCGAACTGACGGAGGAGGCGCCGATTATCAGGCTCCTCAACGCTATCCTGCAACAGGCGGTGAAGGAGCGGGCGAGCGACATCCATATCGAGCCCTACGAGAAGGAGCTCGAGGTGAGACTGCGGGTCGACGGCATGCTGCACCGGGTACTCACTCCTCCCAAGATCATCCAGGACGCCCTCATCAGCAGGGTGAAGATCATGGCATCCCTCGACATCGCGGAGAAGCGGCTTCCCCAGGACGGACGCATCCGGCTTCTCATCGGCGGCAGGGACATCGACATCAGGGTCTCGGTCGTACCCACCGCCTTCGGCGAACGCGCGGTGCTCAGGCTCCTCGACCGCAAGCAGGGCCTGATCGGCCTGTGGGAAGTAGGGCTCGACAAGGACGACGTCTCCCGTCTCGAGGAGCTTCTCAACAAGACCAACGGCATCATCCTCGTTACCGGACCTACCGGGAGCGGCAAGACGACGACGATCTATGCGGCCCTGAACCGGATACATACCGAGGAAAAAAACATCATCACCGTCGAAGATCCTGTCGAATACCAGCTCAAGGGCATCGGCCAGATACAGGTAAACCCCCGGATAGGACTCACCTTTGCGTCAGGGCTGCGGTCCATCCTCCGGCAAGACCCCGACGTTATCATGGTAGGCGAGATCCGTGATGTCGAAACCGCCGAGATAGCGATCCAGGCATCACTTACCGGCCATCTCGTTCTGAGCACCCTGCATACAAACGACGCACCGTCCGCCCTCGTGAGACTCATCGATATGGGAGTGGAACCGTTTCTCGTTGCCTCCTCCCTCATGGGTGTCCTCGCCCAGCGGCTTGTGCGGGTCATCTGCCCCCACTGCAAGGCGTCGCACTCACCCACGGACCTGGAAAAATCCTACCTGCCTCCGTCGGCCCCGGTCGTCTTCCGCGGGGCGGGCTGCGACCGGTGCAAAGGGAGCGGTTATCTCGGCAGAACCGGGATATATGAATTCCTCACCATCGACGACGACATCAGGGGCATGATAACCGGGAGAATCGATTCTCAGTCAATCAAGGGAAGCGCCATCGCGAAGGGCATGCGCACGCTACGTTCTGACGGTTTTCTCAAGGCAATGCAGGGGATCACCACAATCGAGGAGGTCCTCCGGGTGACCCAAAAAGACATGACCGAGGTCTAGGGCCTGCGGTATGCCCCTCTTCCAGTATAAAGGATATAAACCGGACGGCTCCTCCGCATCCGGCACCCTTGAGGCGGACGGCATGCAGGACGCCCTGTCGGTCATCAAGGCGAGGGGCATCTACCCCAAAGACGTCAGGGAATATGTCCAGGGAGAGCGCAGCTGGCTCTTCAGACAACACGACCGTGCCCTCCTTCCCTATGTAACCAGACAGCTGGCAACACTCCTGGGCGCCGGCGTACCCCTCGTCGAGGCGCTGCGCTCCCTTTCGGAGGAGAACAGGGGCACCTGGAAGGGGCTGCTCATCGACCTTCGCGAGAAGGTCTCCGGAGGGGCAAGCCTTTCCCGCGCGATGGAGGGCCATCCCGGCTTCTTTCCCGAATTCTTCCGGAACATGGTGAATGCCGGAGAACAGAGCGGCAGCCTCGATGCCGTCCTTGCCAAGGTGGCTGATTTCCTTGAAAAGGATTCCTCCATCCGGTCAAAGGTGCGGACAGCGCTGGTCTATCCGGTATTCATGGCGGTTGTGGGTCTGGTGGTGCTCTCCTTTCTCTTCGTATTCGTCGTGCCGAAGATCGTCAAGATATTCGAGAGCACCAAGGCAGCCCTGCCGATTGCGACAGTCATCCTTATCAGGATAAGCTCCCTTTTCGTCAACTACTGGTGGCTCCTGCTGATCCTTGCCGCCCTTGCGGTCATCGGCTTCAGGCGCCTGAGACTGAGGCACCGCTCCGTCCTCGACCGCCTGACCCTGAGACTGCCGACAGGGGTCATGCAGGCACTCTATTACGGCCGTTTTGCAAGGACGCTGGGTTTTCTCCTTGACGGCGGTCTTCCGGTGCTCAAATCGCTGGAGCTGACGGCCAAGGCGGTGGGCAATATCGTGCTCGAAGCCAGGATCATGGAAGCCGCCAAGAAGGTGGCAGAAGGGGTCAGGCTCTCCGCCGCACTCGAGGGGTTCCCCTCCGTGCTTCTCCAGCTCATCTCAACAGGCGAGAAGAGCGGGAGCCTTGCCGCGATCCTGAGCCGGACAGCGGATTCGTTCGAGGAGGAGTTTGAGAGAAGGGTGCAGAAAATGCTCTCTCTCCTGGAGCCCTCGATGATCCTCCTCATGGGCCTTATCGTCGGCTTCATCGTCCTGGCTATTCTCCTTCCGCTCTTCCAGCTCAATCAGCTGGTAAAGTGAGGCGGACCGAATATTGTATACTACATCTGTGTCACGGCCTTTCTATGGCGCAGAAGATGGAGGAACTATGAATCTGAATCAGAATAGATGCCTCGGAAAGAGCGGAGCAGGAGGGTATACCGCACACAGGGAATCCGGCTTTACGCTTCTGGAGATCATCGTCGTGGTGTTCATCCTCGGTTTGTTGGCCGCCATCGTCGCACCCAAGATCATCGGCAGGACCGATGACGCCAAAATTGCAGACGCAAAGGTCCAGATCAGGAACCTCGAGACCGCGCTGAAGCTTTACAAGATCGACAGCGGCGTGTACCCCACTACCGACCAGGGCCTCGACGCCCTCATCGCCAAGCCGACAACCGGCAAGATACCCAACAACTACCGTGAGGGCGGCTACCTTGAGCAGAAGAAGATCCCCCTTGATCCCTGGGGCAATGCATATGTCTATGTCTCGCCCGGACTGCACGGGGACTACGACATCTTCAGCTACGGCGGTGACGGCAAGGAAGGCGGAGAGGGCAAGGACGCTGACATCACCAGCTGGGACATGAAATAATCCGGGGCCGCCCGGTCATGGGTCCTTCATCGGTATGCTGCCTCTCTTGTCGTGAATAGGTATGAACCATAAGGTCGGCATGACACAGGCTATGGGCAGACGGCTGCCCCTCCTTTCATCCGGAAGGTCAGGCTTCACCCTCCTCGAGATACTGGCAGTTATCTTCATCGTTTCCCTTGTCTCTGTCCTCGTGTTTCCGTCCTTTGCGGGTTTTGGGGAAAAGGGGATACGCTCCGAGGCGAGGAAGATTGCTTCCCTGCTGAGGTACCTCAACGACAGTGCCATATATACGAAGCAGACCTATCCCCTTACCTTCGACTTCAGCGACGGTTCCCTCGGCTGGAAAGACCCTGAGGGAGAAAAGACCGACCGCATGAAGACCCTCTTCAGCGTTGACCTTCAGTCCAGGGGTGAGCTCAAAGAAGGCCAGGTGACCGTCTTCTTCGGGCCCACGGGGGGCCAGGAATTCATCAAGGTCCGTCTGAAGGACGGGGAGAAGGGACTGACCGTGGCCTTCAACCCGGCAAGCGGAAGGACAAAGATCATTGAAGCGCAATAGGACGTTCACCGAGGGCAACGGGGCCGGCTTCACCCTCCTTGAGGTGATGGTCTCCCTGGCTATTATCGGCGGGCTCCTCGTCACCCTCATCTCCTCCATGAACTACCACCTGGATATCGCAGCACGGCACGAGTTCGTCACCGTCGCCTCGATGCTGGCGAGGAACAAGCTGCGGGAGATCGAAGCCCGGTCCTCGGCAACAAAGGGCACATTCCCGGAACCCTTTTCAGCCTACTCGTTCTCATCCGAGATAAAAGACTCGGATTATCCCGGCATCAGCGTTCTTGCGGTTGTCGTGAGCAGGGGGAAGGAAGAAGTCCGGTTTACGGAGATGGTTGAGAAGACACGATGAAAGACAGGAACCGCAGCCCGTTTCAAGCCATGCAGGGTTTTACCCTGCTTGAGATTCTCCTGGCCGTTGCCCTGCTCTCGGTCATCCTCGCCGCGGTCTACAGCACCTTCAACCTCTCCCACAAGGCGATGGAAGGCATGGACGAATCCCTTCTCGGCCTGCAGGAATCCAGAAGCATCGTCGACACGCTGACGAGGGAGATAGAGTCGCTGTCGTATGGCCAATCCACCCGCCTTGGGGTCTTTAAGGTGGAAGACCGGGACCTGTACGGCAAACAGGCGTCCCGCTTTACCTTCACGACCTTTTCCCCGCTTGTGCCCGGCCTCTCACAGGTCTCCTACTATGTTGAAGAGAGGGAAGGCAGGCCGGTGCTGTATAAGAAGATCAAGCCTGCCTATAAGAAGGAAGACGTCGCGGCCGCCGAGCTCATGGAAGGGATTGATTCATTTTCCGTAGAGGTGAAGGATGGGGACAAATGGGTGAAGACCTGGGAGGTCTCCGGAGCAACAAGGGTTCCGGCTGAGATAAGGATTACGCTGACCGTGACGCTCAAGGGGAGACCGATTACCCTGTACGAGACCCTCAGGCCGAGGATAGGGAATGCGGCATAGGAACGAACGGGGTATGGCGCTGGTGCTGACGCTCCTGGTGGTGGCGGTCATCACCGCCATGGTCGTCGAGTTCGCCTATGGCGTCTACGTGAGCACCAGCAGCCTGCATAACTGGCAGGCGTCCCAAAAGCTTTCCCTTGCGGCGCGATCTGCGGTCAAGCTTGCCAGCTATGCCATATCGTCCGGCATGAAGGAGAAGACCCAGGCTGTTTTTGAGATATCGCAGAAGATCCCCTATGACAACCCCGAAGGGACTATCTCGGTGAGGATCGAGGATGAGGGCGCCAAGTTCAATATCAACAAGATGGTTGGCGCAAACGGGACCGTAGAGACTGTCTTCTGGTATCCCGCCATGGGAAGGCTGCTCGCCGCACTCGGCCTCAACCCTGAACTGGCAGACAGGATAGTCTGGTGGATCAACCCTGCAGCGCGTCCTGCATTGGGACCGGCAGAGACGGCAAAGGGAGGCCCTCTGGACAGCGTGGAGGAACTCCTCCTGATCCCGGGCATTGACCGGGAGAGTTATGAGAAGCTCCTTCCCTATGTTACAATATCCAACGAAATGATCAATGTGAACACAGCGCCGGCGCCCGTGCTGATGAGCCTGTCTGACAAAATCAGTGCGGCGACTGCCGATAGGATCGTGGCGCAGAGGCAACTGAAGTCGTATGACAGCCTTGCCGAAATATCAAATACGTTTACTGAACTCAAGAGCGTCACGATGTCCCTGGGGGCGTTCGCCGGGACGACGACATCCGCCTTCCGTGTCACCGCCGTTGCGGAAGCCGGCGGCATACGACGCATTATTGAGACTGTCCTCGCGGTGTCGGGGAACAGGGGTCTGGTCAAGTTCTGGAAGGAGAGCTGAAAGGGCTGCATGAGCAGGGCCACCTTCATCGATCTTACGGCTAACGAGCTTTCCGTGTATGCCGGGAAAAACGGCAAGACAGGGATGGAGCGTATCCTCACGACCCCCGTTGGCGAAAAGTTCTCCTTTTCCGCTGACACGATCCCCACGGATGCGGAGCAGGTCCTGAGCCTGCCTCTGGCCCTTCTCGATGTTCGCATCATCGAACTGCCTTTCTCTGACATCGCCAAGATCCGGGAACTTCTGCCGTTCGAGCTGGACGGCCTCGTACTCGGCGGCTCCGGAGACATCGTCTTTGACGCGCGCCTCCTGGGAGAATCGCAGGGCAAGTCCCGGGTACTCGTTGCCTACGTCAGAAAAGGGATACTCAGAGACATACTCGGGAAGCTGAAGACGTCCGGGATAGATCCCCGGGTCATCACCTCAGTCGAACTCGTCCACCTCGTCGACAGTGCTGCAGGAGAGAAGGGCCTGGCGGATTCCCTCATCACCCCCTTATCGCTGAGCGAAGAGGAGCGGCGTGCCGCTGCTGCGCGGGAGATCAAAAACCCTGCCTTTAATTTCAGGCGCGGTGAATTCGCCTATACCGCTGATACGGAAAAGGCGAAGAAATCGCTGAAGGCGACGGCTGTCCTTGCCGCCCTGCTCCTCGCCATACTCATCGCCGACGCGGGGATGATGATCGTCTTTACGAAACGGGATATCCGCTCCCTGAAAGATGAGATGAGAAAGTCCTATCAGACTCTCTTTCCCGAGGACAGGAAGGTCACGAACGAACTATACCAGCTCAAGGCGCATATAAAGGAAATGAAGGACAAGCAGACTTCCTTTATCGGGTCATCTCCCCTTCAACTGCTCCTGGACCTCTCCCGGACGAGCCGGCCGGGGGTCGCCCTCTCAGAGATTACGGTCGAACGGGAACTCATCGTGCTCAAGGGCGAAGCCCCGTCAGTGGCTGATGCCCAGAGACTCAAGACCGACCTGGATGCCGTACTGCCCGGGGCAAACCTGTCCGAGACGAAACCGTCCGGCCAGGGCAAGACCCTGTTCACGATTATCGCCAGGGGGAGAAGACGATGAGACTGCCCGCAGACAAAAGACTTCTCCTGCCGGCCGCGTGGGTCTCCGCGGTGATCCTCTGCATCGTCCTGATCCTGGTCTCCTTTTCGCTGAAACGGGAGCAGGCGGTCCTGCAGACGCAGAGGAATGAGCTGCTCACCCTCAGGGACGATTACCTGAACCTCAGGGGCTCTGTCGCCGCTGTGGAGGGAAGGAAGTCTCTTTCGCGTGTGGAGGGCGTCATCCCTGCGATGGATGAGATATTCAAGTCTCTCGGCTTGAGCCAGAAGGTAAAGGCGATGAAGGCGGTGGCGACGAAAGAGCAGCGCTACGCAACAGAGGAGGAGGCCGATGTCCAGGTCGAGAAGATCGGAATGAACGAACTGGTGAACATCCTGTACAAGATGGAAAATGCCCCGATGATCCTCGCCGTGAAGAAGACCGTTGTCAGGACATCATTCGACAACCCCTCCCAGCTCAACGTAAACATGACCGTGAGTCTCATCAGGCCCAAGTGAAGAAGGCCGCGATCGTATGCGGCGCCGGCCTCCTCCTGTTCTTCGGCATCTGGCTTGTCGTCTTTCCTGAAACGTACATAACCAGCCTGATCGAAAACTCCGTCGATGACCCTGATATGCGGCTGGAGGTCTCCGGTCTCCGCAAGGGGCCCCTGTACAGTTTCACTGCGGAAGGTATCGCCCTGAAGAAGGCCGGCAGGCCCCTGCTCGCCACGGAGCGGATCCACGGCAGGATTAACCCTTTTTCCCTTCTCCTGCTCAGGCTCGATATGCACGTCAGCGGCGCTGCTGCCGGCGGCATTATCAAGGGCAGGGTGGACCTGATCAGGGGCAAAAGCCATGTGCTGCTTACCCTTGAAAAGGCTGACCTCGCCTCTATCCCCCTCTTCCCCCTGGCCGGAGTCAAGGGCACCGGAACCTTTTCAGGGCGCATGAAGATTGACGGCCCGACAGGGGACATCCGGTTTGAGATCACCGACGCGCGGCTGGAAAGCAGCTCTTTCGGGGGCATCGCGCTGCCCCTCAATATCTTCCGGTCAGCAAGGGGCGCCCTGTCTATTGCCAACAAGACAGTTACGGTCTCCTCCTTTGCCCTTGAAGGAGAGGATATTTATGCCCGTATGAAGGGGACCATCGCGGGAGGCAGGCTGAAGCTGACGATGGAGGTTATGCCGGGCAGATCCTTCATGGAAAATAACCCCCTTGCCCTGTTTCTGGAGGCATACAAGGTCTCCCCGGGCTACTACGCCATCCCCGTTGCCGGTGATCTTTTACTCTGAGATGGCTGTGGTCGCGCAAAGAGAGACGGCATCACTAACTGTTCTATGGTAAAATGAGGTGCGCTATGTCTATCGATGAGGTGCGAAATACACCGGGTCTTCAACTGACGATTGAACCGGAACCGCGGATTCAGCCGGCCTCTTCGCTCATCCCCCGTCGGAAATTTCATCAGGAAGACAGGATATCCATTTCCCCGGGTACATCGGGACTGCCACCCGCAACGGTTGCTGCCCGGACGTACAGGACCAGCATCGTAACGGAAGATGGCGGGGTGACCGATTTCCGCTCGGTCAGGAAGGCATATGAGGAAACCTCAGGGGCCCCGACGGGCCTTGTGCTGGATATCTTTGTGTGACCCTGCTCAGGAATTCAGGAAGGTCCTGACAAAGCCGCCCCGATAGGCGGCCCCGCTGGGGCTCTCCTTCACTACGTCGGCGTTCTCCCAGTTCTGGAAGAGATCGATGATCCTGTCGAGGGAGTCGTGCTGCAGCTGCTCGATCGCCTCCCGGTCAGGCAGCGACGTAACGAGATTCCGGTCGATGAAATCCCCTATCCTCTCCCGGTTCAGCACCGAAAGGAGAACCATGCCCTTGAATATCCTCTTGTTCGTCTTGAAGGAGAACAGGAGCCTGTCAAGGGAATGCTCAAGGAAGAGGTCGTTCCGCACCTGTACCTTCCGGTCGATGGCAACCGCCTGCAGCCAGTATTTCTTCTCGATAATGCTGTCCGCCTTCATCTCCATCACCGCATGTCCTATGTTCCTCCGGTCAGCGGTGTAGATATTGTGGGCGACCGTATCAGCGGCGAGGTGGGCCATGTAGCCGTACACAAAAGACTTCTGCTGGTCAGTCCGGGCAGACTTCAGGAGATCGAAGGCAACGTCCCAGTTGTGGGAGCTCTTGTGGTCAGGGAGGTACTTCTTGCCGATGATGCTGTCGGCCATGAGGTTGCCGTACAGGAAGTCCTTTCGGTATCTCCTGAGTACCTCCAGCAGGGAAACCGGGATGAGGGGACTGAGGGAAAAGAGCTCATTGCCCAGATAGATATGCGTGAGCGGCCCCCACGCGAAGGCTGAGGCGGGGATGATGAGGAAGCATGCGACGAGTACTGCTATTCGGGATCTACTCACTTCAGTTCCTCCAACACGCTCAGAATGAGTCTCACGCCAATACCCGTCGAGCCCTTCGGCATGTAAGGTTTGTCCTTTTCCGTCCATGCGGTTCCGGCGATGTCGAGGTGGACCCACGGCGCATCCCCGGCAAACTCCTTGAGGAACCATCCCGATGTCACCAGGGAACCGTTCCTCCCGGCGGCGTTCTTCAAATCAGCCACATCGCTCTTGAGATACTCCTTGTATTCCTCAAAAAGCGGCATTTCCCATACCCGCTCTCCGGTCCTCCCGGCGGCATCACTGAAGCGCCCGATAAGTCCCCGGTCATTGCCCATCATGGCGATCGCTTCGTTGCCCAGGGCGATGGAACAGGCCCCGGTGAGTGTCGCTATGTCGACCATCGCCCGAGGTTTATACCTCCGGGCATATCCCATCGCATCGGCGATCACCATGCGGCCCTCGGCATCGGTGCTGATCACCTCGACGGTTGTTCCGTTTATGGAGCGTACCACATCCCCCGGCTTCGTTGCCGAACCGCCCGGAAGGTTCTCGGTGGCGGGCAGGATGCCGATCACATGAAGAGGCATGCGGGACTCACTGACCGCCTTCATGACGCCCAGCACCGCCGCGCCCCCGGCCATATCATACTTCATCTTTTCCATGCCGTCGGCAGGCTTCAGGGAAATACCTCCGCTGTCGAAGGTGATCGACTTTCCGATGAGCACCACCGGCGCACCTTTTCCGCCCTTGTATTCCAGGATGATAACCTTGGGCGGCTCATGGGAGCCCCTGGCAACGGACAGGAAGGTTCCCATCCCGAGCCTCTCGGCGTCTTTCCTTTCCAGCACACGGACGGTCATCTTCCTGCCCCGGAGTTTTGCCGCCTCCCGGGAAAGGTGTGACGGAGTCATATCATTGGCAGGAGTATTCACAAGGTCCCGCGCAAAAGAGACGGATGCTGCAACGGTCTTCGCACGGCCAACCTCCTTTGCCAAAGCCCGCGAAGGCCTCGACAGGATCGTCACGGCCCTGAGTTCCTTGTGATTGTTCTCCTTCTTATATCTTCGGTATGCGTAGGCGCCCAGGAGTGAGCCCTCGATGAAATCAGCAGGTGAAAGCTTCAGTCCGGACAGGACCCTGATCGAAAGGGCGGCGGTCTTCATCCCCGCACCCTGCAGGTGCGACGCCGCCCTGCCCCCGGCCTGCCTTACCGTTTCAGAGGTAATCTCCTCCCTGTTTCCCAGACCTACCAGAAGAAGGCGCCCTGGCTTCAGATCGTCAGACGCAGGCACAAGCAGCACTTCATTCTTCTTGCCGCTGAATTCCCGGGAAAAGACCTTCTTGAGGAGTTTTGATACGGAGGGGCCAAGACTGCCGTATGCAGAGGGACCAGCTTCTGTCATCGGGAGGATGAGGGCGTCACAGGCGCACGAAGCCTCCCGCGCATTCTTTATAAAGACATCCATTAATACCGCCTCTTCCTGAAAAACCTACGCTTTCATTGTAGCTTATACGGGGCCAAAAATGCCAGCCCGCGGGCCTTCGGGCCCGTTTGCGGGGGGCGGATTGACACGGGCCGCACGTTGCGGCGATGATGTAGTATGCAGGTCGGCGAGGCGACGGAAACGACAGAGGTCTTCTCCCAGCAGGGCATCCAGAAGGCCTACGGCGCATTCTTTACGGAAGGCAATTCCGTAACGCTTCTCTGGAAAGAGCAGGAGTCCTTCCGCAGTATCTTTGATGCGGTGGAGGAGGCTCGGGAGATCATCTGTCTCGAGTTCTATATCTTCAGAAATGACGAGACAGGCAGCGAACTGGCGGAGATCCTCCGGAGGAAGGTGGCAGAGGGCGTGAAGGTCCATGTGCTCTATGACCATTTCGGTTCCTTCGGGACACCGATGAAATTCTGGAAGACTCTGAAGGAGGCGGGGATCAGGGTGCGGGCATCACGACCCTTCACCTGGAGAGCGCCCTTTCACTATGTGCACCGGGATCACCGGAAACTCATCGTCATCGACGGCCATAAGGCGTTCACCGGTGGGCTGAACATAGCTAATGAATACCGGGGGTATTACCGTCTCAGGAAAAAAAGGAGGGGATGGCGGGATACGGGGATCATCCTCGAAGGACCCGTTGCCCGGAGGCTCCTGGAGACCTTCAAAAAATCATGGGAGATCTGGAAGGGAGAACCCATACCCTTCGACAGGGACGTGCAGCCCCTGCCCGGGGGCCTGGCGGTGCTCCCGATCTTCGCCAGCACCGCCAGGGGGAGGAGGCGGATGCGCAAACTTCTCTACTACAGCATCACCCGTGCGCAAAGGAACATCTATCTCACTACCGCTTATTTTACGCCCAGCAGGAGGATGATCCAGGTCCTCGAGGAGGCGGTGGCACGGGGCGTTGACGTAAAACTTCTTCTGCCGGGCAAGTCGGACATCACCGCGGCCTTCTATGCGGCCCGGGCCTTCTTCACCCGTCTCCTGAAGGCCGGGGTCGAGATCTACTCCTACAACGGGGAGATACTCCATGCCAAGACCGCTGTCTTCGACCGCTGCTGGTCGGTCATCGGGTCGGCGAACCTCGATTTCCAATCGTTGCGCAGGAACGACGAGGGGAACGTCGGCATTATTGACCCGGCGTTCGGCAGGCTGATGACCGAGATATTCTTCAATGACCTGCTGAAGTCAGAGAGGATAGCCCTGGAGACATGGAGGCAGCGTCCCCTGGTCGAGAAGCTGAAAGAGCATTTCTTCGCCCTGTTCAGAAGAAGACTGTGACGTGCGGTCAGCTGCCTGAAGGAACCGTCTTCGCAACAGCGGCCCGGACCTCGTCAATGCCCTCGGAAAGGCCGGCACTGAGGGCCTTTGCCAGCTCAAGAAACCCGCTGTCGGCAAGCGCCACCTTCTTCGACACAGTCCCGCGGGCGAGTTCCTTTCCCTCGGGAGAGAGGAAGGAGTATTCCAGCAGGACTTCTGCAGACGACCCGGCAGGAAGGTCGGTCCTTTCAAAGCGTTTCAGGTCGATCTCAAGAACATGGGAACCAGCGGCTCCGGAGGATGAAGAACGAACCTCCCTGAAAAGGCCGGAGAGGGCGAATCTTTCCCTGAATGCATCGCGGACCATCTCCTCGGGGGATGCCACCCATTTGGAGTACGGGGAGATTTCAAGTTGATAGGGTGAGGTCCTGCAGGCGATGTAGGGCTGGGTCAGATACCGCAGCGCCCTGGTGTGCACGACAAGGTCCGCCCCTGCAGACCTGTCCCGGACAGTCTGGTCGCCGCCCAGGTAGAGGCTGTATATGTTCGTCCGGGGCGTGCTGCAGCCCCCGAGCACGGCAAGCATCATCCCAACGACGATCCATCTGCGCATATCACTCACCCCTTTGCTCCTTGTAAAGTATGCTCCACGGCTTGACCTTGATCTCCTGCAACAGGTCCTGCAGGTCCTCCGTCGTCCTGTTCATCCGCTCGATCAGGCTGCCGAGGTTCCGCGACTGGGCCTCCACAGCCCGGTCTACTGACCCGGAGGTCTTCGTGACCGCACGGGCGGTCTCCTCAAAGCTCTTGATCATCTCGCCTGCCTTCTCCAGGTCCTCATGGGCCTTCCTGATCAGAACCGACACGTCTCCCTTGTTGGATTTCACCACGTCCTCGATCTCGTTGAGCACGACCTCGAGCTTCTCAGCCGTGGCCTTCAGGGAGTTCGCCACCTTCTCGACGCTCGCAGTGCCCTTTACGATGGCGTCGTTGGTGTTGCCGACGAGCCGTTCCACCTGCTGTATGTTCTTCTGGCTGAAGAGCTTGTCCACGTCCGTGACAAGGCCGTCCACATTCCGGGAAAGACTGTCCACCCGTGCCATGATCTCGTTGAAGCCGATCGTTTCTTCGGAAGGGAGCTCCTGTCCGGGGGGTATCCTCTCCCCGGTGGCCTTGTCCACGGTCAGGAGAAGGTAGATGTCGCCGACAAAGCCTATCTGGCTCACCATCGCCTTCGTCCCCTTGTAAAGAGGCGTCCCTGTCTTGACCCCGATCTCGATGGTAAGAGGCTTGCCGGGTCCGTCGGGTCCCTTGATGTCCGTCACCTTTCCGACCCTCACGCCCCCGAGGCGCACCTGCGCCCCTGGCTCCAGCCCCGCGGAATTCATCACCTTGATGACGTAGACATCCGTCTTCTCGTAGAACCTGCCCCCTCCGATGAGGATGACGATAAGCGTCAGCACGACGAGCGACGTGACGATGATGATGCCGGCCTTGATCTCCTCTTTCACCTGGCCTCCTGTCAGTCCCCGGCGATGAACCGGAAATAATCGTCCGGAGAGTAGGTCTCTGTCTCGGGTCTGCGTTCCAGAAACATCCTGATCCGGGGGTTATCCGATGCCTTCAACCCCGCCAGATCTCCGGCGTAGAGAACGGCGCCGGCATCGAGCATGATAACATAATCAGCGATGGTGAATATACTTGCCAGCTCATGGGTTACGACCACGATCGTCATCCGGAACACGGTGCAGAGCTTCAGGATAAGCTCGTCGAGTCCGGCGGCCGTCACCGGGTCGAGACCGGCCGAGGGTTCATCAAAAAAGAGTATCTCCGGGTCAAGGGCCATGGCGCGGGCGAGGCCCGCCCTTTTTTTCATGCCTCCGGAAAGCTGGGACGGATAGAAGTTCTCAAAGCCCGACAGCCCCACCAGGTCGAGCTTCATGCGCACCATGATCTGTATCGTGGACTCGCCCAGCTTAGTATGCTCCCGTATCGGAAGCGCCACGTTGTCCATGACGGTCATCGAATTCAGGAGCGCGCCGCCCTGGAAGAGGACACCCATCTTCCGCCGCACCTCGTCCATCTCGCCGGTACCGATCGCGGTTATGTCCCTGCCGTTGATGACGATCTGTCCGCGCGTGGGCCGAAGCAGTCCGATGACATGCTTGAGAAACGTGCTCTTCCCGCAGCCGCTGCCGCCGAGGATGACGGTGGTCTTCCCTTTCGGGATGTCGACCGTGACGTTCTTGAGTATCTCCCTCGTGCCGTAATGGGTCTGGAGCCCGACGACCTGAATCGCATTTCCCGCTGGTTCGCTCAGTGATCTTTCCCCGTCATGTGAAATAGTAAAAGAGCGTGGTAAAGAAGAGATCGAAAACGATCACCAGGAAGATGGAGGCGACGACCGACGCGGTCGTCCGCCTCCCCACCTCCTCTGCTCCGCCTTCCACCTTGAATCCTTCAAAGGCCCCGACGATGGTGATCACGACGCCGAAGGCCAGCGCCTTCACCAGGCCCGTCATGATGTCCTTTATATGCAGCGCGTTTATCGTCTCCTGAAAATAGTTAAAAGCGTTCATCTCCAGCGCGGTGATGGATAGGAGAAACCCTCCGAAGATACCGATAACGTCCGATATGATCGTGAGGGCAGGGACCATCACGACGAGGGCGATGAGCTTCGGCACCACGAGGAAGCGCACCGGGTTGATGCCCATCGTGATGAGGGCGTCCACCTCTTCCGCCGCCTTCATCGAGCCGATCTCGGCGGCAAAGGCCGAGCCGCTGCGTCCGGAGACGATGATAGCGGTCAGGATAGGGCTGAGCTCCCGGGTGAGCGAGACGCCCACGAGGTCCGCGACATAGATGAGCGCCCCCACCCGCTTGAGCTGGTAGGCGGACTGCAGGGCAAGGATGATTCCGACAAAGAGCGAGATGACCGCAACGATCGGCACGGAGTTATAGCCCGCCTTCACCATCTCCGAAATGCTCGCCCTGAGCCTGATGGGTTTGCCCCGGAGCGGTGAGAGGGTGCTCCAGTAGAAGGTCTGGTTGATAATTACTGCGGCGTCGTGGACATCCCTCCTGAGGGAAAGGACCCGGTTTCCGATGAACCCGAAGAAGGTCTCAGCCCTTGAAGGCATCCTCAACGTTCCCGTATATCTCGAAGACCTTGTCGAGCTTTGAGAAGTTGAATATCTCCATGATCTTTGCGGGGACGCCCAGGAGCTTCAGCCTTCCGCCGTAGGGCATCATCGCCTTCAGTCCCTCGACAAAGGTGGCGATGCCTGAGCTGTCGATGTAGGAGACGTCCTTAAAATCCACGAATACGACCGGCACCTTCCTGCTGACGAGCCCCATGAGCTCGCTCCTGAGCACAGGCGAGGACGACATGTCGATCTCCCCTGACAGGGCGAAGACCTTGATGCCCTTATGTTCCTGTATGTCTATCTTCATGTCCACGATCGCGGTATTTCAGCAGCCTGAGCCGGTTGCCGTTCCGTTTCCTTTCGTCGAAAGCGACGACATCGAATGTTCTCCTGATAAAATGTATGCCGAGTCCTCCCGGCCTCACCTCATCGAGGTCCCGCCCCTTCAGGCAGGCTGGGTCGGTCCGGGGCCCGCTGTCTTCGATCAGTGCCTCGAATCCTGCCACGGTGTTTCTGAACCGTACGGTGATCCGCTTTCCGCCGTCACCGCCATATGCATACTTTATTACATTTGAGCATGCTTCATCAACAGCGAGCCTTATATCCTCGACCGCAGAGGCGTCAAAACCTCCCATATCAGCCATCCGCGCGGCTGCCTCCCGCACCACGCAGAGGTACTTCGGCTGCGAGGGGATGGTGATGACAGCCGAGTCTTTCGGCAGCCTCATCCCCGCCGGACCTCTACAATCGTGAGGTCGTCAGCCCGCTCGGTTCCGTCGGAAAAATCGGTCACCAGATCGACAAGCTTCGGTACGATATCCTCCTCGCCCCGGTGGCGCCTGATGAATTCGACCACCTGTTCAAAACCCAGCCTCGCGCCTGAGCGGTCCCTGGCGTCGAATACGCCGTCAGTAAGGAGGATAAGCCGCTCGCCCCTGCCGAGGGCGATAGGGGTCGCCTCGTAGCCGGTCGGGACAATCCCCAGCGGCGGGCCGGACGCCACGGAGAGCACCCGGACCTCCTCTGCCGTGATCCAGATGCAGGGCGGATGTCCTGCGCTGGAGATCAGCACCTCGCCATTTGCGCTGTTTGCGATCAGGTAGATCGCGGTGAGGAACATGCCACGGGGGTAGCGGGAAAGGGCCGTGTTGAGGCCGTCGAGGACAGCCGCCGGCGATTCGGCCCGGCTCGAGATATACCTGAAGTCGCTGCTCGCCTTGGCCATGTACAGGGCAGCGGATACCCCCTTGCCCGAGACATCGCCGATGAGCACTCCGAGCTTTCCCTCCACGGGCGTGACGAAGTCGTAGATATCCCCGCCCACCTTGGCGGCCGATATGTTGACCGCAGAGACAGTCAGATCGCCCAGGCTCAGGGTGGGGAACTCAGGGAGAAAACTCCTCTGCAGAGCGGAGGCGATGTCGAGTTCCTGCCTCAGCCTTTCGCGCTGGAGGGATTCCCTGTGGGCAAGCGAGTTCTCTATGGCTATCGCAAACTGCCTGCAGAGCAGCTGGAATATCTCCATGTCAAAATCGAACCTGCCGGGGTTCACCATCTCGGCAACACCGATCAGGCCCCGCCTGCCGATGAGCGGGACGGCGATCAGGCCCCGCGTCTCGAAACCGGTCATCTTGTCGGCACCCTGGAAGAAGCGGGAATCTTTTTTCACGTCTTCGATGATGAGCGGCTCCAGGTGCTCGGCTACCCATCCGGCGATCCCCTGGCCGACATCGAGCAACACCTTCTTCTTGAGTATGTTCGATGCGTCCCCCTCCTGGCAGACAGCGACTTCGAACTCGAGCTTCTGCAGGTCGCGGTTATAAAAGAGGATGGAGCATGCCTCGGCCCCCATAACGCCCTTCGCCTTTTCCATGACAAGAGACATCAATTCTTCGAGGTCAAGCGTAGAGGATATGATCGTCGATATCTCGACGAGGGTCTTGAAGGACTCGACCTTCCGTTCCATCGCCCGCAGCGAACCGGCGGGAATCGTGACCAGCGAATCATCGGCCATGCATATGGGATAACAGATTTCCGGCATATTTGCAAGGGGAAGAGACATCAGCCGCAATGGTATACTACCCCATGACGATCGTCTCTGCGAGAGGGCTTATCAAGGACTACGGCAGCCTGCGCGCCGTGGACACGGTGGACTTCGACATTGCCGAGGGCGAATGCTTCGGATTTCTCGGCCCCAACGGAGCGGGCAAGACGACCGTCATGGGCGTTATCCACTGCTTTATGCCGCCTACGGCCGGCAGTGTCCGGGTCTTCGGCCTGGACGTCAGGGAACACCCCAGCGAGATAAAGGCGCGCATCGGCGTCATGCCCCAGGATGACAGTCTCGACCCCGACCTTTCGGTATTCGAGAATCTGGTCGTCTACGCACGGTATTTCGATATACCGAAAAAGACCTCGGCCCCCCTTGCCCGGGAACTGCTGGATTTCGTCGAACTGGCGGGGAAGGCAGACACCCCGATCCGGGGCCTTTCCGGCGGCATGAAACGGAGGCTCCTGCTTGCCCGGGCGCTGATGAATACCCCGGATATCCTCATCCTTGACGAACCGACCGTCGGCCTAGACCCCCACAGCAGGCACGCCGTATGGGAGAAGATGGAATTATTGCTGTCCCGGGGCACAACACTGATCCTGACCACTCACTATATGGAAGAGGCCCAGAAGATCTGCGACCGGGTGGCGATCATGGATTCCGGAAAGATCAGGGAGATCGACTCCCCAGAACAGCTGATGGAAAGATACGGCGGCACCCTGGAACACGTCTACCTTTCCCTGACCGGGAGGTCCCTTGCGGATTAAGCGGGCATACCGGGTCTGGCAGCGCCACCTGAAGGTCTACACGAAGCTCTACAAGTCGAGCATCGCCCTGAACTTTGTCGAGCCGGTCCTCTACCTGGCTGCCATGGGGCTCGGCCTCGGGGTCTACGTGAAGGAGATACAGGGGATGCCGTATATCAACTTTGTGGCCCCGGGGATTATCGCATCGTCTTCCATGTTCGCCGCGACCTATGAGTGCTCATACGGCACATACGTGCGGATGGTCTACCAAAAGACCTTTGACGCGATCCTCGCCACCCCGGTGAATGCGGACGATCTCATTGCAGCGGAGATGATGTGGGGGGCGACCAAGAGCATGATCTACGGAGCGATCATTATCGTCGTCATATCCGCCTTCGGTCTTGTTGACTCAGGCCTTATCGTCTTTGCGATACCCGTGCTTTTCATCAGTGGCATCATCCTCGCCGAGATATCCCTGACCTTTGTCGCCCTGGTGCCGGGGATCGACTCCTTCAATTACTTCTACACCATCCTCATCACGCCGATGTTCCTCTTCTCCGGCATCTTCTTTCCGGTGGACCAGTTTCACCCGATCGTGGCGAAGATCGCGTACTTCACGCCGCTGTACCACCTCGTCAATGTCTGCAGGTCGTTTGCAGCCGGAAATATTGCATCAGTGAAGTGGGACATCCTCTGGCTCGCCGTTGTCGCTATCGTCTTTGCGCCCTATCCCTTCCGGCTGATGAGGAAGAGGCTGGTGAGATAGGAAGGACTGTCGAGCCTGTCCATCGGTCCTCACGGTATCAACCGGGTCCGTTGACAGGACCCGGTCTTCATTGCTAAGGTATTCCCGTCATGGGAAAAAAGGCACTCATCGCATACGCCTCACTGTTTGTCCTGCTGGCTTTCCCCCTCCCTTCATTCCCCTTCGAAGGACCTCTCGCGGTGAAGAACCAGTTCCCCCTGTTCCTTCACATCAATACGCCCATCCTGGAATCGGCTGCTGCGGAAACTTCCCTAACCGCGGGGGTCTCGTATTCAAGCGTCTACGTGGTGCGCAATTCCGCGGCATGGAACATCGGCATCGATGCAGAGCTTGCAGAACTCTCCCTGAGATATAGAAAGGCCTTCGGCCCGCTGGAGGTCGATGTCGAGGTGCCGGTGCTCCTCTTCACCAGCGGCGCGATGGACGGATTCCTCCACAGCTATCACAAGACCTTCGGATTTTCGGATTACGGCAGGAGCAGTAGACCGAGGGACCAGTTCCTCTATGAGGTGCGCAGGGACGGCAGAACCGTGATAAAGGGCACCACCGATGGCCCGGAGATCGGGGACATCCGTGTCTCGGCAAAATACATGCTTCATCAGGCAGACCCGGTAATCAGCGTCAGGGCAGGCGCCGAACTCCCCACGGGCGATGCAAAGAAGGGCTTTGGCAGCGGCAGCATCGACGCGGGGGCGGCGCTGCTCATCGATAAGAAGCTGGGAGACAAGTTCAAGGCATACCTTAACCTCGGTGCGGTCTTTCCCGGGGACCTGAAGGCCTATGAGACGATACATCTGAGGGACTTCCTCTTTGCGGGGGCAGGAATCGAGGCTGCCTTATGGAGAAACTTCTCTCTCCTGGGGCAGGTGATGGCGCAGGGCTCGCCCTTCCCCAAGACAGATATCGGCGCGATCGACAGGCCCTCCGTGCTCCTGGTCCTGGGCGGGAGGTATGTCGACGGAAAAGACAGCATCGAACTCTCTCTCACCGAGGACCCCAACACCGCAGGCGCGCCTGATGTGACCTTCGGGCTTTTCTACAAGAGAAGGTTCTAGATACCGGTCCTCAGAAGAAGGAGGCTGTGAGGCAGATGCATCCCGGAGAACCGAACATCCGGCACGTCAGGAAGAGCGGCGGCTCCGCATGAGCGTCCCTGCCGGAAACCGCCGACTATCCGGAGCTACTGCTTCTTGTTCTTCAACTCCTCAAGAAGCTTGCTGAAGTCCTCTTCCCCCATCTCCTTGGTAAGCTCGGTGATCAACCCGTGGACGATCTCCACATTGGGCGAGCCGAGTTTCTCGAATATGTCGAGCGACACGAGGTAGTTGACGAAGGCGTCAATATAGTTCTTCTTCATCTGCATCGCCTTGCCGACCATGCCGATACTGCTCGCGACACCCGCCACGTCCCCGACCCGCTTGGCGATCTCGAGCGCCTTCTGGTAAAACTCGAGTGCCCGGTCGTAGTCCCCACGGCTCTGGTGGACGATCCCGATCTGGTGATAGCTCTTCGACACGCCGGTGATGTCCCCGATGCGCTCTGCGATCTCAAGCGCCTGGCGGTGGTAGTCGAAGGCGGCGTCGTACTCATTCTTGTTCTGGTGTGCGATGCCGATCTGGTGGTAGCTCTTGAAGACGCCCGCAATGTCGCCGATGCCCTTTGCGATACCCAGCGCCTTTTTGAAAAACTCGAGGGACCGGTCGTAGTCCCCGCGGCTCTGATGGACGATCCCGATCTGGTTATGGCTCTCGGATATCTCGGCGACGTCTCCGATCTTCTCGGCAAGTTCAAGCGCCTTGTGAAAAAGCTGCAGCGCACCGCCGTAGTCGCCCCGGCTCTGGTGGATTATGCCGATCTGGTTGTAGCTCTTCGCGACGCCGGCAGCGTCTCCGATCTTCTCGGCGAGTTCAAGCGCCTTTTCGGAGTATTCGAGCGCCTTCCCGTAGTCGCCCTTGAGCTTGTGCAGGAGTCCCATCTGCCCGTAGATCCTGAGGATGCCGTAGAAATCATCCGTGTGTGCCTTCATCTCGAGAGCCCGCTGCGCCAGTTCCAGGGCCTTGTCGTATTCGCCCCGCTTCTGGTGGACGATACCGATGTTCTGGTAACCGACCGAACCCATGGCAGCGTCGCGGATCCGTTCGGCTATGTCCAGCGCCTTTTGGCAGTATTCCAGTGCCCAGTCGTATTCGCCCCTGTTAAGATAGACGATACCCATCTGGTTATAGCTCCGTGAAACAGCGGCGACATTGCCGATCTTCTCGTTGATGCAGAGGGCCTTCTGGTGGAACTCAAAGGCGGTGTCATAATCCCCCCGCTTCTGGTGGACAACGCCCATCTGGTGGTAGCACTTCGCCTCCTCGGCGATATCGCCGATCCTCCGGGCTATTTCCAGCGCCCTGCGGTGAAATTCGAGCGCCTTGTCGTAGTCGCCCCGCCGCTGATGGACAACCCCCATCTGGTGGTAGCATTCAGAGGCCTCTGCAACGTCTCCGATGTCTTCGGCCATCCCCAATGCCGTGCGATGGCGCTCGAGCGCCTTGTCGTAGTCGCCCCTTCCCTGCAGGACCATGCCGATCTGGTTATGACTTCTGAGGGCCTCGGCAACATCACCGGCCATTTCCGCCGCCGCGAGGGCCTTGCCGGCCATCTCCAGGGCGCGCGCCGCGTCTCCCCGGTTCTGATATACCATGCCCATCTGGTTGCTGCTTCTGGCCATGCCGGCCGTATCGCCCCCGTCCGCAGCCAACCGGAAGGCCTTATCGTGAAACTCCAGGGCAGTGTCATAATCTCCCCTGCTCTGATGGACCATGCCGATCTGGTTGCACCCCTCGATGATGCCCGCGACGTCACCCACCTCTTCGGCGATGCCGAGGGCCTTGTGGTGGAACTCCAGTGCCCTGTCATAATCGCCCCGCTTCTGATAGACCATGCCGATCCGGTCGCAGCTGCGGGAGGCGCCGGCGCCGTCCCCGGATCTTTCGGCAGCCTCAAGCGCCCTGTGGTAAAATGCGAGGGCAGCATCGTAATCACCCGTAGCCTGGTGCAGGGCACCGATGCGGTTGCAGCATCGGGTAATTCCCGCGCCGTCACCCTTCTGCTCTTCAGCCTCAAGCGTCTCCAGCATCCGGCCGATAGCGGTGCCGGCATCTGTTATGTCCTGTTGTTTCCTGTTCTCCTGGTCCATGATTACACCGGTGCTGATCCGTCTTTATCTTACACAATATTCTGCTATACTGGGAAGTAAACAGGACGCATGTCCTGAGATCTCAGAAAAAGGAGCTATTATGGCGACCAAGAAGACGGCGGCAAAGGAAACGACAAAGAAGAAGACGGTAAAGAAGACAACAGCAAAGAAGACAACGGCAAAGAAGACGGCAGCAAAGAAGGGCAGCGGCTATGTCTGTGGTGTCTGCGGACTGGCGGTCACGGTCGACAGGACCTGCGGCTGCGTGGACACGTGCGACATCATCTGCTGCGGCCGGCAGATGAAGAAGAAATAGCGAAGCCGAAAGGGAAGACGGTTACTGCAGGGTCGTCAGGACGTTCAGCCTGACGATCATTTCGGGCATGACTTCGTACCTGCCGTCCTGCTCAAGGGTGATCTTCACCTTGACGGCTGCGGGAAGATACGGCTTGTCTGCAGTATCCCACTCGGTGACCCATTCCCCCTCCGTTTCCTTCTCGGTCTTTTCGGGTCTGAGGTCGTAATAGGAGAACGCCAGCTTCCTGACCCCCGGGTCAAGCAGGTAGTCCCGGCCGCCGGACTCCTCCACGATCTCTGACAGGAAGAAGACCTTCTCCCGTATCCGGAGGCCCTTGTTATCGGCAGCGATCGAGACCCACTTGAGCCCTGGCCGGTCTTCCGGTCCGGCGGCGTAGTTGTCTACGCTCGTTGTGACAAACCCGATCCGGTCCGAGGACCCCTCAAAGGCGATCTTCTTCATGTCCGGCTGATTGATCACATAGGGATAGATGCCGCGGATGAGCCAGGAGATCCGGTCGTTGATGATCCTGAGCTTCTGTGTCGCCTCGGCCCTGGCCCCGCCCCTTTCCTGGGCACGGTAGCCAAGTCTCAGCGCGGCGAAGAGGATCACCATGATGACGATCGCCAGAGACATCGCCAGGAGGATTTCGACGAGCGTGAAGCCGCCCCGTCTATTCATCAGTCATCACCGCCCGCAGCCCCTTCATGCGCAGGCTCCCCGAAGGCGGCCACGTGACGGTCACGGTTATCTCGTAGAGCTTCACGCGCTCGTCCTCCGAGGATGACCTGACCGTCACCTCCCTTTTGCCCCTGAAATCGCCGTCGAACGTCAGGGAAAGCGAGTCTTTTTCAATGTCAGGCAGCGTGTATGATTCATCCAGCATCGAGCGGGCATAGAACACGGCCTTCGTGTATTTCTCCGCATTCAGCGAAGACCTGAGGGTCATCGAAAAAAGCTGGAAGACGGCGACGAGCGCGGTGGCGAGGATCGCCAGCGCCACCATCACCTCGAGCAGGCTAAAACCGCCTGATGGTCGGTGTTCCCAGGACAGGGTCAACCCTGATCGCATATCCCTTGCCCGCGGCATCGACAAGCAGTATGCGTCCTCCCGAACTGTTTCCCTTGGGGAAGAAGAAGATGTCCTTTCCGGATATGCCGGCCCCGGCAGGAACCGAAAGGGGCGGCTGTTTCCCTCCGTCATACTCTATCCAGTACCGGCCCTTTTCAGGATCGACCCTGACAGCGGCGCCCTTCCGCTCGAGAAGGGATATCTCCCGTGCCCGCTTGAGCGTCTGATAGATCTTCCGCGCCTCCGCATTGAAGAGGGACCTCTCCCTCAGCCGTCCCGTCGAGACAATAACGACAGCCACCGCAAGGCCGGCGATAAAGAGAACGATGATCGTCTCGAGGAGAGTAAAGCCCCTATTCCCAGCTCGTAACGTCCTTGTTCTCACCCTCACCGCCCGGCGCACCGTCAGCGCCGTAGGAGAAGAGATCGTAATCGCCATGGCTGCCGGGTGCCTGGTACTGGTATGGCTTCTTCCACGCGTCGTTGGGTATGCCCTTCTTGAGATACGGGCCGTTCCACCCCTCGGCCCCGGGATTGGTCACGAGGGCGTTGAGTCCCTCGGCCGTTGTCGGATACCTCCCGGTATCGAGCCGGAAGGCGTCGAGGGCCTGTCCGAGCATCTCGATCTGGGTCTTCGTTGTCTTTACGTTGGCCGTGCCGACATGCTTGAAGACATTCGGCGCAACGACCGCAGCCAGGAGTCCCAGTATGACCATAACCACGAGGAGCTCGATGAGGGTAAAACCCCGCTCTCCCCTTTTCCCCCTGTCAAAACGTCTATTCATGATGACCTCCTGTTGGTACAATCACTGTCCGTCAATTTTATATATTACCTCACCGGTCAAATAAAATTCTCAGACAGCAGAAGGCGGGTCGGCGGAGGGGCCTTGCCGCCACGGATCCTTTACAGGGGGATGTCGCTGATGCTGAAGATGCCGATGAGCATCGAGATGACGATAAACCCTACCACCGTTCCCATGAGGAGTATCAACGCCGGCTCGAAGAGACTCACGAACCGTTTGATATAACTCTTCGTCTCGGTCTCGAACCGCTCTGCGATCAGGAGGAAGGTCTCCTCAAGCCTGCCCGCCTCCTCGCCCACCGAGACCATCTGGGCCACGATCGGGGGAAACACCCCGCTTTCCCGGAGGGGTGCCGACATCCCCTTGCCCTTGCTCACGCCCTCCTCGAGGACCGCCAGTCGTCCGGACACAACATCATTGTCTATCACCTCGCGGGAGACCCTGATCGCCTCGATGATCGGCACCCCGCTTTGAAGAAGCGTGCCGAAGGTCCTCGAAAAACGGGCTATGATCATCTTCATGATGAGCTTCTTCAGGACAGGAATACGCAGCTTGATCGTATCGAGGGTATTCCTTCCCTCGGCCGTCTTCGCATAGCCCCGCAGCGCCATCCCGGATACGATGAGAACCAGGGCCCCTGCCCACCAGTAGGAAGCAAAGACATTGCTCCCGTTGATAAGGATCAGGGTGGGCAGCGGAAGCGACTGTCCCATATCCGCGAAGATCTTCGCGAACCGGGGGATGACATAGATCATGAGGACCGCGACGGCAAGACCTCCCACGGTGGTGAGCAATAAAGGATAGATCAGGGCGGAGATCACTTCTTCCCTGAAGGTGATCATCGTCTCGAGGAAGGCGACGAGCCGCTTGATGACCGTATCGAGGATGCCGCCGGACTCTCCCGCCTTTATCATGTTGATATACACACGGGGAAAGATGCGGTGTTTTCCCATCGCAAAGGAAAGGGTGTTGCCCTTCTGGATGTCGACGTACACGTCCCTGATGATCGCCCGCATCGCCTTTTTTTCCGCGTGCTCTGAAAGCACGTAGAGGGAACGGTCTATCGGCAATCCCGCATCCAGGAGATTGCCGAGTTCGCGGGTGAAGTCGAGGAGGTCCTTGGCGGTGACCCGGTCAAAAAGGGAGAAGGACCGGGATTCCGAAACACGGATGCTCAGGGGCATCATGCCCTTTTCCCGCAGGGACGCCTTCAGGGCCGCTTCATCGGGATATGCCATGCTCTCCCTGACCTTCCTGCCGGAAGTGTCGACTGCCTCATACACGTACAGCGGCATGAATTATCTTATCACACGCCTATTTCATCGTCAAAGCAGGACCGTTTTTTCATCTTTACCCCGCACGGCTGCTGATGATACAATCTCGGTACCTATGGCCTACAGAAGCATAAAGGACTGGCCCGAAGAGGAACGTCCGCGCGAGCGGCTGCTGCGCCACGGGGCGGGAAGCCTGTCCGATGCCCAGCTGATCGCGATCATCCTGAGGACCGGGGGAAAGGGAAAGAGCGCGATGGACCTGGCGATGGAGCTTCTCGACACGTTCGGCTCTCTCGAGAAGATCGAGCAGGCGGCGACGACTGAATGCTGCAGGATCGGGGGCCTCGGCAAGGCGAAGGTGGCGCAGGTGAAGGCGTCTCTGGAGACGGGCAGGAGGCTTTTCAGGGAGACGGCATCCCGGGGACCCTTTTTCACGTCCGGGAAAGAGGTATACGCCTATTTCCATCCGAAGATGAAGAGCCTCAAGAAGGAGATCTTCTGCTGTGCCCTGCTCGATGTCAAGAACAGGCTCATGGAAGAGACGCAGGTGTCCGAAGGCACGCTGACCTCCTCCCTGATCCATCCCCGCGAGGCATTCCGGACAGCGGTGAGGGAGGCCGCGGCATCGGTGATCTTCGTCCACAACCATCCCAGCGGCGACCCCAGCCCGAGCCGGGAGGATATTCTGATCACCGAGCGGCTCGAATCGGCGGGCGACACGTTGGGTATCAGGGTTCTGGATCACGTGATTATCGGCGACGGACAGTATGCGAGCATGCTGGAGAAGGGGTATTTGAAGTCCAAATAAAGTATAATAAAGGCTCTTCGGGCACGACACGCCGCGGCGTGCGCGCTGCCCTATTACTTGATTGATGCGAGGTTGAGACGATGAAGGTACTGGTTGTAGGAGGAGGGGGAAGAGAGCACGCGATCGTCTGGAAGCTCTCCCAGAGCAGGCTGGTGGACAAGATCTACTGCTGCCCGGGGAATGCCGGCATCGCCGCGCTCGCCGAATGCATCGACGTCAGCCATAACGACTTCAGCGCCCTTCTGGACTTCGTCAAATATGAATGGATCGACCTCACCATCGTCGGCCCGGAAGATCCCCTCTCGCGGGGAATCGTCGACCTCTTCGAGAAGGAGGGCAGAAGGATCCTCGGGCCGACAAAGGCCGCAGCGCAGCTGGAATCCAGCAAAGTCTTCTGCAAGGATCTCATGAAGACATACGGCATCCCCTCCGCCGAATACAAGGTGTTCACCTCCTATCTCCACGCGGAGGAACACATCCGCTTCAAGGGCACCCCCATCGTCATCAAGGCCGACGGCCTCGCAGCGGGCAAAGGCGTATTCATCCCCTCCACCCTCGATGAGGCGATAGACGCCCTCAGGCTGATCATGAAGGAAAAGATCTTCGGTCCGGCCGGTGACCGCGTCGTGGTCGAAGAATGCCTCAAGGGAGAAGAGGCGTCCTTCATGGCCTTTACGGACGGCGATACGATCGTCCCCATGGTGAGTTCCCAGGATCATAAGCGCATCTTCGACAATGACGAGGGGCCCAATACCGGCGGCATGGGGGCATACAGCCCGGCTCCCGTTCTGACAGGTGACCTGGAAAAAATAGCGATCGAAAAGATCATGAGGCCGACCATCAAGGCCCTCAGGGACCAGGGCATACCCTACAAAGGCATCCTGTACGCGGGGCTCATGATCGACAAGGGGGTCCCCTATGTCCTTGAGTACAACTGCAGGCTTGGCGACCCTGAAACGCAGCCGGTCCTCTCGAGACTCAAGACCGACTTCATGGAGATCGCCATGGCGATCACGGACCGCAGGCTGGGCGATGTCTCCATCGAATGGAAAAAAGACCCGGCCGTCTGCGTTGTCCTCTCCTCCAAGGGCTACCCCGGGAACTATCGCAAGGGTGACACGATCACCGGAATAGATCAGGCGAACAGCATCGAAGGCGTCCACGTCTTTCATGCGGGGACTTCTTTCAGGGACAGTGCCGTCGTCACTTCCGGAGGCAGGGTCCTTGGTGTCACCGCCACGGGAGAGGACATCGCCTCCGCAAAAAAGAAGGCATATGACGCGGTCGGCAAGATACATTTCGACGGCATGCACTTTCGGAAAGACATCGCCGACAGGGCGCTCACCAGGTAGCCATGCCGAAGAAGCTGACGGAGGAAGCTATGAAACCACGGGTATTGATCATCATGGGAAGCGATTCCGATCTCCCGGTAATGGAAGAGGCCGCTTCGTTCCTCGATCGCTTCGGGATACCCTACCGCATGACCGTTGCCTCTGCCCACAGGACTCCGGAAAGGACGATGCGGATCGTCAGGGATGCGGAGAAGCAGGGAGTTGAGGTGATCATCGCGGGGGCGGGCATGGCGGCCCATCTGCCCGGGGTCATCGCCTCTCATACGATCCTGCCGGTGATCGGCGTACCGATGGACGCCTCGCCGCTCAACGGGCTGGACGCTCTCCTGAGCATCGTCCAGATGCCGCCGGGCATCCCGGTCGCCACGGTCTCCATCGGGAAGGCGGGCAGCCGGAACGCGGCCATTCTTGCCGCCCAGATCATCGGGATAAAGGACCCGGGCATCGCGGGAAAACTGCGCACCCACCGCGCGGAGATGGCGAAAGAGGTCGAGGCCAGGGCGGACCGCATCACCAAGAAGCCGTAAATGCGGACATACGCAGATTGTTTCCCCTGTTTCATCAGGCAGACCATTATCGCCCTCAGGCAACTGACGGATGACGAGGGCCTCCAGGAACGCATGATCAAGGAGGTCCTGCCGGTCATCGCCGCCGCTGATATGGAGAAACCCCCTGCCTACACAACAACCTTTCTCCACCGGGCAATACGGCAGCGGCTGGGTGAAGACCCCTTCAGGAACATCAAGCATACGTACAACAGCCTTGCCCTTGGTCTCTATCCCAGGCTGCGCGAGAGGGTACGGGAAAGCGCAGAACCGCTCTGGACGGCTGCCCGTCTTGCCATAGCCGGAAACGTCATCGACTTCGGGATCTTCACCTCCGTCGACATCAACGGATCGGTCACCCGGGCGCTTGAGCCCTGCATCGCGGTCGATGACTATCCCTCTTTCCTCGCAGCCGTCAGGGAAACGGACAGCATCCTCTATCTGCTGGACAATGCCGGGGAGATCGTCTTTGACAGGCTCCTTATCGAGGAACTCCAGGCATCGGGCAAGAAGGTGAAGGCGGTGGTAAAGGGCTCGGCGGTGCTGAATGACGTGACGATGGAAGATGCCCTGCAGGTCGGCCTCCCGGAACTCTGCGAGGTGACCGACAACGGCTCTGATGCGATTGGCACCATACTGGAGTGGACGTCAGCGGAATTCAGGGCGGAGTTTGAGAAGGCCGATCTCGTCGTCAGCAAGGGACAGGGGAACTTCGAGACCCTCTGCGGGACGCGCAAGAGGACATTCTTCCTCTTCCAATCCAAGTGCGAGGTGGTGTCGAAGGACTTGGGCCTTTCGGCCGGCTCGATGCTCCTTAAGAAGTCGTAAAGTTAGGGTTCCCTGGCGGGGCTTACCTCGGCCCCCTGCCGCCGCCTGGTCTTCCCCTGAATCCGCCTTCCCGCTTCTCCTGGGGTTTGGCCTCATTGACGACAATAGACCGGTCCATGAATGATTTTCCGTTGAACATGGAGATCGCCTTTGCCACGTCCTCGTCAGAGGACATCTCCACAAAGCCGAATCCCCGCAGCCTGCCGGTTGCCGCATCCTTGATCAGTTTCACCGAGACGACCTCACCGGCCTGTGCAAACAGCTCGCGCAGGTCTTCCTCCGTCGCCTTAAACGGAATATTCCCTACGTACAGTCTCTTCGAACCCATACTCCCTCCTGGAAGATCATCCTGCAGTGCAGGCATCTGAGATATGCCTAAATATACTCGGCCCCGGGGGTCTTGTCAAGCACTAATTATGCGCCTTCCTTTCCCCGGAGAATTCCCCTGTGCTACTATTTTTAATACATGATCGTACTGCATACGGACGATGCCGCCCGACAGGCGGCAGTGACAAAGGCCTGCGACAGGATCACCGCGGGGGGCATCATAGCATTCCCCACAGAGACCTTCTACGGCATAGGGGCGAGGTATGATGACGCCGATGCGCTGCAACGGCTCTATGCCATCAAACACCGCCCTGCAGACAAGGCGATACCCCTCATTATCGGCAGCAGGGATCTTCTCCCCCTCGTCTCATGCGCTGCAGATCCTCTCGCCCTGCTGCTTGCGGCGCGATTCTGGCCGGGCCCCCTCACCCTGCTCCTTGATGCCCGGCATGATCTGCCCGCCCTTATTACCGCAGGCACCGGCAAGGTGGCGGTGCGGATCCCGGGACCGTCTTTCGCCCTTGATCTTGCCCGTTCACTCCCCTTCCCCATAACGGCAACCAGCGCCAATATCTCCGGCTCTCCCCCTGCTGCCGATCCGGAGGATGTCCTGAGACACTTCGATGGAGTGCTCGACATGCTCATTGATGCAGGTGCAGCGCCCGGCGGCAGACCCTCCACGATCATCGAAGTCGTCGAAGGACATGTCATCCTCCTCCGCGAGGGGGCTGTCTCATACGAATCGATAGTGAAGACCGCTGAGCAGATTACGGCGGATCAGGCCGTCGTGAAGAAGGTCCGCCCCGTGTAGCTGCTCACCAGGAGGACGAGGAAGAGAAGTCCCTTGCCGACCTCGGTCCAACCGGTTGCCTGCTGACTGATCCGGTACAGCAACAGACTGAAGGCGAGGTTCTCCGCAAGGGGAAGCAGTGCAACCAGCGGCAGTTCCATCCACGAATAGAGGAGGGCCGCAGCCGCCAGATACAGGATCATCCCTGCCCGATGGCCGAGGTCCTTCCTGAACTGCACCCTCACCTTGAAGACCCCGGCGACGAAGAACAGGGCGACAGCAGCATACAGCCGGTGATCCACTATCCCGGAGGTGATATATCTGCCGATCAGCGACGAGAGTGTCAGGAGGCCAAAGCCGGATATCTCGGTAAGGATATGGTGCTCTCCCGCGAAGCAAAGGAGCGCCAGATACGCCAGGGGGACAATGACATACGGCAGAAAAAGCCTTGCCGACCCGATGAGCAGGGGCACCAGCAGGAAGGCCGCCACCGCCACCTGTGCGCTGAAGACAATCCCGGAGGTTCTTCTCCCGGGCACGGCCCCCCTCATCCAGAGGGTAAGGGCCTGTTTGGAATTGATGAGGAGGCAGAGGGAGAAGAATCCGGCCACGGCAGGCATGCCGGCGTTGCCGCTGATACCAAGGCCGGCCAGATACGAGATGGTCATGACGCCCCATGAGCCGTATTCCCTCAGAAGATATCGTCTCACCGGCTGCATACCCCGGGATGGAATCTGCTGCCCCTGAATAAGCAGGCCATCTCAGAGTCTCCCGGTCTTCCCATACTCCTCCGCATAGAGCTTGAGTGCCCTGAAGATAACCCAGTCGAGGGTAAGGCCGTTGTCTGATGCGATGGTGATCAGCCGTTCGATCACCTCTTTTTCCGGTGCGGGAAGTTCCTCCGCCGGCTGATGCCCTTCAATCTGCGGGGAGGTGACTCCCGTCCTTTTTTCATGCTCCTGCTTCAACAGCTTCTTGAGGCCGGCAACGTCTCCGGCCTGAATCGCTTCGAGCACTTCCGGGGAAGGAGCTGCCGGCGTATCGGCCCCCTGCGGCTCCCCTCCGACCGCTGCTGATGCCTCCCCTGCCCGCATGCCTGCAGGCGCCTCCGGCGGTTTCATATCCGCCATGCCGGTCATCCCCATCATCATCGACACCAGGTTCCGTGCATACTCACTATCCGGGACCTCCTGCCTGATATATTCATCGAGCCTGCCTTCTGCAGCAGCCCGCGCCAGCTCATCAGCCATCAGAGACTGGCTCTCTTCCTGCCCGAAACGCCTCTTCATTCCAAAGGGGGTCTGGGGAGGTCTGGGTAAAGGTTTTTCCTGTTCAGCCATGATGTCGCCTCCTTATTATCGCTGACAACCCAAGATTCACAATGTATAGGGATCTCCGTCATAGCCATAATGGTCCCTGCCCGGATGTATCCTTCTGATCAGCGTGCGGTCGAATATCTCATCCTCCTGCAGCTCGCGCATGATATATCCGAGTCTGCCGAGGGTGCCCACAAAGTCCATGGTGCTGGCCACATAGTCATCGGAAAGCTGGGCGCAGTATCTCGGTGAGATCATCAGGGTATCAAGGACAAAGGCCTCGTCCACAAATCCCACATAGCTCGAAATAATGCGCGCAGCCTCGTCAGGCTGATCCCTCAGCAGCGCGGTCGCCTCCTCGTGGAGCATGAGAAAGGCCTCGATCAGTTGCTGTTCCTTTTCCGGCAGATCCCGGTTCGCGAGGATACCGTAGCTGGGGTTGTGCGGCCGGGTCAGGGAAGGAGGGAATAACACCTTGCCGTCTGCGTAGCGTTGCACGGAAACAGCGAGGGCAGGAGTTCCGATAGCTGCTGCAATCTCCTTCTTCACGGCCGCCTCCAGGACCAGGTCCGCCCAGGGGTAGTTGATCACCTGTACGGTGCCTGCAAGACCAAAACGCTCCAGATAGTCCCTCAGTATGACATCGTGGATCGAGCCGCTTCCCGGTACCCCGATCGCATGGCCGGCAAATTGGCCGAGGATGTCCTCTATCCGTCCGATCTCCGGAAAGCCGCCCCAGTTCCTCCCGCCGCACAGAACCGTCCCTTCCATGTGCCCGCCGGCTATGCAGGCGATGGGTACCCCGCGGGCCATGCCGATAATGGCAGGGGGAAGACCGATATAGGCGAGGTCAATCTCCTTCTTCTCAAAAGCGTTGACGATAGCCGGCCCGGTGCCGAAGAGCTGCCAGTGCACAGGAACTCCCAACCTTCCGGGCAGGTGTGGGTCGGCCATAAGCAGGACGGCTGTGTGATAAAAGGTGGAGAGATGGCCTATCCTGATCGCTTCCATCGTTACAGCGGGATCATTCCTGCCACCTGGACTTGCTCACCCCGACTGATTGCAGGAGGCCTACGGCGGCTTCCAGTGTCTTTCTCACGTGATCATCAACAGCGTGTCCGAAGTCCTCCTGATCGAAGACCGGGATATGCACCGTCACATCAGGCCTCATGCCCCGTTCGTGGGAATAGGTGACCGTGCCGACATCCGTGATGGTCGTCCCGGCCATATGGAGGGGGTTACAGGTCTGCGCCAGAGCCTGGGCGACCCTCCGGACATCCCGCTCTACCGCCGCATATTCCTCCGCGTCAGGCCCCCGCTCTTCATCACCGCCGCGAAGGGTCCCGTACAGGCTTATCTGAAACCCTATCTGCAGGAGCGTGCCCTTCCTGTCAGGCCGGTAGAACGGCTCGACGTCATAGCAGATCTGCCGCTGTTGCACGGTATCAAGCAGTTCCTGATCGCTGCCGAAGATCCCCGAGATGTCGAGTGTGCCGGCCATCGTCCTGCGCTCTCAGCAGGCAGGGGCCTCAGACTGCGGCCTTCTTAAGCTTGCCGGAGGAGGTGAGGAGGTAGTCGTATTTCTGTTTCATCTCAACGATGGACCGCAGCAGGACCGCATACAGCGGATTCAGCTTGAGATAGGGCTTCAGGGCGTTCGCCATTTTCACCAGATGGGATTCGCACTCTTCCACAAAGCAGCAGGAGCGGTCCTGGAGCACCTCGTCGTACGTATAGAAGATCTCGAGAAAAATATCGGTGACGAGGCAAAACTCGTTGAGTATCGTCTGCGAGATCGCCTCTTCCTGGCTTATCCTCTTCTTGCGCAGACGTCTCATGAACTCAACATGCTCTGCCTGGATGTTCTTCAACTGCTTGATGATCGTCTTGAGGTCGTCCGTGCTCCTCTTGAACAGGTTTTTGTAGACGAACGTCTTGGCGATCCGCTTCCAGTGTTTCAGATGATTCTTCTTCCAGTCGGCCATGTCCGCCCAGAGGACGAGGAGGACAGGATCGAAATCCTCCCGCTTCGCAAATACGGTATACGTCTCGTAGGACAGCTCATCGAGGCGCCTTCCCAAGTCAATGATTTCCTTCAGTTCCTTCGTCATTTCGTTACCTTCTCGTCTGAGTTCCTTGCAGTCACGGATACTACAGGCTATCACACTGCATGACAAAAATATACCACTATCTGCTACGCCCTGCAGGTGTGGTTTCCCCGCTGCGGAAAGAGTATTATGACATATCAAATCCTCCTTGTAAATAACTTTTTTTGACACGGGAACGCAGGCGCAGCGGGGAATCGACAGGATATCTGTTACACCTTGAAAAAAGGGGAAAAACCCCGGACCGAAGAATCGGTCCGGGGTTTCCGTCGGGCGCTTTTATTAATCGACCTTTTTGAAGGACTGTCTCTTGGCCTTGCAGACAGGGCACTCGTCAGGGGCCTCTCCCTCGGCGGTATAGCCGCAGACCTGGCAGACGAAATAGTCGGCTTCCGCATTTTTTCCGAGGCTGTCCAGGGCCTTCTGATAGAGATCGGCATGAACCTTTTCGACTTCATTCGCAAGACGGAAGGTCCTCTCGGCAGACTTGTGCCCCTCGGCAACGGCCTCTTCTATCATCTTCGGATACATCTTCTGAAACTCGTAGGATTCGCCGCTGATGGCTGCAAGAAGATTCTCCCTCGTCGATTTTATGCCGTGCAGTTCCTTTAAGTGGTTGTGGGCATGGATTGTTTCAGCCGCGGCAGCTGCCCTGAAGAGCCGTGCGACCTGCAGATACCCTTCCTGCTCCGCCTTGGTTGCAAAGGCGAGGTACTTCCGGTTCGCCTGGGATTCTCCTGCAAAAGCCTCCATAAGATTCTTATCAGATGACATCATTACTGTTCCTTTCGTATCGTAATATGATTTTCCGGGGTGCTGACCAGGTGCCGGAGCTATGTCCTGCTACGAGATCACCTTGATATCGAGTGCCCCCTGCCAATAGCCGTGCAGGTTACACCGCTGATAGGCCACCAGGGTGGCCTTTCCGGCTGACGCAAACTCCGGTCCCAGGACAACGCTGAAGACCGCCTTTGGCTTGAGATACCCCTTCGGCTGGAAATCAACCCTCCCTGCCGGCTCATTGCCGATGAGGAGCTCGATATAGCCGATCCAGTGTGCAGGACCCATGGCGTGGAGCGACTCGCCGACAGAGACCTCAACGCTGAAGGGTTCGCCCGCTTTCACCTGCTGAGGGGCGCTGACCACCGGTGCGTGGGACTTTTCCAGAGGGGACTTGCCCGCCGGATCCTTCACCCGATTTATCGTCCCAAAGAGTTTCGGATCAACGGGGACAGGATAATAGGGGTCAGCGGCCCGGGCTGTTCCCGCAATACCGGCTGCAACCACGCCGACCGCCGCTGCCTTTAGAAAATCTCGTCTTTCCATTGTCTGCTTTTCTCCTTTCTATTAGAGGACGTTATTCAACTCCTGCCCTGATCCCGCAGCTGCACCCGGGACAGGTAGCATCCGTCTCATCCGACCACACTTCCACTACCTCACCGCATGCAGAGCACCGAAGGAGTTCGGGAAACGCCTCATTCCGCATGCTGCACGCGCTTTTTCCAAACCCCTGAGGACTATCTCCCGGCATCGGCCTTCCTCCATCCTTCCTGTGAAAGGCGGTCCATGCGCTCGATGCCCCATCGTCTGAATTCAACAAGATACTTTTTCGGGTTGATCCGCGCGAGTTGCACCAGTTCCTCCCTCTCCCTGACAGAGTCCCGATGGTCGGTCGGATAAACACCGCGCCAGGTGCAATATCCCTCATCAAACAGATATTCAGGAGTTATGTCCGTTCGGGGCAGCTTCTGACTCATGAACCTTGCCACCTCCATGTCGTACTCGATGACCCAGCCGTTGTCCTTCATCATATTCTCAGGATTAAAGGCGATGCCGGAGAAACAATGGGGGCAATAAAGCCCGCCTACCACCTCATGAGGCATCACCTCATCCTTGAAATGAAAGCTGGCGCTGTTCTGTCCGCATGTACATATCATCGTATGATCTACACACATGTCAACCTCCAATATTAGAAGTGTTATTCTTTGATATGCATTATCAGCTAATATATTTTTAATGTCAAGAAAAAAGTGAACACCGGACGACAACAACAAGGAAGTTACCCTAAAAATAATTTTGATGAAAGCGTCACCAGAAGAAGGATGATGGAGCATTTCGAAAAAAATAGCTCAATCAAAGGATTTTTTCGGCCTTTTTTGCCGGGATATTCTTTTTCGGTCTCCTTGACGGCAAGGTCCTGGCGATTGACAGGGATGCAAAGACCCTGACACTGGGCGAATGTGGTTCGAACGACAATATACATTCGCCTGGAGCGATGATGCGACCGTGATGAAGGGTGACGCATCCGCATCCTTTGACAACATCAGAGTCGGATGATGACATCACCGTAGGGTTCTTCCAGGAAAGCAACGGCAACTATGTTGCCGAAGATATCAACCTGGCTGCCATGCCCGCCCAGCGGTGCTGACATGTTCGTCCTATAGGGAGTGCCGCAGGACCGCGGCACTCCCTATTATTTTTCAGAGCGTCACGGCGGGATCCGCGTATCCTTACGTATGACGCTTTCCCTTCAACCCTTTCACTCCGTAGGGACAAACCGCCGAGCAGATTCCACAATTGTGTCCCTCGTGATATTGAAAGTAGTGTTCCTTTTTCCACTGATCGCAGGCGTCCGCATCCAAAAGCTCTTCACGGGGTATACCCGGTTGCCATACACTGCCCTTCAACGCCTTTGCAGGACAGGCCTCAACGCACCTCCTACAACGGCCGCAAAAGTCCCGCACTATCGGTGTGGAACAGGGGATGTCCATATCAAGAAAGACTGTTCCCAGACGAACCCACGGTCCACATTGGCGCGTCACCAGCTGGCAATTACGGCCGATCCACCCCAGACCGGCCCGGGTGGCTGCTGTCTTGTGGGGGAAGTCCCCTTTGATATTGATCAGGTCGGTACGCTCCGAGGCCTTCAGCGGTTCGGCTCGAAAACCTCTGTCTTTGATCTCAGCTGCCAACAGTCTTGACACCTCATTGATACGGCCGTTCACCCGGGCATACTCGTCAGCGTATGCCCGATCAGGGCCGTTCCGGATGCCGACCATTATCCGAGGGTCCATGCGAACAGCCCATGAAATGGCAAAGGGAAATCCTCGTCCTGTTTCGTCATGGGGCGTGGCAATATCCTGAAGGCCTGCCCCACCCCAGAGGTCGATTTCCTGTGCTGACATCCAACCGGGCAACCAGGAAGGGTAAGCAGCTGAGGGAACAGGCAACTCTTTCCTCCGCATTTACAATATTCTGATAGAGCAGCAGTCACGGTGAGCCCGGGACAGCGACGAAAACACCATCGCGTTGGCTTCGCGATGCGCTATAGAGACGAGGCCTACGCTCCGCCGCATACTGTTGTCTATTTCCTGACAGTTATCGGCGTGTCTACTACTCCCGCATAAAAGACTACAATTTCCGCCGGCTCCAAGCCTTCGTTCTTTCCGGAGTGCCATGTATTGACCACTTCGACGATCGCCTCACCGGCCTTAAGGTGTAATGTCTTGTTCCCTTCCGTTACAACGGTCAGGGCTCCGCTCAATAATATACCCGCATTTATTACCGGATGGGTATGCAGAGGCAGCTGCCCGCCCGGCGGAATCTTGATTCTTAGAATCGTCACCTCCGGGGCGCCTTTTGGGTAATCAGGCAGGCGGCTACCGTCCCAGCTTGCAGTGGTTCTCGCCAGTGCTTCAACCTGGACAGCCTTGTCATTCCCGGCAAATACATTGCCCGACAACAATAATACAAGACATATTCCGCTAACCAGCTTTTTCATGCTTCTTTTTCCCTTCTTTCTTATATGCCGTGAAAAATAGGTGCGACCGCAAGATGAGTCCCTGCCCGTGTTCCCGTATCAATTTCGATAGCCATTACCGCATGCACCAAGTCTCAGAAAGATTGTACACCAAAGAAGGGCAGGATTATCACAAGTGATGACCACGGGTGGAAGCGGATGCAGGCGCTCTTTCCGCATAGCAAAAAAAGGGCTTACAGCGAAATCGCTGCAAGCCCCTGTTGTGTACTGGTGAGCCGTGGAGGATTCGAACCTCCGACCCGCTGATTAAGAGTCAGCTGCTCTACCAACTGAGCTAACGGCCCGTTCATCTGTCGGCAAAAGACCGACACATAGTAAAACAGATACAGGACCCTTCCGTCAACTTTTCTGCAGGTCTTCCGTAAACCACGGATAATATTCCGCAGTCCTGGAAACTGGCGCGCCCGAGAGGATTCGAACCTCCGACCCTCAGCTCCGGAGGCTGATGCTCTATCCAGCTGAGCTACAGGCGCACATAGGGAAAAAACAAGCGACTCCGGATCGCGGATCGGGTCCCTGCCGCATCATCTTCACATCACCGATCCCTGACAACGATTTCTCATTTCTTGGGGTGGGCGAGGGGACTCGAACCCCCAACACCTGGAGCCACAGTCCAGTACTCTGACCATTGAGCTACGCCCACCACAGCTCAAAACAACAGTATTAGTAAACCAGAAATGACTGATACAGTCAACCGCAGGCCTGTGTCGCTCACAGTCATGATACCTGGCGGGGTATACTGGCGCGCCTGAAGGGAATCGAACCCCTGACCCACTGCTTAGAAGGCAGTTGCTCTATCCGACTGAGCTACAGGCGCACGTATCTGCCAGGCAACTGGAATTTTGATTATAAGAGGTAGCCGGAAAACCTGTCAAGGAGACGTTGACGGCGACCGGCTTTTTCTGTTTAACTATTTCCAGCGCAACCAGTCCTGTCCGTGGGCGGTTAGCTCAGTTGGGAGAGCGCCACGTTCGCAACGTGGAAGTCGAGGGTTCGAATCCCTTACCGTCCACCATTCTTCCCCTCCACTCCGGTTCCGGCCGCGGCATGCCGCTTTTGTTATAATAGGTCATGAGCGTGTCCACTGATGACAGGTCCGCCGTGCTCCTCGATACCTTCGACCATCTCAATACCCCCGCCATCCTGATAAACGCCGGCGGCATCATCGGCTCCTGCAACCGCTCCGCTCTCGCAGCCTTCGGGTACACCCCCGGAGAGGTCGTGGGAAGGAAGATATCCGATCTTTTGGGATGCTCCGCCCCGGCCGACTGCCCGTCTCCAGGTGGCGATGCGGTCCCGCAACCTGCGCAGCAGATTCTCTGCAGCAGGAAAGGCGGTGAGACCTTCCCTGCCCGGGTTTCCTCCATTCCGACGGGCGATGCGGGACGGATGGTGGTGCTCACCGACACGACCGAAGAAGACCTCCTGAGGGAAAGGGCCTCACAGATGGCCCGCGAACTCGAAATATTCCATCTGACGAGCGAACTCAGCGGCATCATCAATTCAAGCCTCAGCATCGGCACGATCTTCCGTATCATGGTCTCTGAGATACGGAAGCTCATCGCCTACAGCAGGGCCAGCCTCCTTCTGTATAACGAGGGTGACGACAACCTCCTCATCTTCGCTCTCGACACGGACATGAAGACGATCATGAAGAGGGGCGTAAAAGCGCCCATAGAGGGGACGAGCGCAGGCTGGGTCATACGGAACCACCGGCCCTGGATCAACGATGACCTCTCTAAAGCCGCCTTTCCACTTGACCGGAAGCTCTATGAGGAGGGAATCCGCTCTACCATCAGCCTGCCCCTGTTTCATGACAAGATCCTCGGGGTCTTCAACCTCGACAGCACGGAGACATCGCGATACTCGGAGCGTGACCTCGAGATCCTCCTGCCGGCTGCCAAGCAGATATCCATCGCCCTTGAAAACGCCCTGCTCTTCGGGGAGGTCTCGCGGGAGAAGAAGGAATGGGAGAAGACCTTTGACGCCATCACCGACATGGTCTGGATTGAAGACGGCAGGCAGAGGGTAATACGGGCAAACCGTACGCTTCTGGCGACCACCGGTTTTTCCGCGGTGGAGTTCAGCGGCAGGCAGTGCTGGGAAATCCTCGACAAGATCGGGATAAGCAGCCGGGAGTGTCTCTGCGCAGAAACGCTCACCCACCAGCAACCCTCATTCAGGGAACTTAAGGGGGCGGGGGGATTCCTGTACCACTTCTGGGCCTATCCCCTGAAGGATGAGGAGGGCAGCGTCTATGCTATCGTCCACTACCTGAAGGATGTGACTGCGCAGAAACGGCTCGAACAGCAGTTGATCCGCTCGGACCGGCTCGCATCACTCGGCACCCTTGTCGCCGGCATTGCGCACGAAATCAACAACCCCCTGGGCATCATCGCCGGGTATGCCGAGGCGCTTCTCGACAGGGCACGGGCAGATTCCCTGCTGGAGATGCAGGAGTTCGAGGACTTCCCCGAATATCTCTCAACGATCCACAACGAGATATTCCGCTGCAAGGACATCCTGCGCAGCCTCCTGGATTTTGCGCGGCCCTCGGGCGGGACCTTCCGGGAGATCGATATCAATGAGCTGATCAAGGAGGTGATCCTCCTGGTCAACCACAAGGCAAAGCGGCTCAGCCACAATCTCGACTTGAAGCTCAACCGCGACCTGCCGAAGTTCTACGCGGACCCGGGCAGCCTGCGGCAGCTCTTCATGAACATCATCATCAATTCCATCTATTTCACACCGAAGCACGGCAGCATCGCCATCGAGACCAGGATGGATGCCGGCGGCACCGGCGCGGTGCTCCACGGCGGCTACGACAGGATCCTCGTCTCGATCTCCGACACCGGTCCGGGCATCCCGGCCGACCTGATCGAAAAGATCTTCAACCCCTTCTTCACGACAAAACCGGTGGGCGAAGGGACAGGGCTCGGCCTTGCCATCTGCCACAAGATCGTGGAGGAACACAGCGGAACGATCGATGCGGTGAGCGAGATCGGCAAAGGGACCACCTTCACCATACGGCTTCCGGCCCATGAGCGAGACGATAAGAGTCCTCGTAGTTGATGACGAAGAGCCCTTCCGCAGGCTCCTGAAGAAGGAACTGACGCGTAAGGGTTTTGTCGTCGAGACGGCAGCCGACGGCCGGGCTGCCCTGGGCCTCCTCCGCGAGCAGGTCTTCAACGTCATCCTCCTCGATATCGTCATGCCGGGAGTCGACGGCATCGGCATCATGAAGAGGCTCAAGAACGATCCCGCCTCCCCTGTCATCGTCGTTCTCACCGGAAGAGCTACCGTCGAGACAGCGGTCGAGGCGATGAAGAACGGGGCGTACGACTACCTCTCAAAGCCCTACAAACTCGATGAACTGGTGATCATCGTCAACAGGGCGTACGAGTTCGGAAGGCTCAGCGTCAAGAACCGCCTCCTCCAGCAGGAACTCGTAAGAAAAGAATCGCCCGTGGAATTTGTCTGCACCAGCAGCAAGATGAAGGCGGTCCTTTCTCTTATCAGGAAGACGGCGCCTACCGACTCGCCGGTCCTCATCCAGGGCGAGAGCGGGACGGGGAAAGAGCTTGTAGCCAACACGATCTGGCACTTCAGCGGGCGCAGCTCATCCCCCCTGATCGCCCTCAACTGCGCCTCCCTTTCGGAGAACCTGATCGAATCCGAGCTGTTCGGTCATGAGAAGGGGTCCTTCACGAGCGCCTACCAGGCGAAAAACGGCATCGTCGAGGTCGCCGACAAGGGCACTCTTTTCCTCGACGAGATCGGGGAGACGCCGCTGGGGTTGCAGGCAAAGCTGCTGCGGTTTCTGGATTCCGGAGAATTCAGGCGGGTAGGAAGCAACCGGAACCTCACGGTAGATGTGCGGGTCATCGCCGCTACGAACAAGGACCTCGTTGAACGCGTCAAGGAAGGCTCCTTCCGGGAAGACCTGTATTACCGGCTCAATGTGATCAACATCGCGATACCGCCGCTCAGGGAGAGGAAGGACGACATTCCTGTCCTCGCCTCACACTTCGTCCTGAAATATGCGGCCAGACTATCGAAGCCCATAGAAGGATGCACGCCGGCAGCCCTCGATATGCTCTCTGCCTACGACTGGCCCGGCAACGTGCGGGAACTAGAAAACGTCGTCGAGCGGGCCGTCATCCTCTGCGACTCCGACAACATCGGTCCGCAGGACCTGGCGATACCCGTGATGACATCGCTCAGCGCCCGGGCAGACCAGCCTTCCCTGGACGAGATGGAGAAAGACTATATCCTCAGGGTCCTCCGGGAGGCGAAGGGGAACCAGTCACGGGCCAGTCAGATACTCGGCATCGACAGGAAGACCCTCTACCTGAAACTGAAACGCTACGGCATCTCCTGAGGGCGAGGGGATCGCCTTCAGGGGGCGGAGATCGCCTCCTTCACCGCACGTCCCAGGAGCTTCTGCGTGAAGGGTTTTTGTATGAACCGCTTCGCCCCGCTGCGGAGCAGCCTGTTGATCCCGCCAAGCCCCTCGCTGCTGTACCCGGAAATGAGGATCACTTTGACCTGCGGGTTGATGCCCCGGAGGATCTGAAAAACCTCGGTGCCGTTCATCATCGGCATGATCATGTCAAGGAGCACGAGGTCGATCTCCGCCCGCTTCTCCCGATAAACGGCCACTCCCTCGGTCCCGTCGGCGGCCGCGATCACGTTATACCCGTACCGGAACAGGACATCCGAGGTAAGAGAGCGGACATCAGCCTCGTCCTCGATGACCAGCACGGTTCCGGCGCCTGCAAGGTCTTCCTGTACCGGAGATTCCTCGGCCTCGGCCGCCTCGGTGCAGACCGGAAAGTAGACGTGAAAGCGCGTCCCCCTGCCCGCTTCGCTTGCGAGGTTGATGTAGCCGCCGTGATTCGTCACGATGGAGTGCACAATGTACAGCCCCAGGCCGGTGCCGGACCCCCTCGATTTCGTGGTAAAGAAGGGATCGAATATCTTGTGCAGGATCGCCTCATCCATGCCCCTGCCGGTGTCGGAGATGCAGAGCCGGACGAACCCGTCGGCAGCGGGGCGGCCGGTGAGGGGAACATCCGACAGGCCGACATTGACTGTCTCGATCAGAAGGCATCCGCCCTCGGGCATCGCGTCCCGGGCATTGACGGCCAGGTTCATGATCACCTGCTGCAGTTGGGAGGTGCTTGCCTTGATATTGTGCAGTTCAGGGGCGAGGCGCGTCTCCATGGAGATGCTCTTGGGTATGCTCCTCGCAAGGAGTTCAAGGGTGTCCTGGACAACGGCATTGAGGTTCACCACCCGCTGTTCCAGCTTCTCCGTCTTCGTGGCATTGAGTATGCGGGCCGCGAGGTCAGCCCCCCGCTTGGCCGAATGCTCAATGATGCTCACGTGACGAAAGTTGGGATGCTCCTCCGGGAGGTCCTCTTTCATGATCTCCGCGTACCCGATGATCGCTGACAGCAGGTTGTTGAAGTCGTGCGCAATACCGCCGGCGAGGGTGCCGATCGCCTCCATCTTCTGCGACCTCAGCAACTGCCCGTGCAGCCGCTTCTCTTCGGATACGTCCCGTTGTATGGAGACGAAGTTGGCGATCTCCCCGGAATCGGAAAAGACCGGGAATATGACCGTCGAAGCGTTATAGGTCTCGCCGCTCTTCTTCTTGTTGACAAACTCGCCCTGCCACGGCCTCCCGCTCCGCAGCCTGCCCCACACGGCCCGATAGAATTCCTCGTCATGCATCCCGCTCTTGAGAAACCGGGGGTTGCTGCCGACTACATCCCGGGCAGGATACCCCGTCATCGACTCAAAGGCCGGGTTCACATACGTGATGCGGCCTTCGCCGTCGGTGATGGTGATGGCGTCAAAGGACGACTCGATGATCTTCTTGAACCGCAGGGTGTCTGCGGTGTCGCTCACCCGCTGGATAGCCACCGCCGCGTCAGAGGCGACCGCCATGAGCACATCCTCGTCTTCGGGAGAAAACTCCCCTGACCGCTTGTTCGCGAAGTAGAGGGCAGCTATCGGCCGGCCGTCCTTCGAAAATATCGGATACCCCAGGAAATTCCTGATGGCCGGATGTCCGTCGGGAAAGCTCCCTGAAAACGCGGGGTGGTTCGGCACATCATTGATCTTCACCGGCGCCAGGGAGAGCTTCAGCAGCTTGAGAATGCCCTCCCCCTTCGGCATCCGCCTGACCGCCCGAAGCACCTCATCCTCTTCGACGCCATAGACCTTCAGCCTGCTGAACTCACCCTTTTCGTCATACAGGGATATGGCGGAGAGTTCGGCATCGATCAGGACCTTGGATTGTCCGACGATCGTCTGCATGATCTCTTCGAGGGTCCTGTCCTCGTTCAGGGAGACGGCGATACTGTGGAGGGTCGTTGCGTGCGTCTTCTTCACCTCTGCGGTCGCAAATGCCCGGTTCATCTCCTCACAGAGTTCATCCAGCTCGCGGACAGCGGTAACCGGGGCGCGTTCCCCGCGCCGTATGCGTTCCATGATCGTGCGGATGGGGGTAATGAGGTTCTTTCTGAGGACGATAAGGATATAAAGTATCATCAGGATGACGGACAGGACAAAGACCGTAACCGTTGAGTTCAGCTGCTTCCGGAATGTAGACATCTGCGGATATTCTCTCAGGACGTCGACCACCAGCCCATACTTGTCGATGGCTATCCGGCTGCCGTAGTAGACGATGTCGCCGTCCCTGGCCGAAAGAGAACCGTCTCCGGACAGGGAAAAGGTGGCCGGGAAGTCGCAGCAGGTGATCAGGACCTGCTCCCCCTTCATCACCCGGTAACGGAATTTCTCTGTCGAAAAATGCCTCTTGAGGACGGTAAGGATTTCGGCATCCGGAATATCCTCCTTCACAATATTGAGGATCTCTTCACGCTCCTGGCTGACGATGGCCGAGTGATAGTCCTGCATGACTGCGCCGATGATGGTGCGTGACCGGAGAGCGGCAAAGACGGCAAGGAGGAGCATGAAGACGATGATGGGGATGAGAATCCTGGTCGATATACCCTGGGGCTTCATGCCGACAGACCCTTACCCGCCCGCATCCGGTCAGATATCCTCTGCCGGACGGTACGGGAATCATGCGGCCTTACTCTCTGTGTAAACGCAGCCGGCATGGGCTCTGTCAGCACCTCACCCTGGAAGTAACAGGGGATAATAGCCTATCACCCCGAATAAAGCAAGGCTTTTTCAGGAGTAAGAACTGCTAGGACGCCGGACGCTTTTTCTGCAGGATTTTCAGTAGTTCGTCGCTGTCGAGCGTGTTGGCCACATCGCCCTTTTCGAGCCAACCCCTCCGGGCAACCCCGAGGCCGTACGCCATATTCTGAAACTGACCCGCGGTATGGGAATCCGTGCTGATGACCAGAGGCACGTTCTGCGCCCGGGCCGTCCGCACGTATGAGTCGGAGAGGTCCAGCCTCAGGGGGTATGCGTTGATCTCAATGGCGGTGCCGGTCCGGGAGGCGGCCCGAAGCACCGCGTCCATGTCCATCTCATACGCCTCCCTCTCCCCGATAAGCCTCCCCGACGGATGGGCGATTATAGAGACGCAGGGATTCTGCATGGCAGCCACGATACGCTTCGTAATCTTCTCCCCCGGCTGTTTGAATCCCGAGTGCACGGAGGCAACGACGATATCAAGGCGCCTCAGCAGGCCGGCGTCAAAATCCAGACTGCCGTCCGCCTTTATGTTGACCTCGACCCCGGAAAGGAGACGGAAGGACCTGAGCCTCCTGTTCAGGCTGGAGACGTGCCTCATCTGTTCGAGTATCCTTTCTTCGTTCAGTCCGCGGGCCACTCCGAGCCCTTTGGAGTGATCCGTCACGGCAGCGTATTGATACCCCCTGTTGATCGATGCCTCGACAAGCTCTTCCAGCGACTGACTTCCGTCACTCCACGAGGTGTGCAGATGGAGATCGCCCCTGATGTCCGACAGCTCCACCAGACAGGGAAGGCTTCCCTCGGCAGCGGCCTCTATCTCGCCGGTATCTTCCCTGAGTTCAGGCGGGACATACGCCAGGCCGAGCAGCCGGTAGATGTCCTTTTCCTCCCTGCCGCCGAGTTTCTTTCCACCCTTCTCCCTGAAGATGCCGTATTCGTTCAGCTTCATCCCCGCCTTCACCGCCATTTCCCGCAGCCTGATATTGTGGGCCTTGCTGCCGGTAAAATAGGCGAGGGCAGAGCCGTAGCTGTCCTCCTCCACCACCCGGATGTCCACCTGTATCCCCTCTTCCGTCACCACGCTTGATTTCGTGGGTCCCTTCATAAGCACCTCTTTGACTCCGGGCATATGGATGAATGCCAGCATTACCGCTTTGGGGTCCTTTGATGTCGAGAGGATGTCGATGTCCTTCACCGTCTCCTTCCAGCGCCTGATGCTGCCCGCCACATCCATGCGGTCGACAGGGGCCTTCTCCCGCAGGTAGCGGCCTATCTCCTCTGCCAGGGGCAGAATCCGGCCCAGGGGATACCGGGAAGAAGCTCTCCGCAGCATCTCAACCCCCTTGATGATATTGCTTTCCGTCTTTTCCTTAATCCCCGGCAGGCTCGCCAGCCGGTGATCACGGGCGAGACGTTCAAGCTCGTCGAGATTTCTGACCTTGTATTGCCGGTAGACAAGTCCGACGGTCTTTGGACCGAGGCCGGGAACGTTCAGAAGATCGGCGAGTCCCTCCGGGACCTCCTGCCTCAATTTCTCGTAGGTGCCAATGCGGCCGGACCGGAGATACTCTTCAATCTTTGAGGCGAGGTCGCTGCCGATGCCGGGAATCTCCGTGAGGTCAGCCGCGGAGAGCCCCGACACATCCCTTCCGAGGGTTTCAATATTGAAGGCAGCCTTTCTGTAGGCCCTGACCCGGAAGGGATTGTCGCCCCTGATCTCGAGAAGGTCGGCTATCTTATTGAAAATAGCCGAAATATCGAAGTTTTTCATATAAGAAGTATATCAGAAATGTATCTGGAGCCAACCCTATAAATGCAGAGTTTAATACTTTATTGACTTTTAAATTCACCTCTCTTATAATGAGAATTATGGCATTGCACCATCGGATAACCATGATATAATTCGGCTAAGACAAAGGAGAAGACGATGTCTGATACGGCAAAGAAGAAGATGGCTATCATAGCCAGCAAGGGCACGCTCGATATGGCCTATCCCCCTCTCATCCTGGCCTCAACGGCTGCTGCCATGGATGTGGAGGTCCAGATATTTTTTACCCTGTACGGCGTGGATATCATCAACAGGAAGAAATACGCATCCCTGAAGGTAGCCCCCATAGCAAACCCCGCTATGCCTTCGCCCGTGCCGTTCCCGAATATACTGGGGATGCTGCCGGGGATGACCTCCCTCGCCACGACGATGATGAACGGCATGATAAAAAAAATCAACTGGCCTTCCATCCCCGAGCTGGTAGACGCCTGCAAGGAGATGGACGTCAAGCTCATAGCCTGCACGCCCACCCTGGAGATGACCGGCGTCAAGAAAGAAGACCTCGTGGAAGGAGCCGTCGTTGCGGGAGCTGCCGAGTTCCTTAATTTTGCACTTGATGCGAACATCAGTTTGTTTATATAATAAACTGTGCGGGCATTCTACCCTCCAGCCCGCATAGGATTCCTGAGGGTTTATCCCCGATCCCCAGCCCTCAGGATTCAGGCCCTCGCCAGAGGGCCTTCTTTTTGCCTCGGCCAACCGCCTCGCCGCTTGCGATAAGTCCCGCCCTTATGGGAAAATGAATGCTCACAGCGACCAGCACTTTCCAAAGGAGATATCCATGAGATACCTGTACGCGTTTATATCGATTGTCTGCCTCGTCCTCAGTCTCGGCTGCCGCACGGATACGGCATCAGTGCAGCCCGCCGCAGAGGAAACCATCACCTACCCCCTGACGGACGGGAAATGGGTCTTCTTCTCGAGGAAGGCCAACTGGATATATTATTATGACCCTCAGGGCATCACCACCGAGGGGGAAGGATACAAGCGGGTAATGATGCGTGTCGTCAACAAGGGTATCTCTCCCCATGCAACGTCAGTCGAAGATTACGGCGTGCATACATTCACCGGCAGCTTCATGAAAGACATCGAAGAGGAGACCGTCCAGGTGGACTTTGACTGCGCCTCAAAACAGCGCCGGACCTACCGGAACACCATACAGCACAAGAAATTCGGCCAATTCTCGGTCAAGACGGCCGAGAGCGACGTCCCGTCGGTCTGGAGAGACCTGCAGCATGATTGGGAGACGACCCTGATCGGCATCGTCTGCGCGGGGAAGAAATAGGAGCGATCCCCGCTGTTCGGGGAAAATGGGCTGCTTTGCTTCCGGGCCTGTCCGGTCAGCTGTCCTTGACCGTGATCGCCTCTACCGGGCAGTTTTCTTCAGCAGCCTCGCAGCAGCCGACGAATTCACATGCCTCGGCATCGATCACCTCGGCCTTTCCGATAACCTCGTTGAGATGAAAGACGGCAGGGCAGATCTCTTCACACCTGCCGCAGCCGATACAGGTGTCCTGATCAATGATGACCTTCATCCCATCTCCTCACACACGGCAGCCGCCAGAAGCGGGAACATGATCTCATGATGCCCCGTAAGGGCGATGTTCCTGCCGGCACCGGACGTCGGCCGCTTCAGCACATTCTCCGTCGGCCGGTAATGCTGGATGAAATCCATGTTTATGGTCGTAATCGCCTCGACACGATTGCCGAGGTTCCTCGCGACATTAAGTGCCTTGAGAAAGACCTCCGGCATGATGACCGCTGAGCCGAGGTTGAGGTAGACTCCACCCTCCAGATCGGCAATCACGGCGGCAAAAAGCCTGAAGTCCTGCATGCTCCCCTTGCCGATGGCAGCCCCGTCGGCCTCGGGATGCATGTGAATAATGTCCGTGCCGATGCCCACATGAACCGTTGCCGGGATGCCCAGGGCATAGGCCGCAGCGAAGATGCTCCTCTCCTTAAAAGGAAATCTTCCCCTGCCGATATATTCCCCCACCGAGGCTCCGATGCCATAGCCCTGCTTTATCCCCCTGTTGATAGCGCGGTTTAGACCCTGTCCTGTCTCTCTCGCCATGCCGAAGGTGCCGGTGCAGAGTTCCGCGGCAACATCCTCTGAGGTGTGCCCTGCAAGGGCCAGTTCATAATCGTGTATGGTACAGGCGCCGTTGGAGGCGAGTGCCGTAATCACGCCGTCGTTCATCAGCGAGATGATGACCGGCGAAAGCCCCAGTTTCACCGGATGGGCGCCCATGCCGAGGACCACCGGCCTCCCCTGCTTCCTCGCGCTGACGATCGCCCGGACCGCGTCCCTGAAGTCACGGGCAGCAAGGACGTCAGGCAGTTTGCCGAAAAAGTCGCCCAGCGTGTCCCCCTTTTCAGGGGGTAAGGCGAGGGAACGCACCGAGACCTTGCTCTTGCGTCCGCAGAGGGAGTATGACTTCACCGACTTCAGGGAAACCGGCCTGTAGCGTTTCACGCGAACATTGTACCACAGGGTCTGCTTGATTTAAAACAGCGGAATATGTTAAAAAATAAGACTAATTTATTCAGGAGGAAACTGCGTTGGCGGCAAAGGCACCCGTAAAAAAGAATCTATCAGCATTAAAGAGGGCCCGTCAGTCCGAGAAGAGAAACGAGCGTAACCGGGTCGAGCGTTCAAAGGTCAAGAGCATGGTGAAGGCAGTCGAGACATCCCTGAAAGGCACGGATACAGAGGCGGCAAAGAAGGCGCTTCTTCAGGCGGTGAAGACCATCAGCAGCGCCCGTTCAAAAGGCATCGTGCATAAGAACAACGCCGCGCGGAAGATATCCCGGCTTACCCGGAAGGTCAACGCTGCCGCGAAACCTGCATCAGTTTAGTCAGCAGGAGCTCGAGGGGATAGGCTCCGCCCGAGCTTTTTATCTGCAGATCCGCTTCCTTCAGCATCGTAAAGACCCTGTGGTAGTACTCGCGGTCCCGGGGGGAATTTCTTTCCCCGAATGACCGGGCATACTGCCAGTTGAGCGCCCCGAGAAGCCCGTACGGCTCCTCTGTCTCCCGCAGTACATGGTAGATCCTGAAGACCTGCTCCGGGTTCCCCGCGCGCAGGGCGTCGGTGAGGGCGAAGACGTTAAACGTCCTCCTCCCCTCCACCACTTCCATGACGTCGTCTACATCGACTGTCTCCCTCCCCATAAGCGCGCACTTGTCCAGTTCGGAGGAGAGAAGCCCCAGGTCAGGGCCGATAATCCCGATGAGATAATCGGCAGCCTTCCCGGACAGAGCAACACCCTTGTCCCTCGCCTTATCCCTGAGCCAGCCGTGGATATCCCTCTCGCTGATGTCCAGCGCGATCTGACGGGCGGACTTGAGGGCGTCCTTTGCCTCCTTCTTCACCTGTCCCGCATACAGGAGGACCAGCGCCGAGGAGACGGACGGGGATGCGAGATACTGACCGAGCTTCGCAAGATCCTTCTTTAGCATCTTCTGGAGGTTTTCGACGATCACAAACTTCCTTCCCGAGAAGAAAGGTACGGTATTGGCAACATCGAGGATCTGATCGAGGGGCGTCGCCCCGTTGGCCAGGAGGTCGAAGACATGAAAATTGAAGTCGCGCTCGGCAGGCGGCACAAGGGCCTTGATGGCAGAAGCCGCCTCGGAGTGGAGGAAAGGGTCTGCCGAAGAGAGGATATAGGCTGAAGCAGGCATACCCTTCTTCAGTTCAACCAGGAAATCGCGATAGCTCATCGGTAGATGAAATTGCCGACAATCTCTGTCGCCAGGTCAGCGGTTGCCCTCTCCTCCGCGGCTTCCTTGCCGGAGATCAGCCGGCCGAAATCCTCTGAGGCGGCGAAGGAGACGATAAAGGGACTTGTCACCGCGGCCGTTCCGGTCACCTTGCCCGACGCATCCATCAGCCTGCAGGCGGCATCGATGAGGATACGGTACTCGGTGACAAAGCCCTTCTTTTCGGAGAGCTCGATGATATCAAAGCGACGCACTGCGCAGGAAAGCGTGTTTCCCGCCGCGCTGCTGACGTGCACGCCCTGCCTCAGGAACTCCTCGGTCAGTGCCCGATGGAGCCTGTCCTGCAGCTTCGGCTCATAGGTGGTATTCTCAACGGCGGCGATCCTCACCTCGGTAAAGGGAAGCGACTGCCTGCCGTGGACGCGGTACCCGCAGCCGGTGATGATTCCGGCGACAGCCGCTGCCGCCATCACCATCCTGAGGGCCTTCATCGGTCTATTCTTCAGCATATCCGTATCAGGCCACGATATTGACAAGCCTGCCCTGCACGGCGATGACCTTCTTTACCGCCTTGCCGCCGAGGAACTCCGCGGTCTTCCTGTCGTTGAGGGCCAGAGCCTTCAGCTCCTCCTCAGGAAGACCCGCCGGGACCATCAGCTTCGCCCGCACCTTGCCGTTGATCTGGATGACCAGCTCTATCTCATCCTCCCGGGCAAGCCCCTCGCTCCACGAAGGCCAAACCTGCGCAGAGGTCCCCGGCCGGTTTTCCAGGGCTGACCAGAGCTCCTCGGCTATGTGGGGAGTAAAGGGGGAAAGCAGTAGCAGCGTCGTCTCGAGGCAGAACCGCAGGACGTTCATGTCGCCCGCGTCCTTCGGCATAAAACCGTTCATCTCATTGACCAGTTCCATAAGCGCCGCGATGGCGGTGTTGAAGTGGTATTCCCGCTCTATGTCCAGCGTGACCTTCTTGATCGTCTGGTGGGCCTTCCGCACCAGCGCACGCCCTTCGTCCGAAAGACCGGCAGCATCCGAAACTCCCCTGGACGAGGCCTGACTCAATGCGCCGAGGTTCCTGTAGACCAGCGACCATATACGGGAAAGGAAACGGAATGCACCCTCCACCCCCTTGTCGGACCAATCGAGGTCCTTCTCCGGAGGGGCGGCAAAAAGGGAAAACAGCCGGGAGGTATCTGAGCCATACCGGTTGATCAGATAGTCCGGGTCAACGACGTTGCCCTTTGACTTCGACATCTTGGCGCCATCCTTGATCACCATCCCCTGCGTCAGGAGGTTGGTAAAGGGCTCACCCTGGGATATAATCCCCAGGTCCCGGATCACCCTCGTAAAGAACCGCGAATAGAGCAGATGGAGGACCGCGTGTTCGACGCCTCCGATGTACTGGTCAACAGGCATCCAGTAGTCAAGATCCGGGTGCGGAAGCCGGCCGCCATCGAACCGGACCTTTCCCTTCCCGAGGCAGTAGGCGATGAAATACCAAGAGGAGTCGACAAAGGTGTCCATGGTGTCCGTCTCTCTCCGGGCCGGGCCGCCGCATTGCGGGCAGACGACGCTGACAAAAGAGGAAGATTCTGCCAGGGGAGAACCTCCCTTGCCGGTAAAGCGCACATCCTGAGGCAGGATCACCGGCAGGTCTTTGTCGGGGACAGGGACGATGCCGCATGCGCTGCAATAGATGACCGGTATCGGCGTTCCCCAGTACCGCTGGCGGGAGATGCCCCAGTCGCGGAGCTTGAAATTAACCTTCTTCGTTCCCTTTCCCTTTGTCTCCATCTCCTCAGATATGCGTTCTCTCGCCTCAGAGCTCTTCAGGCCGCTATAGGGGCCGGAGTTGATCAGGATGCCGTCATCCTCGTAGGCCTCAACCGCCTCAGGCCGGGACGTCTCCCCCTCCGGCGCTATCACTTTCCTGATCGGGATGCCGTACTTTTGCGCAAACTCGAAATCCCTCTGGTCGTGGGCAGGGACAGACATGATCGCCCCGGTTCCATACTCCATGAGCACGAAATTGGCGATATAGACGGGAAGCCGCTCGCCGTTGACCGGGTTGATGCAGTAACATCCGGTAAAGAGACCTATCTTCTCCTCGGCCTTGCCGTACAGCGCTGTCACCTTTGCCAGTTCGGCCCTGTCCGCAACCAGTTTCGACGAGAGGGGATGGGGCGGCGAGAGGCAGACAAAGGTCGCCCCGAAAAGGGTATCGGCCCGCGTGGTGTAGATGCGGATGACGTCCTCCGTCCCCTCAACAGCGAAGTCGGCCTCAAGGCCGTAGCTCTTGCCGATCCAGTTCTTCTGCATCGTGACGACCTTCTCCGGCCAGCCGGTCAGCTCGTCGCATGCCTGGAGCAGCTCCTCCGCATAGTGGGTGATCTTCAGGAACCACTGATCAAGCTGTTTCTGGACGACGACACTGTCGCACCTCCAGCATTTGAGGTCGATCACCTGCTCGTTGGCGAGTACCGTTGCGCAGGAGGGGCACCAGTTGACATATGATGACTTGCGGTACGCAAGGCCCTTCTCATACATCCTGAGAAAGAACCACTGGTTCCACGTGTAGTATTCCGGATTGCAGGTGGCGACCTCACGGTCCCAGTCATAGCTCAGACCGAGCTTGTTGAGCTGCCCCTTCATGTAGGAGATATTTTCATATGTCCACTGCGAAGGATGCACGCCGTGTTTTATGGCGGCGTTCTCCGCGGGAAGGCCGAAGGCGTCCCAGCCCATCGGGTGCAGGACGTTGAAACCGCGCATCCTCTTGTACCTCGCGATCACATCGCCGATGGCGTAGTTTCTCACATGCCCCATATGTATCCTGCCGGACGGATAGGGGAACATCTCCAGGCAATAGAACTTCTTCCTGGACGCGTCCTTCTCCGTCCTGAAGAGGTTATTCTCCGCCCAGTGCGCCTGCCATTTCGGCTCTATCTTCTTCGGGTCGTACCGCTCTTCCACCATGACCTCCGCGTGATTATGCGCACGAAATGCTACGTACAGGGGGTATTATACCACAGTCAGACCGGGCGAAAATCCGCCACAAGCAGTCCTGGCAGAAGAGGATGCAGGGGACTCAGAACTTGATGCCGAGGTCAGGGAAGAGAACCGTCAGCTGGCGGACGTTGTTCGTCAGAAGAAGGATTCCGAAGATGATAAGCAGAAGTCCGCTGATGATCATCACGACCCGCATATGTCTTCTGATCTTCGCAGAATAGCTCAAGAAGGAATTGAACATCAGGGACGAGACAAAGAAGGGTATCCCCAGCCCGAGGGAATAGACCGCAAGGAGCTTGAACCCGTATGACGCAGAGCCCTTGGAACTGGCGTACAGGAGTATCGTCCCGAGGATAGGACCGATGCAGGGCGTCCAGGCAGCGGCAAAGGTCATGCCCACGAAGAAGGAGCCGATATACCCGGCCGGTTTTCCGCTGAGATGGAATTTCCTCTCCCGGGTGAGGAAATCAAGCCTGATGACTCCGGAGACAAACAGGCCGAAGAAGATGACGAGCACGCCTCCTATGTTCCTGATCCAGTCCTGATACTGAAAGAGGAACCTGCCGACAGCGGAAGAAGACGCGCCGAGCGCGACAAAGATGAAAGAGAATCCCAGGATAAAGGAGGCGGAGTTCATAATGGTGAGAAAGCGGATCTTCTTCCTGTCAGAGCCTTCTTTCAGGTCCTCGAAGGAGACACCGGTGATGAAGGAGACGTAGGAAGGGATGAGGGGCAGGACGCACGGCGAAAGAAACGAAAGCAGTCCCGCAAGAAAGGCCAGGGGGAAAGATACGTCTTTCATCCCGTCACTCCTGCACAGCGCACTCCGCGCTGCTTCCCTTTATCTTTTCGACCGCATGGGGGATCACCTCAAGCACCGCCTCGAGACCCTCCCGTATCGCCTTGGGGCTGCCGGGCAGGTTGATGATGAGGGCCTCTCCCCGCACGCCCGCCACCGCGCGGGAGAGCATCGCCCTGCCGGTCTTCTTCAGACCCTCGATCCTCATCGCCTCGGCGATGCCCGGCACCTCGCGCTCGATGACTTCCAGCGTCGCATCGGGCGTAACGTCCCGGGGAGAAAGTCCCGTGCCTCCGGTAGTGATGATCAGGTCGACCTTTGAGCTGCACTCCACCAGCTTCGCCTTTATCAGGTCCTTCTCGTCAGGCATGACTTCGTAGATCGAGACAACCACCCCGATCCTGCTGATGATCTCCCTGATGGCAGGGCCGCCGAGGTCCTCCCGTTCTCCCCGGGAGCCCTTATCGCTCAGGGTTAGCACGGCAGCGGTGATCACGGCAGCACCTCCACCGTGTCACCTGCCCTGATCTTCCCGCCCTTGAGGACCGTGATGAATATGCCTTCCTTCGGCATGACACAATCACCCGCCTGATAGTAGATAGCGCAGCGGTTGTGGCATTCCTTGCCGATCTGGCTCACCTCGCCCACAACGCTGCTGCCGATGCCCATCCTGGTGCCGACCGGAAGGGAGATGAGGTCGATGCCTTCGGTAGTAATGTTTTCGGCGAAGTCTCCGGGAGAGACGTCGAGGCCCTTGTCCCTCATCTTCTGTATGCTCTCCATCGCAAGAAGGCTCACCTGGCGGTGCCATGCAGAAGAGGCATGGGCATCACCCTCGATGCCATAGGACTCTTTCACCTCGATCTCTGCAACCGGCTTTTTCCTTATGCCTTTTTTTTCGCTGACATTGACTGAGATGACTTTCGCGGACATGCTTAAAAATACCACACTTTATGTGATAGCGACAAGAAAGGGGCAGAAGGTATTCCGCCGGCAGGTTGAGTAACGCAAAAAAGGCCCTCCCTATTTCAGGGAGGGCCTTTTTTGCGGCAGGATGCTCGCCAAGGCGAGTCGCGGAGAAGACCCGTCCATGGGGCAATACGGACCGGGTTATGTCCCCATCTCCCAGCTGTGCAGATACTTCTTCTGTGCGGCGGTCAGGGAGTCCACCCTGATGCCCATCGACTTCAGCTTCAGTCGGGCTATGTCGCCGTCTATCTTCGCCGGAACGCTGTAGACCTTCTTTTCGAGCTTCCGGTAGTTCTTCGCCATATGCTCGGCGCAGAGAGCCTGGTTCGCAAAGCTCATGTCCATGACAGCGGAAGGATGCCCCTCTGCGGCGGCGAGGTTGATGAGCCTTCCTTCACCGAGGAGATAGAGCCGCTTGCCGTTCTTGAGGGTGTATTCCTCCACAAAATCGCGGATCATGCGATGCGACTTCGAGAGTCTCTTCAGCTCCTCGATCGAGATCTCGACATTGAAGTGGCCCGAGTTGCAGAAGATCGCGCCGTCCTTCATCAGCCGGAAGCAGTCCTTGTAGATGACGTCGATATCACCGGTAGCGGTGACGAATATGTCGCCGATCCTGGCCACCTCCTTCATCTGCATCACCTCATACCCGTCCATCGTCGCCTCGAGCGCCTTGAGAGGGTCCACCTCGGTGACGATGACCCGCGCACCCATGCCCCGTGCCCTCATCGCGATGCCCCGGCTGCACCAGCCGTAGCCGGCTACCACAAAGACAGATCCGGCGATCAGGCGGTTCGTCGCCCTGATGATCCCGTCGATGGTAGATTGGCCGGTGCCGTAGCGGTTATCGAACATGTATTTGGTGTAGGCATCGTTCACCGCGATGATGGGGTACCTGAGGACCCCTTTTTCGGCCATCGCCCTGAGCCTGATCACCCCCGTCGTCGTCTCCTCGGTCCCGCCGAGCAGGTTCTTCAGAAGGTCCTTCTTCTTCGTGTGCAGCACAGAGACGAGGTCAGCGCCGTCGTCCATTGTCATATGCGGCTTCGATGCAAGGGTGTCGAGGATGTGGCGGTAGTAGGTCTTGTTGTCCTCACCCTTGATCGCAAAGACAGGGATGCCGGAGTGCTTCACGAGTGATGCGGCAACATCGTCCTGGGTGCTGAGCGGGTTCGACGCACAGAGCACCACATCCGCTCCGCCTGTCTTGAGGGTCTCCATCAGGGTGGCAGTCTCCGTCGTCACGTGCAGACAGGCTGCCAGCCGCAGCCCCCTGAGAGGACGCTCCTTCCTGAAACGCGCTGCTATGTCCTTCAGAACCGGCATCTCCTGGGCGGCCCACTCGATCCGCAGCCTCCCCTTCTTCGCAAGCCCTGCATCCTTTATGTCGTATCTTGGCATCTCTCCTCCGTATTTCCCGGTATGATTTTGTAAGGGCAGGGCACGCCCTGCCCTTACGGTTTGTTACAGGCCAGCCTGTTTTCTGATGGTGGCCGCCTTGTCGGTCTGCTCCCAGGTGAAGTCAGGGTCGCTCTTTCCGAAATGTCCGTACGCAGCGGTCTTCTTATAGATGGGCCTTCTCAGTTTCAGGTGATCGATAATCCCCTTGGGGGTAAGATCGAAATTCTTCCTGATGAGCGGGACGATCTTTTCCTCAGGCACCTTGCCTGTCTCATAGGTATCCACGAGTATCGAGACCGGCTCAGGGACGCCGATCGCATAGGCGAGCTGCACCTCGACCCTGTCAGCCAGGCCGGCTGCCACGATATTCTTGGCGATGTAGCGCGAGATATAGGCGCCGGAACGGTCGACCTTCGTGGGGTCCTTGCCCGAAAAACAGCCGCCTCCGTGACTTCCCACGCCTCCGTAGCTGTCGACGATGATCTTCCTGCCGGTGAGCCCGGTATCGCCCATCGGCCCGCCTGTCACAAACCGGCCGGTCGGATTTATGTAGTATTTTATGTTCTCCTCGTCAAGGAGTTCCTTCGGTATCGTCGGTTTCACCACCTTCTCGATGATGTCCTCCTTCAGGTCCTTCAGGTGCACATCAGGGCTGTGCTGGGAGGAGACGACGACCGTATCGATCCGGAAGGGCCTGCCGTTTCGGTATTCAACGGTCACCTGGGACTTGCCGTCGGGCCGGAGATAGGCGAGGGTGTCGTCCTTCCTCACCTCGGCGAGCCGCATCGCGATCTTGTGGGCGAGCATGATCGGGAGGGGCATCAGTTCCTTCGTCTCATTGCAGGCGAACCCGAACATCAGTCCCTGGTCCCCCGCGCCCCCGGTATCGACCCCCATGGCGATGTCGCCGGACTGCTGGTCGATCGAGGTGATCACCGAGCAGGTCTCGTAATCAAAACCGTATTTCGCCCTCGTATAGCCGATATTCTTGATCGTCTGCCTGACGATGTCGGGTATATGGACATAGCATGTCGTGGATATCTCGCCCGCCACAAAGGCGAGTCCTGTCGTAACGAGTGTCTCGCAGGCAACCCTGGCAATGGGATCCTGGGCCAGTATCGCATCGAGGATGGAGTCGGATATCTGGTCGGCGATCTTGTCAGGATGCCCTTCGGTGACAGACTCTGACGTAAAGAAATAGTCCTTTCTTGCCATAGGCTTTCTCCTTTCACGGAATGGAATTAGATATTTTAAAACTTTTCGGATAAAAATAAAAGACAACCAGTCTGATCCCTGCTACAATTCTAACGAAAGGAGGTGCTCGATGAAACGGATTCTGGTTGCCCACGACGGGTCGAAGTCTTCGGAGAAGGCCCTGAAAAAGGCCTTCGAGATCGCCGGAAAGTTCAAGTCTCCTGTGGTGGTCGTGTCGGTCATACCCGACCTGTACCTTACGGAGCTGATGGAGATGGACCGCAGGCGCATCGTGAATGCGCTTTCGGAAGAGGCGAAGAAGCTGATGGACAAGATCAGGAAGAGGTCAGGCGCCTTGTCCGTAAAGACAAGCATCAGGCAGGGCGACCCCGCGGAGGAGATACTCAAGGCATCAGGCGGTATGAAGGCCGATGTTATTGTCACGGGCTCTCATGGCAGGCACGGGGCAGGGAGGTTTCTCCTCGGCAGCGTATCCTCCAAGATCGTAGATCACGCTGAGTGCTCGGTGCTCGTGGTGAAGTAAAACCGGCTACCGGACAAACTCTTTCAGGGCCTCCTGATACCGCCGCGGCCTGAACCCGAAGGCCTTCTCGACCGCATCGGTATCGCAGATATTGTCGAGTTCGAGGAGCCGCGCCTGCTCCACGGTCACCGGAGGAGAAGGGAGCGCCGCCTCCAGGACCGAGGCGGAGAACTTCATGAGCCCCATGGGTATGCTCAGGCGCAGCTTATGACGCCCCATGACCTCTGCCAGTGTTTCGACAATCTCCCGGTAGGTAAGGTGTTCAGGCCCGCCGATGTCATAGGTCGCCCGGTATTCGCTCGGGTTCTCTATTACCGCGCCTGCGCACCTGAGCCAATCATGAATGCTGACGGGCTGAAAACGCGCGCCCCCGCCGCCCGGGATCGGCAGCACGGGCAAGAGCCTGATCATGTCCATCAGCTTTTTCGTGAACCCGTCCCACGGCCCTATGATCAGCGACGGCCTGAAGATCGTCCAGCCCAGACCGCTGGAACGCACGATCTCCTCTGCCTCCGCCTTTGTCCTGAGATACCCGGAGAAGGAGGCGCTGTCAGCGCCGAGGGCTGACTGATAAAGGAAGTGTCGAACACCGGCGCGCCTCGCCTCTGCAACAAGATTGGCCGTGCCGTCCACATGTATGGAACTGAAGGTGGCCTTCCCCTGCTCCGCTATGATGCCCACCAGGTGGATGACAATGTCATCCGGATCGAGAATATCTTTCAGGGTCCCTGGTTCGGTAACGTCTCCGCGAAGAACCCTGACCCCCCGGCGGGCCAGCGCATCAGCCGTCTTGTCCGAACGCGCCAGGCATTTCAGGCCGACCCCCTTAGCGAGCAGATAATCGACAAGGTGGCCGCCGACAAAGCCGGTTGCGCCTGCGATGAATATCACGATTATTTCCCCAGAAGTTCCCTGAAGCGGCCCAGGGAACGCTGCTCTATCTCGCGGTGCATATCATTGCCATGGCTATCCATCGTCACCACAGCGGGAAAATCCTTCACCTCAAGGATCCAGAGCGCCTCGGCAGGACCGAACTCCTCCAGCTTCCAGACCCCGATCACCCGCGCAATCCTGTCGGCAAGGTAGACCGCGGCTCCGCCCACGGCATTGAAGTAGACACCCCCGTTCTCCCGCAGCGCCTGAAGGGTATGGCTGCCCATGCCGCCCTTTCCCATGATCCCCCTGATGCCGAACCCGCTGATGACCCTCGGTTCGTACATCTCCATGCGCATGCTGGTCGTGGGACCGGCTGCCACTGCGGTGAATACCCCGTCAGTCTCCTTCATCACCGGGCCGCAATGGTAGAGGATAGCGCCGGCAAGATCAACTGGAAGTTCATCCCGCCCCGGCATCTTCTCGACCAGATACGCATGCACCTTGTCCCTGCCGGTGACTATCACGCCGGAGATCGAGACTACATCTCCCGCCTTCAGGCCGCGGACATCATCGGCGGAGAGCGGCGTCCTGAGGACAATGGGACCTACCATATGAGCCTTCCCCTCCTTGTGGCCCAGCAACTGACCGATACGTCTACGAAGTACGATGCAGGGTGGCGATGGTTCGCCCCGATCTTCACGGCCATGACCGTTGTCCTGCCGCCTAAGCCCTGCGGCCCTATGCCCAGTTCGTTTAGTTCAGCGGACAGCCGGGCCTCAAGCTCTGCAAGGGGCTCGAATTTGTTGACATCGCCCAGCTTCCGTATCAGTTGTTCCTTCGAGAGTCTGGTCACCTGGTCCTTTGCAGCTCCGACGCCGACGCCGATGACATACGGAGGGCACGCCCTGCCCTGGGCCTTCTGCACGGCGTCGAGCACGCAGCGTCTGACTCCCTCCATGTCCCGTCCTGCGTCCAGTTCCTCAGAGGGGAGCTTATAGAGCTGCCCAGCGTTTTCCGAACCGCCCCCCTTCAGCATCAGGTCTATGGTGAGCGTGTTCCCCCTGGTCTCTTCGAAATAGATCACAGGGAACCCCGCGCCAGTGTTGTCTCCGCTGTTGAGTTCCGTGACAACGTCGACAGCGTTAGGCCGGAGAGGCACCTTCACGGTCGCGGTGCGCGTCGCCTCGAGGATGGTCTCCTTAAGCTCCAGCTGGCTCAGGCCCATGGGCACCTTTACAAAAAAGACAGGGACGCCCGTGTCCTGGCAGATCGGCCGCGCGGTGTCCCGGGCTATGCGAACGTTTTCGAGGACCACCGCAAGGGACGAGTTCGCGGGTGAATCTTCCCTCTCAAGAGACAGGGATTTCCTGAGCGCCTCTTCAACGTCCGGAGGGAGCGAGGTGGCGACCTTCCGGTACAGCTCTACGATGCCGTCACGGAGTTTCAGCAAGTGCAGTCCGTGCCTTCTTCAGGTAGTCGATGTGGGAAAGCTCCTGCTCCATCATCTCCCTGAAAACCACCTTCGCGTTCGTATCCACCGCCTTTTCAGACATCTTCCGGTACAGGTTGTACGCCTTCCCCTCTATCTCAAGGGCAAATATAAGGGCCCCCATATCGTCAACAAAGCTATGCCGTTCAAGGCTCGCCTCCAGGTCCTTGACCGGGATGCCCGCCTCGGTGACCGGCGCCGCGGCATGTCTGCTGAACTGCTCAAATCCTTCCAGGTCCCTCTCATCCTGGACGGAGAGATACAACGACCGTATGTAATCCATATGCTTTTCCTCCCAGGCCGAGAGGGCCTTGAAGGTCTTCCGCGCCTCCGGGTCCAGCGCCTTCTGACCGGCATCCGCATAGAACTCACGAGTGCCTTTTTCCATGAGAAATGCTTCGATGAGTGCCTGAAGAAGATCCTCTTTTCCTGTCAGCATGTCGCTCTCCTTTGCAGCTCTTGGGTAATCCCCCGCACAATGCGGCATGGCTACAATCATACTATAATATGTCCTGTTTAAAAAATCACGATATTGGGAATACATTTATTAATTTATTTATTTACAAAATCTTTTTTTTGTGCTATGTTGGCTAACATGAATATGTGCATCGACGAAAATTCGACGAGAAACATGATCGTCCTGCATCTGAAAAAGAACGGCGGCATGTCGATCGATGAATTGAGCAAGGTGATCGACATCACTCCCATGGGCATCCGCCAGCACCTGATAGCCCTGGAGAAAAAGGGGCTTGTCACCTACGTGCCTAAACGCCGGGGCATCGGCAGGCCGGGCTTTGTCTACATGCTCACCGATGCCGCGGACGGTCTCTTCCCGAGTTCCTATGACGAGTTTGCGCTGGGTCTCCTGCGGGAGATCAGAGACCACGAGGGCGCTGAAAAGATCGACCGGATATTCGGGTGGCGGAGGGAACAGCTCTTCAGGGACTACAGCGCGGCCCTCGCCAACAAGGACGACCTCGGCGATCTCCTGCCTTCCCTGAAGGGGCTCCTCGAGTCCAAAGGGTATTTCGTCGAGGTCTTGACAAGCGGGAACCAGTGCCGGCTAAAGCAATATCATTGCCCAGTGAACAGGATTGCAGCCGAATTCAGAGATGTCTGCAGGCATGAACTGCAACTCTATCGCGAGCTCATCAACAGGAATGTCACCCGCGAACAGTCGATGACCGAGGGCGCCTCAAGCTGCATCTATATCATCCCCGCAAACTGACAGGCTATCGCTTCCCATATCGCCGCAGCGCTGAGAGCAGCCGGCTGATGTGGCGTTCGGTATGGGCCGCGGAGACGGTTATGCGCACCCGCGGCTGACGCACCGCGGGAGGCCGTATAGCGGGCGCATATATCCCGGCCTCCCCGAGACTGGCTGCCATTCTCAGCGCATCCCTGACACTCTGCGTCTTTATCGGGATGATGGGGGTTTCACTCGCCGATATATCGATCCCCATGTCCCTGAGCCCTTCCGCAAGCATCTGCCTGTTTTCCCACAACCTCCTGACCAGCGAAGGATGCCGTGAAACAAGCGAAACAGCCTTCAGGGATGCGGCGATCACCGGGGCCGGCAATGCTGTTGAGAAGATAAAACTCCTCGCCGTGTTCAGAAGCCATGTTATAACATCTTCACCGCCGGCCGCAAAGGCGCCGAAAGACCCGAACGCCTTTGAGAAGGTGCCCATCTGGAGGATCATGGGATCCGGGTCGATGCCGAAGTGAGCGAGCCCTCCCCGTCCCCTGCCGAGCACGCCCGTGGCATGCGCGTCATCGATATACAGGAGCGCACCCTGTCTGCGGCAGAGGTCGTGGATTTCTCCGAGGGGGGCGATATCGCCGTCCATGCTGAAGACGGAATCAGTCACAACAATCCTCCGGCCCTTCTCCCTCGCGAGAAGGGAGGAGAGGCGGCCCACATCCCGGTGGGGATAGACAACCGTCTTTGCCCGGCTCAGCCCGCAGCCGTCTATGATGCTCGCGTGGTTCAGTTCGTCGCTGAAGATCGTCGCGCCGGATGCGGCGAGCGCCGGTATGATGCCGGTATTGGCGGCGTAGCCGGAATTGAACAGCAGAGCGGCGCCCGTGGATTTGAAGGCCGCGATCCTATCCTCAAGCCTCCGATGCAGACCGCTGCCTCCGCATAAGAGCCTGGATGCGCCGGCCCCGAACCCGTATCGCTGCGCTGCCTCCGCAGCCGCCCGAACCACCTCCGGGTGGTTCGCCAGCCCCAGATAATCGTTGGAAGAGAAGTTCAGTCGCCTGCGGCCCTGTATCCTGATCTCCGGCCCCTGCGGCGTATCGCGAGATATCACCCTCCGCGCAAGGTGGCGTCTTTTCAGCTCGGCAAGCTCCCTTTCGAACACGGATACATATTATCACACTGCCGTGAGATTGGGCAGCAGCGACAAAAAAAGGGATGGCCGGAGCCATCCCTTTCCCGTTTCAGGACCAAAGGAGAGAACGGTTACTTCTTTGTCTTCTTGGCCGTTGACTTCGAAGCGGTCTTCTTCGCCGTGCCGCACGGGCCCTTTGATTTGCAGGCCATGTTCTTCCTCCTTTTTTTCAAAAGTTGATTCAACATACCACAGGATGCTTTGTCTGTCAACACGCACGGCGAACAAGATGATCGCTTCTTATTTGACTGTCTTGTTTACATGCGTCACATACCAAATCTCATCCTTCTTGAATAACACGGCTGTTATTTCCTCCGGATGGGTTGATCCCGGCGTCCGCAAATAAGTCACCTGAACCCGCGAGTCTCCATTTTTTACATCCTCAATATGTATTAGCCCACCGTTACCGGAATCGATTTTTAGGCGTTCTTTATCATAAAAAAAATAAAGACTGCTTTCCTGCGTAACAGCCGCGTAGCCGATACTCACGAGGTATTGCCTGCTCTTGAGTTTCTCGATCTCGAAGGCTGGAATCCCCTCTTTCCATTTCGGGAGCGGAAAAAGCCTGCTAAGCTTTTCGATCATCTTGTCTCTTGTTAAATTTTCAGTATCAGCCATATCCAGAAATAGTCCGACTGCCTCCAGAACAAGCGGATTCCTGTGCACAGTATCCGGCAAATCAGCCGTCTGTTGAACTCTGTCTAAGATTGATGAAATCTTCTTATATGCGGAGGATGGTGTCGCCGCCTGAACCTGAGTCAGCAAGCAGAGAAAGAAACAGATAAGCATTAAACCTTTTACTTGTCTCATCACAATGGGTTCAAAAAGCCGTCGATAGTTGACTCGTCAGTTTAAGGAGAATAGCCGGCACAGACCTGATTTGATTTGATAAGAGCGAGCACATGATTGATCCCCATCAACAGACTCCCACGCTTAAGGATGTGTCAATTGGCGATAATATAGCCCAGCGTCGCAGAGCTTGTCAACCATTTCGTGTGGACACACGGCGAACAAGATGACAGCGCCTGTTTTGGGCTATAATTATTTCCTGAGAGGAGGTTGCATGAAGATATGCGCACTGTGCCGGAAAGAGATCGAGGTTGACAAGTATTTTACGAAAAAATCAGTCTGTCCGCACTGCGGCGGGGATCTGCGTATCTGCCGTAACTGCCGTTTCTATTCCGAGACTTCCCACAATAAATGCCTTGAAACGAAGGCTGAACACCAGCGGTCACGGGAGAAGGCGAACTTCTGCGACTACTTTGTCTTCGGGGAGGGAAAGACACCCGGGGCCCCGGACAAAGCGGACGCCCTGAAGAAACTGAACGACCTCTTCAGGAAATAGTCTATCTGATAACGAGCCCGACGGCGTAGACGAGATAGAGACTGCCGGAAAGGAGCATCACCCAGGGCGACAGCCTCTTCTGAACCGCGATCATGCCCAGGACAAAAACGGAGGAGGTGATGGCGATCACCGCGGAGAAGAGCGCCATCCCGGTTATGCGCCAGTCCGTAAACAGTAGGCCGACGGAAACTGGAAAAGTGGACTGAAAGACCATCGCCCCCGTGATGTTCCCTATGGCGAGGGTGTCCCGCCCCTTCCAGGTCCAGGTGACGCTGTTGAACTTCTCGGGGAGTTCTGTTGCCACCGGCGCCAGGAGCAGCGCAAAAAGAAGCGGGTCCATCCCCAGTCTCAGGGAGACCTGTTCGAGGTTCCGCACGAAGATATGGGCCGCCTTGACCATAACCGCCAGTGAACCGAATATCTGGATAAGGAGCACGGACAGCGGCGCTGTTTCAGGGCCGCGGGGAAACAGTGTCCGCGCCATCCGCCAGAGATAGAGGCCTTCCGCGTGCTCCACTGTCGCGCTCTCGCTTCTGAACGTGATGAAGGCATATGCCGCATAGCCGGCCACGAGCGCCAGGGAAAGGGGTATGAGCGCCACCCTGCCGAAGACGAGGGGCAGCGCAATGGCAAGCGAATACATGATGAGAAAGAAGGAGAGGTCGCGCCTGACCGAGTGGACTTCCACGCGCAGCTCAAACCTTCTCCGCTTCCTGAGGGCCGCAACGGCTGCCGTCAGGCCGACCAGAAAAAAGGCGAGGGTCGAAAGCATGAACGGCGCGCCGAGGATGGCGCCGACGCCAATCTCCTTGGCCGATTTCCCTCCGTATAACAGAATCGCGACAATGGGCAGGACCGTCTCGGGCAGCGCAGTGCCCACGGCAGCGAAGATGCTCCCCACGACCGCCTGCGAAAAGGAGAAATGCCTGCCGAATGACTCCACTCCGTTGGTAAAAGACTCCGCCGTCGCCAGGATCAGCAGCAGGCTGCCGAAAAGAAACAGACCCGAAAGGATCATCAGCGCACGACGAGCACGGGACAGGGCGACGTCTTCAACACCGCTTCGGTGGTCGACCCGACGAGCATGCCCTTGAGATAGGAGAGGCCCCGGGCCCCCATCACCACGAGGTCGGCGCCAAGCTCTTCCGCAACCGCGGGGATCGCCTCGCAGGGGTCGCCGTGGAGCGCCTCTCCTTCTTCCGCATGCCGGGAGAGCGCCGCCATTTTTTTCGCCGCCTCGGCCAGGAGGAGGTCCTCGAACCTCCCGCAGTTATGCCTGCCCAGTCTCTCCTTCATTATATGAGAGGGTATCACGTGCAGGAGCCTCAGTTCAGATGAAAACATCTCCGCATATCTCCGCGCCGCAGCCACCGCCTTTGCGGAGCAGTCCGAAAAGTCCACGGGACAGAGTATCCTGCTGATGCGCACCGATCCTATGGAAGCCCCACCGGCAGCCCTGCCCCGAACGACGAGCATAGGCACGGAGAGGGACCTGATGAGTCGCTCGGAACTGCTCGGACGCAGAAGGTGGCTGCGGTGTCCGATGATGAGCAGGTCAGGGGAGAACTCGGCGAGCGCCTCCACAAAGGCCTCATGGAGACGGCCTATAACCGTACCCTGCCCCGTCTCGATGCCGGCAGCTCCGAGCCGCGAGGTCCACGCAGCCATCTCCTCCTCCTCCCGTCTTTTTTCTTCTTCGATATAGGATGACAGGTAGGCCGGCGGGGTGAGCATGTAGTCGATGACGTAGAGGAGCTGCAGCCGGCTGCCGGACGCGGATGCCGCGCATGCCGCATAGGCAAGGACTTTCTCCGTATCAGGGCCGAGATCTATGCCGGCCAGTATGCAGGGCCTGCCGGTCACTTCTTCAGGGGCCTACTGAACCCTAACGTTGCAAACCAAAGAGGTCTGGCATGCATAAAAAGCCCATATATGGCGGCAGTATCAGTTCTGATCACGGATATCGCGGACATAACTGCCGGTGTAATCCTCAATATGTGGCAAGACTGTCCGCATGTACGCGCAGGATATGGGTCTTTTTCTGCACACCCGCCCTCTTTTCATGATATTTATGCAACTGCAAGATGAATTGGACAAGCATCGCAACCTCCTTTTGCGCGGGTCATCGCATGTGAACAGCTTATCAGAGAAAGGCCGAAAACAAAAGGGACAAACACGGTTTGTCCCTTTCCATAATATCATTTCTAAAAAGACTTATTTCTTGACAGCGTCCTTGAGTGCCTTGCCGGCGGTAAACTTCGGCGTCTTCGCCGCAGGGATATTGATCACCTGTCCCGTCCTCGGGTTGCGCCCCTTTCTCGCCTTCCTCTTGGTCACTGCAAAGGTCCCGAATCCGACGATAGTCACTTTCTGTCCCTTCTTAAGCGCCGCCTTAACGGCATCCAGAGTGGAATCAAGTGCCCGGTTCGCATCAGCCTTGCTGAGACCCGCGCCTGAGGCTATTTTGTCGATAAGCTCTGTCTTGGTCATTAAGTGTTTCCCCCCTTTCTTGTTATTTAGTTAATGAAGAACTCTGCTGATAACAGTATCAAGAAGTTTTTTTTTTGTCAAGCCCAAAAAGCTCATTTTTCGGGAAAAAACGGCGCTTCCGCGGCCTAAAGCGCCGCCTCTCAGCATGCCTGCATTTTGGGTTATTATCCTCCCTCGCAGCCGGCCGCATCGATCTGTTTTCACGGAGCAGCGCGATGGGATATAATCATCGCATGAATGCGCGGTGGAGTCGTCATGCTTGAGGCTGAAGTCAAGATACTCGGGATCAACAGGAAGGCCGTGGAACAGCGACTCATATCCCTCGGCGCCTCCTTGGTATTCGACGGTCCCATCCATGCCGTCTATTATGATTCACCGGACCGGAGTGTGAGGAAACAGAAGGGGACATTGCGGCTGCGGAAAGAGGGGCTGCGCGCTGTGCTGACATACAAGGGACATGTGGAAGACAGAGACGCCAAGGTGCGGCAGGAGACCGAGGTGACGGTGTCGGACTTCGAGGGGATGCGCTCCATCCTGGAATCCCTCGGGTTCACCCCGTGGCTCGAGATGGAAAAACACCGGACCTCTTACGCCCTGGCCGGGGTGCGCTTCGAACTGGACAAATACCACGGAGAGCACGAATACATCCCCGAGTTCCTGGAGATCGAGGGGCCTGACGTCCCTTCGGTGCGCGACTGCGCTTCACTCCTGGGATTCAGGAAGGAAGACTGCCTCCCGTGGGACGCAGTACAGCTCGCCCGCCACTATAAGGTGAGCACATAGTGACCGTCTGAGCTTCATTGTCTGTCATGCCCGCAGGTTGTAAGCGGGCATCCAGTGCCTTCTGGATTCCCCGGTCAAGCCGGGGAATGACGCTGGCTTATGTTTATACTAATTTGAGGTAGTGAGGTAGTAGTGAGAACCCAGCTCCCGAGTTCGAGCGACTGCCGGTATCCCCGCGCATTTATATCCGCCTGTTTTGGCAGTTCCAAGGTTTATATTGTTGCTATTCTTCGATTATAATGATGCAATCCATGGAAGACCTTAAAAGGATTTTTCACCTCGTCGGTCCGTACCGGAAGCGGGTTGCGGCGGCAGCCGTCATCAGCCTCGCCGTTTCGGGCCTGAATGCCGCGCTTGCCTGGCTGGTCAAGCCCGCCATGGACAACATCTTCATCAGCAAGGACGCGCGCCTGCTCCTCGTCCTGCCGGTCGGCGTCTTTCTCCTCTTCCTCTTCAAGGGTATATTGACCTTTTTTCACGAATACCTCATGCGCTCGGCCGCACAGAAGATGGTCATGAACCTCAGGAACCGCCTCCTGGGACATGCCGTCGGCCTGCCGCTGGGTTATTACGGCAAAAACTCAAGCGGAGAACTCATCTCCAGGGTGATCAACGACACGGCCGTGCTGCAGGAACTGGTGTCTCTCACCATCAAGGACCTCTTTATCGAGACCTTCTCCGTCATCGCTCTCACCGCGGTCGCCATCTGGCGGCGGTGGGACCTGACCCTCATCTCGATCATCGTGCTGCCGAGCGCCTTCTACGTTGTCGGCAGGCTCGGCAGGAGGATGAAACAGATAAGCAGGCGCACGCAGGAAAAGATATCCTCGATAACCGAGTTCCTGAACGAGACCTTTTCCGGGATAAAGATCATCAAGGCCTTCAACCGCCAGGCAGACCAGACCGAGCGGTTCCGCCTGATCAACAGGGATTTCTACCGCGAGAACATGCGCGCAACGCGGGTGTCCGAGGCGTCGTCCCTCATGATGGAGGCGGTGGGAGGGCTCGGCATAGCCTTTGTCATGTGGTACGGCGCGCGGCTCATCATCAACAATGTCATCACGGTCGGAGATTTCACCTCTTTCCTCACCGCGGTCTTCCTCATCTACACGCCGGCCCGGAGGCTCGCACGGATCAACATCGGCATCCAGCAGGCGACAGCGCCCCTGGCCCGGATCGACCATCTCTTCTCCGAGGCGCAGGAGAAGGACGGCGACGTCATCCTGCCGGCCATCAGCAGTTCCATCGACATACAGGACGTCTCATTCACCTATCCGTCGGAGAAACACAAGGCGCTGGATTCGATACGCCTGACGATAAGAAAAGGGGAGATCGTCGCCTTTGTCGGAAAGAGCGGCGGCGGCAAGACGACCCTCGTGAACCTCCTGCCCGGCTTCTTCAGGCCGACAGAGGGGAAAATCTGCATCGACGGCATCGACATATCAACAGCCACCTTTCCGTCGCTGCGGGGGCAGTTCGGCATCGTCAGCCAGGAGGTGGTGCTCTTCAACGACACCGTCCGGGCGAACATCGCCTACGGCAAGCCCGAGGCCTCCCTTGAGGAGATAGTCTCAGCCGCAAAGGCCGCCTATGCCCATGACTTTATCGCGGAGCTGCCCCAGGGCTACAACACCATCGTCGGCGAACGGGGCATGAGACTCTCGGGGGGGCAGCGGCAGCGGCTGTCTATAGCGCGGGCGATCCTCAGGAACCCTCCGATCCTGATCCTTGACGAGGCGACTTCATCGCTTGATACAGCCTCGGAGATGATGGTGCAGCGGGCCATGGAAAACCTCATGATGAACCGCACGACCCTGGTGATCGCCCACCGGCTCTCCACCATAAAGAGGGCTGACCGGATAGTCGTGATCGACAGGGGCAGGATCGCCGAGTCCGGCACGCACGAGGAACTCTACGGCCGGGGAGGCATATACGGAAAATTGTACGAGATGCAGTTCAGCGGTCAGGAGCGCTGAAAAGATTCCGGGAGACGGCGTGATTCCATCGGGGTGCGGTAAGACAAGACAGTGAAGGCATCGCTCATAATAACGACATATAACAGTCCCGTTGCTCTGGAGAAGGTCCTGGACAGCGTGCTCTTCCAGAAAAGGCGTCCGGATGAGGTGGTCATTGCGGACGACGGCTCAGGAGAAGAGACGGCAGCGGTCGTCAGGGCATTCGGCGGCAGGGTGTCCTTTCCCGTGCTGCATGTCCGCCAGGAAAACATGGGGTTCAGGGCCGCCATGATCCGCAACAAGGCCGTTGAACGGTCATCAGGGGACTATATCATCATCCTCGACGGAGACTGCATCATCAACCGCTATTTTGTGGGAGATCACGCGGCGCTTGCCGAGAAAGGCCACTTCATACAGGGCAAACGGATACTGGTCAACAAGAAGGCCCTCCCCTCGTTTGATTTTCGGACGGCGAATTCCGTCGCCGCGCTCATCACTCTCGCCGCCACCGGCGGCATCTCGAATGTGCACCATCTTGTCAGGATGCCTTTTTTCCCTGCGGTCAGCAACAGGAAACTCAAGGGGATCAAGTCGTGCAACATGAGCTTTTTCAGAAAAGACCTTGAGGCTGTCAACGGATTCAACGAGGATTTCGTCGGCTGGGGCAATGAGGACTCCGACCTTGCCTGCAGGTTCTTTACCTACGGCCTCCTGAAGAAGGTCCATCCCTTCATGATGGTCTGTTTCCACCTGTGGCATCCGACAAACAAGAGCGTCAACACCTATAACCGGCAGCTCCTCCGGGCGGCCATGGCCTCAGGGGAGTACTTCTGCAGAAACGGCCTGCGGAAACAGGCCGGGGGATCATAATGCATCGTGCAGCAGGAGCGGAAAGAAGGATCAGCGCGGAGGCCATTCTCCAGGCAGGCTGCTGCGGCATGTTCTTCTTCCTGCCCGTAGCCACATCACCGACCGTGATCTGCGGTCTGCTGGTGCTCTTTGTCTGGCTTTTTTCCGGACGGTTCCTGAGGGATATATCCGCCTGGCGGGCTGCTGACACAGCCCTTCCGGTCGTGTTGCTCATCCTCCTGCCGTGGGTCGGGCTGCTGTATACGCCCGTACCTGCGGACGGTCTGCCCGTTGCGCTGAAATCCCATTACTGGCTCTATGCCGTTGCCTGTGCCCCGGTGGTCTGCGGCATGAGACAGCGTAACCTCCCTATCCGGGGCTTTCTGGCCGGATTGTTCATCAACAGCTTGGTGGCGATACTGCAGTTTGCAGGCCTCGTGCCGCTCAAGAAGGGGCTTACCACAGGCCTCCTGGGCGGGAGTTCCGCGCACATCGCCTTTTCACTGCTGCTCACCACCGGCATACTCATATCGTCCTTCTATTTCTTCAGGGCCGGATCCCGGAACGAACGGCTGTTCTACGGCCTGCTCATTACGCAGTATTTCGCCACGATCGGCTTTGTGGGGGGCCGCAGCGGCTACATAGCGCTGATCCTCCTTTTCCCTCTGGTGATACACAACATCATCGGCAGGCGCCGCATGGCGGTGACGCTCATCGCCTGTGTCGTCCTGGGCGCCGTGCTTTTCTCCTTTCCGGTCGTAAGGTCACGCTTTGCCGCGGCTGCATCCGACATCTCCCGCTACCAAAGCGGGGACATCAACACTTCTCTCGGCCACCGTTTTCACATGTGGCGGATAGCACTTGAGGAAATCAGGAGCCACCCGGTCATCGGCATCGGTACGTCGGGATTCAGGCAGGCGTGGGAGCTGCACAAGGCAGACCCTTTGCTCCCCTTCTACGACCATCCACACAACAGCTTCCTGTACCAGATGGTCAGCTTCGGAATCACGGGCCTCATCGCCTTCTGCTGGCTGCTCATAGCCCTGTTGAGGAAGGGGTGGCGCTTCCGGGATTCGGCACCCGGATTTTCCGTGCTCTCCTTTGCTGCGGTCTTCGTCGTGGGCAGCCTGTCCGACACCCAGCTGCTGCCCTTTGCCACAGCCATGGCCCTTCCCCTCTTTACCGGGATTTCGGAGGCGATTCGTGACAACTGAAAAGGTTCCGCTCTCTGTTGCGGTCATTACCAAGAATGAGGAGAAGAACCTGCCCCGGCTTCTTGAAAGCGTCGCCTTTGCGGCGGAGATCGTTGTGGTTGATTCGGGGAGCGCCGACCGGACGGTCGAGATCGCGAAGCAGGCAGGCTGCAGGGTCTTTGTCGAGGACTGGAAGGGAGACGGCCCGCAGAAGAACAGCGCCATAGACAAGTGCTCGCATGAGTGGGTCCTTGTGCTGGACGCAGACGAACGCATCCCGGAAGATACCGGCCTGGAAATAAAGAGGATCGTCGCCGATCCATCAAGCGCTGATGCCTACCGCTTTCCCCGGAAGAACTTTTTCCATGGAAGATGGATACGCACCTGCGGCTGGTGGCCCGACCGGATCATCAGGCTGTTCAGAAAACATACGGGCCGGTACACGGCAATAACCCACGGCAGGTGGGAGACGACCGGCTCTCTTGCCGACACTGCGCTTCCGATCGAACATTTCAGTTTCACCGGTTACACCCACATGCTGCGCGTCCTCGAGGTGCGCTCCAGGGATATGGCGCAGGAACTCTATGACGAAGGCCGGAGGGCGACTGTCCTCTCCCCTTTTCTGCACGGCATCGCCATGTTCTTCAAGGTGTACATACAGAAACGGGGTTTCATCGAGGGGTTCGACGGTTTTGTCATCGCCCTGACAAGGGCGGGCGGGACATTCTTCAAGTACGCGATCCTCCTCGAAATCCAGCGTGCAAAGGAAGGGTCGTGAACAGGCGCAGGTTCCTCTTTATCTTCGGCACGCGGCCTGAGGCGATCAAGCTCGCCCCTCTCATCCTTCGGCTCCGGGAGATCGGCCACGTCGGCGTCTGCGTCACCGGACAACACCGGGAGATGCTCGACCAGGTGCTCCGGTTTTTTTCGATAACGCCCGACTATGACCTGAAGATCATGACGCAGGGGCAGAGCCTCTTCACGGTCACAACGCGGGCCCTGGGCGCCCTTGAAGGCGTGATCAGGGCAGACCGTCCCGACCTGATCCTCGTGCAGGGGGATACGACAACAGCGTTTGCAGGCGCGCTCGCCGGTTTTTACTCGCAGGTCAGGGTGGCCCACGTCGAGGCGGGGCTGCGGAGTTTCAACAAGGCATCGCCCTTTCCAGAGGAGATGAACCGCATCCTCGCAGGCCATCTGGCTGATCTTCACTTTGCGCCGACAAAGACCGCCCGGCTGAATCTCCTGAAGGAAAACATACCCGCGGAGCAGATCCATGTGGTCGGCAACACGGTCATCGATGCGCTGCTCATGGGGCTCGGGATCATTGGTGACGATGAACGGGGATTTTATGAATACTTCCGGTCCCTCGATTTCTCAAAGAGGATCATCCTCGTCACCGGCCACCGGAGGGAGAGCTTCGGGAAACCCTTTGAGAACATCTGCCGGGCGCTGAGAGACCTCGCGAAAGAGGATGTGCAGATCGTCTATCCCGTGCATCTGAACCCGGTCGTGCGCGCCCATGTCTTTCCGCTGCTGGGAAACACGAAGAACATCCATCTCATGGAGCCGCTTGAATATTCCCACCTCATCTGGCTCCTGAAGAAATGCTATCTCGTCCTGACCGACTCGGGCGGCATCCAGGAGGAGGCGCCCGGCCTCGGCAAACCGGTGCTCGTGATGAGGGAGGTGACAGAGCGTATCGAGGGGATAAAGGCCGGAACAGCACTGCTGGTCGGCACGGACAGAAAGAAGATAGTCTCCTCGGCGAAGACCCTGCTTCAGGACAGGGCCTCCTATTCCCGCATGGCGAGGCGGAAAAACCCCTACGGCGACGGGAAGGCGGCGATACGGATCAGGGACATACTCAGTATTCCAATACATCCCCTGCCATGAAAGACCGCTGGCTGATCATCTCGTATTTTGCGAACATGGACGCGATGGCGCCGGCCCACCATATCGATGACAAGCTGATCTTTTTCAGGGAAAAAGGGATTGAGGCAACGCTCATCTCCTCTCCCTGCGGCAGCCGCAACAGGGAGCTGCGGCACATCCGGATCTTCTCCCCGGCGCCTTCCGGCATACGGTACGAGGTGAGGCACTTCCTGCGGAGGGTGACCGCAAGGCGTTTCTGGTTCAAGTTCTGGGAGTTTGCTCTGCTCCTTCCGGTCTACCCGCTGTACTTCCTGGAGAAGATATTCCTGAGGCTCGACAGCACCTGGTCGTGGTTCATCCTCGCGTCAGTCGCCGGGACAATACGCTGCCTGTTCAGCAGGCCTTCGGTAATTTACAGC
>JAKAHR010000051.1 GCA_021825365.1 Nitrospirota bacterium | reverse complement strand
CGATATCTGGCCATAGCCAGATTATGCCAAATCTACCTCCGCGACGCCAGTTGCACTGGCTTTGCTCCGGGCGGCCATTCATCCCCGAGTTTGAAAACTCGGGGTTTTCTGGCCAGCCTTATAAATTTTGAATGAAGACAAAGCCTTTGAAGTTGAGCGGGTAATCTTCGCGGCATCCGTCCTGCCAAACTTACACCTGCCAAACTTACCGTTGACAAATATTCCGCTTTCGACTATAAAGAAGCTTATATATGAGAGATCCCTCAACGATCGCAAGGTCAAATTCTCTTTTTTACACAGCTGCCTTTGCCGTCATTCTCCCTTCGCCATACCCTCAGCCGCTCAAACGTATCCGCTCATCTTTGCAGCGGTTTCGGCCGGGGACGGGTAAGGGGCGGATTTCCGGGGAGAGGGACGCCGCGGCCGGCAGGCCGGCGGATGATAAACAGTAGCTGTATAGCAGATCCTATTTGAAGGAGGTCATGGGGTATGACTGAACGATGTTCTGCTGAAGGGAAGAAGGGGTACGACTGGACCACCCTCTGGAAGACGGAAGACTGGGTGGCGGTGTGGCTGGGCTTTCTCATCATCGCCCTCATCCTTGCCGCAAATCAGTGGAAGGTCTTTGAGCTCAAGAAGGTCTCCACTACTTTTAAGTGGGCCACGGAATCACAGATCACCTCCCGGGGGGCAGGATGGCAGCAGACCGCTGACGCCCTGATGAAGTCCGCGGCCGCCCAGGGAGAAGAGGGGACCGTCATGCGGCTTCAGGGCCTCAAGGACGCGGTCCAGAAGGGCGACCGGAAGGGCATCGCCGAGGCCGCCGGCAGGGTCGAGCGTATCGGCGGCATACCCGGACAGCTGGGCAAGGAGATCGGCGGCCATGCCCGGGCGGATATCAACAAGGTATTCTCCGGCGACAATATATCGCGCGTCTTCTTTCTCGGCATCGGCTTCCTGGTCATCGCGATCATAGGGATGCTCCTTCTGGGCCGTCCCATCGGCAAGTTTATGGCCGGATTCCCGATCGTCTTTATCCTGGCGTGGCTCGCCCGGTTCCTCGCCGGCAACTCCCTGCCGGTCGACTGGGGCGTGGAGTACGTCATCTTCGCCCTGATCGTCGGCCTGTTCGTAAGCAATGTCATCGGGCTTCCCGAGTGGCTCCGGGACGCGGTGCAGACCGAATACTACATCAAGACCGGCCTCGTCATCCTCGGCGCAGGACTGCTCTTCTTCGAGATACTCCAGGCTGGGGCACTCGGCATCATCCAGGCGGTCCTGGTGGTGTTCGTTGTCTGGTATTCCTGTTTCTGGCTCTGCCGCAAGTTGAAGGTTGATGACGAGTTCGGGGTGATGCTCTCGAGCGCCGTCTCGATCTGCGGCGTCTCCGCCGCCATCGCGACCTGCGGCGCGATCGAGGGCGACAAGAAGAAACTCTCCTATGTCACCTCCCTGGTGCTCATCTGTGCGGTCCCCATGATGGTCCTGATGCCCTGGGCGGTCAAGGCATTCGGCATTCCCGAACTCGTGGGCGGCGCCTGGCTCGGCGGCACGCTTGACACCAGCGGTTCGGTTGTCGCCGCCGGAGCGCTCATCAGCGAGGCGGCGATGAAGACCGGCGTCATCGTTAAATTCTCGCAAAACGCCCTGATCGGCGTCGCGGCCTTCATCCTCTCTTTGTGGTGGACCTTCAGGGCCGGCGCTGCCGCCGGAGAGCGGCCGACTGCGGGCGTCATCTGGGAGCGGTTCCCCAAGTTCGTCCTGGGGTTCCTCGTGGCTTCGGCAGTCTTTTCTTTTGCCCTTCATATTGACATCGTCAGCGCGACAAAAGGGACTTTGGGAGAATTGAGGACGTGGTGGTTCGCCCTCGCCTTCGTCTCGATAGGGCTTGAAACCCGGTTCATGGACATGGCGAAGATGGAGGGCGGCAGGCCCGCGCTCGCTTTCCTCGCGGCGCAGGCATTCAACGTCGTCTGGACCCTGCTTCTCGCCTACCTGCTCTTTGGAGGCGTGCTGTTTGCGGTGCCTGATATCAGGTAAAGAAAGAACATGGTTTTTTGGCGTGATAAATCCATTACAAGGAGGAATTACGGTATGAAGCTGGTGATCAGATTGTTTCTCGTCGTCGCTGTCATGGCATCCCTCATCATGACGGGCAGTATCGCTTCCGGCCAGCAGTTCTCGGCAGGCGCCCTGAAGCAGATTGAGGAGCTCAAGCTCCTGAGCAGGGACAAGAAGGACATACCCGAGTCTTTCGCGGGGGTGAAGAAGATCACGGCGATTGAGTTGAAGTCCTGGATCGACCAGAAGAAGAAGTTTGTCCTTTTGGATAACCGCGTTCCGGCTGATTTCGAGAAAGAGCGCATCGTGGGGGCCAAGAGGCTTTCCCCTGACGACCTTATCGCAAAAGGGATAAAGGCGGCGGAGGCCGTCGGCCTGAAGAAGGACGACATCATCGTCAACTACTGCAACGGTGTCAAGTGCTGGAGGTCCTCGGGCGCGATCGTCCTTCTCCAGGACGCCGGCTACAAGAACCTCTACTGGTTCAGGGACGGCATCCCTGACTGGATCAAGAAGGGCTACCCCACCGCTGAAGGGAAATAAGACCTCCCAGGCAGAGTCCGGGGCATGGAATCCATGCCCCGGACATGCCACTCGATACCATGAAAAAGACCATTGCGGAGATACTTTTCATCCTCCTGCTGGCCCTATTCATTTCGCTCATGTACAACACCGCTTCGCCGACGGGGGTCAAGCTGATCAAGAAGAGCGGCCAGAAAACGGCAGCCGGACACCCCCCCACCCACCGGCTTCTCGGAACGGGCCGGCCGGCTCCTCTCAGGGGATGAGGCACGATTATGGCCTCTGTGGTGTCATTCTTCTTCAGGGTAATCATGGGCGGGATCTTTCTCGTCTCCGGGCTTGCGAAGATTTCGGACCCCTACCGTTTTATCCTCACCATGCGGGAGTTCAGGCTCTTTCCCGAGGTAATCGTCCCTTTCACCGCGGTCTACCTGCCCTGGCTCGAGTTCGTCGTCGGCCTGTTCATCCTGCTGGGGCTGATGCATCGTTCCAGTGCACTCATCCTCCTGTGCCTGAATATGATATTCACTGCGGCGATCGTGTCGGTCATGGTGCGGGGCATCGATGTGGACTGCGGCTGCTTCGGACTTCTGGCGGATATGCTGGGCATGCCGGACATGGCGGACTACAAGGCGGTCGTCAGGAATATCGTATTTATTCTCATGAATGTCCAGATTATGACGGCACGGAAATCAGCCCTTTCCCTGGAGGGATACCTGAGGCGGAAGGCCCGATGAGCGGCTGCACGGGGGGAGGTGACCGGTGGACCTAGGCTCCTTCGGCACCATCACTTTTGATCTGGCCTTCCTCTCCGCCCTCTTCAGCATCGTCATCATCGACCTGATCCTGGCAGGGGACAATGCAGTCGTCATCGCCATGGCTGTCAGGTCCCTCCCGCATCAGCAGAGGAAGAAGGGAATCATCTTCGGCTCGGGCGCTGCCGTGATCCTGCGGGTAATCGCCACATTTTTCGTGGCGCAGCTGCTGCAGATCAACTTCATCAAACTGGTGGGCGGGGCGGTCATCCTCTGGATAGCCGTCAAACTCTTCATCGAGGGCGTGCCTGAGGAAGGCCAGCAGAAGGAGGCGACAACGATCGGACAGGCGGTGCGGGTGATCGTTATCGCGGACATCACCATGGCCACGGACAATATGCTCGCCGTGGCGGGAGCGTCCCATGGCAATATCTTCCTCCTTATCTTCGGACTCGGTCTCAGCATACCCTTCGTTGTCTTCACCAGCAATCTCCTTTCCATGCTTATGGACAAGTATCCGGTGATCATTTATGTAGGAGCGGCGATACTCGGCAAGGTAGGCGGGGAGATGATTATCACCGACCCGGTGACGGTGGGGTTGCTCCACCCGGGCAAGACAGTGCAGTACGGCGTCGAGGCGGCAGCGGCGGTCGGCGTAATCGTCGCCGGCAAGCTCTGGATGAGACGGAAGATCAGCCGGGAGGAACGGCAGGAACATGTTCACGAAAAGGCGGACGCCGCCAGGAACGAAACGTCGGACTGAGGAGGGACCATGTCGATTCTGACCATATCGCGGGAGATCGGAAGCGGCGGACGGGAGATCGCCTACGCCGTGGCCGACCGCCTGGGCTATCGCCTTGTCACCAAAGAGGTTATTCATGAGGACATCCGTAAAGACGGCGGGAAATGGGAAGAGTGGGCTAGGGATCTTGATGAGCGGTGCCCCACCATCTGGGAGAAATACGACTGGTCTTTCAGGGGCTTCGGTGCGCTGATCCAGCTTCATATCCTGGAAGAGGCACAAAGAGACCGCGTCGTCATCCTCGGCCGGGGGGGCAATTTTCTCCTCGAAGGCATCGGCCATGCCCTCAGGATTCGTGTAAAGGCCTCCCTGGAGATGAGGATAACGCGCATTGAAAAGAGGGACTCCTCTGACCGGGAGACAGCCCGGTGGCTCGCCGAAAAGACGGACTACGAGCGGTCCTGCTTCATTCAGGCCCTGTACGGCAGGTCCTGGGACGACCCCTCCGCTTACGACATGGTCGTGGATGCGGGAAGCGAGGCGATCGACGCCACGGTCTCGAAGATTGCGGATGCCCTCACTCATCGCGAGGCGCTGCTCACGGAACCGGTGAAGAAAGTTCTTTACATGAGGGTGGTGAGCGCGCGGATAAAGGCTCGCATCCTCACCGACTCTTCGTTCCTCGTTCCCCTGCTGGAGGTCTTTCCGTCGGGTGAGATCGTACTCCTTCGGGGGGTCGTCCACGGCGCCCATGAGCACCGCAGGATTGAGGAGGCGGCCAGGGAAGTTGCGGGCGATGTGCCCGTCACCTGCGAGCTCCACTACCGGGGATAGAGGATGCGCTGCTACCCCTTCTCTTCCGGATTGCCGCGGCCTGCTAGAAACCGCCTAGAAGGTGAGATTCATGTCAGCCTGCACTACTATCTCTTTGTAGTAGGTGGCCGGGTTTGCAAACACCACGCCGTCGACGAAATCAGCCTTTGACATACCGAAAAGGGGGACATTCAGAGGACAGGCGAGCATCTGCGCCCCCTCTTTCCATAGCATAAAGAGCAGCTCCTCGACTGACGGAAGTTCCATCTCCTCCATCCTCTTCATAACCGCGTCCCCCGCCTCTTTCGGCTGATCAGGCAGGCACTTCAACTCTTTGACCTTGCCCTTATGGATCGCGTTGACGCCGCGCGAGCCGAAGAACAGGGTTACCTTTGATCCTTCCCTAAGCAGGCTCAGTGCCGTCATCAGCGCGTTATAGACCTGACAGAGTTCGTCATGAAAACACATCACCGAAACATTCTTTGAAATCCTGGCCATGATATCCTCCTTCAGGGCAGATTGCTCAGCCCGTTCTTCATCTTGCCCGGGACCGCTATTCCCTCTATTTGAATATGTCCGTCCATATCTTCACCGCAGTGGTGATGATGATCACCGCCAACAGCCACCTCAGGTATTGCGTCTTCGTCTTCTTCCCGACAACACCTCCCACCCGGGCAGCCGGCATGGCTCCGATCAGGAGCGCGGCTGCCATATGAAACGGCACCTGGCCGGTAGCCACCTTGCCGACAAGGCCGGCTGAGGAGGAAAACAGACCGATCGCAAGGGTGCTTCCCAGCGCCACCCGCAACGGTATCTTCAGCACGTACAGAAGGATGGGGATAATGATGAACGCGCCCCCCTGGCCGACCATGCCGATAAGAAAACCGATCACTACGCCGATAACGATTGCGGTCGGCCGGTGGAAAGAGACCTTATCCTCGGTCAGGTCGTCCTCCGAATAGCTCCGGGGGATCAGCATCATGATGGATGCGATAAAGGCGAGCGCCCCGAAGATGAAGAGCAGGGGCTTGTCCGGCACCATCTTCGACAGGAACGATCCGGTAAGGGAGGAAAGAAAAAGAGAGAGACCGAGGGTGAGGACCAGCTGCCTGTTCACGAGGTTGTGTTTGTTGTAGAAGAACATCGCTATGAGAGATGCGAAAAATCCCTGTATCATCGTCAGGCCGGTGATACTCTTCACGCTGATCAGGTCGAGGCCGAGGAGGGGCGGAACGTAGAGCAGGAGGGGGAACATGAGTATCCCCCCTCCTATGCCCAGAAGACCCGAAAAGAAGCCGACTGTCGAGCCGGCAAGGAACAGGAAGACGTAAAAGGCTACCGGCACGTCACCGCTCCACGATTATGCGCCTGCCGTCTGCAGCGGGCGTCTCAAGCACATCGCCAATGTGGGCGGCGACGATCCCCTCCTTCTGCAGCGACGAGATCAGCCTCTCTTTCCTTTCCTGCGGGACAAAGATTACCAGCCCTCCTGATGTCTGGGCGTCGTTCATCAGCACCCGCTCATGGTCCGGCACGTTGTCCGCGTAAGAGACCTGCGGGGCATAGATCTTGAGATTGCCGAGCGAACCTCCCGGAGCGATGTCGTTTTCAGCCAGCCTGACCGCCTCTTCGAAGAAGGGGACCCTGCCCGTATGAAGGCGCGCGCTGCATCCGCTTGCGGAAAGGACCTCGTTGAGATGGCCGATAAGTCCGAAACCGGTGATGTCCGTCGCGGTGCTGACGCCGATGTTGAGCATGATCTCGCCGGCCTTCCTGTTGAGTGTTGCCATCGAGGTCGTCAGCTCTTCGATGACCGCCTCGCTGCACATCCCGGCCTTGATGCCGGTCGATACGACACCCGTGCCGATCTTCTTGGTGAGTATCAGCGCGTCGCCCGGCCTTGCCTTCGAATTATCGAGAATGCGATCAGGATGGATCGTACCCATGACCGCGTACCCGAATTTCGGCTCCTTGTCCTTGATGGTATGGCCGCCGATGATCGATACTCCCGCCTCTGCCATCTTGTCGATCCCGCCCTGCATGATCTGCTTCAGGTAGGGAAAGAAATCAGCGTGGCTGGGGAACATGGCGATATTCAGGGCCACTATCGGTTTTGCCCCCATCGCCCACACGTCCGAAAGCGAGTTGGCCGCGGCGATAGCGCCGAACCAGTACGGATCATCGACGATGGGCGTAAAGAAATCGGTCGTCAGGACGACAGCGGTATCATCCGTGATGCGGTATACGCCCGCGTCGTCCGCATTGGATGACCCCACGAGTACATTCTTGTCTGTAATTGCAGGCAGCTGCCCCAGAACCTGGGACAGGTCCGAAGGACTAAATTTGGCCGCTCAACCCGCGCAGGATGATAGTTCCGTCAACTTGATCATGATAGCCTCCTTGCTCTTATTTAATGACTATAAACACTCTCTCCGGGGGAGGAGAGAGTGTCATTATTTGCCGTTCTCCAGGGGATATCCGGCCTCTTTCCAGGCCTTCATCCCACCTTTCATGTTTACTGCATTGCCATAGCCAAGATCGTTGGGAGCCCTGGTCGCCAACGGCGACCTCTTGTCGAACATTCAATGAACCCACTCCCCGGACTAAAGTCCGGGGTTTCGGGACCGCAGGCATAATCTGGCTTTCTCATGCCTGCTGGTCTCGAACATACTTACGTATGACTTCTTCATTCACGGTCCCAACTGTCTCGG
>JAKAHR010000050.1 GCA_021825365.1 Nitrospirota bacterium | reverse complement strand
CCCTTCAGGAAGAGCTTCTCCGTCTCCCTGCGGCATAACCTGCACTGGGGTCCCGTATACCTTGCCAATTTACACTCTCCTCCTCTTCGGCGGCCTGCAGCCGTTGTGCGGAACAGGCGTTACATCCTTTATAAGATTAATGTCGAGGCCCGCAGCCTGGAGAGCCCTGATCGCAGACTCCCTGCCGGCACCCGGTCCCTTGACATAGACATCCACCTGTTTCATGCCGAAATCGATCGCCTTCTTGGCAGCGGTCTCAGCCGCCATCTGGGCAGCATAGGGCGTGCCCTTCCTCGATCCCTTGAAGCCGAGATTGCCGGCCGAGGCCCAGGTAACAACTCCTCCTGCAGGGTCCGTGATCGTCACGATGGTATTGTTGAACGTTGCCTGGATGTACGCGGCGCCGTTCGCAATGCTCCGTTTATCCCTCTTGACTCCCTTTTTGCGCTGGGCCATGCCTTATGCCTCCTTCTTCTTTCCGACGACCGCCTTCCGGGGGCCTTTCCTGGTGCGCGCGTTCGTCTTGGTTCGCTGGCCCCTTGCCGGCAGGCCAAGCCGATGCCGCAGTCCCCGGTAGGAACCGATATCGATCAGCCGCTTTATGCTCAGGGAGATATCACGTCTCAGGTCACCCTCGACCCGGTAGTCCCGCTCGATAGCGGCCCTTATCTTGACAGCGTCCTCGTCCTTGAGGTCCTTGACCCGGATATTCGGGTTCACATTGACCTCGCTGAGGATCTTCTGGGCCACCGATCTGCCGATCCCGAATATGCGCGTCAGCCCAATCTCGATACGTTCATTCTTGGGCAAATCAACTCCAGCGATTCTCGCCAACTTAGACCTCCTCTGTTATCCCTGTCTCTGTTTATGCTTTGGGTTGTCGCAGATGATGCGGACAACGCCCTTGCGTTTGATTATCCTGCACTTGGCACACATGGGTTTTACCGATGAACGCACTTTCATGATGGCTCCTTCACATTATATCCAAAATCTATAACTACTTGAATCTATATGTAATTCTGCCCTTCGTGAGGTCATAGGGCGAGAGTTCTATGGTCACCTTGTCCCCCGGAAGGATCTTGATGAAATGCATCCGCATCTTGCCGGAGACATATGCGAGGATGACCTGACCGTTCTCAAGCTCAACCTTGAACATGGCATTGGGCAGTGTTTCAATGATCGTTCCCTGAACTTCTATATTATCTTCTTTTGCCATAAACAGAAAGTATATAAATAATAACCCTATTTAGTCAATATTCTTGGGCCTGAACCCGTTATGACCACCGTGTGCTCGAAGTGGGCGGACTTCCTGTTATCCGCAGTGACCGCTGTCCAGCCGTCATCAAGGATCCTCACCTCGGGGCTCCCCGCGTTCACCATCGGCTCTATGGCCAGGGTCATGCCCTCTCGCAGCCGGGGCCCCTGTCCGGGACTCCCATAGTTGGGGACCTGGGGCTCCTCGTGGAGCTCTCTCCCGATGCCGTGCCCGACAAACAGCCTCACTACGGAAAACCCATGGCCTTCCACGTGTCGCTGTATGGCGTCTGATATATCAAAGAGGCGGTTCCCCTCTGCGGCCATGCCGATGCCCCGATACAGCGCCTCTTCCGTAATCCTGATGAGTTCGGCATCTTCCTTCGCAATCGGTCCCACCGGAAGGGTCAGCGCTCCGTCCCCGTAGAACCCCTCATAATAGACGCCGAGGTCGATACTGATAATGTCCCCGTCCTTCAGCCTTCGCTGCGACGGGATCCCGTGCACCACCTGCTCATTGATGGAGGCACAGATGCTGGCCGGATATCCCCGGTACCCCTTGAAGGCCGGCGTGCCACCCTGGGCCTTTATACGGCTGTCCGCATAGTCGTCCAGTTCCTTCGTTGTAACACCCATCCTGATCATCCCCTTCAGGGATTCAAGAATGTCCGCCACGATCCTTCCGGCCCTGGCCATCTTCTCGATCTCCTCTGGAGATTTCAGGACGATCACGTCAGCGCTCTGAAATCTTTTCCTGCTGTATCGCTTCAGCCCCGCCTGCCCTTCAGCCTGCCCTTTTTCAGAAAACCCTCATACGACCGGGTAACCAGATGGGACTCAATCTGCGATACGGTATCCAGGGCAACGCCGACGGCTATCAGCAGCGAAGTACCACCGAAATAAAAGGGAACGCTGAACCGTGTAATGAGTATCTCGGGTATGACACAGACAATAGCCAGGTATATGGCGCCGACGAAAGTCAGCCGCGACAGGACGCGGTACAGATATTCGGAGGTCTTTTGTCCCGGACGGATACCGGGGACAAAGCCGCCGTATTTCTTCAGATTGTCCGCTATGTCAACGGGATTGAAGACAATGGCGGTATAGAAGTAAGCGAAGAAGAATATCATGCTCACGTAGAGCAGGGTATACACAATCGTCCCGGGTGAAAGCTGTTTGGCTATGGACTGCACCCAGGGAATGGGAATGAAACCCGCAACCGTGGCAGGGAACATGATGATGGAGGAGGCGAATATCGGCGGGATAACTCCGGCCGTGTTTATCTTGAGAGGCAGGTGCGTCGACTGACCGCCATAGACCTTTCTGCCCACCACCCTCTTTGCATACTGCACGGGTATTTTGCGCTGCCCCCTTTCCATGAGGATAATGGCGGCAACCACAGCCACCATCATGACCGTCAGGAAGAGGACAAAAAAGATGGAGAGTTCGCCCGCCTGCACCAGCCGTACGGTGCTGATGATAGCGTTGGGGAAACGCGCCACAATGCCGGCGAAGATGATAAGGGAAATTCCGTTGCCGATGCCCCGCTCGGTAATCTGCTCGCCCAGCCACATGATAAATGCGGTTCCCGAGGTGAGGGTAATCATCGTAACCAGCCGGAATGACCAGCCGGGATTCGCGACGAAGGCGCCCTGAGACATGCTCTCGAGTCCTGCGGCGATGCCGAAGGACTGGATAGCGCTGATGACCACCGTACCGTAGCGTGTGTACCGGGTGATCTTCTTCCTGCCCGCCTCCCCCTCCTTCGCGAGTTTGCCGATGGCGGGAATGACCACGGTAAGAAGCTGCATGATGATGGATGCGCTGATGTACGGCATGATGCCCAGGGCGAAGATCGTCACCCGGGAAAGTGCGCCGCCCGAGAACATGTCAAAAAACTGCATGAAAGAGCCGCCCTGCTGGGTGAGAAACTTACTCAGTTCCTCGCCGTTGATACCCGGGGTAGGAATGTGGCATCCGATCCTATAGACCGTCAGGAGGGCAAGGGTAAAAAAAACCCTGTTTTTCAGCTCAGGGATCTTAAATATGTTTTGGAAACTTGACAGGAGACCCAAGTTAGATTACCTCGGCCTTGCCGCCGGCCGCGGCGATCTTCTCACTAGCGGACGCGCTGAAGGCGGTCGCCCTGACAGTCACCGGGCGTTCTATCTTTCCGCCGCCGAGGACCTTCACGCCGTCTTTCAGATCGCTGATTACCTTCTTCTCCAGAAGGAGCTCAGGGGTGACCACGTCAACACCGGCGAGACCGTTAATCCTGTCGAGGTTGATGACAGCATAGTTGACAGCCGAGGGGTTCTTGAAGCCCCGCTTCGGAAGACGGCGCTGCAGGGGCATCTGGCCGCCCTCAAAGCCGAGTCCCACGGTACCGCCGGACCGGGCCTTCTGTCCTTTATGTCCCTTGCAGGAGGTCTTTCCGTGTCCGGACCCAAAACCCCTGCCAACCCTCTTGCTGCGTTTCCTGCTTCCTTCTGCAGGCTTAATCTCCTCTATCTTCATGGTAACCGCCTATCCTCCGGAATAATTAATCCGCTTTTTCTACCGCCACGAGATGCGACACCTTGTGTATCATCCCCTGAACCGCCTTATCGTCCTTCCGTACCACTGAGTCGCCGATCTTGCGAAGACCGAGGGCCTCCAGAACCTTGCGCTGTTTGGGGGGGGTGCCTATGGTACTCCGTTTCTGGACTATCCTGATCATCAGCTGTTGGCCTCCTGAGTTTCTTCCTCGCCCCTGCCCCTGAGCTTGATGACCGCATCAGGGTCCTTGAGGTGAAGAAGCCCGTTGACAGCCGCCTGGACGGTGTTAAAGGGGTTATGGTTGCCAAGTGATTTGGCAACGATATCCTGGATTCCGGACACTTCGAGCACGGCCCTCACCGCACCGCCTGCGATAAGGCCGGTCCCCTTCATGGCCGGGTTCATTACCACCGTGCCTGAACCGAACCTGCCGATAATCCTGTGAGGTATGGTACCCTCCTTGAGGGGGAACTTCATGAGTGACTTCTTTGCCTGCTCGACGGCCTTCCTGATCGCCTCGGGAACCTCGGAGGCCTTTCCCTTGCCGACGCCGACCGTTCCCTCACCATCTCCAACGACCACCAGGGCGCTGAATGAGAACCTCCGGCCGCCCTTGACGACCTTCGCCACCCTGTTTATATAGACGACCTTGTCTTTCAGGTTCAAACCCTCAGCATCAATCCGTGCCACCTTACCTCCTTGCTCCGTGTTCAGTCATGTTAGAACTCCAGCCCGGCTTCACGGGCCGCTTCAGCAAGCGCCTTAACCCTGCCGTGATACGGAAAGCCGCCCCTGTCGAAGACAACCTTCTTGATGTTCTTCTCCTGGGCCCGCCTTGCTATCAGGGTCCCGATCTCCTTGGCTGTCTTGCAATTGCCCTTGTGCTGCTGCAGGCCTTTCACCGTTTCGTCGAGGCTTGATGCAGAGACAAGGGTACGCCCATCGGCATCATCGATGATCTGCGCATATATGTTATTCAGGCTCCTGAACACTGCCAGTCGTGGCCGCTCCTGGGTGCCGACCACCTTCTTGCGGGCCCGTTCATGCCGCCGTTTCCTTGCTTCCAGATTGCTCTTAGCCAACATAGCCTCCTATGAAAATTATGCGCGATTCCGACCGCGCTACTTCTTCCCGGTCTTGCCCACCTTGAGCTTGAGCCTCTGCCCCGAGTACCTGATACCCTTGCCCTTGTATGCGTCGGGGCTCCTGAGAGCCCGCAGGTCGGCCGCCACCTGGCCGATCTTCTGCTTATCGATGCCCGTCAGGGTAATCTGCGTCTGCTTCTGATCCACGGCCGCGGTAATGCCGGCAGGGAGATGGAACTCCACCGGGTGGGAGTACCCGAGGGTGAGGTTTATCTTGCCCCCCTGGACCTGGGCACGATACCCCACGCCGACGATGTCAAGAACCCTTTGGTACCCTGAGGTCACGCCGTTAACCATGTTTGCGATCAGGTTCCTGGTGAGGCCGTGCAGGGCCCGGTTCTTCTTCGAGTCGTCCGCCCTCTCCACGACGATTTCCTTGTCCCTGAGGCTCACCGTCACTCCTTCGGGATGGCTCCAGTCAAGCTCACCCTTGGGTCCTTTTACCTTTATGGCCATGCCCTGCAGTTTGACATCCACCCCGGAGGGAATCTCTACAGGTTTCTTACCGATTCTCGACATCCTGATTCTCCTTTACCAGATATAGCAGAGGACTTCTCCGCCCACCTTGTCGCGGCGGCAGGTCTTGTCTCCGAGCACGCCACGGGACGTCGAGAGCACGGAGATGCCGACACCGCCCATGACCATGGGAATGGCGTCCTTGTTCGTATACACCCGTCTGCCGGGCTTGCTCACCCGCTTCAGCCCGGTGATCACGGCCTGGTTATCCGGCGTGTATTTGAGGGTGATCCTCAATACGCCCTGCTTCTTGTCCTTCAGTATTTTATAGGCCCTGATAAAGCCCTCCTCCTTGAGGATCTTGGCGATCTCCAGCTTCATCCTCGATGCCGGGATATCCACCTTCTCGGCCTTTATCATCACCGCGTTTCTTACCCTTGTCAGCATGTCTGCGATTGGATCCGTCAGCATCCCTTCACCTCTACCAGCTTGATTTTGTGACGCCGGGTATCTCACCGCGGAGCGCCAGCGATCGGAAGCAGATGCGGCATATCCCGAACTGCCTGAGGTAGGCCCTCGGCCTGCCGCACAGCTTGCACCGGTTATGTTGCCGCACAGCAAACTTCGGCGGCCTCTTCGACTTTTCTATCATGCACGTTTTAGCCATTCACAGTACCTCTCTAGTTTCTGAAGGGGATGCCAAGGTAGCGCAGCAGAGCCTTGCTTTCCTTGTCGGTCTTTGCTGAGGTGCAGATCGTGACATCCATACCGTGCACCATCTCAACCTTGTCATAATCTATCTCAGGGAAGATGAACTGCTCCTTGATGCCGAGGGTGTAGTTCCCCCGCCCGTCAAAGGCCTTGCCCGATACCCCCCTGAAGTCCCTGATACTCGGCAGGGCCACACTGATCAACCTGTCGAGGAACTCAAACATCATATTGCCGCGGAGCGTGACCTTGCAGCCGATCGGCATGCCCTGCCGGAGCTTGAAGGTCGCAATCGACTTTTTCGCCTTGGTCACCACCGCCTTCTGGCCGGTGATCATGCCCAGTTCCTTCTGCGCGGCATCCAGCAGCTTAATGTTTGAGATCGCCTCACCAAGCCCTACGTTAAGGACCACCTTCCCTATCCTCGGCACTTCCATGACATTGCCGTAGGAAAACTCTTTCATCATCGCCGGAACGATCTCGTTCTTGTATTTATCCTTCAGCCGTGGAGTCATTATCAGTCAATGACCTCCTTGCATTTCTTGCATATCCTGTGGCGTTTCCCGCCCTCCAGCTCGGCCGCTCCCACCTTTGTTGCCTTGCTGCACTTCGGGCAGACGAGCATCACGTTGGAGAGGTGTATCGGGGCCTCCTTCTCAATGATGCCGCCCTGGGCGTATGTCTTGTTTGGTTTCATATGCTTCTTTATGATATTAATCTTTTCGATCAGGATCCTCTCCTTCTCGCGATTGACCGAGAGCACCCGGCCCTGCCTGCCCCGGAACTTGCCGGCGATGACTGCGACAGTGTCTTCTTTCTTTATCCCTAAGCTCATCTATCCTCCTACAGAACCTCCGGGGCAAGGGATATAATCTTCATATATTCCTTCCACCGAAGCTCCCTCGCAACCGGGCCGAAAATTCGTGTTCCCACCGGCTCACCCGCCGGGTTGATGATGACTACGGCATTCTGGTCAAAACGGATATACGAGCCGTCAGGCCGCCTCGTCTCTTTCCTTGTACGCACCACAACCGCCTTGGCGACAGAGCCCTTCTTGATGTTGCTTTCAGGCAACGCCTCCTTGACACTCACCACCACGACGTCTCCCAAACCCGCATACTTCCGGTGAGAACCGCCGAGGACCTTTACGCACTGGACCTTCTTGGCGCCGGAGTTGTCCGCAACTTCGCACATGCTCCTGAGCTGGATCATTGTTCGCTCCTTGCCGCCTTTGTCAGTATCTCGAGGACGAGCCACCGCTTGTCTTTGCTGGCGGGCCTCGTCTCGATAATCTTCACTTCGTCGCCGATCTTGCAGGCGTTCTGTTCGTCGTGCGCCTTGAAGCGGGCCACCTTCTTGACGGTCTTCTTGTAGACCGGGTGCTGGAAGTGCCGTGTCACCGCAACGACGACGGTCTTGTCCATCTTGTCGCTCACCACTTTGCCGGTATACGTTTTATCAGTCATCTTTACCTTCCAAACGTGTAGTTATTGCCTGACGCCCTTACGCGCTCTTCCTGTTCTTTT
>JAKAHR010000034.1 GCA_021825365.1 Nitrospirota bacterium | reverse complement strand
AATACGGACTATGCCACGGAGGAACACTCTGCAGCCGACAACGGGAATGCGAAATGGTACGGTATCGCCGGATACGTGAAGTACGATTTCAGCGACGTCGTCAGCGGGACGATCAGGGCGGAATACTTCAACGACAAGGACGGCCTGAGGACCGGCACGGCCCAGAAGCTCAAGGAGATAACGATCACCCCTGAGTTCAAAGTCGCAAAGTCTATCATCGTCAGGCCGGAGTATCGGCATGACTGGTCAGACAGGGAGTCCTTCCATGGCGGAAAAAAGAAGACCCAGGACACCATCGCCCTCGGCGTCATGTATACCTGGTAGAGACATAAGGAGACTATCATGAGACCACTCATCGGATTACTGATCATCTTATCTTTGGTTCTGTCGGCGGGCCTGCTGTTCGCCGAAGATCAGGTGCAGAAGACTAACCCTCCTTCTCAGGCTGAGCAGCATGCTGCTGCTCAGCCGGCATCTGCCGCCGCGGCGCCTGCGCCGAAGCTGGATACAGGGGATACCGCTTGGATGATCGTGGCGACCGCGATGGTCATGTTGATGTCGATTCCCGGGCTGGCCCTCTTTTACGGGGGCCTCGCCAAGCGGAAGGACTCCCTGAATACCATGGCGATGACATTTGTGACATTCTGCATCGTCAGCCTTCTATGGATCTTCTACGGATACTCGTTTTCGTTCGGCGCCGACATCGCCGGCCTGATAGGCGGCGGTGAAAAGTTGCTTCTCAGGGGCATCGGCCCCAACAGCATATCTGATCTGGCCAAGACTATTCCGGAGTATATTTACGTGGTCTATCAGCTTACCTTCGCGGCCATCACGGTTGCCCTGGCGAGCGGCGCCTATATCGAGCGGATGAAGTTCTCGGCATGGATGCTCTTTACCATCCTCTGGTTCAGCTTCGTGTACATCCCGATTGCTCACTGGGTATGGGGTGGCGGATTTCTGGCCAGGATTGGCGCTCTTGACTTCGCGGGCGGCACTGTCGTGCATATCAATGCCGGCATCGCCGCCCTTGTCGGCGCTCTTATTTTGGGCAAGAGGAATGAAAAAGCCCTTATGCCGGGCAACCTGACGCTCGTGGTCACAGGAGCCGGACTGCTGTGGTTTGGCTGGTTTGGTTTTAACGCGGGGTCTGCCGTGGCTGCCAACGGCATCGCCGGAGCCGCCTTCATCAATACCAATACGGCTACAGCTGCAGCGGCGGTTTCCTGGATGCTGGTCGAATGGATCCATTCCAAGAAGCCGACTGTATTGGGCCTTGCATCCGGCGCGGTCGGCGGCCTGGTTGCCATTACGCCCGCTGCGGGGTTCGTGAATATCACGGGCGCCATTATTATCGGCATGGCCGCCGGCATCATCCCGTTCTTTGCGGTTGCGATGCTCAAGCCGAAGCTCGGCTATGATGACACCCTGGATGCATTCGGCATCCACGGGGTCGGCGGTACGCTGGGGGCGCTGATGACGGGAATATTTGCCGATCCCTCCATCAACGAAGGCGGCAAGGGTCTGCTCTACGGCAATCCCGGTCAGTTTTTGACCCAGCTGATCGCAGTCGGGACCACCGTTCTGTACAGCGGCATAGTCACGGCCATCATCTTCATGATTATAAAGGCGGTTGTCGGTCTGCGGGTTGAAACAGAAGATGAGATCATAGGACTTGATGAAAGCCAGCACGGCGAACGCGCCTATAACCTCTAGGGAACCAGTGATAACTGATAAAAGGAATATACCATGAAAAAGATAGAAGCCATTATTAAACCGTTTAAGCTTGATGAAGTGAAGGATGCCCTCAACAGCATTGGCGTGCAGGGTATGACAGTGACCGAGGTAAAGGGCTTCGGCAGGCAGAAGGGGCATGTGGAGCTCTACCGCGGCGCCGAGTACGACGTGTCCTTTGTGCCGAAGATCAAGATAGAGGCGGTGGTTCCTGACAATATGGCAGATAAGACCGTTTCCCTAATCGAGTCGCGGGCGAAGACCGGGAAGATAGGGGATGGCAAGATCTTTGTGTCCTCGGTAGCCCAGGTGGTCAGGATCAGGACCGGCGAGACAGGAGAGTCGGCAATTTAGACCGAATCGCACACCATAACCCGGGTTGGGCTTTTGCCCTGCCCGGGCTATACTTCATGACCCGTTACCGAAAGTATATCGGGAGAAGGTCACTCCCTGTCTATACGACTGCCCCGCCTTCCCTACGCCTTCCGCACGAAGTCGCCGAAGCCCCTGAGGATCTTCAGTCCGAGGGCCTGGCTCTTTTCCGGGTGGAACTGCGTGGCAAAGACATTGTCCTTCCATACCATGGACGTGAAGGTGACCCCATAGTCGGTCAGGCCGGCATTCACGCTGTCGTCATCGGGCGACACGTAGAAAGAATGGACAAAATAGAAGTATGCATCGTCAGGGATATCTCCGAATATCGGAGGACGCTTGACGAGCCTCACGGAATTCCACCCCATGTGGGGGACTTTCTCCTCTATCCGGAACCTCAGGACCCTCCCTCTGAAGATATCAAGGCCTTTGCAGCTGCCGAACTCTTCCGACTCACTGAAGAGGACCTGCAGGCCAAGGCAGATGCCGAGAAAGGGTTTCCCCTTTTGGATCGATCTGATAACCGCTCCGGTAAGGGATAGGTCGGTCAGGTTCCTGATGCAGTCCCTGAAGGCGCCGACCCCGGGCAGGACGACGGCGGTTGCGTCATCGACGACCGAAGGCGCTGAGGTCACGCGCGCGTCGACTCCCACCTTGGCGAACCCTTTTTCAACTGACCTGAGGTTTCCCATGCCGTAATCAACGATGGCTATCATGATTTTTTACATTACTTTTCCCCTGCTCTGCTTGTCAACTTCGACTGCCGGTTCCCGATGCGCCGATGTCCGGCCTTCGGGGATGGCCCGTGGGTTTCTAAGTCATTGACACTTCTTGATTTTTCCTGATATACTCCTCTATAAAATCGATGACTGATACAGACCGGCAGGGGCGTTCCCGCCGGGTAATCTTTTTTTCAATGCCATTTCAGAGGATGCACAATTATGGATAAGGTCAGAAGGGATATCGCCATGCAGCACGTGCTGGCCCTTATCCTTGCCGGGGGAAAGGGTGAACGCCTCCATCCCCTGACGATCCACCGGGCCAAGCCTGCCGTGCCCTTTGGCGGAAAATACCGGATCATCGACTTCACCCTGAGCAACTGCATCAACTCCCATGTGCGGAGGATCGCGATCCTCACCCAGTACAAGTCCCTCTCCCTCGACAGGCACCTCGCCCTCGGATGGGAACACCTGCTCAACCCTGAACTCGGCGAGTACATCTTCACCATACCGCCGCAGCAGCGGATCGATGAGCGGTGGTACGAAGGCACGGCGGACGCCGTATTCCAGAACATCTATCTCATCGAGAAGGAGAACCCCCCGTATATCCTCATCCTCTCGGGAGACCATATCTACAAGATGAACTATGCCGACATGTTCGACTTCCATCTTGCAAACAACGCGATCGGGACGGTCGCCACGATCAGGATCCGCAAAAAGGATGCTCCGTCCTTCGGTGTGGTCGAGATAGACGGGAGCAACCGCATCATCGGATTCCAGGAAAAACCCTCTGCGCCGGCGACGATTCCCGGCGACCCGGACCACTGTTATGCGTCCATGGGCATCTACCTCTTCAATACCAAGGAGATCATCAACGCGCTGAAGGCGGATTCCGGCAAGTCCTCTGCCCATGATTTCGGCAAGAACATCCTTCCCGAGATGCTCGGGTCAGGGAGGCTGTTTGCCCATGAGTTCAAGGACGAAAACAAGAAGGAGGCGAAGTACTGGCGCGACGTCGGTACGCTCGACGCTTACTGGGAGGCCAACATGGACCTGGTTGCCGTTGACCCTCTGTTCAACCTCTATGACAAGGACTGGCCCCTCAGGACGCACCAGGGCCAGCATCCTCCGGCAAAGTTCGTCTTTGCCCAGGAATACAAGGGCGGCAGGCTCGGCATAGCCCTCGACTCTATCGTCTGCGGCGGTTGCATCGTCAGTGGCGGCCGCGTACAGAACTCCGTTCTTTCCCCGGACGTCCGGATCAACAGCTACGTGGATATCAGGGAGTCGATCCTGCTGGAGAACGTCGAAATCGGCAGAAACTGCAGGATCCGCAGGGCGATCATCGACAAAGACGTCTACGTTCCCTCCGGCACGACCATAGGGTATGACGAAAAGGCGGACCGTGAAAGGTTCTTCATCAGCGAAAAGGGTCTGGTCGTCATTCCCAAGGGGGCCGAGATCAGATGAGCCTCGCCGGCAGGCTTGAGGACCTCGCCCTCTCCGACATCTTCCAGATACTGAGTATCGGCAAAAAGACGGGCACGTTTATCGTCAACGGCACGAAAGGTACCGCCATGATCGTCTTTAAGAACGGCATGGTGGTCAGGGCCGAGACGAACGACCTGGCCGGCGACCTCGGCGTGAACCTCGTGGAGGCGGGCCTGGTAAAGGAATCGATCCTGGCGATGGCCGCTGAGGTAAAAAAAAAGCTGCCCTCGAAATCTATCGCCGAGATACTCCATGAACTCGGGTCCGTCAGCGTCGAGGCCCTCGACAAGGCGGCCAGGAAGCGCATCGAAAAGGTGATGTTCCGCCTCCTCATGTGGGAGGACGGCGATTTCCAGTTCGAGCTGGATGACCTCGACCTTGAAGGCAAGACGAACCTGAAGGACGCCGGATGGGAGCTGTCCAAGGGGGTGAGCCCCGAATATCTCCTCATGGAGGGCGCCCGGGTGCAGGACGAGGCGACCCAGATGACCTTTGTCTCGACCACCGACTTTAACGACAAAGAGGCGGAGGAGGCGGGCGGATGGGAGGACGACTGGGGGGACGAGCCCCCGGCCGAGCGCAAGGACATCTCTGCGCTGAAGGCGCTGACGCAGGAACTGCGGTTTCCCAATTCCACTTCGGAGATTACCCTGCTCATCCTCCGGCTGGCCAGCGACATCTTTCACCGGGGGGTGCTCTTTATGGTCGGCAGAGACGAGATCGTGGGCCTCGGGCAGTTCGGCCTGGAGATCGAGCAGGCCGACGAACGCGTGCGGGAGACGGTCATCACCATCGAAAAAAGCCCCTTTCTCAAGAGGATCATCACCGAACAGATTCCTTACAAGGGCGGCGTCGAGAAGGACGAGATCACCGGGAAGATGATGGAGGTCTTCGGCGGGGCCTGGCCCAAGGAGGCGGGCATCTTCCCCGTCGTCGCCGAGGGCAAGGCGGTTGCCCTGCTCTACTGTGACAATCTCCCCTCCGGGGATGAGGTGAGCGAGACGGAGGGGCTGGAGATATTTATCAGCCATGCGGGACTGGCCCTCGAGAAGTCCCTCCTGCAGCGGCGCCTGCAGGAGATGGAAACCAGACAGGGCACGGACGAACCCCGGTGAGATTTTTTTTTCATTATCTGATAAAATCGACACTAAACATGGAGAGGTTCTGTGAAGACCATTCTCATTGTTGAGGATTCCGCCACCACGAGGGCGCTCATCAGAGCCGTAATCGACGAACTGGGTGATTTTGAGACCGTCGAGGCATCTTCGGGGTTCGAGGCGTTGAAGATGCTCCCCCAGCAGGAAATCGACCTTATCATCACCGACATCAACATGCCGGACATCAACGGGCTGGAACTCATCAGTTTTGTGAGGAACAACCCGCGATACAGCCATCTGCCGATCATCATCGTCAGCACCGAGAGGAGCGAAGAGGACAAGAAAAGGGGAATGGCCCTCGGGGCCACTGCCTATGTCACCAAGCCCTTCAGGTCGGTTGAACTCCAGGAGATACTCACGAAGACCTTCGGCTTATGAAATCGTCCAAGAAGGAATTCATCGCCGAGGCTGAAGAGCTCCTTGAGGAGTCGCAGAGGCTGATACTCGAAATACAGGACACCTACGCCTCCGGGGTCAACCCCGATACCGTCAACGCCCTTTTCCGGTCCATGCACACCCTCAAGGGGGTCTCGGGCCTCTTCGGGCTCCAGGGCATTACGACCCTCAGCCATTCCCTTGAGACGCTCATGGACGACGTCAGGCTGGGCAAGATCGAGGTGGACGGCATTGTCGTCAACTTCCTTTTCAAGAACCTCGATATCCTCAGGGACCTGGTCGAGAAGGTGAGCCAGGACATTGAGGATTCCGATGTCTCCACATTCGTATCGGACATCGAGTCCTTCCGGGCGTCCCTGGCGGGCAGGGGCGAAGCGGCCCCGGAGACCGGCTCGATCGACGAATCCATCCTCAGGGTCCTCTCCGAATACGAAGAGCACCGTCTCAAGGCGAACCTGAAGGAGGGGAAGGGCATCTACCTGGCGAAATCGGTCTTCAGCCTTGAGGTCTTCGATACCTCCCTTGCCGAACTCACCCGGAAGATCAAGGACAAGGGCGAGCTCATCTCCACCCTCCCCACCTCCACGAACGTTCCCGATGGTTCCATAGGCTTCAACCTCCTTTTCGGCAGCAACGAGGACTACGACTCCCTGCGCAGGGACATCCCTTTCGAGGTGGACGTCCTCGTGAAGTCCCGGTCGGCGCAGCAGCCGGCGGGGGTATCGACGGCCGCCTTTCAGAAGAACCATGACATCCACCTCAAGAGCACCACGACCACGGTCCGCGTGGACATCGACAAGCTCGACCGCATCCTCAATACCGTCGGCGAGCTCACCCTCGCGAAGGGAGCGGTCAGGCGGATCGGCTCCGAACTGGTCGAGTCCTACGGCCAGTCGTCTCTCGTCTATGACGTTCACAAGATATCCCAGACCCTCGAGCGGAGGCTGGCTGAGCTGCAGGACCAGGTGCTCGAGATACGGATGGTGCCGATCGGCCAGATATTCACCCGCCTGGCCCAGGTGGTGCGGCGGTATTCCCGGGAGATCGGCAAGCAGATAGAGCTGGTGATGTACGGGGAGGACACCGAACTGGACAAGTATCTCGCGGAGGAGATCATCGACCCTCTGATGCACCTCATCCGCAACTCCCTCGACCACGGCATAGAGTTTCCGGAAGACCGGAAGCGCAAGGGCAAGCGCGAGGCGGGGACCGTCATCCTGAAGGCCTACCAGAAGGGCAACCACGTCGTCATTGAGCTGAAGGACGACGGCGCGGGTATCGATGTCGACCGGGTGCGGAGGAAGGCGATCGAAAAGGGCCTGCTGGAGCCCGGAGTCGAGATGGAGGAGCACAAGATCATCGACTTCATCTTCGCCCCCGGCTTCAGCACGAAGGACGTGGTGAGCGAGGTCTCGGGCAGGGGCGTGGGCATGGATGTCGTCAAGGAGAAGCTGGCGGCGCTCGGCGGTTTTGCCGACGTCGAGACGAAGAGGCACAAGGGAACCACCTTCATGCTGACCCTCCCCATTACCCTCGCCATCATCAAGGCCCTCGTGGTGAGGGTGGGGAAGGAGCAGTTTGCCGTTCCCCTTACGTCCATGTCCGAGACCCTGATCGTGGAACATAAAGACATCCAGACGATCGAATGGAAGGAGGTCTACAACCTCCGGGGCGACATGCTCCCCCTGATCCGGGTAGACCGCTTCCTCGGCCTGCAGGGCGACGCGACAGAGCGTTCCTTTGCGGTTGTCGTCGGTTTCGGAGAGCGCCGGGTCGGGCTTCTCGTGGACGAGCTGTTCGGCCAGCAGGAAATCGTGATCAAGTCGCTGAGCGATTACCTCAAGAAGCTGCGGGGTTTTGCCGGGGCCGCCGAGATCGGCAAACACGAAGTGATCCTCGTCCTCGACATCGAGTCCCTTATCGACGAGTCGGTGGTGAAGCAGAAGGGAGGCACCCATGTATGAGACATTTTACGGCCTGAAGTCGAGGCCGTTCAGCAAGACGCCGGACCCGAAGTTCCTGTTCCTCAGCAAGAACCATGAGGAGGCGCTTGCCCGGCTGCAGTACGCGGTCGAGGAGAAGGAGCTCATCCTCCTCACCGGGGAGGTGGGGTGCGGCAAGACGACCCTGACGCGGGCCCTGATGGACCAGCTGGGCGAGGGGTACCGCGTAATAACCATCATCAACCCGATGCTCACGCCCGCCCAGTTTCTCAAGACGATCGCCCTGCGGATGGAGATCGACATGTCCGCCAACAACAAGGCGGAACTCCTCGACGCCATTTACGCCCGCGTCTACCAGGACCACGAGGCCGGCATCACGCCGGTCATCATCATCGACGAGGCGCAGCTCATTCCCAACAAGGAGACCTTTGAGGAGATACGGCTGCTGACGAATTTTCAGCTTGACTACACGAACCTGGTATCGCTTATCCTCGTCGGCCAGACCGACCTGAGGCGGCGCCTGAGCCACAAGACCTATCTGCCGCTGAAGCAGCGTATCGGACTTTTTTTCCATCTCGGTCCCATCGCCCCGCACGAGATCAGGGACTACGTCCTCTGCCGGCTCCGGACGTCGGGGAGGGAAGATATGCTCTTTACTGACGGCGCGCTGTCCGCCCTGCACCGGTATTCCGGGGGCATCCCCCGGCTTATCAACAGCCTGGCCACCTCGGCGCTCCTCGATGGTTTTTCGAAGGAGATCACGGTAATCGACGAAGGGCTCATCGCGGACGCTGCCCGCGAGCTGACACTGCATGGATATAGCGAAAATTAGGAAAAAGGCGAAAGAGGCCTCGGAGAAGGGGGAGCAGGCTCCGGCTGCCTCCACCCCTGCACCTCCGCCCGAGCCGGTGACCCCGTCTGAACCCGAAGCTGTTGAAGAAGAACTCCGTGAACCCGCCGGGGGGCCGGAGGCCGCGCAGCCTGAGGAGACGTCCCCCGCACCTGCGGCGGCGGAGATCCGTGAAGCCGGGGAAGAACCCGGGATCGTCGAACTCCTGACCTTCACTCTCGCCCGTGAGGAGTTTGCCTTTCGGGTCCCTGAGGTCGAGGAGATCATCAGATACCAGACGATAACCAAGGTGCCGACCATGCCCGCGTACGTCTGCGGCATCACCTCCCTCCGCGGGAAGATCATCCCGGTCATCGACCTCAAGAAAAGGCTCGTCCTGAGCGCCGAAGACGAAGCCGGGGAAGAGGCTGCTGCTGTTGACGAGGAATCCCGGATACGCAACGGCAAGATACTCATTCTGGCGGGACCCCGGGGGCTCATCGGGGCGACCATAGACCGGGTGATCGGCGTGGTGCGGTTCCCCGAGGGGAGCGTCGTCGACCCGCCGGCCCATCTGACGGAGGAGGAGTTGACGTACATCGAGGGAGTGGTGAGTCTCGACGGGCGGTTCATATCGATTATCAGGTCCGAGGCGGCATTGACTATAGAGGTGACATGAAGGAGGGGGTATGCGCGAAAAACTTGAACTGAAGATACTGACGCTCGTCGTCATCCTGCTGTTCCTCGGGATCATGGCCGCCGGTTTCATGGTGCTTACGATTGAGAAGTCGAGCCTCTACAGCATCACGGAGGTGAGTTCCGAATCCACGGCCCGGGTCATCGCCAAGGACATTGAAAAGACGATGCTCGAGGGCAGGGCGGACCTCGCCAAGTCTCTCGTGGAAGAGCTCCGGGGCGCAAGCGGCGCCGAGGAAATCGCGCTCCTCAACTATAAGGGGCAGATCGCCTTTGACAAGGAGGCCCCGGCGCTGGAGTCGGCGGTCATGGGCGAGATCGGCCGGACCAGGGCCCCGAAGCTCGTCAGGGGTGAAAAGAAGCTCATTTTCTACAAGCCGATGGAGAATGCCGAGAGGTGCAAAAGCTGCCACGCGTCCGACCCCCCCGTGCTCGGCGCTGTCAAGATATCCATTTCCATTGCAAAGGAGTATAACCGGGCGATACGGCTCATTATCATCGTGATCCTCGCCACCGTGCTCGCCAGTCTCTGTTTCAGCGTCGTCCTGTGGGGAGTGATCAGGAAGATGGTGATCACGCCGATCAAGTCCCTTGAGTCGGCTGCTCTGCAGCTGTCAGGCGGCGACCTTTCCTTCAACGTGGACATCCGTGGCGAGGACGAGATCGGACGATTCAGCCGGGAAATCCGGGGATCCCTGCTCTCCATCTCCGGGATCCTCATGCGTATCAAGGACGTTGCGCGGCGCATCACCCGCGTTGCCGAGGCGGTCGAACACGAATCCAAGAAGGTCGTCGACGGCTCCGTCCTGGAGGCCGAGGCGATCAATAATATATCATCGTCGATAGAAGAGTTCAACGCGGTCATCGCGGAGATCGCCGACGGCACCGACGGGCTCGCCGCCTCCGCGGAAGAGACCGCCGCCTCCATGGAAGAGATGGTTACGAGCATCTCCCAGATCACCGGCAGCACCCAGGACATGTCCGTGGCGGTGGAGGCGACATCCTCCTCGATCGAGGAGCTTTCGGCAACGATAAAGGAAGTAGCGGCCAACGCGGCGGAACTGGCGACTTCCGCGGAGGAGACGCAGTCGGCGGTCACCCAGATAGCGACGTCGGTGAAGGAGGTCGAGCAGCGCGCCAGGGAGTCTGCCATGCTCTCGGAGAAGGTGAAGAACGACGCCGTCACCCTCGGCATGATCTCGGTGGAGAAGTCCATCAAGGGGATGCAGGACATCAAGTCTTCTGTCGAAAAGACCGCGGATTACATCACCAAGCTGGGCGGCAGGTCCGAGGAGATCGGCAAGATCCTCAACGTGATCGACGAGATCACCGACCAGACGACGATGCTCGCCCTGAACGCCGCGATCCTCGCCGCGCAGGCGGGGGAGCACGGGAAGGGTTTTTCGGTCGTTGCCGACGAGATCAAGGAACTGGCTGACCGCACGTCCGCCTCCACCCAGGAGATAGGAGGCCTGATCCAGGCGGTGCAGCAGGAGGTCGGGGATGCTGTCACCGCCATGAACGGAGGGCTCAAGGCGGTGGAGATCGGCTTCAAGGTGACGAACGAGGCTGTCGACGCGCTCCGAAAGATCGTCGAGAGTTCGCGCCGTTCCTCGGAGATGGCCGCTGCCATCGACCACTCGACGACCGAGCAGTCGCAGGCGGTCGGTCTCGTATCAGAGGCGATGGAGAAGGTGCTCACCATGGTCGGTCAGATAGCGAAGGCGACGACGGAGCAGAACCGGGGCATCCAGCTGATCATGAAGGCGACGGAGAAGATAAGGGACGTGTCCAACCATGTCAAGATCGCCACCAACGAACAGTCCCTCAACAGCAAACAGATATCCCAGGCGGTGGAGCTCGTCTCGGACAAGAGCCAGCAGATATCCCGCGCGATCAACGAGCAGAAGGTCGGGTCCAACCAGATATGGAACGCCGTAGAGCGCATCAAGGACCTCCCCCGGGAAAACAAGAACCGCGCTTTCAATCTCAACCAGCAGGTGAAGGAGCTTCTGAAGGACGCGGAGCTGGCGGTCATCGAGATGGAGCGGTTCAAGTTCGCCGAGGACATCGCGGGCGGCATCCTGAGGATGGGCATCGTGCCCCTGGAGTCTCCGGCGGTCATGTTCAAGAAGTTTACCCCCCTCGCCGAATATCTGGGCAGCAGGCTCAACAGGAAGATCGACCTCAAGGTGGCGGTCGACTTCCAGGGGGCGATCAGCGACATCGGGCAGGGGGTCACCCAGTTCTGCTTCATGACCCCTTCGACATATATAGACGCGCACAAGAGATTCGACGTCAGGGTGCTGGTCAAGGCGCTCCGGGATGGAAAACCCTACCAGCACTCGGTCATCGTCACGCGGAACGACAGCGGGATCAATACGGTCGAGGATCTGAAGGGGCGCTCCTTTGCCTTTGGAGACCCCCATTCGACGTCGAGCCACATCGTTCCGCGCGGGATGCTGCTGGCCGCGGGCGTGGATGTCGGCGATCTCCTCTATTATAACTACCTGGGCCATCACGACGACGTCGCCAAGGCGGTGCTCGGCGGCGACTTTGACGCAGGCGGCATCATGGAGACCACGGCGCAGAAATTCAGGGATTCAGGGCTCAAGCTCCTGAAATTCTCGGAGGACATACCGGAGTTCAACATATGCGTCGCGCGGGACCTCGACCAGAAGACCGTCGGGGAGCTGAAGGCGGCCCTCACCGGGCTCACCGACGGCACTCCGGAGGGTGCCGCGGTGCTGAAGTCTGTGAACGCCGATTACAACGGGTTTACCGAGGCGACCGACGAGGACTACAACAACGTGCGGATCATGATGTCGAAGATCGGCCTGATATGAACCACAGAGGACAGGAGGAAGGTATGAAGATGATGTCGAACCCGGCGGGTCCGGTCCGATGATATTCAGCAAGTCCATAACAGCCAAGTTTCTTGCCGCCCTGTTCGTGATCCTCCTTATCGGGCAGTCGCTGGGGGCGATCCTGCTGATCGCCTATACCCGGTCCTCACTTTTCGATTCCCTTGAAAACAGGATAAAGCGGGAGGCGGCCTTTATCGCGGGCGCGAGCTCCGGCCCCATGGCTACGCTCGATTACGGAAGTCTCGCGCCGTTTATCGATGAGGTCATGAGGGACGAGGACATCTCCTCCGTGCATATCGCCGGGGCGGACGGCAAGGCGGTGAAGGAGGCAGTGAGGACGGTCGACATAGACGTCTCCGGCTTCAACCCTTTCTATTACAAGAAGGTCATGTCCGTAAAGGTTCCCGTCACCTCGGGGGGGGTGAAGCAGGGGGACGTGATTATCGACTACGTGGCGAAGTCGGTGAACCGGAGCGTCACGGACAATATCGTGACCATCTCCCTCTATCAGCTGATCATGCTCTTCTTCGTCGGCGTGGTCATGATGGTCATCTTCAACAAGAGCATCAAGCAGCCGGTTGCGGAGATCAACCGGGCGATCGAGAAGATCACCCTGGGCGACCTCTCCGTCGAGATCCCCGACCTCGGACACAATGAGATCGGCGGCATAGCCAAGGGGATTGCCTTCCTCTCCGAGAGGCTCTCCACGACGGTCAACAAGCTTAACCTGACCGCGGTGAACGTCTCGATGGCGATCAAGCAGGTCAACGTCACCTACAACAACGTCATCGGCGGCATGACGAAACAGGCGAACGCGGTGCGTGAGGTCACCAAGTCCCTCCAGCACGCCGGCAAGACGCAGGCGGAGATCAACGAGAGTTCCGAGAACCTCGCCAGCCTTTCGACGGAGAACGTGTCGTCCCTCATCGAGCTCAAGGCAACGGCGGAGGAGATAGCGTCCAACAACCAGCGCCTCTTCAAGGCGACCGAAGACTCCTATTCCGTCGTCGCCCAGATGACCCAGAACGCACGGGCGGTCTCGGGGAACACGGCCGAGGTCCTTTCCGCGGTCGAGGACACCTCCGCCTCGGTAGAGGAGATCGGCGCCTCGATACGGGAGGTGGAAGAGCATGCACGGGAGTCGTCGAAGCTTGCGGTGGGGGTGAACGAGATCACCTCCGACGTCGGCATGCTCGCCATCGTCAACGCGGTCGAAGGCATGGACAAGATCGCCCATGAGGTGAAGAAGTCATCGGAGATCATCCAGCGCCTCGGCACTCGTTCCGCTGATATAGAAAAGGTGCTCTCCGTCATCAAGGACGTCACCGAGCAGACGAACCTCCTGAGCCTGAACGCGGCCATTCTCGCCGCCCAGGCGGGCGAATACGGCAAGAGTTTTTCCGTCGTGGCTGACGAGATACGGGGCCTCTCGGAGAGGACCGCCAGTTCGACCCGCGAGATCGGGGGCATCGTCAAGACGATCCAGCGGGACATCAAGGACGCGGTCTACTCCATCGACGAGGCGAAGTCCAAGGTGGACGAAGGCAACGGCCTCGTCATCAAGGTGGGCGATGCGCTCAAGGAGATACTGATGGCATCGGAGCATTCCACCGAGATGACCAAGGCGATCGAGCGGGCCACGGAGGAGCAGTCCCTCGGCCTGCGCCAGATCACCGGCGCGATAGAGGACATCCGGAAAATGGTCAACAGCGTGGCGAAGTCGATCAGCGAGCAGGAGCACGGGCTAAGCTACCTTCTCGAGGGCGTCGGCGAGGTGAAGGAAGTGGCCGACATCAGCAAGCGGGGGACCGAAGAGCAGGCCCTGGGGACGCGGGGCATATCCAAGAACCTTGAACTCGCAAACGAACGCATTACCCGGATCAACGAGTCGGTCATGAACCAGAAGAAGTTCAATGAGACGGTCATGGCGGCGATGGACCAGATCAACGGCATCGGCAACGCCACGGTAAAGGACATGGAGGAGGTTTCGCAGTCCCTCAATACCCTCCACAACGAGATCGAGGCCCTCAAACGGGAAATGGAGGTCTTTAAGATCAGGTAGATGGACAAGTTCGCCGTCTTCAGGATAGCACAGGAGCTCTTCGGGATCGAGATCGGCCGCGTGGTTGAGATCATCAAGCCCCAGAAGGTCTTTTCCGTGCCGGGGCTTCCTGATTTCCTCTCCGGCGTCATGAGCGTCAGGGGGACCGTCATCCCTCTTATCGACCTGCGCCGGCGGTTCGGCGTGGAGGCTTCCGGCGCGAAGGAGCGGATCATCATCGTACGGTTCGGCGGGGAGAAGATCGGCTTTCTCGTAGACGAGATCCGGGAGATCCTGTCTTTGTCCGCAGATGCGGTGTCGCGGCCCCCGGCCCTCTTCAAGGGGTTCAGGACGGAATACATCGCCGGCCTCGGCAGGAAGGGCGACACGATCATCATCCTCCTCAATATCGACAACCTCCTCTCGTCCGAGGAGCGCATCAGGCTGCAGGAAACCATGGGAATCATAGAGGCAACAGGTGCAGGAGCTATCGCGGCGGATCACTGACGGCAATATAGAAACGAGGCGGGAGGCGGTCGAGAGCATGCGGGGCATGCGGGACGACGGCTGTATCCCCCTCCTGCTGACGGCCATGGAGGACGTAAGCTGGCGGGTCAGGAAGACGGCCGTCGATATCCTCTTTGACGACTTCAGCGTGGGGCAGTACATCGGCGGACTCGTCAAACTCCTCTACATCGAGGACAACGCCGGGGCCCGCAACTCGGCGATAGAGGCGCTCATACGGCTCGGCAAGAAGGCGACCCTCTTCCTCATCGATGCCTTCAAGACGCCGAACAAGGATGTGCGCAAGTTCATCATCGACGTCCTCGGCGAGCAGCGGGACCACCGTTCCCTCCCCCTCATGCTCGATGCGCTGAAGGACGAGGACGAAAACGTCAGGGCCACGGCGGTCGAGCATCTGGGAAAGGTGGGCGAGATCTCCGTAGTGGACGCCCTCATCCAGATCCTCGACAACGGCGACCTGTGGATCGCGTATCCGGCTGCGGACGCGCTGGGGAGGATCGGCAACCGCAAGGCGATCCCGCACCTGGTCAGCGCCCTGCAGAGGAAGCCCCTCCGGGAGCCGGTCCTAAAGGCCCTCGGCCGGCTCGCCGACCCTTCCACCCTGCAGCACGTCATACCTCTCCTGGAGGACCCCTCGCGGAACATCCAGGAACAGGCCCTCAAGACGATCGAGAAGTACTACCATAACGGCGCGGACGCCGGGTTCATCGTGGACGAGATGCGGCGTGTCCTCGGGCCCGCGGCGATGGACCTGCTGATCAAGCATGCGTGGTCGACCAGGCGGGAGGTGCGGATATCGGCGATCCTGCTCCTGGGGCTGATGAAGGACGAGGCGGCATACGGCCCCCTCCTCGACATCTCGCACGAGGAAGAATTCGCCGAGGACGTCAAGAATGCGCTTGTCTTCATCGGCCAGTCGAGGCCGGAGACGCTCCTGGCGCTTTTCGATACGGACAACCCTCACCAGCGGCGGTTCATCTGCGAGGTGGCGGGCGGGATCGTCTCACCCGTCTACTACGACGTGCTCGACTCCATGCTCGACAACGAGGACGGCCACGTTCGTTCCACTGCCGCACTCAGCATATCGAAACTCGGGGACAGCCGTGCGGTCGAAAAACTGAGGAGGCTCCTGAAGGACCCGTACGAGGACGTGCAGGAGTCGGCGGTCGAGGCGCTTGCCATTCTCCGGGACTCCCTCGACATCGGGGGGCTGATCGCGGACCTGAGGGACGGCAACCCCGCCCTGCGGCGCAATACCGCCCTGATCCTGGGGAAGATCGGCTGCGGAGAGGCTGTCGGCGACCTCGGCTTTTCCCTGAAAGATGAAAACGTGCGGGTGCGCAGGGCGGTGGTTGAATCCCTCTCCCGCATCGGAACGGCCGAGGCGGTGAGGTATCTGACGTATGCCCTCACGGACGAGTCTCCTGACATACGGATATCCGCAGCCCTCAGCCTGGGCGGCATCGGCGGCGACGGGGTGCTGGAGTCCCTCACCATTCTCACCTCCGACCCGGACAACGCGGTGCGGGTCGCTGCCGCGAAGTCCCTCGGCATGCTGGGTGACCCCGGCGCGGTAAAGACCCTCGCGGGTCTTCTCGGGGACCGTAACGGTTTCGTCGTGGCCGCGGCCGTCGAGTCTCTCGGCGGGCTGGGCGGCGACGAGGCCCGTGACGCGATCATCGGCATGCTCTCCTCCCGTGACGAAGAGATACGGAGGACCGCCTTAATAGCCCTGGCGCCGGCTGCGGGGGTCGAGGAAAACCTCCTGCCCTTCCTGAGGGATACAGACTGGGCGACGAGGATCGCCGCGGTGAGGGCACTCGGCCGGAACCCCGGCGGGCGTGTCCGGGCTGAACTAGAGAAGCTCCTCGACACCGAGGAAGACCCCACCGTCATCAAGGCAGTCGAGGAGATGCTGCGTGTTTGAAAAAGAAGACATCATCCCCCTGTCGGAAGATGTCTTCAGGCTCATACGGGACATCATACGGGACTACTGCGGCCTCTACTTTGACGACAGCTCCCGCTACCTGCTTGAGAAACGCCTGACGCGGCGGGTGCGCAGCCATCACCTCAACGACTTCAGGGACTATTACCGCCTGCTCCGCTACGATAAGAATTTTGAGGTCGAGCTGGCGGCGATCATCGATGTGCTGACGGTCAACGAGACGTATTTTTTCAGGGAGCAGAACCAGCTGCGCGCCTTCAGCGAGGAGATACTCGATGAGCTGAAGGAGAAGAACCGGGACACCCGGACTCTCCGGATCTGGTCGGCCGGCTGCTCGACCGGGGAGGAGCCCTACACGCTTGCCATCCTCATCATGGAGAAGGGGAACTTTCTCGGATGGGACATCGAGATTTACGGCAGCGACATCAATCAGCGGGTGCTGCAGACGGCGAGGAAGGGCATTTACCGGAGGAATTCCTTCAGGACGGCTGATCCCTATTTCGTGGGCAAGTACTTCGGGGAGGAGGACGGCTCCTACCGGATCCTCGACAGCGTGAAGAAGAACGTGAACTTCAGTTATCTGAACCTCCTTGACCCTTTCAGGACTCGCTTCCTCGGGAAAATGGATGTAATCTTATGCAGAAATGTATTAATATATTTCGACAACGCATCACGGCGGAAGGTGATTGACAATTTCTATGACCGGCTCGTCGACGGAGGCTACCTGCTTCTGGGCCATGCCGAGTCGCTGATCAACATTTCGACCGCTTTTACCCTCAAGCACCTGAAGAACGATATGGTGTACCAGAAACCGAACAAGGACGTGGGCGTTCGGCTGTAATTCCTAATTCTGACGCGAGGAGCAGTTCACCGTGGCTACCAAGATACTTATAGTCGACGATTCTGCCTATACCCGGCAGATGATCAAGCGCATCCTCGAGCAGGAGCACGGGCTCGAGGTGATCGGCATCGCCTCGGACGGCATCGACGCCATGGCCAAGACCCTCCGGCTGAAGCCTGATATCATCACCCTGGACTTCGAGATGCCGGAGATGGACGGATTCAGTTTCCTGCGGTGGCTCATGCGGGAGCGTCCCACCCCGGTGATCATGGTCAGCTCCCACAACGACTCAAAGACGGTCTTCAAGGCCCTGGAGCTGGGGGCCGTGGACTTCATCGCGAAGCCGACGAAGCGGGCGTCCGTGGAGCTCCAGTCGATCGAGAAAGACCTCATCCGGAAGGTGCGCGGCATCAAGGAGATCAGGATGGACATCCTGAGCAGGAACCTCGAGCTCCTCACACGGGAGGAGCCTGTCGGAGCGCCCCTGGTGCGGGGCCGCGAGGGCGTGCAGGTGGTCGCCATCGGCTCTTCGACCGGCGGTCCCGCCGCTCTGCAGATCATCCTGACGCGCCTGCCCGGTGACTTTCCGGCGGCAATCGTCGTGAGCCAGCATATGCCGAAGGGGTTCACCGGTCCTCTGTCGGAGCGGCTGAACAAGCTCTCCGAGGTGAGGATCAGGGAGGCGAAAGACCTCGACGCCCTGGAGCCCGGGACGGTCTACATCTGCCCCGGAGGGTATCACCTGGGACTCAAACAGAAAGGTCAGAAGACCGTCGTCGTCCTGAAAGAGGGCAAGATGACGGACAAGTACATCCCCTCAGTCGATTACATGATGAACGCGGTCGCCGGCGTCTTCGGGCCGAACGCCACGGGCGTCATCCTGACCGGCATGGGCAATGACGGCAGGGAGGGCATGGTGGAAATTAAGACTAAAGGCGGGTATACTATAGCAGAATCCGAGGAGAGCGCCGTGGTTTTCGGTATGCCCGGAGAGGCGATCAAGGCGGGCGCAGTAGAGTCCGTCCTGCCCATTTCCCAAATCCCGGCGGAGATCATCAGGGTCGTAAATACGGCAGTGAACACGGAGAGGAAGTAGTGGAAAAGGACACCAGTCTTTCCAATAAGGCGGATGAATTCCTGCAGGTCTTCAGGAAGGGCGAGGAATTTACCAAAGACCTCCTCAAGGAGAATGAGAAGCTGCGGTTCCGGATAGCGCAACTCGAAGAGTCCCTGCAGCGGTCCGGCGACGAGGCCAGGACCAAGCTCTACGAGGACCGCATCCATCTGATGGAGGATGAGATCAACTCCCTCCGGGAGCGTTTCCGGCAGGTGGAGGAGGAAAACAAGGACTTCGCCTCCAAGTACATCGAGGTGGAGGAGGAAAACAACAATCTCGCCAACCTCTACGTGGCGAGCTACCAGCTTCACTCGACCCTGGATTTTTCGGAGGTCCTCCGGATCGTCCTGGAGATCATCATCAACCTCATCGGCGCCGAGAAGTTCGCCATTCTCCTGATCGACGACAAGACGAACGAGCTGATCCCGGTATCGACCGAGGGGATGGCGGTCTCCGAGGCCCCGCGGGTCAAGATAGGCGACGGTCTGATCGGGAACGTCGCCAAGGAAGGCGAGAGTTTCTTTGCCGACGACATGACGGGTGTGACGGGGATCAACCCGCTGGAGCCGATCGTCTGCATCCCGCTGAAGATCAAGGAGCACGTCATCGGCGTGATCTCGATCTATAAGCTGCTGATGCAGAAGGAGCGGTTCAATAATGTCGACTACGAGCTCTTCAACCTGCTGGCCGGCCACGCGGCAACGGCGATCTTTTCGTCCCGCCTGTACACGCAGTCTGAAAGAAAGCTCACCACAATTCAGAGTTTCCTCGACCTTCTGAAGGAAAAGCCGAGGAAATAGGGGGGTAGTGATTCATGCCTAATATCCTGGTGGTTGAAGATTCTCCCACGATGAGACAGCTCATCAGCTTCGCCATAAAGCGCATACCCAGTTCACACGTCATCGAGGCGACCGACGGCGTCGACGCACTCAAGAAGCTTTCCTCCGAGAAGATCGACCTCATCCTGGCGGACATCAATATGCCGGTCATGGACGGCCTCAAACTCGTCAGCCTCGTGCGCGGCAACCCCGCCTACAAGGACATACCGATCATCATCGTCACCACCGAAGGGGCGGAGGAGGACCGCAAACGGGCCCTGTCCATCGGTGCCAACGCCTACCTGCCCAAGCCGATCCAGACCCAGCAGCTGCTGAAGCTCGTTTCCACCTTCCTGCCCACGTAGATATTTCTTCACTGCAGGACAGGGAGCTGCACACCCCGCACCACCCCTTTCTTCGTTTCCCCTTTCAGAGGATTTTCGGCCATTCTTTCGTAAGGCAGGCATTGGAGGGAGAACTCTTTTCTGATACACGGGAGCAAACATTTTTCTTGACAGTGTCGCGGGAGCATCGTATAGTAGAAAACATGTTTTACGTAATTCCGCATATCGCCCGGAAGCTTCTCAAGGCAGCATGTCCCGTCAGGGCCATGGCTGGAGGGGGATTTTCTTAGCCTGTAGCGGATAAAAGAAAAACTCAAAGGCCACGGCATAAACACCGTGGCCTTTTTTATTTCAGGAGGTGTGTGGTGAAGAGGAGTGCTGGTGCGTTCGACGCGGTGCGTGCATCCCGGACCGAGGCGGGCATGGAGCTTATCGCCATGGCGGCGGTCAGGAGCGACGATTCGATACTCGACATAGGCTGCGGCGCGGGCAGCCTCACCCTGGAGCTTGCCAGGCAGGCGTGCAACGGGGTGGTCGTCGGCATCGACCCGTCCGCCGAGATGCTCGACAGGGCGAGGAAGAGGACGCACGGGGCCGAAAATATCGCGCTTCTGAAGATGGCGGCCGAGGAGATGCGTTTTGCGTCGGAGTTCGATCTCGTGTATTCCAACTCCTCTTTGCACTGGATACGGGAGCAGGGGGCTGTCATCGCACGGGCGCACAAGGCCCTGAGGCCGGGAGGCAGGATAGCGGTCCAGTTGCCTGCAAAGGATTTCTGCTGGCCGGTCATGGAGACGATCAACAGTGCCGTGACGGCGCTTGGGCTCGAACCGAAGTTCAGGGACATGCCGTCGCCATGGCGGTTCCCGCTGAAGAGCGAATTGGAGGAGCACCTGGATGCCGCCGGATTTTCCGGAGCGGGCATATCATACAGGGAGTGCACGATGCTCTTTAGGAGCATCAACGAGGTGCTCGAGTGGGGCATGTCCGCCCCGCTCAGGCCGTATCTCGCGCGGCTCTCACCGAACATGCGGGAGAGGTTCGCCTACGCCTTTGCGATGGGATTTGAAAACTACAGGACCGAAAAAGGCATTGAACTGAGCTTCAAGAGGCTGTTCGCCTTTGCGAAGAAGGGAGGGGAGTGATGCGCAGGGCAACGAAGGAGATACAGGACAGGACGGTCATCGAGGGTATCCTGGAGGCCTGCCCTGTCGGCAGGCTGGGGACGATCGGCAGGGACGGATATCCGATGGTCAAGCCGCTCAACTTCGCTTACGACAGCGGGAGGATCTATTTCCATACCGCCCTTGAGGGGGAAAAGATTGACGACATCAGACGGGACGACAGGGTATGTTTTGAGGTCGACCAGGCGGTAGCCTTTCTCAAGGCAAGGCGCCAGCCCTGCGAGGCCGCATACCTGTACCGGAGCGTCATCATAAAGGGCAGGGCGCATATTGTCGGGGACAGGGATGAGAGGCTCTTCGCCCTGGGGAGACTGATGAATAAATACCAGCCGGGGGGAGGCTATGGCGATATCCCCGAGGAGAAACTGGCGATAACCGGCGTCGTGAGGATAGACATCGAGGAGATGGTCGGCAAGGAAGACCTGGGAAAGGATGCAGTACGGAAGGCGGCCTTGAATGCGCTTCAGGGAGGTGCTTCCCTGCCGATTGATATGGAGAGGGAATGAAGATGAAACAGGACAATAAGAATGTCGGCAGCCGGGTCGTGATGGCCCTGCTGGCGGTATATTTCGTGTGGGGCTCGACCTATCTGGCCATACGCTATGGCTTGACCGGATTTCCGCCTTTCACCATGGCGGGCCTCCGCTTTCTGGCTGCGGGCGGTATTCTCTACTTCATCATGCGCAGGGGCGGGGCGCCGTCGCCAACGCCCCCGGAATGGCGTGGAGCGGCCCTTGTGGGCGGGTTTCTGCTTTTGGGCGGCAACGGCGGAGTTGTATTCGCGGAACAGTGGGTTTCGTCAGGTCCCGCGGCCCTGGCCATCGCCTCCGTGCCTCTGTGGACTGTCCTGTTTGCCGGATTCTGGAAGAAATGGCCATCGGGCGTCGAGTGGGCCGGAATCCTCGTCGGCTTTATCGGGGTCGTCGTTCTGAACCTGGGAGAGGATTTCAGGGCCAACCCCGCCGGGGCCGCGGCCCTTCTGGCAGCAGCGGCGAGCTGGGCGCTGGGGTCGGCGTGGAGCCGCCACGTATCGCTTCCATCCGGACTGATGGCGAGCGCGGCTGAAATGCTGACAGGCGGTCTGTTGCTGGTCCTGTTTGGGGCTGCTGTCGGCGAGAGGGTGTACACGGTGCCGCAATGGCAGTCTCTCGCAGCGCTTCTTTACCTGATCGCCTTCGGGTCGCTGGTGGGCTTTAGCTCCTATGTCTACCTGCTGAAGAAGGTGAGGCCGGCCCTGGCGACGAGCTATGCCTATGTGAACCCGGTCATCGCGGTGATGCTGGGGACGATGATCGCGGGTGAAAAGATAAGCATGCAGGGTATAACGGCGATGCCGTTGATACTCACCGGTGTTATACTCGTCATGATCGGGCAGAGACGCGCCCGGAGCGTCCATGAAAAAGGAGGATGAAATGAAGACAAAGGTTACGGGTTGTATGAGGGGGCTGCTTGTGGCGGCGGCCCTGGTCCTGGCGATTCTCGCGGCGCAGGTCCGCGCCGCCTCGGCTGAAGGGCTGACAAAGATAGCGGACAATGTCTATTCGTATGTCGACATGAAGAAGAGCTCTCCTGCGACCAGCTTCGGCGCGAACGCCGGCATTATCATCGGGGAAAAGGGCGTGGTTGTGGTCGACACCCTGGTATCTGCGAAACAGGCGAAGAAATTCATCAGGGACATCAGGGCGGTTACGGATAAGCCGATACGCTACGTCGTCAACACGCACGGCCACCTGGACCACACCTTCGGCAACGCGGAGTTCGTTAAGAAGGGGGCTGTTGTCATTTCCCACCGGAACTGTCTTGCGAACATGAAGAAGGGAAGCGAGGCGACTCTCCGGGATGCGAAGAACTTTGGCCTGACCGAAAAGGACATGAAGGGCACGAAGATAGCCTATCCCGCGCTGACCTTCACGGACAGGATGGAGATGGACCTCGGCGGCCGGACGGTGGAGCTTATCTTTACGGGACATTCCCACACGGACGACAGCATCCTCGTCTACCTTCCGGATGTGAAGGTGCTGTTTGCCGGAGATGTCCTTTTTACGGGATACCACCCCTTCCTCGGGGAAGGCAACATCGAGGAGTGGACAAAGGCGCTTGACCGTGTTTCAGCCATGGACGCGGAAAAGATAATCCCCGGCCATGGCCCTGTCTCGACAAAGAAGGACGTGGCGGAGATGAAGGCCTATCTCATCGCCTTTGACGCCAGGGCGAGGGAGCTGGCCGCGAAATCGAACGACGCGGCTGCCATAGCCGCCGAGATCGTCAAGTCTCTGCCGGCGCGGCCGGAGGGGGCGGGGCTCATCCCCTGGAATGTCCAGAAGTACCTGAAGAAATAGGGAGGGCCTCCGCGAGGGCGATGGGCTGTAGTCCGCTGAGATGCAGCCCCCGCCTCCGGCCTTCCCCCACCCGATCAGGGTGGATAGGGCCTGTCCGCTACCGGTGGTACTTGCCTGAGGCAGGCACTGCGCGCTGAAAGGCCCAGGCCTCAATGCTCTTTATCTGTTCCGCCATGGTCACCGAAAGGGGGACCGTCCTGCTCAGGGCCACCATGAAATCATGCTCGACTACAGGGCGGCCGTCAGCCAGGGCCTCGAAGGCGGCCGTCTTGACCACCTGTTCGATTTCTGCCCCTGAAAGACGCTTGCGCGATGCGGTCAGCGCCGCGAAATCGATCCCCGAAGGATCGATGTTCTGCTTCTTCATGTGGATGCGGTAGATCTCTTCCTGCGCCTTTTCGTCAGGCAGCCCGACATAAAATATCTCATCGAAGCGTCCCTTGCGCAGTACCTCAGCGGGGAGCATCTCGATAGCATTGGCGGTGGCGGCGACAAAGACCGGCGCCTTTTTTTCCTGCATCCAGGTCAGAAAGGAGCCGAGCACCCGGGAAGAAGGGCCCCCCTCGGCCTTGAACCCCTGGGATGAGATGCCGGCCTCGATCTCGTCTATCCAGAGGACACAGGGCGCAATCGCCTCCGCGGTCCTGAACGCCTTGCGCAGGCTCGACTCCGGAGATCCGAACGCCCCCCCGTAGACGACCCCCATGTCCAGGCGGATAAGGGGGAGGCTCCACTGGGCCGCGATCACCTTGACGAACAGGGACTTGCCGCAGCCGGATATCCCCATGATCAGCACCCCTTTCGGCATCTTCGCTCCGGAGGAAATATTCTCGAGGCCGAATGCCTTTTCACGGCGCTCCAGCCAGTACTTGAGATTTTCCATGCCGCCGAGCTGGTCCAGGCCGGCGTCATTGACAACATACTCCATGATGCCGCTCTTCCTGATGATCTGCTGTTTGCTTTCGAAGAGCAGCCGGACTATCTCGTCGCCGGGAAGAGAAGGCCGCAGGGCGCGGATGCTGCGCCTGATGTCCGTAAGATAGAGCCCCTGGGCGGCGATCGCCAGTCTCCTCTCCAGCTCCGGATCAGCGGCACAGGCCTGCTCGAGCAGGGGGATACGCCCTTTCAGGGATGTCAGGTATGACGTTATCTCTGCTATGGAGGGAAGCCCCTGGTAGAAGATGACGAGGTCTTCCCTGAGCTGCTCAGGCACGGCATCTCCTTCGCCGATAACGATCAGGATATGTGAGGGCGCCCGCACGGCAAAATCCTTCAGCTTTCTGACGATGAACGGATTATCTCCCCAAAAGCGGGCAAGGTCTTTGAAAAGAAAGATGGCGGGCCCCGGCTGCGCGATCGCAAGATCCAGAGCCATCAGGGGATCTGCGGTATCCTTGAACGACGCCCCCTCCCGGGTCAGGCCATCGGTGCATGTCCATACATAGGGTCGCCCGGCCCCCTTCACGCGTTCGGAGGCCTGCGCCACAATCGCTTCCGTGCTCCTCTCGTTGTCGGATACCACATAGACCAGATTGTTTCCGGCTGCGATCATTCTTAGCAGATCCCGGGTATTCAGGTTTTCCATCATCCTCCTGCGACAGTCTCCGGTGTCGGTATAACAGTACCTGCCGACTGTGCTACTCATCATTATATCAGGGATCAGAGATTCGGTCCCCATCGAAGAGGCGACGCGAGGCCCGGCAAAGGTGCAATAGGAGACTGAAACGATTATAATGAAGTGTCTTTTCCGCAAGGCGAGCCGGCACTGCATACGTTCCGCCCTATACGAAAGAATCGAGGAGATGATGAACGAATTACATGTTTCCCTTATCGCAAAAGAACTGGCCGTCAATCCCTCACAGGTCAGGGCCGCTGCCGCCCTGCTGGACGAGGGGGCGACCGTGCCCTTCATATCCCGGTACCGCAAGGAGGCGACCGGCAGTCTCGATGAGGTCGCAGTCTCTTCCATCAGGGACAGGCTGGAACAGCTCAGGGAGCTTGACAAGAGGCGTGACGCGGTCCTTCAATCCCTGGAAGAGAGGGGGCTTCTGACCGACGAATTGCGGGGGAAGATCGGGGCGGCCGAGTCCCTCACCAGACTCGAGGACATCTATCTTCCTTTCCGGCCGAAGCGGAGGACGAGGGCGACCGTTGCGAAGGAAAAGGGGCTGGAACCGCTCGCCGTGCGGATCTTCCGCCAGGACGAAATGGATCTCCCGGCAGAGGCGGCATCCTTCGTGGATCCTGAAAAAGGGGTCGCCGATATCGGGGAGGCGCTTGCCGGGGCGAGGGACATCATCGCCGAGAGGGTCAGCGAGGACGAGCAGGCGCGTGCAAGGATGCGCATCCTTTTTTCAGGCAAGGGGATGATGCGGTCGAAGGTGATCAGGGGGAAGGAGGAAGAGGGGATTAAGTACAGGGACTATTACGCATGGGAAGAGCCCGCGTCGAAGGCGCCTTCCCACCGGGTCCTGGCGATCCGCCGGGGGGAGGCGGAGGGGTTTCTCGCCCTGCGCATCACACCGCCTGAAGAGGATGCGCTCCGGCTGCTCGAGGCGCTTTTCATCAAGGCCGGCGGACCGGCCTCCGAACAGGTGAGGACAGCGGTGCATGACGGGTACAGACGGCTGCTTTCCTCCTCAATGGAGGCTGAGGTCCGGCTCGCCGTAAAGAAGCGGGCTGATGAAGAGGCGATACGCGTCTTTGTCGAAAATCTCCGTCAGCTCCTGCTTGCGCCGCCGCTCGGCAGCCGGAATGTGCTTGCGATCGACCCGGGGTTCAGGACCGGCTGCAAGGTGGTCTGTCTCGACCGGCAGGGAAAACTGCTCCATAACGACACGGTCTATCCGACCCTGTCGGACAGGCAAAGAGAGGAGGCAGGCGCAAAGATCAGGGACCTCTGCGTCCGTTTCAAGACCGAGGCGATAGCGATAGGAAACGGCACGGCAGGCAGGGAGACGGAGGCCTTTATCAGGGGGCTGGGTCTTGCGGCGGATATCCCGGTCGTGATGGTAAACGAAAGCGGGGCATCCATCTATTCCGCCTCCGGTGCCGCCCGGGAGGAATTTCCGGACTTTGATGTCACCGTACGGGGCTCGGTTTCGATCGGACGGAGGCTGATGGACCCCCTTGCCGAACTGGTGAAGATAGACCCGAAGTCGATCGGCGTGGGGCAATACCAGCATGATGTGGAGCAGACCGCATTGAAGAAGAGCCTCGACGATGTGGTGGTCAGTTGTGTCAATGGCGTGGGCGTCGAGGTGAATACGGCGAGCAGGCAGCTCCTCACGTATGTCTCGGGGCTGGGTCCGCAGCTCGCCAGGGGCATTGTCGAGTACAGAAACGAGAACGGTCCGTTCAGGTCGCGCGAGGAGCTGAGGAGGGTCCCCCGGCTGGGGCCGAAGGCCTTTGAGCAGTCAGCAGGGTTTCTCCGCATCAGGGACGGCGAAAATCCCCTCGACCGGTCGGCTGTCCATCCTGAAAGTTATCATCTGGTCGATGAGATCGCACGCGATCTGGGATGTTCCCTCGCCGACCTCATGAGGGATGAGGGCCTGAGGAAAAAGGTCGATCTTTCCCGGTATGTCACCGATACCGTCGGCATCCCTACGCTGAGCGATATCATGTCCGAGCTCGCGAAACCGGGCCGGGACCCGCGGGAAGGGTTCGAGGCGGTCGTCTTTAACGAGGGGGTGCAGAAGATCGAGGATGTCAGGCCGGGCATGAAGCTCCCCGGCATTGTCACGAACATTACCGCCTTTGGCGCCTTCGTAGACATAGGGGTGCATCAGGACGGTCTCGTGCATATCAGCGAACTTTCGGACAGTTTCGTGAAGGACCCGGGTGAGGTGGTGAAGGTCCATCAGAAGGTGACGGTCACGGTCGTTGCGGTCGACCTTCAACGAAGACGCATAGCCCTCTCGATGAAGAGCGGACAGAAGAAGGCGGAGAGTCCCCGGAAAAGAACGGAATCAGCGGCAGCGCCCCGGGAACCGATGAAGAAAGACGGGACAGAAAAGAGGCCGCCAAGATTTTCGAATAATCCTTTCTACGAGGCCTTTAAGAAGAAGTGAGCGTCGCTGCGGGAGAGGCCGCCGCGTTATTGGGAACTGGAACTTGCGGCGGATACACCGGGGATAGAGTACAGGGCCTTCTTCCTGCTGCCGGTATATTCCGCGCCGGGTTGACGGCTGCGCCGAAGACTCAATCCGGCGGGGTGCAGAGGATCACCGCGCCGGTGAGCCTGTCTTAATCCGGCTTTATCCTGGTGAACTTCGCGCCCTTGATTGATACGCCTGCCATCAGCCCCTTCTGCCCGAAGATAAAAGCGGCAATAGGGTGCTGGCTCCGCAGTGTCTCGACAGAGGCCTCCGCGCCTGCCTCGATGAGGGTGACTTCCGCATCCACCCCGGCCTCCCAGCCCTCGGAGCTGCGAAACTTCTTCAGCACCTCATCGGTCATAAACAGGATGACCATGTCGTACTGCTCGGCCCCGATCTGCCATCCCAGCGATCCCTCCGCAAGGCTGTAGTAGTCAACGGTCTTGCCGTCGATCAGCAGCGCTCCCTGGCCGTACTTGCCGCCGACGACAAACCCGGCCTTGGTGATGCGCGGCATGACGAGCACCCCCTGGGCGCCCTTGAGATATGCGCTGCTTCCCTTAATATGCTTGTGAAATCGGTCCATCCCCGCCTTGACGCTCGCATTTATCTCTCCCCGCGTCTTTGCATGCGATACCGCAACCGGCAGGGTAAAGGCAAACGCAAGGCATACGACAACGACAAGAGCTCTGTACATCCATCTGCTCCTCATATGGTTCTCTATCCCCCTTTCCTGGTGTATGTTCCCTGACCCGCGTCCTCTGTACACGGTCAGGGAAGGTTTCTCGTATATCAGCCGCGACCCCCTTCGCCTACAGCTTACCATACCGGATGGGATGAGTGAACATGAAGCCTGACGCATCAGCGTGATCTCCTTATCTTCCTCTTTACAGAAGTTTTATGCCTTGGCTAGACTATCGGCGGATGCGATACCCTGCGGCGATCAACGTAGGGGGATTCCCCGGGGAGCACCCTCTCTCTGCCGCAGCCGCTGCAACTATCGGCAGTCCTGTCCTTGAGGATCCAGGCAATAACAAGTCCTGCCGGCGGCGGGATGAAGATTACTCTTCATAGTGCGCCTGCCATAGAGGCGGCCTGGAAGAGCGGCATGATCGAATGAAGAGAGGAGACGCGATGACCAGGGCAGAAATAAAGATATCAACGATTGGAATAGTCAGGCCATTTTTCAGCATTGCGTGATCAGGATCACTGTTGAGAGTTCTCAACGACGCGTTTGATCACCCGATGAAATCCGAGGAGAGCGCCGCCATGCCCCTGGCAGGCGGGATACTGCAGCGCGGGTATCAATGCGGCATGATGTGGGGCGCCACGCTTGCCGCAGGGGCGCGGGCGTATCGCCTTTTTGGGCCGGGCCCGCGGGCTGAAACCGCGGCGATCGCTGCCGCGCAACGGCTGGTGGAATCCTTCCGCACTCTCAACGGGAAGATTAATTGCCTCGAAATAACCGGTATAGACCACTCATCGTCACCATGGCAGATGACCACCTATTTCTTATTAAAAGGCGGGACGATAGGCTGCTTTCGCATGGCAGCACGATATGCGCCGGCAGCATATGGTGAGATAAACTCCGCTCTTGCTGAAATACCTGGCGAGGTGCCCCCGGCTCCGGCAAGCTGCTCGGCGGCGGTGGCGCAGAAGATGGGGGTCTCCGACCTGCATACGGTCATGGCTGCGGGATTGGCCGGCGGCATCGGCCTGAGCGGCGGCGGCTGTGGGGCATTGGGCGCAGCAGTATGGATCACCGGAATGAACAGCCTGAGGGAAGGGGCGGGTAAACTTGATTTCAGGAACCCCGGGGCCATCGCTGCGGTCGACAGGTTTACACAATGCACCGGCCATGAATTCGAATGCTCAAAGATAGTCGGGCGGAAGTTTGAGGATATCGGCGACCATGCCGGTTATATAAGAGATGGAGGCTGCTCGAAGATCATTGAGACCGTGAGTCTCCTGTAAAAGTCCTCACGCAGGTGATGTTCCCGGGTCGGAATGCGCCTACGACCCCACCCGGAAATTTCCTACCTGTTTGTTGAGGGATGCGCCCTGGCTCTCGAGTGCCTGGACCATCTTGGCAAGCTCCGCGGCCAGCCCGACGTTCTTTTCCGATTCCTCCATAATCGTTGCTATGGCTCCGACAATACTGGCAACGGAATCCTTCTGTTCATTCGTCGCCTTGGTCATCGCCTTCATCCTGCCGGAGGCATCGGCTATCAGCGTAGACAGGGAACTGCTGTGCGCCGACTGTTCCGCTGTCGCCCTCTTTATCTGTTGCGTGAAAGTCTTTACGGTTTCGGTGGCAGCCATGATGCTCTCGTGGGCGAGGCTCTGCTCCCCGGTGGCCTTCTTGATGCCTTCGGCCATCGTACTCACCTTCTGCATATTCTGTGTCACCTGTTTGACGCCCCGCAGCTGTTCATCAATCGCGCGTTCAATCCTCTTTGCCATGCCCAGCGAGGTCTCGGAGCTCCCGATGATGACTACCAGGGCATCCTCGGCATTCTTTGACAGCTTTTCCGCCTCACTGACCCGCTCCATCCCCCGCTCATTGGATTTCTGCACCTCGGTCACGTTCTCCTGGATCATGCCGACCAGTTGATTTATCTCTTTCGTGGAGGCCGCGGTCCTCACCGCAAGTTCCTTTATCTCTTCGGCCACGATCGCAAAGCCCTTCCCGTGCTCCTTCGCCTGGGCTGCGAGGATCGCCGCATTCAGGGACAGAAGCGTGGTCACGTCGGAAATATCTTCGATGACCTCCGTTATCTTCCCGATCTTCCTCGACATTTCGCCGAGTTTTTCCACATTCGCGGTAGTCAGGGTGACCTCCCTGCTGATATTCCTGATGCCTTCCCGGGTCTTTCGCACCGCCTCCACCCCAAGCTCCGACGCGTTCTTCTTGACCGTTTCCGTCACGACAGCCTGTTCTTTCGATGAGGCGCTGACTTCGTTGATCGTCCGCTCCATCTCGAGCATGGTCGAGGCAACATCCTCCGTCTCATGCGAAAGCATCTCAATGCTGGCAACGGTTTCTTTTACCGACGCCACTATCTCATTGAGGGACGATACGGTGACGTCGGTACGGGAGTCGAGTTCTTCAGCATGATGCGCAATCTCCGCGACGGCGGCAGAGCTTTCGAGTGACGAGGCGGAGGTCTCCTCGGTGAATTTGGAAAGTTCCGTGATCTCTCCGGCGATTTCCTTTATGGAGGCTGAAAGTTGTTCCGTGGAGGCGGAGGTCGTCGCCATCGCATCCATCTGCCTGTTTGCCGAGGCGCTGACGAGCTTCGCGGCCTTCCCGATGTCTTCAGAGGCAGCGGACACGCCCCGGGAGATATCGAATATGTCCCTTACCATATGCTGCATGCCTTCGATGAACTTGTTGAACCATGTGGCAAGGGTGCCGATCTCATCTTCGGAGGCAACGGTGAGCCGCCGTGTCAGGTCTCCCTTGCCTTCGGCGACATCCCTGAGCATCTCGACGGTATTATTGATCGGCCGGGTAATCGACCGGTTTATTGTGACGCCGAGGAAGAGAAAGACGGCGATCAGGAAGAACGAGGCGACGACGACAAGCTTGTTGACGGTAGAGACGACCTTCTGTTTCGCCGTGTAGAAACCCTTTACGCCGTTCTCCTGCGCCTCGGCCATCTTGTCAATGGACTTGAATATCAAAGGCTTCGAATCAAGGTACTCATCGATGAGCCCCGGCAGGCCTGCGGTATCCTCGTTGAAATAGGCGGTCTGAAGCCTGTCAGCCACCTTCTTGAACTCGTTGTACCCCTTCTCGAACTTTTCCTTGTCCTGCTGGAGTCCGGCCTCGGTAATGTTCCCTTTTACCTCCGCCCACAGCCGGTCAGTCTCCTTCAGCGATATCTTCAGATGTTCGCCCGAGCCGATTGATGCCACCAGGCCTGCCGAAACGCCGGCCATCCGATACTCCAACTCCCTGAATATAAGCTGTATTTTTCTTAAATCGTCCAGCGGCACGACTTCCTTCGAATAGATTTCCTCGAGGGTGTTGAGCTGAAGTTTTCCCATGACGATCGTCCAGAGAGTGAAGACGAAAAAGACCAGCAGAGACAATGCAATCATAAAGAAGACCTTCTGTGATATCTTCACCCGTTTAAGAAACATCAGTGTCCCCTCCTGTCGAATTTTCTCCATAGCCGAATCAAGATTGTTTATATTATAATGAAAAATCGTGGAAGCGCGTAAAATTTATGCAAGGGAGGCAAAGGCATGAAAAAGGTAGTGCTTCTGGTCGTACTGATTTCAGTGGTATCCCTGGCCGGCATCGCCGTGGCTGCGGAGCCGCTTACCCCAACCACGCTCCAGGGAGCAACGGTCCTGAGCGACGAACAGGCGAAGGCGAACTTCGGCAAGATGAAGATCTTTGACGTGAGGAAGAAGGCCGAATACGTGGAGGGCCACATACCTCAGGCTGTTTCGATCCCCTACGATGAAAAGAGCGCCAAGTCCGCGGATTTTGACGCAAAACAGGACAAGATCGACCTCGGCAAGTTCCCCTCCGACAAGAATGAACCCATCATCGTATACTGCAACGGGCCGAAGTGCTGGAAGTCGTATAAGGCGGCTGTCCTGCTCATCAGGGGTGGCCACAAGAAGGTTTATTGGTATCGCAACAACGGGTTCCCCGGATGGAAGTCAAAGGGTTACCCGGTAGAATAGCGGGATCATTCGGCAGGCACCCGTAAGACAACGGTAAAGACCGGACAGGGGCGGCGGCGACGTCGCCCTTTGTTCCCGCACTCATGAGAAGGCTTTTTCTGGAAATCGTTTCCTTCCTCGTCCTCGCCTTATTACTTTCGTTGCTGTTCAATATCCTTTCCCCCTCCGGGATAAAACTCATCCTGCCCAGGATCTTTGCAGAAACGCCTGCAGCCCATAATCTCCACGGCGACGTGGGGAAGGCGCATATATAGATGAAACCGAAGGCGGAGATGGTCTCCTTTTTTTTCAGGATCTTCATCGGCGGCATATTCATTGTCGCAGGACTCTCGAAGATCGCCGATCCGATCGGCTTTTATTCGACGCTCATGGGGTTTCGGGTCCTCCCGGATTTCCTGCTTCATTTCATGGCGGTCTACCTGCCGTGGCTTGAGCTGCTCCTCGGGCTCTCGGTCCTGCTCGGCCTGTTCCATACGACAGCCGCGCTGATGCTCGCGGGGATCAATATCGCCTTCGCAGCAGCGATCGTCTCGGTCATCCTCAGGGGGATTGACATCGACTGCGGATGCTTCGGCCTGTTTACCGATATCCTTCACATCCCCGACAAGGCCGACTGGACGGCTGTCGTCAGGGACATGATCTTTACGGGGATGAGTTATTTCATCTTTCACGCGAAGGTGTCGGCATATTCCCTGGAGGATTATCTCCGGAAGCGTGGCGGGAACGCGATATCCTGAGCCCGGCCCATCGGCGCCATCGTGCGGCTGATCTGCCGATCTCCCTCTTTACAGAAGTCCCATCTCTTGGGTAGACTATCGGCGGATGCGCAACCATGCGGGGATCATCGTATGGGGACTCCTCGGGGAGCACTCTCTTTTCGCTGCAGCTGAAGCAGCCGCCGGCGGTAGCCTGCCTTCCGGCAGGCAGGCCTGTCCGGATGCGGAATCTCAGACTCGGCCCTCGGCGCTTTGCTCTCAGCTTGTTTCGTACAGCTGGTCAAGCGGGCTCTTCGGGGCGTTCTGCATGTCGCGAACAACATGGGTATAGATCATCGTCGTCTCAACGCTCTTGTGACCGAGCAGTTCCTGGACTTCCCTGATGTTTACGCCCTTCATGAGCAGGTGCGTTGCGAAGCTGTGCCTTAGTGTATGGACCGTGGCATGTTTCATAATGCCGGCCTTCTTGACCGCGGTCCCTATGGCGCTTTGGATGCCCTTGTCGCTAATATGATGTCGCCTGACCTTGCCGCTCCGGGGGTCAACGGAGAGGGTGGCCGACGGAAATACATATTGCCATTTCCATTCTCGTGCCGCATGGGGATATTTTCTGGCGAGGGCTCCGGGCAGATACACCTCCCCGTGTCCGGCCGCCAAATCCCTATCGTGCAGGACCTTCACCTTCGGGAGATGGAGCCTGAGGGGTTCTTTCACCGCCTCGGAGAGAATAGTCGATCTGTCCTTGTCTCCTTTGGCGTTGCGGACAACAAGCAGCTTGCCATCGAAGTCGATATCCAGGACCCTCATTCGGCAGAGTTCGTTGACGCGCAGACCCGAACCGTATAGCAGATGCGCCATCAACAGATAAGTTCCCGAAAGATGCTGAAAGAGGGCTTTGACTTCCTCGGGCCACAGCACCACCGGAAGTTTCTTTCCCCGCTTGGCCCAGACCATGCCTGAAATGTCGCCGATATCCTGGCCGAGGACATCGCGGAAGAGAAACACAACGGCACAGAGGGCCTGGTTTTGCGTGGAGGACGACACGCGCTTGTTGATCGCAAGATAGCTCAGAAAGTTCTGAACATGCTGGGGCGCCAGGCCGGCGCATGGGCTGCCTTTCGAAGTCTCCTGTACGAAGCGGAAGAAACGAGCCACCCAGTCCAGATAGGCAGTCTCGGTTTTGTATGCAAGGTGCTTGATACGTATGAGCCTCTTCATCTCGGCAAGCAGTTTCGGCGCATCGAAAAGATGCCCGGAGGGCATATCACATCCGGTAAGGGCTTTCAGTTCTTCTCCGCCCTTGAAGTGGTTAAGATAGAGGCGCACCGCTTCTTCAGCCTGACGGACCTGCCAGTCGGCAACAAATTCCATTGCCCTGAGGGAGTCCAGGAACTCGGCGACGGTGACGCTGATGTCTTGCTGTCTTTGGCGGTTGCTGAAGGCGAGGAATTTGCTGGCCCAGATTGCGAGAAAAGGTGCGTGTTTTTCCAGTGCTAATTGATTCGAAACAAGAAATCCCTGAAACTCCGGCAATATCCCCTTTGCATCCATCTGCAAGATCCCCCTTGCTATGCGAAGTTCGTATATGCACGGTATTTTCGTTGCTATACGAAGTAAAGTCAATAGGGCAATATATTTGCCCTTGATTTTATTGACTTTTGTATTGACCTTGTAGCGGGATGTTGTCCCGTTCTTCCGTTGAAGTAAGAAGGCCCCCTGCTGCATGATTCTAAGCGGCGGCCTCCTTTCCGTCAAGAGATTTCCTCTGCAAGACAGCGACCAGTCTC
>JAKAHR010000006.1 GCA_021825365.1 Nitrospirota bacterium | reverse complement strand
CCAGAAAAGAAGAAAGGCATAGGGTTGATTCTGCTTAACCCGATGTGCTAAAAAATCAGAACAGGGTGCTACACCTGGGGAATGACCCTGAAAAAGGAACTGGGGAATGCAGCTGAAAAATGACATTCAACGGTCATTCCGTCTTTCACCTCTCTGATGGGCATCGCGACCGACTTGGAAAGAAGCGCGGTCAGCATGCTTTCGTGTGCCGGGGCGAGATGTTGAATAAGGATAAAAGCTATCCCCGGATGGGGAGGAAGATTCTTGAACAGCTGCGTAAACGCCTCAAGCCCGCCAGCCGACGCGCCGACTCCCACAACGGGGAACTGGTTGCTTTCGGACGATGTGTTTCCGGGTTTTTTGGTTGAGGTGGATGCGGATTTGAGCTTAGCAGAAGATTTCTTAAGAGCCACGTATAGCCCGCATTGTTTCTGACCAAGTTAGGCAATATTGTAATGCACAAGTTGTCACAATATGGGCTCCATCCTTTTAATCATTATAGCAGATTCTTAGGTGCGGACTATCGGGAAGTTATCTGCCATTTCCTTGTCGCATCGCGTGAGGCGTAATAGATTCTATTGGATGCATTTCTTTCAACTCGGATTTGTCGGTGCACTACACTTTATACTCACCACCGTGCGCTTATGCCTTCAGCTCGAAGATAAACGCAATCTCCACCGGCGAGTTCAGAGGCAGCACATTCACGCCGACGGCTGTCCTGGCGTGGAGACCCTGGTCCCCGAGGACCTGAAAGATAAGGTCGGATGCCCCGTTGATCACCTTCGGCTGGTCAATGAAGTCATCGGTCGAGGCGACAAAGCCGTTGATCATCACGCACCGTGCCACCTTATCCAGTCCCCCCGCGGCGACCTTCAGCACCGCGAGCGCGTTTATCGCGGCAGCCCTCGCGCAGGAGGTCGCCTCCTCAAGGGTGACCGACTCGCCCACCCTGCCGGCTGTAATCAGTTTCCCCTCTTTGAGCGGGAGCATGCCGCTCAGGAAGACAAGATTCCCCGTATGCACGAAGGGCACATACGATCCAAGCGGCTTGGGCAGTCCCGGAAGCTCAATACCAAGGGATTTCAGTCTTTCTTCAGGTGTCATGTTGCCTCCTCTCGTCCTCAGATCATGCGATGCGCGGGATCGCAGCAAGCGACCCTGATATTTTTCGGTAACAGTTCCCGGCGAAAGGAGCGTCAGCAGCCTCGGCTGTCTGAGTCCGCAGGACGAGTTCCGAGGATGCAGAGGAAAGAGCCGAGGAACTGTCGAAAAATATCGTCAAAGCGAGATGCGGTTACGCGTATCGCGCATCCCTTAATACTTCGCGTCAGCGAATTCGACCCAGCCTCCGGCCTCCACGAGGGCTTTGTCGAACCCTGACACGGAATAATCGAAGCCCTCGCTTCCCTTGTCGGACTTTATCTCAATCCGGCTGTTTTTGAAATCAACAGACAGGGACGCGTTCGCCCCCCTGTGCGCAAAGAGACGGTCAATCGCCCCCTCGGCCAGCTCGATGGCGAGCATCCCGCAGTTGAACATGTTCTGCCTGAAAATGCGGGCAAACCCCGATGCGATGACAACGTTTATGTCGTTGATCTCAAAGACCCACGGCGCATGCTCCCGGGAAGAACCGCATCCGAAATTCGCCCTGGTCACGATCACCCGGGCCTCCTGCAGCTCCGGGTCGCGAGGATCGAACCCCTCGAGCTTGAGGTCTTCGAGCATGTGGGGCTTCAACGCCTCCTTTGAAATCTCGGTGAGATACTTTGCCGGGATGATCTCATCCGTATTGATGTCAGACCTGTCGAGAAACAGGACCTTGCCGCCGAATGTCTTCATGATCTGCCTCCCTTGGCGAATTCCCTCGGGTCTGTTATCCTGCCTTCGATCGCCGTCACCGCGGCGGTCGCCGGACTCATGAGATGCACCATGCCGCCCTTCCCCATCCTGCCGTTGAAATTCCTGTTCGTCGTCGAGGCGCAGACCTCGCCGGGCGCCAGGACGCCGTTGCTCATCCCGAGGCAGGCCCCGCAGGTGGGATTCGTAACGCAGAAGCCTGCATCCATAAATATCTTCAGGAGCCCCTCTTCATCCGCCTCCCTGAAGACCTTCGGTGTCGCCGGCGAGACGATTCCCCTCACCGTGTCAGCTATCTTCCTGCCCTTCACGAAGGAGGCAGCTACCCGCAGGTCCTCGATCCTGCCATTGGTGCAGGAGCCGATATACACCTGGTCAACAACCGTGCCCGCCAGCTCCGCAACATCCTTCACCTCATCGGGCTTATAGCCATAGGTCACTTGGGGCGCAAGGTTCGAGACATCGATGTCCACCACCTTTACGTAGGCGCATCCCTCGTCAGACCACCACTTTCTGAAATCAGCCAGCGCGGCCTTCCTGTCCTTATACCCGCCGGAGATAAACGGCCAGAGGTAATCAACCGTCACCTCATCAGGCATGCAGACCCCGGAGGTGCCGCCCGCCTCGATCGCCATGTTGCAGAGGGTCATGCGACCCTCCATCGAAAGACCCTTCACCACATCTCCGTGGAACTCCACCACGCAGTCCGTTGCGCCCTTGACGGTCAGGTCCCTGATGATGCGCAGGATGATATCCTTCGCAAAGACTCCCTCCGGCACCTTCCCGGTGACGTTGACGCGGATAGTCCTGGGCTCCCGGAAGGCGCAGACACCTTTGAGGATGCCCACCTCCAGGTCGGTGGTGCCGACGCCGGCGGCAAACGCGCCGAAGGCGCCGTGCGTGCAGGTATGCGAATCGCCCATGATCACCGTATATCCCGGCCTGATGAACCCCTGCTCCGGGAAGAGCGCGTGACAGACCCCGTTTCTGCCGATGTCGAAGAAGTCCCTGATGCCCTGTCTCCGCGACCAGTCCCTGAGGATCTTGCCCTGCAGCGCCGTCTTGGTGTCCTTCGCAGGGGTGACGTGGTCGATCACCACCTTGATCTTCGAGGGGTCGAAGACCCTGTCTTTCCCCCTCGCCACGAGGTCATTGATCGCGATGGGGGTCGTGATCTCGTGGCAGAGGACCGCGTCGAGGGACAGGACCTTTGTCCCGGGAAAGGGCTCGTCCCTCAGATGGGATGCAAAAATCTTTTCTGATAATGTCATAGCCATGTTTACACCTCACACAGACATATTCATAATCTGCCGGGCAATATCGCTGCCCGGCGAAGAAACCCGTACCGACATGCTCATGATCGATATATTATCAAAATATCCCACGGCAACGCCCGTAATTTCATCGTCATACCATCATCTCTCAGTACGTTTCTTTTACAAGGAATCGCATGAGCATTTCTCACAGGTTTCTTCTTCTCCAGCCGTCACGGGCAGGTGCGGCAGGATGCGAAGGGTGCTTCTGCGACTCCTTATATAAGAACATTTTGAGGGAACCGGCACCCACGCCGGCTCTTGGCTCTCCCGCGGATATACACCAAATCTGTCGATCAGAAGAATCCCTGAGCAGCCTGCCCGCCTTCAAAACCCCTGGTGCGGCGGGTCGTGAAGAAATTCTTATGCGACACCTTATAGAAAAGACACCCTGAGAGAACTGGACCAGCCTCCGCGATTGGCACGTTCGCAGGATGCCTACAAATAACTATGTCGATCATAAGAATTCCTGAGCGGCGTGCCGCACCGGTTAATCCCGCGCTTCCTTGCTTTAAGACTACCACAGGATTACAATAGTATTCAAATTCATTATTTTCATTAAAACGATAACTATTGGTATAGGTATGAATTTCTACCAGCTCTCTTATTTTGCCAAGGTCGCGGAGACGAAGAGCATCACCCGCGCCGCGGGGGAACTCCTTGTCACCCAGCCGGCGGTGAGCAAGCAGATCAGGGCACTCGAAGACGAGCTGGGGGAGCGGCTCTTCGACCGGATCGGCAAGAAGGTCTTTCTCACCCGCGCGGGCGAGGTCCTCTACGATCGCGCCGAAAAGATACTGCGCTCCGTCAGGGAGGCCGCGACCGCGGTCAGGGACCTCTCCGCAGAATGCTCGGGAGAGCTGGTCGTCGGCACCAGCGACCACATAAGCCTTCACCGGCTTCCCGGGGTCCTGAAGTCCTACATAACATCCTATCCCGGCGTCGACCTCAAGCTCCGCTGCCATCGGTCTGAGACGATCCTCGACATGGTCTGCAGGAACCTCGTCGACATCGGGGTAATCACTCTTCCCCAGGCAACAGACAACATCATCGCGAAGGTAGTCTGGAGCGATCCCATGTCCCTCGTCTTTCCTGCAGGGCATGCGCTGGAGGCCCTGCGGTCGATCAGGCTCCGGGACATATCCGCCTACAGCATGATACTGCCGGAAACAGGCACGGCCACAAGGAAGACGATCGACGAGGCATTTACGCGGAAGAAGCTGGCCCCCCAGGTGGCGATGGAGGTGGCGTATATTGAGACGATAAAGGTACTCGTGAAGGTGGGCCTCGGCATATCCATCCTCCCGGATACGGCGTCAGAGGATGAGGTCAGGGCAGGGAACCTGATCAGGCGGACGATCACGGATGCCCGGTTCTCCCGAAATCTTGGCGCTGTTTATCGAAAGGACAAGTTTCTCTCCCGGCCCGCGAAGGAATTCCTGAAGCTGCTCCTCAGGGAGAAATAAGGCCCCTGCGAAGGCCCGAGATCAGCGCTGGTCCGCCATGCCGCTTTTAAAATAACGGACCGCACGGTTCATGCTCTCCCGGTCTCCGGTAAAGAGAATGATGTCTCCGTTGTGGAAGGTGAAATCAGGGGAAGGTGCGGTGATCACCTCCGGACCCCTCCTGACGGCGATGACGGTGACTCCCGTCTTCTTTCTGATCTGAAGTTCCCCTATGCTTTTCCCCGCGAGATGCGCCCCTTCCCTTACCCGGAAACCATTGATCTCCATCTCGGGGATCCACTGCACCTTTTCAAAGAGATGCCCCGGAGATGACCCCCTGATTCTCAACGCCGTGTAGTTGTCGCTCCGAATCTTTTCCACCACGTCCTCTACCACATTGGCGGGGAAATTGTAGTGCTGAAGGACCCGGGAGAATATCTCGATCGAGGTCTCGAATTCCTCGGGTATCACCTCGTCGGCGCCGAGCGACTTCAGGTCATCCACTTCGGCGAGATACCGGGTCCGCACGACGATGTGCAGGCCGGGGTTTTCCTTTCTCGCAAGGGAGACGACCCTCCGGGTGGAGGCCGGGTCGGAGATGGCGACCACCAGGAGCCGCGCCCTCTCCGCGCCCAGCTTTCTGAGGATCTCCTGACTCGACCCGTCACCGTAGTATATCGGCTCGCCCCTCTTCTTCATCTCCTGTACCGTCTCGCTGTTGATCTCCAGGACAAAATACGGTATCCCCGCTTCCTTCAGTACCTTTGCCACGTTTCTGCCATTAAGGCCGAAGCCGATGATAATGACGTGACCCTCCCTCTTGCGGGGAAACCCCTCCCGCGCCGACCCCTTTCTCAGGTTTTCAAGCCGCCGCATCATCGGCCCGGAGGTCACCCATGCAGCCATGGAGGGAGCTCCGTTCAGCACAAAGGGGGTCAGGATCATCGTTACAACGGAAGACGACAGGAAGACCTGGTAGAATCCCTCCGTGATGATCCCCGCCTCCTTGCCCGCAAGCGCAAGCACGAACGAAAACTCGCCCACCTGTGCAAGACCCAGCCCCGCATGAACAGACGCGCGCAGCGGGCTCCCGGCCGCCAGGGCGGAGACTGAGCCGGTCACGATCTTCAGTGCGAATATCAGCGCAACAGCGGCCGCTATCTGCAGGCAATGGGAACTCATATATCCGATATCCATGAGCATGCCGACGGAGACGAAGAACAGGCCGATGAAGCTCTCCTTGAAAGGCAGGATGTCCGATGTCGCCTGGTGCGCGTACTCGGATTCAGAGATGACGAGGCCCGCCAGGAATGCCCCGAGGCTCAGGGAAAGGCCAAGCCGGGAAGTCAACAGCGCTATCCCGAGGCAGACAAGCATGATCGTAATGATGAAGAGTTCACGGCTCCGGGTGCTGACGACCTGATGGAGAAGACCGGGCACGACCCAACGGGCGCTCAGGAGCACCGCTGCTATGATAAGCGTCGCCTTGCCCATTTCCACGGCAAGATCGGACGCATGCACCCCCTGCCCCGAAAGGGAGGGGATGAGCAGCATGAGCGGCACGACGCAGAGGTCCTGAAAGAGCAATATGCCTACCATCACGCGTCCGTGCGGGGAGTCCGTCTCCCCCTTTTCCGCCAGCATCTTCAGGACGATCGCCGTGCTGCTCAGGGCGATGAGAAACCCGAAGAAGACGGACCTGCCGGCATCGCCGGTTGCATAATAAGCTGCTGTTGCCGCTACCGCGATCGTCAGGACCATCTGCGCGCCGCCGCCCGCGAGGACGGCCCTCTTCATCCTGCCGAGCCTTGTCAGGGAGAACTCGATGCCGATGGCAAAGAGAAGGAGTATTACACCGATCTCCGCCATGACCTCCACGGCCCGGGTATCTTTGATCAGCCCAGCGCCATAGGGTCCGATGATCGCCCCTGCCGCAAGAAAGCCGACGACCGACGGTATCTTCAGCTTGTTGAGCAGAAACACAACGAGCGCGGAAACTCCGAAGACAACAACCAGCAGACGCAAGAGTTCGTGCTCCATGAGTTTCATGGTAGCATAAGGCATGCTCTTTTTCAGCGCCCTTTTATCGGCGATCCTGCATTTCTACCGCACCTGTCCGAGGTGCAGGAAGCTCCAGCATTTCCCTGACAAAAACAAAGGGAAAACGGTCACCTGCAGGGCGTGCGGTCATCAATTCACGCTTCCCTAGCGCCCGAACCCTTCACCCCTCTTGCCATCCTACCCTGCCCTGTGGTAATAATCTTACCGTCATGCATGACCTCCTCTTTATGATTTTCCCGGTTTCAGGGGTCAAGACCTACCTCTTCATCCCTCCCCTTGTAGCGCTCGTCGTCTCCTTCTTCACCTCCATGGGCGGCGTCTCGGGCGCGTTTCTCCTGCTGCCCTTTCAGATGAGCTTTCTCCATTTCACCAGTCCCGCGGTAAGCTCCACCAATTTTCTCTACAATATCGTGGCGATCCCCAGCGGCGTCTACCGGTATATCCGCGAGGGCCGCATGGCATGGCCGCTGACGATGATCGTCATTATCGGCACCCTGCCCGGTGTGTTGATCGGATACTACCTCCGTGTCCTCTACCTGCCTGACCCGCGCGCCTTCAAGATGTTCGTGGGCTGCGTCCTGCTCTACATCGGCAGCCGGCTGCTCTATGAAGTCTCCGGCAAGGCATCTGCCGGCAAGGCAAAGATGAAGGCCCTGGAAGAGAGGTTCAAACAGCGGACCGACGAAATGAAGGAGTGCTGCACGTCACGGATGGCCGCCGGACTCCCGCCCGAGGCGGTGGTAAAGATGATCTCTTTTTCCCTGAAGTCCGTCACCTACGAGTTCTGGGGCGAGACCTTCTCCTTCAGCACGCCTGCCATGTTCCTGCTCGCCTTCTTCGTCGGGATCGTCGGAGGCACCTACGGCATCGGCGGCGGGGCGATCATAGCCCCTTTCTGTGTAGCCGTCTTCCACCTGCCTGTCTACACGGTCGCCGGTGCAGCCCTGATGGGCACCTTCCTCACCTCCATAGCCGGGATAGCCTTCTACAGCCTCCTGCCGGCAGAAGGCGGCCTCGCGACTTCGCCTGACTGGCTCCTGGGCTTCCTCTTCGGCATCGGCGGCTTCGGCGGGATGTATCTGGGCGCCCGTCTTCAGAAGTTCGTGCCCCAGAAGGCGATAAAACTCCTGCTTGGCGGGCTGATCCTGTATGTGGCCCTGCGGTACATCATCCAGTTCTTCAGATAGTCATTGCCCCGGCCATTTGTGGTAAACTCAACAATCATGGATCCTCTGCAGCCCAGTTCGGGGCATCTCCGCTACCACACCTTCTGGAGACCGGCGGCACTCCTGCTTTTCCTGCTGCTGATCCCTTGTCTTTCTTCGTGCAACAGACAGGACGAGAAAAAAGCGGTGGTTGATATGTCCGACAGGATCCACACCCGCGGCAGAAACGCACACGGGACGGTAGAACCTCTCCGCATCGCCATAGCCGCCGTTGTCTCACCAAAGGAGACGGCTGCCTACTATGACGAGATGATGCGGTACATCGGCGCGAAGTTCGGGAGGCCGGTGGAAATCGTCCAGAAGAAGACCTACCAGGAAATCAACGACCTCCTCGAACGCAGGGAACTGGACGTCGCCTTTGTCTGCTCAGGTCCCTATGTCGCCGGCCACAGGAAATTCGGTATGGAACTCCTCGTTGCCCCGATGCTCTACGGCAAGCCCTTCTACCAGGCATACTTCATCGTGCCCCGGGACAGCCCGGTCAACGACATCGCCGGATTGAGGCGCAAGCGCTTCGCCTTTACTGATCCGAGTTCCAACACCGGCGCACTCGTCCCTACCTATGTCCTTTCACGCATGGGCGAAACTCCTGAGACCTTTTTCAAGAGTGTCATCTATACGTACGGCCACGACAACTCGGTTCGGGCGGTCGCCAAGGGCGTCGTCGACGGTGCGTCCGTAGACGGCCTCATATGGGAGTATTACAGCGACAAAGACCCGGCCCTGGTTCGGGGGGCCAGGGTCATCTACCGGTCTCCCCTGTACGGCATCCCCCCGGTCGTGGTGCATCCGCAGGCCCCGGGACCGCTCAAGCAGAGGCTACGGGACATCCTCCTCGGTATGCACAAGGACCCGGAAGGCAAGAAGATCCTCGCCGAACTCAAGATCGAAAAGTTCATCGTTCCCAGCGACTCCTCCTACGATACGGTGCGCGAGATGCAGAAATGGATCGAGAAGCGGCAGTGAAGAACCTGGCCCTCAAGTACCGGCTCTTCTTCATCACCGCTCTGGTGATCCTTACGTACGCGGTATTTTCCGTGCTCTTCATCGACATCTACGTGAAGGATATCCTGAAAAAGAAGAGGATCTCCCACGGCACGACCCTGGTGACCACCCTGGCTGCCCATGTGGCCGATTCCCTGCTCATCAGGGATTTCTTCGCGATCGACGCCTTCTTTGAGGATATCCTCAAGGCGGACCCGGAGGTCTCGTATATCTTCATCGAGAAGGACGGACAGGTCATCATCCATACCTTCAAGAGCGGATTTCCCCGCGGCCTCCTCAACGCCGGACACCGGAAGACCGCGCTGGACCATGTGACGGTCCTGACGAACGAGGGCACCTATCTCGACTTTGCCGCGCCCATATTCGGGGGCCGGGCCGGAACGCTCCGGCTCGGCATCACCGAGACGACTGACGAACAGATCATGAAGGAGACGAAGAAGTCACTGCTCCTGGTCGCGCTCCTGGTGATGGCTGCGGCGCTCGTCTTCGTCGCCCTGGTTTCGCGGAGGCTCACCCGCCCGCTATCGCAGCTCACCCAATCCGCCGTGGAGATAGCCAACGGCGATTACTCGCGCACCATCCCGGTGCCCGGCGATGACGAGGTCGGCAGGCTTGCCCTTGCCTTCGGCAAGATGGTCCATGCCGTGAAGATCAGACAGCAGGAACTCATGGCCGTCAACGAGGAACTCGAGACCGTCAATGTACGTCTCCATGAATACATAGGGGAACTTCAGCGCGCGCGTGACGAGTTGATCAAGTCCAAGCAGGATGCCGCGGTCATCGACACCGCGCGGTCCTTCCTCCACCATTCCCGGCAGCCCCTTACCTATCTCATCATGGCTATAGAGCTGCTGAGCGATGAGCTGGGAGCGGAACGCCCGTTGTCGGCTGACTCGGTCCGCGAGAAACTCCGGGCGGTCCAGGACGCGGGGCAGCGACTGTCGGAGCTTCTGAAGAAATTCGAGCAGCTCCGCGAGTACCGGACTGTCACCTTTGACAGCGCTACAAAAATCATCGACATCGATACTGACTGACCCCCTGGAGGAGACAGACATGCTCATCGGGATACTATCCGACACCCACGACAACCTTCCCCAGCTCCGGAAGGCGGTGGACCTGTTTATCGGGCGCCGGGTCGGACACGTCATCCATGCCGGAGATTTCACCTCGCCCTTCACGTTCAGGATCCTGAAAGACCTTACCTGCGGGTTCACCGGCATCTTCGGCAACAACGACGGGGACCGGCTCCTGCTGAAGAAGCGTTCGGAGGGAATGGTCTTTCGCCAGCCCCATATCATGGAACTCGACGGCAGGAAGATCGTCGTTATCCACGAGCACCACACCGCAGAGGCGCTCGCCGACAGCGGCCATTACGACGTCGTTATTTACGGCCACACCCACGAGCCGGACAACCGGATGAGGGGAAAGACGCTCCTGATCAATCCCGGCGAGACCGGGGGATGGCTTTACGGTAAATCGACGGTGGCGCTTCTGGACCTGGCGACCCTGGAAGCCGAAATCACAGAGTTATAAGCCCTCGCGAGAATAAACCGTCTCCAGAGCGGTAATGAGAGGGGGGAGATCATCCATGATGGTATCCCAAACCCTGTCAAGATCGATATCAAAATAAGCGTGAATGAGCCGGTTTCTCATGGCGATGATATTTGCCCACGGGATTTCCCTGTTCTTTTCCCGAAAGGCATTTGAGACAGTGGAAGCAGCTTCTCCGATTATCTCAATTGATTTTACTATGGATAGCGCCAGCATCCTGTCGGCATAAAGATCTTGTCTCTTTCTACCCGCAGCAAAAGAGAGCGCTTCTTTCGCAGCGTCGATCATGTGCCGTATACGGATCAGATCATCCTTCGGCATACTGAACCTCAGCCGATGAAAGCACTGCTTCGCGAAAATAGCGGCTCAGGTCGGCAGGGGTTCTCAGATCGACCTTCCTGCCAAGGATTTCAGACAGCTCAAGCTCTATTCCAGCCAAGCGTATCAATCCAACCACCTGGCCGCCTTCGAATTCCACGAGAACGTCCACGTCACTGTCCTGCATAAAATGGTCACTGATAACAGAGCCAAAGAAGGAAAGTCTGTGAATATGATGCTTTCTGCAAAAATCGGCTATTATCTGCTGAGAGATCTCTATTCTGACTTTGCCGGCCATACGACCTCCTTTATGCCCTGTGACCAACTGACTGATCTTATCTTACTGAATTATGCCGCTAAAATCATTCCCCAAATTATCTTCCCCTCGTCCGTTATCCCATAAGTCCGTAGTTAATGTCATCTATCTCCTCATTAGTCACCGCTATTTCGCTCTCGATCTCTCTAGGCTCTATTGACACAATCATTTACAGAGTAACGCCCCCTGCCCCCTCTTAACCTAAGAGGGGGATATCTTAACTGCCATCTTGGCCAGGACGTCGGCTCGCACTTATACTTCGAAGGTCTCTCCGGAGGCGGGGACGTGCGTCTTGTAGTGGAACCTGCCGTCGATCAGGGTCTTGAATTCCAGCGACACCTGCTCTTCACCGTGGACGATGAATATCTCGGGCGTATCCTTGAACATGGATATCCAGTTGAGGAGTTCGTCCCTGTCGGCATGCGCCGAGAATCCGCCGAGCGTATGGATGCCGGCCCTCACCGCGACCCTCTCCCCGAGCACGTCGACAGACCGTGCGCCGTCGACGATCTTCCGGCCGAGCGTGCCGGCCGCCTGATACCCGACGAAGACGATGCTGCATTCCTTCCGCCACAGGTTATGCTTGAGGTGATGCCGCACCCTGCCGCCGTCGCACATGCCGGAACTGGCGATGATGATCGCCTCCCGTTTGATCTTGTTGAGCTCCATGGATTCCTCCGAAGACTTGGTAAAGCGGATCCTCAGGGCGTCCCTGCTCTCGATATTGAAGAGCTCCCTCGCCTCTTCGTCGAAGTAGTCCTGGTGGGCCATGTAGACCCGCGTGATGCCTTCGGCAAGAGGACTGTCGATGTAGACGTTGATCCTGAATAACCGGTCCTCTTTGACGAGCTTGTTGAGGATGAAGAGGAGGTCCTGCGTCCTGCCCAGGGCAAAGGATGGGATGATGACATTTCCTCCCTGCCTGAATGTGCCCCGGATGATGCCGACCAGTTCGTCGATCGACTCCTTCATCCCCTTGTGCAGCCGGGTACCGTAGGTCGACTCGATCGTCAGGTAATTGGTCTCGGCCACGAAGACCGGGTCATGCACGATGGGGTTGTCCTTCTTCCCGATATCTCCTGAAAAAACAAATTTTTTCTCTGTCTCTCCCTCGCGGCACCAGAGCTCCAGGGTGGAAGAACCGAGGATATGGCCCGCATCCACGAACCGGTAGCGAATGTCATCGCCGAGCGTCCCGATCACGCCGTAGGACTGCCGGTCGATCAGGGGCAGCACCTTGTCCACGTCCCTCCGCATATACAGAGGCAGCTTCGGCGGCATACCCGAGCGAAGCGCCCTCCGGTTATACCATTCTGTATCGGATTCCTGGATGTGGGCCGAGTCATACAGGATGAGCTCGGCGATGTCGGCAGCGGCAGCCGTGGTGATGATCCTGCCCCTGAATCCGTCCAGGCAGAGTCTCGGCACGAGCCCCACATGATCGAGGTGAGAATGCGTAAGAAAGAGACAATCGATTTCAGAGGGGTCGAAGGGAAACTGCCTTCTGTTCATCTCATCGGCCTCGTGCCCCTGGTGCATGCCGCAGTCAACGAGAATCCTGCGCCTTCCCGTATCCACCAGGAAACACGATCCGGTCACTGTCCTGGCAGCGCCCACAAATTCTATCTTCATTTCACAGTCCCCCACCCCTTCTCCTCCCCGAGGAAAGGGAATATTGTTTTTCAGAGGCCGTCAGGGCATCCCTGCCGGCAGTCCCGTGCTGCCCTTCAGAATATCGCGCATGCCCATATAATACACCGGTCAAGGGGTATAATCACAAGCCTGCATTCACGCCCCCTTAATGCCCTTATTAGGCCATTTTTTTGTTTACTTTCGAATTCACTGTCTAATAATATAGGGCATATAATCTTTTAATATAGGGCATATAATCTTTTCGAGGGGGAGGCTGTAAATGAGAAAAAAAGGTAAAGAGGTTCTGGCTGCAGTTGGTATTTCTGTCTTATTATTGTTCACCCTTTCAAACTCAGAGGCCCTGGTCGTCATTTCGAAGGACACTGCCACTATCGGCAATACCGTCATCCTCAACGCCGATGGCGTGAACGATGCGGCAAACGGGACTGCATTGCAAAACACACTTGCCGGTATTACAGGCAGCTCCACAAACCGCTATGTCATCCGGCTCGGTCCGGGGACGTACGATGTGGGCAACACAACGCTCGCCATGAAATCTTTCGTCGATATTGAAGGTTCCGGCCAAAACGTCACGGTCATTACGGGAAATCCTGACGGGCCCGCAACTGTAACTGCTTTTGGGGTCACGGATGGCGAGATCCGTTCCCTCACGGTGAAGAACACCGGCGGGGGCACAGCCGCAGTCGCGATAGGAACCGGGGGCAGCATTATGATCACGAATGTATCCGCCTATGCTTCAGGATCAACCAGCAATCATGCGATCGAAAATCACTGCCCTTCGCCGCCTTGCAGTAATGTCTTGTTAAAAAACGTTTATACGGAAGTAGTTTCTGCGGGCAGCAGCGAAAATATAGGCATCCTGAATACCGCAAACTCTGCGGTAATTATGGTTGATGGCATTATCTATGTGTCAGGCACAGAAGGGACCACCGTCGGGAGCAACGACAACATCGGCATAAAAAACGTGTCAAACAACTCCCCCATTATGATGGATATGTATGTCCTGGCCGGAGGTGGCGCTAACAGCTACGGCATAATTAACGACACCTCATCGGGCCAGATGCTGAATGTTTATGCCTTTGCCACCGATGCTACCGGCAATAACACCGGAATCACCAACCAAAACTCTTCTGCCCCCGGCATGAGAAATGTGAGGGGTGAAGGCTCAAGCGGCGCCCAAAGCACCGGCATGGCCAATATAAACTGCGGCACCGCGAGCACATCCGCTAACAGCTTTACCGCGATAGGGCATAATGCATCTGGCATGAACATAGGCATACTAAATGACGGCTGCTCTTTTTTCCTGTCTTCAATGTTTGCCGCGGCAACCCCTGTCAAGGCAGGAGCAGCCCACTACGCCGTCAAGAACGTAAACGCTTCTCCTACCATTCAGTCTTCGGTCATGAGGTCGCCGGCGCCCACCACCGTGAGCAACTGCAACGGCGGCTGCTTCGGTGTGCACAGCACCGGCAGCGGCACGGTCAAGATAGACAGCTCCCAGGTATATACCTCTCTGACGTCGGCAGTCACCGTCACGGAAACTGCAGGCGCCACGACAATTTTCAACGGAAGCGGGGTGACGACCTACGTGGGCAGTTCGAAGCTTGATGGCAATACCGTAAGCAACGCGGGCACGCTGAAATGCATCGGCGTCTACAATGAAACATACGATGCGCTCGCCAACATAACAACTCCCTGTACACCGTAGAGAGAGCGCCGCTGATCAACACAAAACAAAAGGCCCCCTGCCTCAGCGGCAGGGGGCCTTTTGTTGCTGACCTGAAAGCCGGATCAGATCCGGTACTGCAGCTGCAGCCTTATGAACGTTGCATTGTCCGCGTTGTCGGAGTAAAAACTCCCCGGCACGAAGTACTCAACCTGCAGCATGCCGTCAATGCTCTTGGTGAACTTGTGGGTGAGGATGGCGGTCGGCAGATGGCCTCTCTGCTTTCCGGTCCCGAACAAGGCGCCTGTCATGCCGGACTTCTGCGGCGCCCACAGATACTGATACGCGAGGGCGAGGCTGGTCTCAGGCGAGAAGCTCAGCTTCACCGTCGCCTTCAGGATCTCCATGTTCGTCCAGTAGCCGGGGATGCCGCCGCCGCCAAGGGCCGCCGTCTCGTTCAGGAGGGGATAAATGATCAGTTCGTTCCAGTTGGGGTTTCTCGAAAAGAGCGGATCAAAGGCCTCAACCTTGTCCTTCGAATCAGGGTCGTCACCGGAGAGGTAAACAAACCTCAGGTCAAATTCAGGCTTTAAAGCGACGCTGTCGTACTTCCTGCTCACAAAGACATAGCCGCCGTTTCCTGATCTGTCCTTGCCGCCGTCATAATCGCCGAACTGGGTGGCAAACTCTCCGCCGAACTTCCAACCGCCGCTGAGGGCAACAGCCGCCCGCGCGCCAAGGGTATGCAGCTTAAGTTTGGCGGTGGCCCCGAACGACTGCTCCGTCTTGTACATGTAGTACGGCTCGACGGTAACATTATCCGTAACCTTACTCCTGCCGTACAGGACAATCGCCTGCTCGCGGGAGGCGGTCAAGAGCTTCTTCCTGTCGACAAACAGGCCGCCGCTGACCGACGGGTGCATCGTCGGCAGGAAGACATCGGTTCTCGGATCGTTGATATAGAGAAAATCCACGCTGTTTTTCGCGTTGATCTTCCAGCGCAACTTGGCAGCATTGAAGTAGAAGGTCCTGGACCCGTCCGCGGGGGAACCGTCCATGATCAGGAAACCTTCGCCGTACTGGTCGGGGCCGAGGAAATCCTGACGGCCTATCCGCACGTCAACAGGGAGTCCGAACACATCCTTGGCATCGAGATAGAGGTTGTCGATGACAAGCTCGTCGGGATCGTATCTGTCGGGGTCGGGCTTGTCATTGCCTGCCTTGTAGGCGGTAAAGGGGCCGGCAAAATACTTCATCTCATTGGCCAGCCGGGCATAAACGCCGAGCTTCGGGTTGAAATCAGCCCTTGCCCACAGCTGGGTCCTCAGCCGGTAGAAGTTCCTGTCAGGGAAGCCCCCGGTCGCCACATTGCCCGTATCGAGGCTCACCACATCGTCCCAGATCTCCTGGCGCAGCCTGAAGGCAGCCCCGTACTTAAAGGTCGTCTCTGCATGGGCAGCGGAGACATAGAACATGGTCCCGATCCAGAGCAGGGCCAGCACAACAAATACTTTTCTCAACATAACGCTCCTCCGTTTCCTGATGAAATATTCAGTGATATGAAACTGTGCAAGCTACGTATCGTTACCAGGCCGTTCCGTGAACGACCCGCAAAACAAACAGATGGCAGGTGGGAAATAATAAACTTTTTTTGACTATCAAATCAATACATATTTTTCGCCTCTTTGCTCGCCGGGCGGGCCTGCCGCGGGCTGCATGCCTAACGGCCCTGTTTTGCCTGGCAGCGCCGGTTTCCGTATAATAAGGGCATGGTACGCCGGGCCGATACACCCTGCTCATGATGGCCGCAAACATGCGAGACCGCGCAATCGATTTTCATACCCACGCATTTCCGGATGCACTGGCTGACCGGGCGATCAGGGTCCTGGTCGAAGAGGGGCAGAAGAAGTGGGACGTGCAGGCCTATCTGGATGGAAGACTCTCCTCCCTGCTCGTCTCCATGGACCGAAACGGGATCGAAAAGAGCATCGTCTGCTCGATAGCGACGAAGCCCTCACAGTACGAACCGATCATGGCGTGGTCGGAAAAGATACGGTCTGACAGGATCATCCCCTTCCCGTCCCTTCATCCCGACGACCCCGATGCGCCCGCCCGCGTCTCGGAGATCAAAAGGGCCGGCTTTAAGGGCATCAAATTCCACCCCTACTACCAGAACTTCAGCATCGACGACGAGCGGCTCTTTCCGCTATACGACAGGATCTGCTCGGAAAATCTCATCGTGCTGATGCATACCGGCTTTGACCTTGCCTTTGAACGCGTCCGCCTTGCCGACCCGGAGAAGATCGTCACCATTGTCGAGAGATTCCCGGCCTTCAGACTGGTGACATCCCACCTCGGCGCATGGGAGGATTGGGACAATGTCGAAAAATACCTGGCAGGCCGGAAGATATACATGGAGGTCTCCTACTCCCTCCACATGCTGGAAAAGGGACGGGCCCGGCGCATCATCATGGACCATCCCGCCGAATACGTGCTTTTCGGCAGCGACTCTCCCTGGTCGGACCAGGGCGCAAGCATCTCCCTCCTGAAGGACCTGAACCTGGGCGAAGAGAGGGAGCGGCTTATCCTGCGGGACAATGCCCTTGCCCTCCTGAATTCCGCCTGAGAATGACTTTCAGTCTGCCTTCTCACCCTTTCGAAAAGAAAGGCGGATGGCGGATGCCGCATCTTCGCGGGCATTGAAAATATGCTATAGGTGTGATAACCTACATTTCCCGATTTCTTATCATGAAAAAAAGAGAAATCTCGACCAAAACGACTGAAAAACAGCTCCTTTCCGGCAACGAGGCTATTGCCCTCGGCGCCTTTGAGGCGGGGGTGAAGGTCGCCTCGGCCTATCCCGGCACACCCTCTACCGAGATCCTCGAGAATTTCTGCACCTATGAAGGCGTCTATGCGGAGTGGGCACCGAACGAAAAGGTGGCGCTCGAAGTCGCCCTCGGGGCGTCTTTTGCCGGCGTGAGGGCACTGGCGACGATGAAGCACGTGGGCCTTAATGTGGCCGCAGACCCCCTCTTCACCGCCGCCTATACCGGCGTAAGGGGTGGCCTGGTCATCATCACCGCGGACGACCCTGAGATGCACAGCTCCCAGAACGAACAGGACAACCGCAATTACGCCTATGCCGCCAAGGTCCCTATGCTCGAGCCCTCAGACGCGTCCGAGGCGAAGGAGTTCATGAAGATTGCCTACCGCCTGTCCGAGGAGTTCGATACACCGGTCCTGGTGAGGACGACCACCCGCGTCGCCCATGTAAAAGGCCTGGTGTCTCCCGGGCAACAGGAAGTCTCCGCGGTGAAGGCGGGCATTGAGAAGATACCCGAAAAACTCGTGATGCTCCCCTCCAACGCCCGCAGGAGGCGCGTAGAGCTTGAGGCCCGGATGGGACGGCTCCGCGAGTTTGCGGAGGACTTCCCTGAAAACAGGATCGAATGGGGTGACCGGAAGAGGGGTTTCATCACCTCGGGCGTCTCCTACCTTTATGTGAAAGAGGCATTCCCGGAGGCCTCCGTGCTGAAACTCGGCATGGCCTACCCCTTCCCGGCAAAGATGATCGGGGACTTCGCGTCAAAGGTCGATGAGGTCTTCGTGGTCGAAGAACTCGACCCCTTCATCGAGATCCACGTCAAGGCGATGGGCATCTCCTGCAAAGGCAAGGAACTGATCCCCCCGTTCGGAGAGTTAAACGCGAGCATCGTCAGGAAGGCGATAACCGGCAAGGCCGCCGAGACCTTCTTTGAGCCGTCGCCGATCCCCTTCAGGCCGCCGAACCTCTGCCCCGGCTGCCCCCATCGGGGCATCTTCTATGCGATCTCGAAGCTCAATGTATTTGTGGCCGGAGACATAGGCTGCTATACCCTTGCCGCCCTGAAGCCGCTGTCCTCCATGGACTCCTGCGTCTGCATGGGCGCGAGCATCGGCACCGCCTTCGGGATGGAGAAGGCGCTGGGCAAGGAGGCGCTCGGGAAGATCGTGGCGGTGATCGGGGATTCCACCTTCATCCACTCCGGCATCACGGGGCTGATAGACATCGTCTATAACCGGGGCTTCACCACGGTGATCATCCTTGATAACAGGACAACCGGCATGACCGGCCACCAGCCGAACCCCTCCACCGGCGTTACGATAACCGGAGATGTCTCGACCCTGGTGGACATCGAGGCGATCTGCCGGGCCATAGGCGTCAAACATGTCCGCACGATAAACCCCCACGAGATCGAGGCCGCCATCAAGGTTCTCCGGGAAGAGGTGGAGCGTCCGGAGCCCTCGGTGATCATCACCAAGGCGCCCTGCGTGCTCGTGCCTGAGATGAAGAAGCGCAAGGATAAGCCCCTCTTCCTCATCGCGCCTGATAAGTGCACCGGATGCAGGACCTGCCTGAAGCTCGGCTGCCCCGCCATCGAGTGGGTGGCGGTCACGCCCGAAGAGGCAAAGCGCCTCGGGTACAAGGAGAAGCAGAAGGGATATTCCCGGATAAACGCCGTTCTCTGCGACGGCTGCGGACAATGCGCCCCCCTGTGCAGGTTCAAGGCGATCGTCTTGGCAACGAAGGAGGGGAAGTAGGATGGGCAACATCCTCTTCTGCGGCGTCGGCGGACAGGGCATCCTCCTGGCGAGCGAGATAACCTCCTTCGCCCTGATCAAGTCCGGGCTCGACGTCAAGAAGAGCGAGGTGCACGGCATGGCACAGAGGGGCGGTTCGGTCGTGGCGCACCTCAAATACGGGGAAAAGGTCTATTCTCCTCTCATCGAGCCCGGAACCGCCGATATCGAGGTCGCCTTCGAGATGCTCGAGTCCCTCCGCTATCTGCCGTACCTGAAGAGGGAAAGCAGGGTGATCGTCAACACGCAGAAGATCCTGCCTCCGTCGGTCACCACAGGCGTGGAGGCATATCCGGATGATATCCTTTCCGGGCTCAAAGGCAAAGGGCTTGCGGTCTTCCCGGTCGACGCCTTCGAGGCGGCCAGGCGGGCGGGCGAGACGAAGGCGGTGAATATGATCCTCGTGGGCTGCCTTTCCGCCTTTCTCCCCCTTGAGGCCGAGGTCTTCAGGGCGGTCATCAGGGAGCGGGTGCCGGAACGGTTTCTGAAGGCAAACCTCGAGGCATTCAGGCAGGGCAGGGAGATTATCGACACGATGCTGCAGGCTGCGGAGTGATGTTTGCCCCGGCCGCAGATCGGCATACCCTTTATACAATAGTCCGGCAGGACGGAACAGGAGGCAAGCGGCAGTCATGATCTGGAACGAGGAATTCGAAACCCTTCCCCGCGAGGCGCTGGAGGCCCTTCAGCTGAAACGGCTGAAGAACCTTGTGGAGAGGGTCTACGCAGCGGTTCCCTACTATCGCAAGAAGATGGAAGAGGCGGGTGTGGGGCCGAACGACATCAGGGACATCAGGGACCTCTCGAAGCTGCCGTTTACCACCAAGGAAGACCTCCGGCTGAACTATCCCTTCGGCCTCTTCGCCGTGCCCTTCGAACAGGTGGTGCGCATCCACGCCTCATCAGGCACCACGGGGAAACCGACGGTCGTCGGCTACACCAGGCACGACATCGAGTCCTGGGCGGAGCTGATGGCCCGGACCCTCTCCTGCGGCGGGGCACATAAGGGAGACGTTGTGCATAACGCATACGGCTACGGCCTCTTTACCGGCGGCCTCGGTGCCCACTACGGGGCGGAAAGGCTCGGAGCCGCGGTCATCCCGATCTCGGGGGGCAACTCCAAACGCCAGATCATGATCATGCAAGACTTCGGCTCGACCGTGCTGATGTGCACGCCGTCGTATGCCCTCAACCTCGCCGACGTGATGAAGGAGATGGGCGTTGACCCGAAGACCCTGAAGCTGCGCGTCGGCCTCTTCGGCGCGGAGCCGTGGTCTGAAAAGATGCGGGAGGAGATCGAAAAAAGACTCAACATAAAGGCGATCGATATCTTCGGCCTGAGCGAAGTGATGGGGCCCGGAGTCGCCAGCGAGTGCATCGAGGAGAAGCACGGGCTCCACGTCTTCGAAGACTACTTCATCCCCGAGATCATCGACCCGGAGACCTACAAGCCGGTCCCCCACGGCCAGAAGGGCGAACTCGTCTTTACGACCCTCACCAAGGAGGCCTTCCCCGTCATCCGCTACAGGACCAAGGACATCTCGCGGATCATCGCCGAGCCCTGCTCCTGCGGCAGGAGCTTCCACCGCATCGAGCGGATCACCGGCAGGACGGACGACATGCTGATCATCAGGGGCGTCAATGTCTTCCCCTCCCAGATCGAGCACGTGCTGATGAGCATCGAGGGAGTCGAGCCGCACTACCTGATCATCGTGGACCGGCAGGGCTCCCTCGACGTGATGGAGGTGCAGGTGGAGGTGAGCGAGGACATCTTCTCCGATGAGGTGAAGGTCCTCGAGAAACTGGGCCGCAGGATCGAGAGGGAGATCAAGGACCTCCTCGGAACCACCTGCAAGGTGAAGCTCGTCGAGCCCAAGACGATACAGCGCAGCGAGGGCAAGGCAAAAAGGGTAATCGACAACAGAAAACTGTGATAGCCGTCGGCGATCAGCAGTCAGCTTGCAGGCGCTGATAAACTGATTGCCTGACAGCTGAAGGCTGATTGCTTTACAGGAGGTTCACATGAAACTTGAGCAGATATCCATCTTTCTCGAAAACAAGTCAGGCAGGCTCGCCGACGTGGCGGACATCCTGGCAAAGGCGGGCGTCAACATACGGGCCCTCGCCCTGGCCGACACCACGGACTTCGGCATCCTGAGGCTCATCGTCAATGACACCGAGAAGGCGAAGAAGGTCCTCAAGGACAACGGCTTTACGGTCGGCAAGACCGAGGTGGTAGGCGTGGAGGTGGCCGACCGTCCCGGAGGGCTGGCAGAGATCCTCACCGTGATGAGGGACAGCGGCATCAACGTCGAATACATGTACGCCTTCGTGCAGAAGAGCGGCGGCAACGCGATCATCATCTTCCGTTTCGATGAGCTGGAGAAGGCGATCGAGACGCTCCGGAAGGCGGGCATCAGGATACTCAGGGGCGAAGAGATTTATTCCCTATAACACCACACAAGGAGGAGACACGCATGCGACTCATCAGGCTCATGGCAGTAGCAGTCATCCTGGCGGTTGCCCTCGCCGCAACACCGGCATCGGCAGCAGACACCATTAAGGTCGGCGCCATCCTGGCGGTCACGGGACCGGCTTCCTTCCTCGGGGCGCCCGAGGCGAAGACTCTCGAGATGATGGTAGAGGATATCAACAAGAAGGGCGGCATCCTGGGCAAGAAGATCGAACTCATCGTCAAGGATTCAGGGGCAAGCCCCGAGAAGGCGCTCTCCTTTGCGAAACAGCTGATCGAAGAGGAGAAGGTCCTTGCGATCATCGGACCTTCCACCAGCGGAGAGACGATGAAGATCAAGAACGTGGCGGAAGAAGGCAAGACGATCCTGCTCTCCTGCGCTGCGGCCGAGGTAATCGTCAATCCCGTGGCGAAGTATGTCTTTAAGACCCCCCAGAAGGACAGCTACGCCGTCATCAAGATCTTCGAGCAGATGAAGAAGATGAAGCTGTCGAAGGTGGGCGTACTTTCGAGCAACACCGGCTTCGGCAAGGCAGGCAAGGAACAGATCGAGAAACTCGCCCCCGAATACGGCATGCAGATCGTGGCCAACGAGGTGTATGACAAGGCGGCGACCGACCTGACCGCAGAGGTGACTAAAGTGAAGGCGTCCGGCGCACAGGCGATACTGAACTGGTCGATCGAACCGGCGCAGTCGATCGTGATCAAAAATGCCCGCCAGATCGGGTTCAAGGGCACTATCTTCCAGAGCCACGGGTTCGGCAATATCAAGTACGTCGAGGCCGCGGGTCCCGCTGCGGAGGGCGTCATCTTCCCTGCGGGCAGGCTCCTCGTTGCGGACGTTCTCCCCAGGAACAATCCGCAGAAGGCCCTCCTGATGAAATACAAGAAAGATTATGAACTCAAGTGCCACGGCGAGGAATGCAGCACCTTCGGTGGCCACGCCTACGACGCGATGCTCATCCTGACCAAGGCGATCGAAAAGGCGCGCAGCACCGACAAGGAGGCTGTCCGCACCGCCATAGAAAACCTGAAGGGCGTCGTCGGCACCGCTGGCATCTTCAATTTTTCGCCCCAGGACCACAACGGCCTCGACATGACGTCCTTCGAGATGCTGACCGTCAAGAAGGGCAAGTTCGTGCCGCTCGGCAAATAGCAGGTAGTGCAGGCCGGCTTTCATCGGGAGTATCCGCTTCTCCGCGGATACTCCCGATTGTTTGAAGGAAGGGCATGAATATCGACCTTTTTTTCCAGTATATCGTCGCCGGGCTCACCTACGGCACCATTTACGCGGTCGTCGCGATAGGATTCAACATCATCTATAACGCAACCGGCATCATCAACTTCGCCCAGGGCGAGTTCGTGATGCTCGGCGGCATGACGGCGGTGACGCTCCACCAGATACTGCCGCTTCCGCTGGCAATCCTTGCCGCGGTCATTATTACCATGGCCGTCGGCGCCCTCATCGAGATACTCTTCATCCGCTGGCTCGACCGTCCCTCGGTGCTGCGGATGGTCATCATCACCATCGGCATTTCGATCCTCATCAGGGAGGCCAGCCTCCACATCTGGGGAGAAGGCGTCAGGGCCCTTCCCTACTTCACCGGCTCCTCGGAGACCTCGATCAGGCTGGGCGGCGTCTTCGTCTCCCCCCAGGTGCTCTGGGTCGTCGGCATCAGCGCGGTCATGGTTATCCTCCTGAACGTCTTTTTCACCTACACCCTCCCGGGGAGACAGATGCGCGCCTGTTCGGCAAACCGCGACGCGGCGCGGCTCTGCGGCATCAATGCAAAGAACATGGTGACGCTTTCGTTCGTGCTGAGCGCCGGGATCGGCGCCCTCGGCGGAAGCATCGTCTCGCCCATCACCTACGTGCAGTATGACAGCGGCACGCAGCTGGCGATCAAGGGCTTCACCGTCGCGATCCTCGGCGGTCTGGGCAACAGCGCCGCAGCGGTCGGCGCAGGCATGATCCTCGGCGTCCTGGAGTCCTTCAGCATCGCCGTCCTGCCGGCAGCATACAAGGACGTCATCTCGATAGCGATACTCCTGCTCATCCTCTTTGTCAGGCCGAGCGGCATCTTCGGCAGCTCCGAGGCCGCCCGGCTCAGCGAGTTCTGATGCGGCCGAAGCACCTCCAGATGATCGGGTTCCTGGGGCTGGTCGTTGCGATCCAGCTGGTCACCCGCGCAACCGACAGCGCCTACCACCTGACGCAGCTCACCATGACGGCGTATTATTCCCTTCTCGTCATCGGCCTCTGCATGCTCATCGGCTACGCAGGACAGATCTCTCTCGGCCATGCGGGGTTCTTCTCGATCGGCGGCTACATCGCCGCCTACCTCACCACGCACGATCTCTCCGCCCACAAGGGGGCTGCGTTCGTTGCGCTGTTCGCGAAGGCGGGACTTCTCCGGACGCGGCCCGACCTGTACGGAGGCGACCTGCTGACCGTCCAGCCGTGGGCAGCCTGCCTCGCCGCGCTGGCGGTCACGGCGGTCGTCGCCTACCTGGTGGGCGGACCGGTGCTGAAACTCAGGGGCCACTATCTCGCGATGGCGACGCTCGGATTCGGGATCATCATCTACCGGATCGTCCTCGGCACGACAGCCCTCGGGGCCGCTGACGGCATATCGGACGTGCCCGGCTTCTCCCTCCTTCCGGGCATCGAGGTATCGGGGAACTCTTCCCTGAGGGTTATGAACTACTACATCGCCTGGGGGCTGGTGGCGGCGGGCATGGTGCTGCTCCTCAACCTGATCCATTCCCGCGTCGGCCGGGCCCTTGCCTCGATCCACGGGGCGGAAGACGCGGCAGATGCGATGGGGATACCGACCGCCCGGTACAAGTTGAAGACCTTCGTGCTGAGCGCGGTCTTCGCCGCTCTCGCCGGGGTGATGCTCACCCACTACAACGGGGGCATCGGCCCCTCGGAGGCGTCGGTGATGAAGTCGGTGCGGTATGTGGCGATCGTCGCGATCGGCGGCATGGCGAATCTCTGGGGAGCGCTCTTCATGAGCCTCGGCCTCAATTACCTCTCACTCCGCGGCTATTTCGGCACGTATGACGACGCGGTCTTCGGGGGCATCCTCATCGTGATCATGCTGTTTGCCCCTGACGGGCTTCTCCGGAAGCAACTCCTCTCGGATGTGCGGCGTCTCTTTGCGGGCAGGACGGCCGGCGGGGGGGCGTGATGGCGATCCTTTCCCTTGACGGGCTCAGCAAGCGGTTCGGCGGCCTCCAGGCGGTGGACAATGTCTCGTTCTGCGTGCAGCAGGGGGCGATCAAGGCTCTCATCGGCCCCAACGGTGCCGGCAAGACCACCCTCTTTAATCTGATCTCCGGCTTCATCCCGCCTGACAGCGGGACGATCACCTTCGACGGCTCGCCGGTACAACGGCTCCGGCCGCATCAGGTCGCAGCGCGCGGCATGGCCCGCACCTTCCAGCATATCCGCCTCTTTCCCAAGATGACCGCGATCGAGAACATCATGGTCGGCCGCCATGTGCACGGAAGGGCGGGGTTCGTCGCCGGGATGCTGAACCTCCCCTTCACCTGGAAGGAGGAGCGCCTCATCAGGGAGCAGAGTCTGGAGGTCATGGAGTTTCTCGGGATCGCCGACCTCGCCGGAGCGGAGGCGACCCGCCTCGCCTACGGGCAGCAGAGGATCGTCGAGCTCGGAAGGGCGCTGGCGTGCGGGCCGAGGCTGCTCCTGGTCGACGAGCCGGCCGCCGGGCTCAACATGCGGGAGACGGCCGAGATGGCTTCTCTCATCAGCCGTATACGCGACCGCGGGGTCACGGTCCTGCTCGTCGAGCACGATATGTCCCTTGTCATGAATATCTCCGACGAAATCGTCGTCCTGAGCTATGGCCAGAAGATCGCCGACGACCAGCCGCTCGCCATCCAGAAAAACCGGGAGGTCATCCGGGTCTACCTCGGGGAGGAACATGCTGCGGATTAAGAATCTCGAGGCCGGATACGCCACCCTGAAGGTCCTGAGGAAGGTGACCATGCACGTCAACCCCGGGGAGATTGTTACAATCATCGGCGCAAACGGCGCGGGGAAGACGACTCTCCTGAAGACCGTCTGCGGCCTTCTGCGGTCCCGCGACGGGGAGATACTTTTTGACAGGCAGGACATCCGGAGACTCTCGACCGAGGAGATAGTCTTCCGGGGATGCTCCCTGGTACCCGAGGGGCGCCAGGTCTTTGCTCCCCTGTCTGTCCGGGAAAACCTCGTGCTCGGGGCCAATGTGCAGTACCGGAGGGGGAAGCAGGCCGAGGTGAAGAACGACCTCAACCGCATGTTCGGGCTCTTCCCGAGGCTGAAGGAGAGGGAGAAGCAGCTTGCAGGCACTCTCTCCGGGGGCGAGCAGCAGATGCTCGCCATCGCCCGTGCGCTCATGGCACGGCCGAAGCTCGTCATGATGGACGAGCCCTCCATGGGGCTTGCCCCCCTGATCGTGAGGGACATCTTCGGGATCATCACCCGCCTGCGGGACGAGGGCAACACGGTGCTTCTCGTCGAGCAGAACGCAAAGGCGGCTCTCGGCATTGCCGACCGCGCCTACGTCCTCGAGACGGGAAGGATCATCCTGCAGGGTCAGGCGGAGGACCTCCTCTCCAACCGGGATGTGCAGCGGGCCTATCTCGGCCGGGACCTTGATTCTGAAACCGATATCTAATACTATGGAGGCAGGCATGTACTGGGAACCGGAGAATGAGTGTATGGAGAGGGACGAACTCGCCCAGCTCCAGCTCGAACGTCTCGAAGCGACGCTGAACAGGGTATACCTCAACGTCCCTTTTTACCGGAAGAAGTTCGATGAGCTGAAGATCGATATCGACGGCATCAGGTCCGTTGAGGAGATCAGGCAGCTCCCTTTCACCACGAAGAACGATCTCCGCGACAACTACCCCTACGGACTCTTTGCGGTGCCGCTTCGGGAGGTGGTCCGGATCCATGCCTCCTCAGGCACGACCGGCATGTCGACCGTCGTCGGATACACCCGCAATGACCTGAAGACCTGGTCGAACCTCGTTGCCCGCGTTCTGACCGCCGGCGGCATCACCAAGGACGACGTCGTCCAGATCGCCTTCGGCTACGGCCTCTTCACCGGTGGCTTCGGCATCCATTACGGCGCGGAGAAGATCGGCGCCTCGGTCATCCCCATTTCGAGCGGAAATACGTCGCGCCAGATCAAGATCATGCAGGACTTCAAGACGACCGCCCTCATCTGCACGCCGAGCTACGCCCTGCTCATCGCCGACACGATCAGGGAAATGAACATCAATACCAGCTCCCTTTCCCTCAAGTACGGCCTCTTCGGCGCCGAGCCGTGGTCTGAGAGCATGCGGCGGGAGATCGAGCAGAAGCTGAAGATCGTCGCGACCGACAACTATGGCCTGAGTGAGGTGATGGGCCCCGGCGTCGCCGGGGAGTGCCTCGAACGAAACGGCCTGCATATCAATGAAGACCACTTCCTGGTCGAGATCATCAACCCCGAAACCCTTGAGCCGGCAAAGCCGGGCGAGGTGGGCGAACTCGTCATTACGACCCTTACGAAAGAGGCCTTCCCTGTCATCCGGTTCAGGACCCGGGACCTGACCCGGGTCATCAGTGAGCCCTGCCCCTGCGGCAGGAAGTTCAGGCGCATGAACCGCGTCATGGGCAGGACCGACGACATGCTGATCATCAAGGGCGTGAACGTCTTCCCCTCCCAGATAGAGGCGGTGCTCTTCGACATCGAGGGCACGGAGCCCCACTACCAGATCATCGTCGAGCGGAAGGGCGCCCTGGACAGCGTCAAGGTGCTCGTCGAGGCATCCGAGTCGATCTTTTTCGATGAGATGAAAAAGCAGAACGAGCTGATCGAACTCATCAAGCGGAGGCTCGCCGCGGAGCTGGGCATTGGAGTCGACGTCAGGCTCGTTGAGAAAAAGACCCTGGAACGCTCCGAGGGCAAGGCCAAGCGCGTTGTGGATATGAGAAAGTTATAGTCGCTGCCCGGCCCCGGTCCGGCGCCCCGGCGGTCGGGCGTGCTTACGTTACTCCCTTTCCTATCAGGAAGGGGCTGTATTTCTGGTCCGTGCCCTTGATATGCGACGTCAGCCAGTCTTTGAGAAAACGCATCACCTCGACCGTCATGACCGGTTTCCCCGACGAGAAATCATTCTGGAGCGTGTTCACCTTTGCGGCGAGATTGTCATGTTCCTTCTTGTGAGCCAGATAGCCCGGATACGCCTGGGCCCTCATCAGCTTTTCCTCGTTCGCAAAGTGCGTCGTTGTGTAGTCCACGAGTTCTTTCAGGATCGCTCCAAGGGCGGCCTGGCCCTTACCGGCGCCCATCGCATCATACAGGTTGTTGATGAGTGCGATCAGGTTCTTGTGCTGTTCGTCAATGGAATATATCTTGACGCTCAAATCATTCGACCATGTCAGTAGTGGCATATGTCCTCCTTGTTCCCGACGAATAGTGTCGCGGCCGATCGGCATGCATATCTTTATCGGCAACCTCCCGGGAAAACTATAGTCAGACAAATCAGGAGAGGGAACGGAGGGCGTTATGATCCCTTCTTTCCTTTCGGACCGGATCGCTACTGAGGGAAAGCCCCGCGAAGACGGGCAGGTGTCAGGCACTGTCTCGGGGCGTAGTCTTTCCTTTCGCGTCTTTATCAAAAAGTTCCGGGTAGACCTTTCGTGCGCATTCAGGACAGATGCCGTGGGTAAACTCGGCACCCGTACGTTTCTCGATGTAGGACTCGACCCTGTTCCAGTACCCCTTGTCATCCCTGATATTCTTGCACCACGCGCAGATCGGAAGCAGTCCGCTCAGAGTCCTGACCTCCGCCAGGGCATCCCGGAGCTCGCCGATAAGCCGGGAGCGCTCGTCCATTTCGGCCTTCAACCTCGATACCAGGAATATGATGACGACAAAGAAGGTGAGGTGTACCAGGTCGTTCCAAATCTCAATAAGGAGGGATGGGAAGACCGTTCCTGACGCATGATCCGTGGCAGACATGGTCACCAGGGCGATAGCCGCCATGAACAGGCCCGGCATGGTGCCGGACATCCAGACGACAAGGATGATGGGTATAAGATAAAAAACGGAAAGGCCTATGTCCGTGCCGGTGACATAGTCGAAATACCCGATGACAAGGTCTATGGCAAGACCTGTCGCCAGCACGGATGCCGGAGTCCGCCTCTTAATTCTTTCAGCGATGTTCACTGATGCACCTGCGGGGCCGTATGACTTTCATCACGCCGCATGACCCGGACGGCCGCCTGGCACGTCTACTTCTTTTCTTCGATGAGGTTGTCCTTTTTTTCGTCGGAAATCGCCTTCTTGAACTCCCTGATGCCCTTGCCGAGACCAGCACCCAGTTCAGGCAATTTGCCCGGCCCGAAGATGATCAGAACAATGGCGAGAATGACCAGCATGTGCATCGGCTGAAACAGTCCTTCAAACATAAAGCGCCTCCCTTTATAAGTGTCATATGTCTTTATTATAGTACGAACGCGCCGACAATGGCATCAGCCCTTCCCGTCTGCCTGTCCCCCTCCCGGAGGAGGCGGCGGACGGCAGAAAAAAATGATGAAATGTTTTACAATCAAAAATGAATTCTGCAGCAGGGAAGGGAGTAGATACATGAGTTTCCACTATGTCCGCGAAATTCCGAGCGTCAAGGAGATCCTCGACAGCATGCCCCTGTCCGAGGAGCTCAGGAAGATCAAAAAACAGAGGGACGACGAGATAGCCGCCGTCTTCAGGAGAGAAAGCGACAAGTTCCTCGTGATCATCGGCCCCTGCTCGGCCGATAACGAGGACGCTGTCTGCGAATACATATCCCGTCTCGCCCGCCTGCAGGATGAGGTGGAGGAGAAACTCATCCTCATCCCCCGCATCTACACGAACAAGCCCCGGACTACCGGCGAAGGGTACAAGGGCATGGCCCACCAGCCCAAGCCGACAGAAGAGCCCAATATGGTCAGGGGACTCAAGGCGATCCGCAGGATGCACATCCGCGCCATGCGCGAGTCCCATCTCACCGCAGCGGACGAGATGCTCTATCCGGGCAATTATCCCTATCTCGCCGACATCCTCAGCTATGTGGCGGTCGGCGCCCGGTCGGTCGAAAACCAGCTCCACCGGCTCACGATCAGCGGGCTCGATGTCCCGGCCGGCATGAAGAACCCCACGAGCGGGGACATCGAGGTGATGCTCAACTCCGTCCAGGCGGCCCAGCTTCCGCATGTATTCGTCTATAACGGATGGGAGGTGAGGACGTCGGGGAATCCCCTGACGCACGGCATACTGCGCGGCGCGGTCGACCAGTACGGATCGAACTTCCCGAATTACCATTTCGAGGACCTCAAGCGCGTGGTCGATCTCTACAGGAAGCGCAACCTGTCCTACCCCGCCATCATCGTCGACACCAATCATGCGAACTCGAACAAGAAGTTCAACCAACAGCCGAGGATCGCCAAAGAGGTGATGATGAGCCGCCAGAACTCGAAGACGCTGAAGACGAAGGTCAGGGGTCTGATGATCGAAAGTTATCTCGTGGAGGGTAGCCAGAAGGTCGGGGAACAGATATACGGCAAATCCATTACCGATCCATGTCTCGGATGGGAAGAATCAGAGCGCCTCGTCAGGGACCTGGCTTCCTACGTTTAATACGTACGCGAACGCGCAAACGCATCAAAAGTACCGGAGGGAAAACTGGATCGTCCGAGAGGATAAGGGGCCCTTCAGGGCCCGATTATGCCTGTTTCTTGAATCTGAGGGAGCGCATACGTTTCTTGCGCGCCTCCCTCTGTTTCCGTTTCCGTTTCACGGAAGGTTTTTCGAAGAAGCTTCTCTGCTTGATCTCCTTGAAAAGACCGTCCTTCTGTATCTGGCGCTTGAGGGACTTTAGGGCCTTCTCAAGGTCTCTTTCATGAACTTTGATGTCCAACCGACTATCTCCGTCCCCTGCCGCCGCCGAAGCCGCCGCCACCGCCGCGATTCTTATTGAAGCCGCCCCTGCCGGCGCCACCGCCGAAACCGCGCCGCTCCCGCGGCTGCTGGGGTTTTGCCTCGTCAACCGTGAGGCTCCTCTCCATAAAGGTAGAACCGTTGAGGCTGGATATCGCCTTCTGGGCATCTTCGGTCGTGGCCATTTCCACAAAACCGAATCCCTTGGGGCTGCCCGTCCGGGCGTCTGTGATGATCTTTACCGATACCACCTCTCCGTGCTGCGCAAAGAGGTCTCTGATATCATCCTCTGTCGCCTGGAAGGACAGGTTGCCCACATAAAGCTTCTTCTCCATGCTCGTCTCCTTTGGTCATAGGGATAAAAAAAACCCCTCGAAGCCTTTCAAAGTCTCCGAGGGTCGCAACTCTAAAAGCTCGTATTAGTATAGACGAACGCCCATAAATTGTAAATACCGGCCGCCCGGTCCGGACTATTCCCCGAATCTGATCGTCCCGAAGCGGCCGGGAAGGTGAAAGTTCAGTTCAGGAACCGGCTGCCACGAGGCCCAGTGCGGATGGGACGTCTCATCCCCGCATTTGAAGAAATTCGCCCTCCACTGCCCGCCCCGGAACTCACCGAATCTTCCGGAATATCTTTCAAGGAGGCCCCTGGGGATGAAATATTCAAGATACCAGAGAGTCGGCCCCTCGATCTCCGGATCAATGACCCGGGGCAAAGAATGGAAAACAGCCACCCCGGATGCCTCTGTCTCGGGCAGGGAGACAAACTCCCTGAACCCCCCGGCCGTCCTCTCGGGGTTTGTGATATAGCAGGCGAGCATCGTCCCTCCGCAGTTGAACTCGAAATTGAAATAGCCTGCCCCTGATGCCGGCTGGACGAAGAACTCGACACAGCTGTCTTTGTACACCGGCTCGCCGTAGCGGGTCCGCACGCAGCGGACATAGCGGTCCTCGACCCCGAAGATGCCGTAGATACCGGAGTCGTCGTAGAGCATCTTCACGGAAGTCGCGGGCCGGTGGTCGCTGCCCTCCGGACGGAAACAGGCGACAGTGATGACATCAACACCCTTCCAGGCAGGGCCCTCCCACCATCCCTTCAGCTCGGGGCGTACCAGGGCCGGCCTGACGATATAGGCGGTATTCACGGGCCGGGGGATCTCACTCTGCCTGAAGGCCTCCCCGTTGAAACATGGAAAACCGTGCCACTATCCCCTCTGCGGCTTCCGGAGGAAGGCGGTCAAAAGAATAGCCGCACCCGCAAAGGCGGCTGCCATGTAAAAGCTCGACGAGAAGCTGCCTGTCTGCTCCGCAAGCACGCCGGCGACCGCGGGCCCGCTTATCTGACCCAGGCCGAAGATGAAGGTGACGAGGCCAAAGGCAGCCGCAGCCTTCCGCGCGCCCACGTAATCCCCGACAGCCGCAGCCATGATGGAGGGTATGCTCCAGGCGACGATCCCGTAAAAGCCTATCGAGAGATACAGGAAGATGCCGGGGAGTCCCGACGCAACGAGGAGATAGGAGAGCATCTGGAGCGAAAAGACGATGATGAGGCCCGCCCTCCTGCCGAGGCGGTCCGACAACGTGCCGAACACCGGCCCTGAAAATAGACTCAGAAAGCCTACCCATGCCCAGAAGGTACCCGCAACCGACTCGGAAAAGCCCCTCTCCTTCACCAGCGAGGTGACGATGAAGGTGGCGTAGATGACGTAGGTATATCCAAAGAGAAAATAGATGACGCCGAGGTAGTACATGACCCCCTCGCGGTAGACCTTTTTTTGGCCGCCTGCGGCCCCGGCGTCCGCATGATGCGGCGGATGCGAATCGCTGCCCAGGGGCTTCAGCCCCTTCTCCTCCGGCCTGTTGCGCAGAAGGAGGAGGCCGACAAACGCGATCACCAGGACAAGACCGCTCAGGACGAGCCAGCTGACGCGCCAGCCCTCGGCTCCGTACCTGCGGTTGATAAAGGGAATGAGGATGCCTGAAATCATGATGGCGAAACCGCTGCCGATGACGATGAAGCCCGCCGCCCTTCCCCGCCTGTTGCCGGCAAACCACGCTGACACAAGCCCCATTACCGGCACGTTGGAAGCGCCGCTTCCCGCCCCTGTCAGCAGGTAGAGGACAAGCACCGCCGAAAAACTCCTGGCCTGGCTGACCAGGGCCATCGAGAAACCCACGAGGAGCAGGGCGATGAAGATGAGCCTCCGGGGACCGATCTTCATCGCCCAGAAGCCGCTGATGAGGACCGATACCAGGTATCCGAGAAAATTGGCCGTGCTGATGAATCCCATCTGGGAATACGAAAGGTGGAGAGTCGCCCCCATGGAGGGCAGGAGCATGCCGAGGGCGAACCTGCCGAACCCAAGGCACGCCAGGATGCAGAGCGTGCCGGTGCCGACGATCACCCAGCCGTAATGCAGGGAAGAGGTTATTTCCCGCTTTTCCATGTCGGTTACTATACCATTGCGGCGTCAATGCCCGCCATGAGATTACCCGGAAATATGTACGGTGCAGCCGTCTCCTTCCCAACCTTGCAATGTGTATAGAACCTATCTCAAAATCGATTTAGGAGTATTTTGATGGAAGCGAGTCTCACAAAACCGAGGAAATTCTCCGCATGATATTCCCAGCGAGTCAGGAGTCTGCGCTGCCATCCAAGCCAGGCAAAGAACCGCTCAACCAGCCACCTTCTGCTGTAGCGGCGAAGCTGTCTTCCATCTTGAGTCTTGTCCTTGCGGCGATTTTCGCGATGCGGAGCTATCATCTCAATGCCATCTTCGGCGAGTTCTTCATCAAGGGTATCGCTGTCGTATGCCTTGTCTCCAATCAGCTTTTCAGGCTTTGCTTCGATCATATAGAAATCAAACGTCAGCTGTACCAGAGTTACTTCATGATGGTTCGCTGCGTGCATGGTCACCGCGATGGGCAAGCCGTTACGGTCCACAATTCCACATAAGAGAACATGTCGCCCCTGACCAACGCAGTCATCGTAGATATCAATACCTAGCAGGCCATCACAGACAAGTTTGTCTCCAAGTGTTTTGCCCCTGTTGTAGCATTCGTCGTGTTTCTTGCATGCCTCACGCGCGTCAATACTTTGGCGGGACACGAATCCTTTTGCGAATGTGTGCGAAGCGGCATGAGCGGGAAAACGGCCGGGAAAATCGCCCCTATCTCCTCACCGTCCCCATGGCGAGCCCTGATATGATCCGGTCGAGGAAGAAGGTATACAGAAGCGCCACCGGGATGCTGGCGATGAGAGCTCCGCCCATCAGCGCCCCCCAGTAAAAGACATCCCCCCTCACCAGCTCCGTCGTCAGACCGATGCCGATCGTCTTCTTCGCCGAGTCCTGGATAAAGGCAAGGGCGTATATATACTCATTCGCGACGAGGGTGAAGGCAAAGACGATGATGGTGATAATCCCCGGCACCGACAGGGGCAGGATAACCTTTACGAGCGCTCCCAGCCTGCTGCACCCGTCTATCAGCGCCTGCTCCTCTATCTCCCGCGGGATCGATTTGATGAAGCTCATCAGCAGCCACGTGCAGAAGGGGACCGTGAATGTCGGGTACACGAGCACCAGCGACCAGAGAGAGTTCTGCAGCCCGAGGACCGATATGATCCGCGACAGGGGGATGAAGAGAAGGGTCGGCGGGATGAGGTACGTGAGAAATATCCCGATGCCGAGGTTCTCGCCCCACCTGCCGGCTATCCTCGCGAGGCTGAACGCCGCGGGAACGGACAACGCTACCGTTATCAGCACAACGGCCACCCCGACGTACAGGGTATTGAGGAGAAAGGTCGTATACAGCGTCTGGGTGAACAGGAGCTTCACATGCTCCGCGGTAAACGGCTCATTCAGGATAAAGGGGTTGTTCGTCGGGTTGAAGAGGTCGTGGCTCTTCTTGAACATCGTGATGAGCATGATATAAAACGGTGAAGCCGAAAAGACAATGAAGAAGGCGAGACCGCCGCAGAACCCGGCCTTCGAAAGGATCTTCTTCAGCATACGGGCTCCATCCTAAATCACTACCGCCTTCTTGACCAGCCGCAGCACGATCGCGGCGATGCCGGCAAGAACGGGAAAGAAGAACAGGGCGACAGCAGCTCCCTGCGCCAGATCGCCGCCCTGGATGCCTTTGAGAAAGGCGAGGCTCGCCAGCACCTGGGTGCTGTGCGGAGGCGGTCCCCCTTTCGTCAGCACCCACACCACGGTCATGTCGGTAAAGGTAAAAAAGGTGGCAAAGAGTATGGACACGCCGATCACCGGAAAGAGGAGCGGGAGGTTGATCTGGAAGAGCCTCCGGAAATATCCCGCACCGTCCATCTGCGCAGCCTCGGTGATCTCCTTGGGGATCGAATTCAGCCCCGCGATGAGTATGACCGTAGCAAGCGGAAGCAGCCGCCAGACATGCACGCCGATCACCGCCGCCATCGCCAGGTCCGGCCTTCCAAACCAGTACAGGTTGCTCATCGGGCCGAACAGGGCCCCCGGCTTGCCGAGAAGCCCCACGGCCCTGAGGAGCCAGTCGAGCGGACTGAAGAGCGAATCGAGAAACCAGAGAAATCCGATCGAGCCGAGTGCGATCGGCGCAGTCCACGGCAGCATGATCAGAAACCGCACCAGCCATTTTCCGCGGAAATCCCTGATCAGTATCTCGGCGAGGGCATGGGCGAAAACGAGCACCAGTCCGACCGAGACAAACGTAAAGATAAAGGTGTTCAGCAAGGACTTCTGGAAGACCTTGTCAGCCAGGATCTCCCTGAAGTTGCCCAGGCCGGTGACCCTGAAGTCGGGATTCCCGACGGTCACGTTGCTGATGCTGTAGACGAAGGACATGACAAACGGAAAACCGATGAAAAGGACGACATACAGGACCACCGGCAGGAGGAGCAGGGGCGCCAGGACGCTCTCGCGGTCGAGGAGGCGGCGGACGTTCATCGCCGTATCCCCGCGCCGGTCTGCTTGTCGAAGTACCTCACGTCCTGCCGGCTGACGCCGAAATCGCGTTCCTCTCCCTCCCTGATCCGGAGGCGGGGGGAGAGGTTGGCGATCACCTTGACCGACCCGATGGTCCCGTAAGCGAGACTGTAGGCGCCGAGGTTCTCGACGCGTTCGATCCTGAACCTGAATCTCACCGGGTCCTGGTCGGAGATGAGTTCCGCCGGGTGGAACAACTCGGGCCGGAAACCGGTGAGAAGCCCATCCTTCTCGATGAAGTTCATGGGAGGGGTGCCGACGAATCCGGCGACGAACGTGTCGGCAGGGTAATGGTAGATATCGTCAGGAGTGCCTATCTGCCGCACCTTCCCCTCATGCATCACCGCTATCCTGTCGCCCAGGCCCATCGCCTCCGCCTGGTCATGGGTTACATAGATCGTCGTAACACCGATCTCCCTCTGGAACTTTTTCAGCTCATCCCTGGCCGAATGCCGCACCTTTGCATCGAGGTTGGAAAGAGGCTCGTCCATGAGCAGCACCTTCGGCCTTCTCACGAGGGCACGCGCGATCGCCACCCGCTGCTTCTCTCCGCCGGATACCTGGGAAGGCATCCTGTCGAGGAGGTGGCCGATCCCGAGGAGTCCCGCTGCCCACTCCACCTTTTTTCGTATCTCGGCCTTGTCCATGCCCTCGACCGTGAGGGGGAAGGCGATATTCCTGAAGACGGTCTTGTGGGGATAGAGGGCGTAGCTCTGGAAGACCATGGCGATCCCCCTCTCGCGGGGCGGGACGTCGTTCACCACGCTGCCGTCGATGACGATCGATCCTCCGGTCGGCCTCTCGAGCCCGGCGCACAGACGCATCAGCGTTGTCTTGCCGCTGCCCGAGGGGCCGAGGAGCACCAGAAATTCTCCGTCCTTGATCTCGACGTCGACGCCGTCGACCGCGCGCACCTGGCCGAAGCTCTTACTGATGCCCTTCAGTTCGACAATAGCCATGAGCTATTTCTTCCCTATCAGCCCCTGGCTGCGCCACTTCTCGAAGATCTTGCCGCATTCGGCGGCAGCCTGCTTCACCGAATCCTCGGCGCTCTGCTGTCCCCGCGCCACCCGCGCAAACATGTTGGGAAGCACATAGGTGCTGAAGATCTCGCACTCCGCCGGATTTGCCGGCCCGGGGTGCCCCACATTGGTCGACCACTTCTCTGCATCCTTGAGCGGCAGCAGCTTGCCTTTCGCCTCTCCCGGAAGGGCAAAGGGATCCGCCGTGAACCACGCATTGTGGATATCCCGGAGGGTCTTGGCGCCCTTGACTGCAGGATAGCCCCTGTCGCCGGAGCGCACCGGTGTGTTGAAGAAGGCAGGGGAACCGTAGAGCTCGCTCTCCCACATCGCCCTGTCGTAATTTGAGCAGAGGTCGAGGAGAAACCGCTTTGCAAGGTCCGCGTTCTTTGTCGCGAATTTCGGGATGACCGAGACGTAGATCACGTGTTCGCATGCCAGTCCCGAGCCCTTCGGTCCCTTCATGGCGGGCGTGAAATAGACGTCCTTCGCGATCTCCGGTACATCCTTCTGGGCTGACCGATAGGCGGAGATGGAATTAAGGATGTACGAAGCCCGCCCCGCTATCAGCAACTGGTTGTTCGAGGCGGCGGTCCAGCCGAAGACCTCGGGGGTCATCGACTTGCGGTACAGCTCGGTCATGAATTTGACGGCATCGACTGTCCTCTTATTGTCCAGAATCAGGCGCTCGTTCGCATCCTGAATGCTGGTGTCAAAAGACCAGAGCAGCCCCCTTTCCGCCATGTTCGTGTCGAGTTCCTGGGACATGCCGATCCCCAGCTGCACGCCGAGCTCGGATTTGATCCGGCTGCCGTAGGTGATAAGGTCCTCCCAGGTGGAAGGCCCTTCCGGCTTCCCGATCTTCTCCCAAAGGGATTTCCGGTAGTTCCCCGGATCGATCGTCCAGCCGTGGCAGAAACCGTAGTATTTCTTCGTGTGCGGATTATAGGAACTCCTCTTCGCAAAAGGCGCCTGTTTGCCGAATTTCTTCTCCGCCTCCCTGTTGATATCCGCCAGGTCCAGGACGCTCGGCTCGAAATCAGAGGGCGGGTCGATAAACTCCACGATATCGTGTCCCTTTCCGGCGACGACCTCTGAAGCAAAGGTGCTCCTGAGATCAGCAAGGCCGATATGGTCGACGATCACATCCACATTGTGTTCCTCGCCCCATTTCTTTGCATAGGGATCGAACCACTTGTCATACCGGGGGACAAAATGACTCCACTGCAGGATCCGCAGCGTCCTCCTGCCGGGTTTCTGGGCAAAGGCGTCGTTCAGCAGAGACGGACCGAGCGCAAGACCGGCTGCGCCTATCCCTGCATTCCTGATAAATTCGCGTCTAGAGAGATACTTTTTCATAGTTACCTCCATGAGCTCGGTTACCGTTTTTTCCCTCACCTTTTATCGCCGCCTGCGTGCGGTCAAAAAAGGTGAATCGACCCTTCCCTGCAGCCTTGCTGCTTTTCCTGTTGCTCACCCGCTCCTCTCCTCGCATCATTATATATCAGACACGGCCGGCTGTAAAATGATCGGGGGAATGTCTGTTTCATACTGCACCCGGATGAATGAGCAAGCCTGAAGCGGCAACGCCGTGAGGCATGGCTGCACCCGCGCTCCGAAGGCAAAGAAACCCGCCGGATCCCGTTGACATGGAAGAGCAGACACGGTACATTACATCAGCCGCGACGCACAGGCTTCGGGGGATATCGATGGATATTGATATACAGTCCTTGCAGGGCCTTACCCGGACCGAGGTAGCAAAGAGACTTTCAGAAGAGGGGTATAACGAACTCCCCTCGACCAAGCCGCGCAGTCTCCTGGCCATCGCCTGTGAGGTTATCCGGGAGCCGATGTTTCTCCTCCTCATCTCCGGAGGCGTGATCTACCTGCTCCTCGGCGATGTGCAGGAGGCGCTCATGCTCCTCGCCTTTGTCTTCGTGATCATCGGCATAACCCTCTACCAGGAGCGCAAGACCGAGCGGGCGCTTGAGGCCCTGCGGGACCTGTCGAGCCCCCGGGCACTGGTGATCAGGGAGGGCAGGCAGGAGAGGATACCCGGACGCGAGGTGGTGCGGGGCGATCTGATCGTCCTCTCGGAGGGTGACCGGGTGCCGGCCGACGGCATGGTCCTCTCCGCGGTAAACCTCTCGGTGGATGAATCGCTGCTCACCGGCGAGTCCGTCCCTGTCCGGAAGTCCGCCTCTGAAGGTGAAGAGGGCATGTCGGTCCCTGGCGGCGACGACCTCCCCTTTGTCTTTTCCGGGACCCTCGTGGTACAGGGATTCGGCATCGCCGAGGTGCGCTCGATCGGCAGCCAGACGGAACTCGGCAAGATCGGAAGGGCTCTCCAGACGATCACCCCGGAAGAAACGATCTTGCAGAAGGAGACCGGCCGGTTCGTCCGGAGGCTTGCCCTGGTGGGTCTGTCGCTCTGCGCGGCTGTCGTCATCCTCTACGGCCTGACCCGGTCCGACTGGCTGCACGGCTTTCTCGCCGGCATCAGCCTCGCGATGGCGGTTCTGCCTGAGGAGTTTCCCGTCGTCCTGACGATCTTCCTCGCCCTCGGGGCGTGGCGCATATCAAAAAAACGGGTCCTCACCCGCAGGGTGCCTGCGGTGGAGACCCTCGGCTCGGCGACGATCCTGTGCGTCGACAAGACCGGCACCCTCACCCTCAACCGCATGTCCGTACGGAAGATCTTCACCCGCGGGTGTTTCTGCGATACCGACGATGCCGCCTGCCTTCCGGAAGAATTCCATGAACTCGTCGAGTTCAGCATCCTCGCCAGCCAGTCTGACCCCTTTGATCCCATGGAAAAGGCGCTCCGGGAACTGGGTAGCCGCCATCTCTCCGATACGGAACACTTACACGATGACTGGCGGCTGGTGCAGGAATATCCCCTCTCCCGTGAACTCCTCGCCATGTCGAGGGTATGGAAATCTCCGGACAATCATGATTATGTCATCGCATCCAAGGGCGCGCCCGAGGCGATCGCGGACATATGCCACCTGGACAAAGACACCCTGGCCGGACTCGGCGAGACGATCGATGCCATGGCGGCGGAAGGGCTGAGGATCATCGGCGTCGCCAAGGCTGAATTCAACGCAGCCGCCCTCCCCGACGGGCAGCATGATTTTGCCTTCCGGTTCCTCGGACTGATCGGCCTTGCAGACCCGGTACGGCCGGGCGTTGCCGCCGCCGTGCAGGAGTGTTATACCGCCGGCATACGCGTTGCGATGATTACGGGCGACTACCCGATCACTGCACAGAATATCGCCCGGCAGATCGGCCTGAGGCAGCCGGAGGAGGTGATCACCGGCCCGGAGCTCCAGACGATGGACGACGGGGAGCTCAGGAGGCGCGTTACAAAGGTGAATATCTTCGCCCGGGTCGTGCCTGAGCAGAAGCTGAGGATCGTCGACAGTCTCAAGGCGGCCGGTGAGGTGGTGGCGATGACGGGGGACGGGGTGAATGACGCCCCTGCCCTGAAGGCCGCGCATATCGGCATCGCGATGGGAGGCCGCGGCACGGACGTCGCACGGGAGGCCGCGGCGATCGTGCTGCTTGACGACGATTTCTCCTCTATCGTCGAGGCGGTCCGGATGGGCAGGAGGATATTCGAGAACCTCAAGAGGGCGATGGCGTACATACTCGCGGTGCACGTCCCGATAGCGGGGATGTCCCTGCTTCCGGTATTGTTCCAGTGGCCCCTGGTGCTCCTGCCGGTCCATATCGTCTTTCTCGAACTGATCATCGACCCCGCCTGTTCCGTCGTCTTTGAGGCGGAGAAAGAGGAGGCGCACCTCATGCGCGTTCCCCCGCGCGACCTCCGTGAGCCCCTCTTCAGCAGAAAGACCCTCGGCTTCAGCCTGCTGCAGGGCTCCAGCGTTCTGCTTATCGTCCTTGCCGTCTTCGCGGTCGGCCTGCAGTGGGGACACAACGAACAGGACGCCCGCGCCCTCGCCTTCACAACGCTCATCGTCGCGAACCTCGGCCTGATCCTGACCAACCGCTCCTGGTCGAGGACGATCATCGCGACCCTCCGCACGCCCAATACCGCCCTCTGGGTCGTGGTGGGCGGCTCTGCGTTCTTCCTGGGGCTCGTGCTGTCGGTCCCCTTCCTTCGCACCCTCTTCCTGTTCAGCACCCTTCACCTTCCCGACATCGCCGTCAGCCTGGCCGCGGGCCTGCTGAGCATCCTCTGGTTCGAAGGCTTGAAGATGCTCCGCCACAAGGCGTAACCCTCCTGTCCCTCTGTCCATCGGCCTGGCGCAAGTATGATAGAATTACGCATGCGGTACGTTGATGTCGTCTTTCCCCTGAACCTCGGCAGGCTGACCTACCGGTGTCCCGAAGGCCTGGCGGATACCATCGGGCCGGGCATGCTCGTCTCCGCCCCCCTGAGGAAGGGAAGCGACAAGGGGATCGTTCTGGCTGTCCATGAAACGCCCCGGCCCGGCAGACTCCGGGAGATAGCGGAGATCCACGGAGACCGGCCGGTCTTCGGCGGGGACATGCTCAGGCTCATCAGCTGGATGGCTGATTACTATATCGCTCCCGAGGGCATCATCCTGAAACAGACGGTTCCGCAGGAGGTCTTCGACAGGACCCGGGAAAGGAAATCGGCTAAGAAGACCTCCCCCCGGCCCCCCGGCCTGCCGGACCTTCCGCCGGAAGAGGTGATGCCGATCCTGAAGGCCGCGGGCGGCGACAAATACGAGGCATTTCTCGTCCACGCGCCCTCAACGGAATACGAATATTCCCTCGGGAGGGCGATCATTGCGTCCGGCATGAAAAAGGTGCTCTTTATCCTGCCTGAGACGATTCACGCCGACCGTTTCTTCGATGCGGTCACCGACATCGCCCCGGACAGGTCCTGTGTTATGCACAGCGGCATTTCCAGAGGCAGGCGCTCCACGGCGGTGGACGGGATCATCGCCGGGGACTACGACATCGTCATCGGCACGCGGGCTGCCCTTTTTTCGCCGCTTCAGGACGTTTCCCTCATCGTCGTGATGCACGAACACAGCGGATCCTACAAGCTCGAAGACGGCGTGCGGTACAACATACGCGACGCCGCGGTGATGCGTGCCTTCCTCGCAAAGACAAAGGTCGTCCTGTCGTCCGTTTCCCCTTCCATTGATTCATGGTTCAATTCCCTCTGCGGCAAGTACCGCCTCATCAGGCCCGCGGCGGAACCGGCGAGGCCGCGGATACGTATCATCGACATGCGATACGGGAGGAAGGCAAGCCCGCATGTGGCAAAGCCGGTCTTCGAGGCTGCCCGAAGGAACCTCCGGGAGGGCAGACAGACGATCTTTGTCATGAACCGGAGGGGATACGCCTCCCTCCTGCTTTGCAAGGAGTGCGGACATACGGAGTCCTGCGATGCCTGTTCCCTCCCGATGGTCCTGTACAAGGAAGAACGGGTTCTCCGGTGCCACCGCTGCGGGACGACGAGGCGGGTCACCGACCGCTGCAGCCGCTGCCGGGGCTTCTCCCTCGAGCCGGTAGGCGCGGGGACCCAGAGGATACAGGAAGAGCTCGGCGGTCTCTTCGGCGTCGACGCCCTCAGGTTCGACAGCGACAGGGTGAAGAGGAAGACTGAAACAGGCGAACTCCTCGAGGCGGTGTCAGCCGGATCAAAACAGCTGGTCATCGGGACGAAGATGCTGACGAGGAGGCTGGGGGGCAGCCGGCAGTTTTCCGCTGCGGTGATCCTCAATATGGACACATCCCTGAACCAGCCTGACTTCAGGGCAGCCGAGAAGGCATACCGGGAATTGTCCTCTCTGGCGGGCCTCATCGGGCCGACGGGAGAGGTCTTCATCCAGACGCGTTTTCCCTCCACGTCCCTGTACCGCTGTTTCAGGGAGAACGACTATGCCGCCTTTGTCAGGGAAGAACTGGCGCAGAGACAGGCCCTGAAATATCCCCCGTATGTCAGACTCCTGAACCTGACGGTTTCGGGCGATCCTTCCCTGCCGGACCGGATCATAAAGCATATCCTTCGGACGGCCGCGGACATCGAGGTCCTCGGCCCTTTGTCGCGCAGGAACAAAAGGGGGGTCGAGGAGTCTGATATCCTGCTAAAATCTCCCGACAGGAGGGCGCTCAATGAGGCGGCCCGCGCGGTGATCGGGCGGTTCGGAAACAGCGGGGGCGTAACGATCATGGCTGACGTCGATCCCCTCTGACGCAGCCCTCCGGACGGTCAGCCCATAAACAGCTTGTCAACAGAACCGGCAGGCATCGGCCGGGAGAAAAGAAACCCCTGTCCGTACTTGCAGTTGAGGTCCTTGAAGTGCGCCAGCTGCTCGATCAGCTCAAGTCCCTCTGCGATCACATCGAGATTGAGGCTCTGGGCGAGGGAGAGGATCGTCTTGATGATCTGGAGGTTGTCGTCCGCCGCGGCTATGCGGGAAACAAAGGAACGGTCGATCTTCAGTGCATTGACCGGGAAGTAATGCAGGTAGCTCAGGGAGGAATACCCGGTGCCGAAGTCGTCGATATGAAATTCAACGCCGGCGTCCTGGAGCTGTTTCATGAAGGAGATCGCTCCTTCCACGTTCTCGATCACCATGCCTTCCGTGATCTCGAGGGCAAGAGATCTCGGGTCAAAGCCTGTCTCCTTTAAGATGGCAGTCACGGTCTCGACAAAATGGGGATGCGAGAGCTGTCTGCCCGAGACGTTAACGCTCAGCTTCAGGGCCGGCTCCGCGGGGAAACGGCCGTGCCATTCCCTCATCTGCCGGCAGGACTCCCTGAGCAGCCATTCGCCGATAGGGTAGATGAGTCCGGTCTCCTCGGCCATGGGGATGAACTCCAGGGGATAGATCATGCCCCTCTCCGGGTGGTTCCAGCGTATGAGCGCCTCAAATCCGATGATCCGGCTGTCCTCCAGGTTTACGATCGGCTGGTAGTGCATGAGGAACTGCCTCTGTTCCAGCGCCAGCCTGAGGTCTGTTTCGAGCCTGAGCCGTTCGACTGTCTTTTCATGCATGCTTGCGTCAAACTCTACGAAGCAGGCCTTGCCCCGGGCCTTGGCGTGATACATGGCGATGTCGGCGTCCCGTATCATGTGTTCGGGCTTCAGGTGGCCCTCGTCCTTGATCGCAATGCCGATGCTCGCAGAGGTGTATATCTCGTGCCCCTTGACCAGGAACGAGGCATCCAGCTCCCGAAGGACCCGTTCGGCTATCTGGCCCGCCTGGGACGAATCGACGAGGTCTTTCAGCAGTATCGCAAACTCGTCGCCCCCGAGTCTTGCGACCGTGTCATCCGGTCTGATGCACTTCGATATGCGGTGCGCCACCTCGATGAGGAGCTTGTCGCCGACGACATGGCCGAGGCTGTCGTTGATCACCTTGAAGCGGTCGAGATCGATGAACAGGACCGCGTACTTGCCGTCCTTGTGGCGCTGCGATGACTTTATCTCCTGGTGGAGACGGTCCATGAAAAGGGCCCGGTTCGGCAGGCCGGTGAGTGCATCATGGAAGGCGTCGTACTGCAGCTGTGCCTCTGCCTGCTTCCGTATGGTGATGTCGGTCTGGGAGCCGGCGAACCGGTACGCAGATCCCGAATCGTCCCTCACCACAAGACCCCTGCTGAGCATCCAGCGGTAGGTCATGTCCTTGTGCTGCATGCGGTGTTCTATCTCGAGGTGCGAGGTATAACCGTTGATATGCGCGGTGATCTGCGCCTGGACCTGCTCGCGGTCATCGGGATGCACACGATCGAGCCATGCCTGGGGCGCGTCGCCGATATCCACATCCAGCCAGCCGAGCATCGCCTTCCAGCGGGGGGAGTAATAGACACGATCGGTCTTCAGGTCCCAGTCCCAAAGCCCATCGTTGGCGCCCCGCGCAGCCAGTTCGTACCGCTCCTTGCTCTCCCGCAAGGCGTGCTCCGTCTTCTTCCGCTCGGTGATGTCGCGGGTGTACTCCACAACATGAGAAACCCTGCCGTCGGCATCGAAGATGGGATAGGTATATATCTCCGCCCACAAAAGCGAGCCTTCCGAACTGAAGAAGGATTTTTCCTTGGCGCTGGGATTGCCGGAAGAGAAGGTCTTTGAGACGATGCAGCCGGCGCAGACCGCCTCGCCGTTGCCGAGCAGGGTAAAACAGGTCCCGTTTTGCAGGGACCCGATGGTCTTGCCCTTCATATCGGCATAGGATTGGTTGCACTTGACGATCGTGAAGTCCCTGTCTATGATGCAGAAGGGATCGCGGATGCTGTCGAAGATCGTCGTGAGGAACCTTTCAGAACGCAAGAGGGCGTCCTCCGCCGCACGGTGCGCAGCCACCTCGTTCCGGAGATTGTCATATCCTTCCTGGAGGGCGGAACTCATGGAATTGAAATGCACCGCCAGCTCGCCGAACTCATCCCTTCCCTCATGCGATATCTTGTAGCCGAGTTCCCCGTCGGCGATGTTCCGGGTTGCGGTGACCAGCTTGTCCATGGGGCCGGTAATGGATTTCGTCAGCCGCATAGCCATGAAGAGGCCGATCAGAAATGTCAGGCCGATGGTGACGTAGAGGATCATCTTCGCATTGGTGATCATGACAAGGGATGAGGCTGTCTTCGCCTCGAGCCTCTTCGAGGCGTTGTAGGACATCTCCTCGACGAAGCCCAGGAGCCGGTTGCCCCTGGCCGCTGCATCCACCTTGAACTGCTCAAGCCTGTCCCTGCCTGCTGTTGTCGTTATGTAGGCGCTGAGGCCGTTCTCATAATCCGATATGAGGGCCTGGATTCTTTCTATGCTCTTTTGCACCTCAGGGGTATGGTGGCAGGAGAAACAACGCTGCGATGCCTCCTCGACCCCCTGGATATTCTGGACGATATGGTCCAGTTCAGGAGATAAAGGCGTGTTGACTGTATAGAGGTCAGCCTGTGCGGATTGCAGCCCGATAATGAGATTCTGACGAAACCCCTTGATCTGATGCAGCTGGACGAGCTGGCCCAGCTCATTCGTCGTTTCGGTGATGAGGAGAATGGCGGCTATCGACCCGCATGCAAAGAGAATGCAGACGGACAACAGGAATATGATGATCTTCCGCTTCACCTGCTACATCGCCTCGTTAATAAAACAGTACTCATGCTAAATATACTTTTTTATCTTTTTATTATAGGTATTCATTGCCGTTACCTCAAGCCTTATTTGTCCTTGACGTCTTTCCGTCCTGAGCCTCGGCCACGAGCAGATCATAGACCTTTTCCACCTGTCTGAGGGTATCCTTCATGGCGCCGCTGTTGTTGATGAGATAATCAGACCGTCTCTTCTTCACGCTGATCGGCAACTGGGCCTTCATTCTCGCCAGCGCTTCCTGTCCCGTCACCCCTGATGTCCGCAGGCGTTCGAGAGCCACGGTACGGATCGTATAGACCGTTATGATCCGCTGGAACCTGTCTGTATAGCCTCCCTCAAAGAGCAGCGGCACCTCAACCACGGCAACGCGACTGCGGCCTTTCACTGTCCTGAGGAAGGATTGTACCCGCCGGAAGACGAGGGGATGGAGTATCCTCTCAAGGCTGATCCGCAAAGAGGGTTCCCCGAAGACCCTGCGGGCCACCTCCCTCTTATTGATCTTGCCGGAGGGATGCAGGACACCGGGACCCAGCAGGCGGCTGATCTTCCTGACTACCGCAGGCTCTTTAAGAAGCGCCTCAACGACCCTGTCGCTGTCCAGGGTGGCGGCGCCGAGTCCGCCGAAGGCCGCCAGGACCGAGCTCTTTCCCATGCCGTAATTGCCGGTCAGTCCAGCCACAAGCATCGATTATTATAGTCTATTCGGCGTGGAAAGGGCTGTTTTAGCCTTAATTGACGCGGCTTCTGTGTCTGGGTTATCATAAGGGGTTAGGTCTTACAGGAGGTGTGACGTATGCCGATCTATGAATACAATTGCTCGAAGTGCGGCAGGCACCACGAGGTTATGCAGAAGATCACCGATCAGCCCCTTGCCGTCTGCCCGGACTGCGGCGGGGAACTGAAAAAGATCATATCCAATACGTCGTTTGTCCTTAAAGGCACCGGCTGGTATGTAACTGACTACGCATCCGGCAGCAGACAGACGGAGAAGAAGGACAAGGCAGGGACGGTAAAAGAGAGCCCTGCTGCAGAGAAGAAGGCCGAGACCCCTGCTGCCCCCGAAAAGGCCGCTGCCAAGATATAGTGCCCCCGGTACATATCCACGTTCCCTTCACAAAGGTCCCGCGGTTCCTTGATATCATACAGTCGAAGAGGCTTGACCTGGAGATCTATTTCGACGGGGCATCTCTCGATCTCCTGACGAGGGAAGAGATCAGACTCCTAAAGGAGGCTCTCGACTATGATCCCTCCCTTTCGTTCCACGCCCCCTTTATGGACCTTTCGCCCGGTGCCGTCGACTCACGGGTGAGAGAGGCGACCCTCGACCGCTTTCACCAGGTCCTGGACATCGCCGGCATCCTGGGTCCCCGGACAATCGTCTTTCATTCCGGCTATGAGAAGTGGAAGTACGCCCTGAATACGGATATCTGGCTCGAAAAGAGCCTCCTCACCTGGGAGCCGATCCTCAGAAGGGCCGAGTCCCTGGGGGTCAGGATAGCGATAGAAAATATCTTCGAGGACGAACCCTCCAGCCTGGCGCTCCTCATGAAGCGCATCGACTCCGAGAACTTCGGGGTATGCTTCGATACCGGACACTGCAACCTCTTTTCGCGTCTCCCCCTGGAGGAGTGGATGAAGGCCCTCGGCCACCACATTCTCGAACTGCATCTGCACGACAACGACAGGACTGCAGACCAGCACCTGCCTATCGGTGACGGAACCTTTGATTTCCCGCGGTTCTTCGAACTGCTCGGGGGCCGGGATTGCGTCTATACCATCGAGGCGCACACGCCGGAGCATGCGGCCAGAAGCCTCGCGTACCTTCAGGCGATGGGAAACAACCGGAATACGAAACAGACCTGAGCGAAACAGTCCGGACCCTGGACCCGCCTCACAGGTACCGCAGCCGGTTACGCATGCTGAAGCCCCGCAGGGAAGGTACGCCTTCTCCTTTATACTGGATCATCACCATATGAGACTCGCCCATGCCCTGGGGCAGGATAAGCCCCTTTATCTTCGCAACCTCGAATAGATAGTCTCCTGATGTGGCGGCCAGACTCCGGATCTCCTCGTCGATACCGGCTGACATGAGAAATGCCCCCTGCCCGGTGTAACCGATCGCCTTCAGACCCGCTTCCTCACCCCACTTCTTCACAGCGGAAAAGTTCACGTGTGCCGTAATGTCCTGCTCTCCGACATGCTGCAGAGGATCTTCCGTCAGCTGGTGGCGGTGGTAGCACAGGAGGGTCCCCCTGTCGTGATCTTCGCTGAAATATTCCCGCGCCGTATATCCGTAGTCGACGGTAAGGATAAAACCTTCCCTGAGCGAGGCGGCCGCCTCTGCAAGCCATCTCCTGATCCTGAGGTTCGCCTCGGTCCTGTATCCCGAGGGGAACGCGACCCTGAGCTCCCTGAAATATTCGGTCAGCGCCCCGGTACTTAAGGGTCCTGTCTCCTCACGCAGTGACTCACCGTCACTCGTGACGTATATCTCCTTCAGGGTGTCCTCCATCACGACCAGATGCACGGGAAAGGCGTCGAGAAGTTCGTTTGATACGAGGCATCCCGTCATCTCCCGTATCGCGGACAGGGAGCGTGCCCACGCAATCTTATCGCCGAATTCAGCGAGGATGCCCTCCTGCTGTTCCTGCACCGTGGGGTTGAGTTCCACAATCCGGTAGGTGACGGCATCGTAGATGTCAGATCCCTTCAGGTAGCCCAGCATATCGAAGGCGAGATATCCCCTGCCCGCGCCCATCTCGATGATACTGAAATCAGCCGGCCTTCCCATCTGCTCCCACATCTCCTCGATCTGCCTGCCGATCAGCCTTCCGAATACCGGATGAAGATGAGGGCTGGTGTAGAAATCTCCCTCCCTGCCGACAGGGAGCGTCCCGGAGGTGTAATAGCCGAAATCAGGATCATAGAGGCTCATCTCCATGAAACGCTCGAAGGTGATCGGGCCGGACTCCCTTATCAGCCGGATGATCTTATCCCTGAGCGGCCGGCTGGTCATGGGAAGAGATCGTCCTCCTGCGGGGATTGTGCGCGTCTCGGTCTGCCATAGGTAGGGGCAGTATATCACACTCATTTTGTTGTTTGTTGACGGCAGGGGGAAGCTCTGGTACGCTTGGGACAGGTGGAGGGATGCTGGTCGGCCAAAACACTGTTCTCCGGAAAGGGGATGACTCCTGATATGAAATACAGCGCACTGTTCCTTGTCTTCGCCTTCATGCTGATACTGCCGGCGAACTCCCTGGCGGAAACCGATAAGGCCCTGCACTTCGGGCTGTCCGCCGTCTTCGGGGCTGCAGGCGAGAGCGTCCTGCACCACAAGACGCAGATGGGAACTGCAGAGAGGATCGTCTATGGCACGATCATCGGGAGTCTTCCGGGCCTTGCAAAGGAAATCATCGACAGCGGCAGGACAGACAACCACTTCAGCGGAGGTGACATGGCTGCAAACATAGCCGGCGCCCTGATAGGCGCGGTTGTCGCCAACGTGGTCAACAACAGGATACTCATTTCCGTAGACAGGGGGGAGAAGAAGGTCTCTGTCTCCATGCAGTTCGACTTCTGACCGGCGGGCCGGCCCCGCAGACTATACCCTCGGCTTTGCCAGTATCTCGAGGACCTTCAGGTCGAGGAACCTCTTGGAGGCTGCAGACCTGATAACCGCGACGCAATCCGCACCCCGGGCAGTGCCCCCCACCGCAAGCACCTCCTCGCCCTCCGGTATGAGGCCCGCGTCAGCCGCCATCATCACGATCTCGCAGCAGACCTTTGCGCCTTCGCCGAATCTCCTCAATGCCAGGGCGACAATTTGCGTCGGGTAGAGTCCGTTGAACTTTGCTGCAAAGGCGGTCTCGATCGAATGCGTCAGTATGGTGCCCGTATACACGCGGGCGCCCTTCCGTTCGATCTCCTTTTTCATATCCGGCGACAGCTCGAGGGTGTTCTGCTCTTTGAATCCCGAGGAATGGGTGACCACCACAACGTTCGCCCCCCGGCCCTTGAGGCCTTCAGAAAAGAGCAGGCCCGTCTCTCCGGATGTTGAGGCGATGACAACATGCCTGTATCCGGCTTCGGCAACCGCTTCTTTGACTACCTCCAGGCAGGCGGCCGTGTTCTCCTTGCCCGTCTTTTCGAAATAGAGGACCCTTCTTTCCATGGGTACCATTGTATAGCTTTTGGCCGTTGATTTCCACAAGGCCGCTCTAATCATGGCAGCAGAGGAGGCCGAGAGACTTCTCGCCAGGAAAGCTGCTGGTCAGTATGCGACGATTTTCAGAGCCAGCGCCCGGGGCTCTGTGAAGGTCAGTCCAGCCTGCCCTGGGCCATTTTCACGCCATTCCGGACCCTCAGTTCCCGAAGAAACTCATCGCCGTAGGGGATCCAGATGTTGATGCCCTCCACCCGGCTGAGCAGCGCGTGACCAAAGGGAGGGGTTATGACGAGCCTGCCGGTCCCCCCGTTTCGCAGGAACTCCGCAAACATCGCCTGCGCCAGCTGCGGTCTGAAAAAAGTGTCATCCGAAGAATAGATCCAGAGAGTGGGGACCCTTGCCTGTCCAAAGCTGCCCATGACTTCTATAAGGCTCTGCTCATTGCAGGCATGCCCGGGATATTCAGTCCTGCTCAATCCCCCCTGCCCCCCGGCGAAACTGATCGCCCCGATCACACCGTCTATGTTGAGGCTCGCCGCTGCGAGGGACGCAAAGCCCCCTGAAGAGATGCCCACCAGGAGGATGTTTCGGCCGTCGACAAAGGGAAGTCCTTTGACATGCCCGATGACCGCTGCTATGTCCCGGGAAGCCTCCCGGGCGGATGAGGAATAGTCCGGGTTACTGCAGGAGCCGATATGATCGGCGATGGAGGCCCCGTCCGAGCCGGCATAGCCCCTTCTCATGGGGACGACAACGATAAACCCCTTTTCAAGAAAATACCCGCTGGCATCGGCATAGTCGAACCGGGCATGGGCCCTGGTATAGGCATCAACAGCGGTCCCGTGGCTGATGATCACCACCGGGTACCTCTTTGACGAATCGAAATCATCCGGTTTATGGATGTAGGTGGCGAGGCGGTAAGTCGTGCGGCCGAACAAGCCCTTGCCCTCAACGCGGACCATGATGTCCTCCGTCTGCATGCCAAAGGCTGACATCGGAACGGTCGCAAGGATTACCAGGCCCAGCAGGATTCTCCTCAATGCATCACCTCATCATCCGGGCTGTTGCCGCCCCGGCGAGACGGTGACTGCGGGAGGGGAACGGAGAGACGGGGAACGTTCTACCTAATCGGGAGGAACCTCGACAGGATGCAACCTTCTGCCCTGCACAACGCACTGCACGCTTAAGTCGATGAATCATGTTACCCGTATATTCCGGCTGTTCCGCACCATCCGAAACCCACTGTCTTTATAATAACATACTTAAGGCAGCCGTCACGAGGGATTTTCCAGCGTCTGAGCAGGCGAATGCCGTGAACCGACAACCGTAAAACAGCCGGATGGGGCATACGTAAGCAGCCTTCCGGATCGTCACCTTCGCATGGAGGATACCGAAATCCTAATGCCTGTCATAATCGGGACAGGGGCCAGGGCCCCCTTGGAGATTGCCTGCCGGGCCTCTGCGGAAATCAAGGCCCGAAGAGGGGAAAAAGATTGTGAAGAAACGTATCAGAAAATGAGAGACGAACCAGTAACCTGATTAGTGTGCTGCCGCTGAAGGAAGACATGAGGCCCGCATCCTGCCTCGACTTCCCTGGTGGCAGCACCCTGCACTTCAGCATCCCCTGGGTCATTCCGCCTAGTCAGAGGGGAGCAGCAGCTCAATCCGTGCGGTGTCGTGGCTGAATACTACCGGCTCCATCAACAGCCACGGCGCCTCGCCCGCCCCGGTCTCTACTTCCGGTGAGTCGGCGGGAAGCAGCCGCTCAATCCTTCCGGTGTCATGGCTGAACTCTGTCGGCTCCATCAGCATCCACGGGATTTCGGCCGCCCCGGTTTCTACTTCCGCCGAGTCAGCGGGAAGCAGCCGCTCGATATCAACGTAGCCTTCAGCAGCATACGCCGTCTGCGACACCGCCGGTACGGCTACCGCGACGAGTACCACCATCATGCCGATAAACAGCAGTTCGATTCCTTTCATGGAAATCACCTTCTTTCCTCGGCTGGTTCATCTCTCATTACACTCATTACACGTCCTCCTGATTTCATCGTATCTGAAGCCCCCCCTGTTGTCATTCACATTTGTTCAATGCTTTTGAACATTTGTTCCAGACCAGCCGAAAGATTCCTTTAGAAAAGAGATTTAGAAAGGGCGGATGCCGGGAGGCGGTAGACCGACTGTCAGCCCTCCGGACGGTCGCGGCGCAGGAAGGCCAGGGGATTGACGATGGTCAGCGCCTTTTTCCCCTGGTTTATGTACATACTCATCGCAGGGTCTTTAAGAAGGCGGGAGAGGTGCTGAGGGGTCACCGCCACGATCTCGGCGAGATCTTCCCCCTTGAGCGGAAGCTCAAGCCTGCCCTCCTTCCCGAGTTGATCCAGATCTTCCTCGGAGATCAGCTCACACAGGAATCGAGTCAGCCGTTCGCCGGCAGGCAAGCTCCCCAGCGTGATTATCTTGCTGGTATTGGCGCGGATCTCCCGGCTGAGCACGCGGTTGAGCTCCACGGATAACGCCATATCCGTTGTCAGCTGATCCGCAAAGGCACGGGCAGGGATACACCTCACGGAGCAGGGCGTAAGCGTCTGGGCGGTGGCAGAGTATGCGTCTTCACCGACGCAGACATGCGTCACCCCTAGGAGCCAGTTGCTGCGGCGGATGCTGATGATCATCTCCCTGCCGCAGGGTCTGACATAACTGAGCTTGACGATCCCGCTTTCGATGAAGTAGATGTGGGTCACCGGATCATTCTGCTGATACAGTTGCACGCCTGAGGGATAGGTGTGGCGCGGACTCCAGCCGTGGAGGTCGGCATCCGGCCTGCCGAAGAGCGCCCGGAAGTAGTCAGCGGGATGGTCGCTGCCTGGCTCCGGATGTGCAGGGACGCTGTACGTCTTCTGTTCCCGATGGTCTGTCATGGCCTTTCGCTGCCTCGGAGATATCTGGATGAACTATACCCCCATTCGGGCAGGGTGTAAACCGGGCTCAGGCGAAATGACAAGACGCTTCTTTTGTGCTACATATAACTGATGAAGAGGGAAAATGCACCGCAATATGCAAACAGGGTGGGAGGAGACATGAAAATAGTACTGTACACAACGGCTCTCTGTCTTATATCTTTACTCGCCGGGATATCGCCTGCACAGGGGCAGGCGGGTGAAGGCTACACCTTTATCACGGGTGAGAGGGGGCCGCAAATCTGTGTCGGCAGATGGATACCGCCCCGGGATGTCGCCCTGCCCGGCGTCTGCGAAGGACAAATATTCGGTCTCTCCCAACTCTCAGCCATCTCCGGCAAGCAGACTGTCGACAGACTTGACCAACTGTTCGAGGTCCTTACCTCTATCGATCAAAGGCTGGCCGTCGGCAACGACCAGATGAACCTGCTTTTGCAGGCAACGGAGAATACCCAGTCTTTGCTTGTGCAACAGGGCAGGCAGGCAGGCGAGGTTCTGCAGGACGCGATCACCCGGAGGTTTGACGATCTTCCCACGGAGATTCTGGCTAATGACTTATTTAAAGATGAGCTCGCAAGGCTGAAGGAAGATATTCTGGAAGAGGTGGAAAAGCGATATTCCCCGAAGCCGGCGCCTCCACAAAAATAGGCCTTCTTGCAGCCTCAATTTCCCGGCCTTCAGTTGTTTCTCACCCTGTGGCGCTCAACTGATAGCCGTTTACCCTGAAAACCTCTTTGCGGCACGCGCCCGCGCCCTGACGGCCTCGTCCTGGCGGTTCCTCGGCGGAGCGTTCGTCTCGAGTGAACTGAGTAGATTTTTTGAGGCAGCCGCTACCTCGTCAACAGCGGCAAGAAACGGGACTTCATTGGCTTTCGACGGCTTATGGAAGCCGCTCACCTTCCGCACGAATTGAAGCGCAGCCGCACGGATCTCTTCATCCGTCACCGGCGGTTCGAAGTTAAAAAGGGGCTTGATATTTCTGCACATCAGCTTCACCTCCGTGTTTCCGGTCCATGACCGGGGTTCAGGGCCTGCTTCCCTGCCTCCTTGTATCAATGCTTTCCAGAGAGACTCTTATCGCTTCGCGGCCCTGATTATCATAGCAACTGTTCCCTTCCATGCTCTTTTCCTTTTTCACAGCTTATCATTCCTTGCATGCCTCGATCAACGTCGGGGTGGTTCCGCTACCCCTCGGCAGGTGAAGATTTCTACATGCTCAGGGGATATACGGATGGACGCGGGAGGCGATGAAGTTCCCCCATACTGCCACAGAAGATGCCTGCCATGTTATTATTACAGTCGCGTAATGCGATGAAGATCACGGTGCCGGTGATAGGAATTCTGCGCGGGGTTGATGAGGCCTTCTTCCCTGCCCTCATGATGACCGCCTTTGAGGCGGGCCTTCAGGCGATGGAGGTGACGATGAACACGCCAGGCGCGGAGCGCATTATCCGGAAGAACCTCTCGCGCGTCCCGAAAGGCAGGTATCTGGGCATCGGGACAGTACGCGATACCGAGGAGGCCAAAAGGGCCCTCGACTCCGGTGCGGCGTTTATCGTCACTCCGAACACCGACGTCGCGGTGATCGGGTACGCGAGAGACCGGAATGTCCCCGTTATTGCGGGCGCCTTCAGTCCGACGGAGGTGTACACCGCATGGAAGCACGGGGCCCAGATGGTGAAGGTGTTCCCCTGCGGCCTGCTGGGGCCTTCCTATATCCGGGAACTGCGGGGCCCTTTCGACGACATCGATCTCGTTGCCGTGGGAGGTGTGACGCTCGAAAACCTGCGCGACTATTTCGATGCCGGTGTCCGGGCGGTCGGCGCGGGTTCATCCCTTTTCGGAAAGACGGCTCTCAGGGACAAAGACCTGAAGAAGCTATCGGAGCATGTGAGGAAGTTTGTCGAGGCGTGTCCATGAGGACGCGTTGTGAGAATAAGACCAGTTGACAGCGCATAGAGGAGGAAAACGATATGTTCAGACCGGCAATAAAGGTGATTGACTGCACGGTAAGAGACGGCGGGTTGATGAATAAGTGGCAGTTTACCGACGAATTCGTGAGAAAGACGTATAAGTCGGTCAGCGCCGCCGGCGTCGACTACATGGAGATTGGGTATCTGAGTTCGGAATGCGCCTTCTCCCGCAGCGAAGTGGGGCCGTGGAAGTTTTGCGCCGAGGCCGATCTTCGCCGCATCATCGGTGACGAGGAAAAGACGATAAAGCTCGCCGCCATGGCCGACATCGGCCGGATCGAGCATGCGGACATCCCCCTGAAGAGCGAAAGCTCCCTGGACATGATACGGGTCGCCTGTTACGTCCACCAGATAGACAAGGCGATCGATCTGGCGCACCACTGCCTGGACAAGGGATACGAGGCGACCATAAACCTCATGGCGGTATCGACGGTCGGCCTGCGCGACCTGAACGAGGCGCTGGAGGACCTGAACAAGAGCCGCGTCCCGATCATCTATCTGGTCGACAGCTTCGGGGCGTTCTATTCAGAGGACATCGATACCCTGGCGCGGAAGTATATCGAGCGTCTCCCTGAAAAGACGATCGGCATCCATTGCCACAACAACCAGCAGCTCGCCTTCGCAAATACCATTGCGGGGATCATCGCGGGTATCAATTATCTTGATGCGACGCTGTACGGCATCGGTCGCGGTGCGGGCAACTGCCCGACGGAGCTGCTGCTTTCGTTTCTGAAAAACCCGAAATTCAAGGTGCGGCCCCTGATCAAGGCGATAGAGACGCAGATCCTTCCCTGGCAGGAGAAGATAGACTGGGGATATTATGTCCCCTACATGCTCACCGGGGTGCTGAACCAGCATCCGAGGACGGCCATGGAACACATGGAATCGAAAAACAAGAACAGTCTTACTGATTTCTTTGACCGTATAACGAGCGCTGTCGATATGGAGTAGGACGCGCTGTCCTGACCAGGGCTTGTTGAAAGGCGTTTCGGGGGAGATTCTAGATCAAGGCCCCAGGCGGCTCTGCGCATTATCGTTCGTAGTTGCTCAAGTCTGCGGCTATTTCTCTCTTTCTGTCGCTTTCCCGGGCTGATGAATCACCCGTGAGACTCACATCCGCATATATGAGCGTAATTCGTTATTCATCGTGCCACCCAACAGGATCGTTCCTATAATTAAAACTTCACATTGACAGTCTCTCCTGCGTGAAATTACCATCAAACATACGACATGGGTGCAGGCGGGCGATAAACGGATCAAACAAGAGAGGCTGATATTCAGGTAGCCACGGGGAGGATTGCATGAAGACGCGAGGCAGGGGGTATCTGGCAGCAGCAATGTTGGTATGCTTGGCAACAGGATGGACAGGGTCTGCGGCGTCGGGGCTCACGATCGACCAGAACGGATACGTCGGAATCGGGACGGATATTCCGAATGCCAGGCTGGAGGTGAGTGGGAATGCCGTTCTGAGCGGCGCGTCCCAGATGATGCTTCAGGTTACCGGATCGAACACGGGGGGCACCTGGCTGAATCTGAAGAATCAGGGCGGGGGCGGCGAGTGGAGTATTATCAGCACCGGGAGCCTCAATGGAGAAGGCGCGGGCAAGCTATTAATCAAGGACGATGCGTCAGGTGCCGTCCGGTTGATGTTTGATGGGGCCGGCAACATCGATTTCAATGGGATCCTTAGAAATAACGGAGCGATGGCGGCAAGCGGCGTTGTCTCGGGCAGCAACAGCGCGACGACCGGCTACGGAGTTTATGGCAATGCCAACGCAACGGGGAATGTAATGAATTATGGCGGATACTTTCTCTCCTCAGGCAATACCGGCGCAGGCGCTTACGGAGCTGCCACGGCAACGGGAAATATAGTGAATTATGGCGGCAAGTTTTTTGCGAGCGGCGATCAGGGCGTCGGTGTTTATGGATATGCGTCGGCCACGGGGGCCGTAAGTAATATCGGGGGGTATTTTATTGCATGGGGCGATTCAGGGGTAGGCGTCATTGGGACCGCCACCGGTACCCAAGGAAAAGGGGTCATGGGCGCCGGCGGTGCCTTTGATTTCTATGCCGCTGGTTCAGGCACGAACTATGGACCATTCACGGGAAGCCACGAGGTGAAACTCAGCAGGGACTTCCCGGTGGAATTGAAACCCGGCTTCATCGTGTCGGTTACCGGGGAGGTCGGGAAGAGGTTGAAGAGCGATGGCTCGGTATCGGTCTCATCGACCCTGCCGACGGTAAGGCTCTCGGACAAACCTAACGACAAGGCGGTCTTCGGCGTTTTCGTTCAGGAGGCTGGTCTCCATGAGGGCCACTGGTACGGCAAAGCGGAGGGCGAGCGGTTCGGCGTCGTCAACGCCCTGGGAGAGGGACGGGTCTGGGTCACGAGCGGAAGGGGAAACATTGAGGCCGGAGATTATATCACCACCTCATCCGAGCCAGGCTATGGCTGGAGACAGGACGACGACGTGGTCCATTCCTACACCCTGGGCAAGGCGACCGAGACGGTTGACTGGAATTCGGTAACAGAGACAGTCGAAATCGGCGGAACACCGGTGAAGGTCTACCTGATCGGCGTCGTCTTCACCAGCGGCTAAAGGCGACGCAAGAAAGGAAGGGGAGAAGTCAGGAATAGCGGCGGAGTCACAACCCGTCGCCAACAATAGAAAAGGGCTTACGGGAAAACCCCGTAAGCCCTTGATTTACTGGCGCGCCCTGAGGGAGTCGAACCCCCGACCTGCGGATTCGTAGTCCGACGCTCTATCCATCTGAGCTAAGGGCGCACACGCTGTCTTATCCCTTCTTGACAGCGCTCTTCATCGCAAGGCCGAACTGCTGATGCTCAAAGGGATGGATCGTCGGGAACTTCTGGTAGAGCCAGCCCTTGAAGACCTCCTTGTCGCCTTCCAGAACCTTGACCCTGACAGCCGGGTTGTTCAGCTCATTCGACATGGAGGTGATGTTCAGACCGTCCATCTTGAAATCAGGCAGAAAATCGCCGACAACGACCTTCAGGTTCGAATTCGGGATCTTCAGCTCGCTGTTGAGGCTGACGGTATAGTCCGTCGTCTTCTTCGCCTTCTTGTCCTCAACCGTCAGGACGACCGCCTTCCACTTGCCCTTCACCGCATCAGGCACGTTCACCACGGTCTCGCCCTTGGGCATCATCACGTTGCCGCCGGGTGCGCCAGGCGCGCCGGGTGCTCCGGGCTGGGGATGACCGGGAGGCAGCTGCTGCTGGCCGGGTGCTCCGGGCGCAGGCTCCTTCGGTTTCGGTTTGCACGCCCCTGCCGCGACGAGCAGGGCCAGACTGCATACGACTGCTACGATCTGCTTCTTCATAGTCTCCTCCTTTTTCATAGCTCTTTTTTTAAAGCGCCGTACCAGGTATCGATAATATCAATAGCAAGTGGCGGAGAGGCAGGGATTCGAACCCTGGGTGAAGTTTTACCTCCACAACCGCTTAGCAGGCGGCTGCCTTCGACCGACTCGGCCACCTCTCCCAAAACGGTTTATTCTACCAGCTAGTTTCAGACTTTGTAAAGAAAGCGGCCTCCGCCAGGGCATACGGGCTATTTCGAGAGAGAATAGTCCCCTTCGAGGAAGCGGCGGGCATACAGCTCCACCCTGCTGTCATCATGGAGCAGCGCGTCGAGCTGCCGCGTATAGGCGAGCAGCCTGCCGAGCTGGTCGAGGATGCGCTCCATATCTTCCCGGGTGACATTCGCCAGCCGGGCGGTGATGAGATCGCCCCTTACCAGGACGGAGAAGCCGAACTCTTTGAGAATAAAGGAGATCAGGTCCACCCGGCGGGAGCGTTTCGCCATGTCCGTCGCTCCGCCGCCAAAGCGGAAATACAGGTGGTTGTTTCTCATCAGGTCGCTGCAGTAGCAGTCGATGACCGTGAAGTGATATCCGAACCTCAGGCTCAGGCTCATGTATTCCCGCGTGATGACCGCGAAGTTGTTTTCCGTGAAATTTTCAGCATCATTGACGATGTCCGGCATGCGCATCATGCTCCCGACGAAGTCGTGCGCCGTGAGCGAGACCATATCAGCATGCCAGACCCCCGGAAGAGTCAGCCCCTCAAGCAGCGCCCTGAGCGGGACAGATACGACCTCGCCGATCGACGCCTTTTTCCGGCCCTCGCCGATATCCAGCCCTCCCCCCATATCAACCGCCATGATCCCTGCAGGCACCGGCAGGCTCAGCTGCACCGCCCGCCGGCCGCGGGAGCCTGAACGGGCCCGTTCGACAAGGTGCATCACCGACTTTTCATGGATAAACCGGAGGACATCATGGAGGGTGCGACAGCGTTCCGGCCTGAACTCATCGGCGAGCGGATCGATGAGGAAGAGCGGGGATATATACCGGAGCAGATACCTCTGCCGTCTGAACTCATACAGGTCCTCCATCGACGCTCCTGAAGGCTGATCGAGGACCTCCCTCACGATCCCCTCGTAGACGCCGACCGTCCCGTCATCACCCGCAACGACCGTCACCTCCCCGCCGGATGCGAGGAGCCGTGTGGCATCCCCTGCATTGATCACGGTGGGTACCCTGAATTCCCTGCAGAGGGCGGCCATATGGCTCGTGGCTGAACCTGTATCAGTGATGATGGCGGAGGCATACGGCATGACCCGGACGAACTCGGATGAGTCATGCCGCGCCACGAGCACGCCGCCGCGGGGGAAGGAATCGAGACTGTCCGGCCCCTTCGCGACAAAGACCCTGCCTGCGGCAGCGCCCCGTTGAACGACACTTCCCTTGTCCTTCATGAGTATGGTAAAGCCCTGCAGCGCTGATGCTGCTGCAGTTTTCCTCCCGCCGTTCTTTCCGGTCCTCAGGGGCCGTGCCTGCAGTATGAAGAGCCTGCCGCTGCGGTCGATCGCCCACTCTATGTCAAGGGGCCTCCTGAAATAGGTCTCAAGGCTGATCGCCTGTTTCGCAAGCCGGATGATCTCATCATCTTCGAGAGAAAGCTGATCAGTCATGCCTGCCGGGGTGCCGACCGTCTCGGTCCCTCCGGAAGACGCCCCCTTCTCGAAAGAGGACTTTCGCCCGATCCGGCGGGAGACGACTTGAGGCACAGCCGCCTTTCTGACGACGATATGATCCGTCTCGACAGAACCCTCCACAACAGGTTCCCCCAGGCCCCATGATGACGATATCACGAGTGCATCAGCGCTCCCCGAGGGATCGGAGGTATACACAACTCCGCTCGACCGTGCGTCGACCATGAGAAGACAACAGACCGGCATCCGGACATCCCCCGGCCCCAGCCCGAGACGCTCCAGATAGGCGACAGCCTTCTGCGTGAAGATGCCGGCGATCACCTGCCTGTAGGCCTGCTTCAGCTGATCGGTTTCAGCGGGGACCTGAAGGACGGACGTGAATTGCCCTGCAAAGGAAAACTCGCTGTCTTCGCCGACGGCGCTGCTCCTCACCGCAAGGAAGCAGGGCCTGCCGCAGCCCTTGCGCAGCCGGCTGAGGCCCGCTGCGAGTGCATCAGAAAGGGGATGAGGGAATTCTCCCTGCAAGATCATCATGCGGAGGGCCGCAAGGTCTTCTTCAGTCGCTGCCGCGGACCGCAGACGCGCCGCAGCCTCGTCCAGCCGGTTATGCCGCATAAAGTCGGTGTATGCCTTTGCCGTAACCGCAAAGCCGGAGGGCACGGAAAGGCCTGACCCGTTTTTCACCTCAGCAAGGTGCAGGCCCTTGCCTCCCACAAGGCGCTCCATGTCCCAGGTGATGTCTTCCAGGTGGACGACAAGGGCGGCGGCGGCGGCGGGAACGTCATGGATAAGGCGCACGATCTCGTTGTCAATGCGGTAGAAGGCGGAAGAAAGCTGCGGATATGAGTCATCCGTGAATGCGTCAAATCCCTTCACCGCGTCAGAGACCGCCTGCCGCAGATGTTCATAGGACGGTCGTATATAGTTGACGTCGAAGATGTAGTCCCCGCTCAGCTTGTCTGCCATATCCGCGATCTCTTCGACCGCCCGGTTATGGCTCGACAGGACATCCCTGAAGCTGCTGAAGAGGGCCGAAAAGTCCGTCCGTCCGTTGTTGCGTCTTCCGAGCCCCAGGAACGATCTCAGGATATCGGCAGTTTTCACGTTGCAGCCACGTCCGCTCCGATGGCGCGCCTGATCGAGGCCTTCAGCTCCCTGATCTTGATCGGCTTGGGAAAGAAGTCATGCACATCCCCCCTCAACGCCTCGATCGCGGTGTCGAGGTTCGCAAAAGCGGTTATCATGATCACCTTTGTCTCGGGGTACAGGCTCCTGACCGTCCTGAGCACCTCCATGCCGTCTATGCCCCGCATCTTCAGGTCCGTCACCACCACGTCGAACCGCTTATGCTGCAGGCGGGCCAAGGCAGGCTCCCCGCTGAGAAAGGTCTCGACCTCGAAGCCGTCCTGTTCGAGAGAAAGCCTCGCCATGTCTCCCACGATCTTCTCGTCGTCTATGACCATGATGCTGTGTTTCATGTTTCCTCCTTGCCGTACACCGGAAGTTCTATGATAAAGGTTGTTCCGCGTCCCACCGTGCTTTCGGCCCTGATGGCGCCGCCGTGGTTCTTGATGATTCCGTAGCTCACCGAAAGACCGAGTCCCGTGCCGCCCACTCCCTTGGTGCTGAAGAACGGGTCGAAGATATGGGGGATGAACTCCGGAGGTATGCCGGAGCCGGTGTCCCGCACGTATATCCGCACCGTCTTCCCGTCCTTCGCCACCGTGGTGGTTATCGAGAGGGTGCCGCCGGGCTGCATCGCCTGCGTCGCGTTGAGGATAAGATTGACGAGCACCTGCAGGATCTGGTGCACGTCGAAGCGCACCGGGGGCAGCGGATCGAGGGAGAGCTTCGAGTCGATATTCGCCAGGTGGAGGCTGTTCTGCATGATCTGCAGCGCCTTCCTGATCGTCTCGTTGATATCCGCAGACTGGAGGTCAGCGTCCTTGGGCCGCGAGAAATCGAGGAGGTTCCTGACGATCTCTCCTATGCGCTTTGTCTCGTCATCCACCTGTTGCATGAATTCGAGCCGCTTTTCACGGTCAAGGTTGTCGTAGAGCTCCAGGTAGTTCTGGGCGATCATCGAGATATTGTTGAGAGGGTTGGTCAGCTCATGCGCGACTCCGGCCGTGAGTATGCCGAGGGACGCGAGTTTCTTCGACTGGATCAGCTCCTCTTCCCTGCTTTTGAGCTCATCGGACATCGAGTTGATCGCCGTGGTGACCGAGCCGACCTCGTCGTCGTCGACAGGCCCCTCGATGCGGTGAAACTTTCCCTCTGCTATCGACCGGGTCAGCCGCTCGATAGCCCTGAGGGACAGAAGTATCCTTTGGGAGATGAAATGGCTGACGAGGATCGCCAGAAGGAAGAGCACCCAGAAGGAGTAGAAGAGCACCCTCTTGGAGGAGGCGATGATGTCGTTCACCCGCGCCCGCTCTATGCGCACAAGGCTCTCTGAAAACTCCTTCAGCTCCTTGCCGTGCATCCTGAGGCGGAGCTTCAGGGCGACGTCCTGCCCGCCGCTCGCCTGCACGTCATGGATGGTATTCGAATATTTTTCAATCTGTCCGATGAGCATCGACAGGTTGTCTTCGCCGACCGCCCGGACGATATCCTGCCTCGCCGAGTCGATCGTCTGACGGGTGCGAGAGATCTGCGCCTGCATGTCCGTAAGGGTCGCTTCGTCATGAAAGAGGATATAGTTCTTTTCAGAGAGCCGCATCTCCAGAAAAGAGGCGTTGAGGTCGTCGGCTATCTCGACGAAGCGGAGCTTCGTGAGGACGCGGTTGAGGTTCTGGAGGGCGAAGACCCCGATCAGGAGGATCAGCCCCAGGTTCACCGCGTTGGACAGGATGATCTTGCGCTCTATCTTCATACTAAGAGTCTATCACTTAAAACGCCACCGGGCTGCGGGGAATTTCCGCCTGCTCCTTCCGCACCGGCAGGTACCACAGGAGCCCGTCAACGGTCATCAGCAGCCCGGCCGCCGCGAGGAGCGCATCGAGGCCGCTCATCAGGCCCAGGCCGTAGAAGGTCATGAGTCCGATGCCGAGGCCGGCAAAGGAGACGCCCGTGCGTATGAACGACAGACCGGTGCGCGCCCGTGAATAGATCGTTCTATAGCAGGCGGCAACCGTCCGCTGCGCTGCCAGGACGTTGCGCTCCCGCGCCAGCTGCGTCCGCTCCCTGCTGGCAGGCGCCGGGTAGAGGATCGTGCTGTGACCGTACAGGAGGTCTGCCAGGCGGCCGAGCATCGTCTTTTTGCTCTCCTGTGGCAGGCCGCCTTCGATGAAGTGGTAGTTTTCGAGGAACTGCACGGTCGCGGCAGTCACCTCCACCAGGGTGTGATGGCCCGGCGGGCTCATCCGCGAGCGACGTATCCGCAGATACCTCATCAGCCCGGCGACTGAAAGGGAAAGACCGATGCCGATCATGCCGAAGGAGGCATACCGGGTCAGGCCATCGGGCTGCCTTCGGAGCAGAGCGTCCGCCAGGGCGATAAACCCGAGGCCCCACCTGAGGAAGGCGAGCCAGGTGCGGACCTGAGCGAGGTCATTTCGGTAGCAGGCAAGGCGCGTCCTCCAGTGGGCCATCGTGTTTCTCCAGTAGGCAAGCCCTGTCCTCTCGGTGCCGATGATATGTCCCGGCCTGGCGTTGAGATAATCCTGGATGAACCACTGTATGTCTTCCGCAAGGGCGACCCATACCTCGTACCTCTGCGCGGGCAGGAGCCTCCCCACCTCTTCCATCAGCCCCGGAACAGAGGGATTGTTCGCCGCGATGATCACGGTATTCGCCTCGAGAATGACCGGAAACCACTGTCCGGTGGCAAGCCGCTCCGGGTCGAGCCCTTCGAGCAGGGCAGGAGGGACCGGCAGCCGTTCGTCATACTCTATAGACGGACAGCGATAATGGGCAGAAAGCGCTTCAAGCACATCCTTCCGGGAAACAGGATATTCCCTGAGGAGCACCTCCTCCAACTCCAGGCCCCGGGCACAGGCGCTCTCCTCCGCTGCAGTAAGATCAGCCGAAGAGATGATACCCCTGGCCGCAAGCAAAGAGAATTTCCGGACAGCCGTCTCAGATGTCATCATGACTGAATACCGCCTTTCCCCAGCAGCGTCCCGGCCTGCCGTAATCCGGCATCGCTATCTCCATGTCGCCGAAACAATAGGGGAATTGCCTGCGCAGCCTTTCGGCCGGGAGGTGCCAGTACAGGCCGTCGGCTATACAGAGGACACCCGAGAGTATGAGAAATAGGTTTATCGCAAGCCAGGCCGGCCCGCCTGCTCCGAAATAGACGAGGAGACCAAACCCGACCGCAGCAACGCTCATGCCGGTCCGTATAAAGGCAAGGCCGGTCCTTGACCGCGCCATCACCGTGCGGACCCGTGCCATGACATTCCGCCTCTCCGCAAGGAGCGTGCGCTCCAGCGCAAGGCCGGTCGTCGCCCAGATGCCGGGGGCATGGGAGGGCCGTACCGGAGGGCCGGAGAAGCACCGCACAGGGCCGGTGCCGATCTCAGGCGGGAAGGCGAAGTTCCAGATGCTCCGCATCTGGCCGGCGCGTTTGACTGAGGAGAAACCCTCCTTTCCCGCGGTCCTGCCGGGGAGGTACCAATAGAACCCCTCGAGGGTCATGCAGATGCCCGCCAGGAGAAGCAGAATATCGAATGCCCGCCAGGGACCGGCGCCGAACTGCCTCAGCAGGGCGATCCCCAGGCCCATGAAGGCGACGCCGGTGCGCGTGAAGGCGAGTCCGGTGCGCGAGCGGGCCATGATCGAACGGTAACAGGCGAGCACGGTCCTCTCCTCTGCAAGGTCGGTCCGGTCGCTTGCGAGGAAACGCCGCCTCATGACCGGCGACAGGTCATCCCACCCTGCCCGCAGTTCCGCGGCCCCCCCGGCGGGAGGCGTCCTCCTGAAGATGGGATTGCCCTCCGGATCATCCGCTGCCAGGACGGTCGTGCCGCATGTCGGCTCTGTGGGAATGCAGTTGAAGCGGGTCTGTCCGGACTTCCTTGCAGGCAGATACCAGATGAGTCCGTCCACGGCCATGACGGCACCGGCGCCCACGAGGAGCAGATCCGCGATCACCGGGTAGCCGGACCCGAAGACCCTGAAAAGGACGATCCCGATGGTGATGAAGGATATGCCGGTGCGGATGAAGGAGAGCCCTGTCCTCCCCCGCGCCAGGGAGGTCCGGTATGATGCGAAGAGCGAGCGCCTCTCGGCGAGGAAGGTGCGCACCAGGGCAAGGGGCGTGCGTCCCGCCTGGGGAGGAAAGCCGGGGTTCAGGTCCTGGTTGTTCTCGATGATCCTGATGATGTCCTGCGGCAGAGCTGCAAGGAAACGGATATCCCTCACCCCGAGGACTGACCTGATCTCGGCCGCGACCCCTTCATCATCCGGCCTGTAGGCGATCACCTCGGCCTTGTCTCCGGCGGCTGAAAGGGGTACCCAGAGCGAACGCTTCAATCGCTCCGGATCCAGCCGTTTCAGAAGGCTGCGGGAGATGAGCAGGTCTTCCCGGTATTCGACAACAGGCAGATTGTAGGTCTCTGAAATGCAAAAGAGGAGTTCATGGCGGGGGACGCCCCTGTCCCCGAGAATCTCCTCAAGGAACCTTCCGTGAGACGACGATTCCCTCTCAGCGTCCCGGAACGCTTCCGGTGTGATGATGCCCCTTTTCAGGAGCCGCTGATGTCTCTCTTTACGCATCTATCCTCAACGCGCTTGCCGCGCGCACAACTACCGCAGTTCATGACCTTCCGGGAATTCTGCGGGGCGCCGAAGCGCCCCGCATCAGGAGGGGTGCGGCCTACGCCCCGATGACAAGCACCGGGCAGGGAGCCTGACTGAGAACCTTCTCGACCACGTTTCCGCCGAGGAGCCGCTGCAGCCAGGACTGGCGGCGAGACCCCATGATGATAAGGTCACACCGCTCCTCTTCAGCCACTTCCACTATTTTTTTATGCGCCTCGCCCCTCTCCAGCCTCGTCTTTACCAGTGATCCTTCTTTTGTCGCTATATCCTTTATCCCGGCAACGGCACGTTCCCCGCCGCTGTCGAGCACATCGTCCATATTCTTAATACCGGTCAGGTCGAGGTCGCCGTCATGCGGCGGCACGACCTTCACCACGGTCACCCAGCAACGCTCATCTCCTGCCAGTTTTAGCCCCTGTCTGAGGACCTCTCCCGGGCTGTTCACCGCGATCAGTATCTTTCTGTATCCCTTCACAAGACGTCTCCTTCTCCCGTAGAACCCTTACCTCACCACGAGAACGGGGACCGGCGCGTTGACGATCACCCTCTCGGTGGAGCTTCCCATGATTGCCTTGTCAACTCCCCTCCAACCGTGGCTGCCCATGACGATCAGGTCATGGTTCGACCCGTTGCTTGCGACCCGCACGATCTCGTCGGCCACATGTCCTTCACGGATCAGGGACGATGTCTTCACCGCCTCGATCGAAGCCACCTCCCCGGCGCTGTCTACGATCTTCTCCGCCTCCGCGTACAGGCTCTTCCGTATGGACTCGGTCCTGAAGAACCCCACCATCTCCTCATAGCGCGGTATGACGTACAGTATGGTGATCGCCGCGCCTTCAGCCTTCGCCAGCCTGACGGCCCTGCCGAGCGCCCTCTTGCTGTGGTCCGAACCGTCAAAGGGAACGAGGACAGAGGCGTACGTGCCGGCGCATTCGCTGCAGGGCTTCTTCACCACGAGCACGTCCGCCGGCGCATCCGCGATCACCTGGGACGTAACGCTCCCCATGAGGAGCCGGTTCAACCCCTTCCGCCCGTAGGTGCCGAGCACCACGAGGTCGGCCGCCTTCTCCTTTGCCATCGCGACGATCACCTCAGGGGGTTCCCCCTCGCAGAGCAGAGACCGTGCGTTGATCCCGAATTCGGCGCTTATCATCTCCTTGGTCCGGATGCATATCTTCTCTCCAGCCTCCAGACGCTTTTCGAGCTGTGTCGGGGCAATGCCGAACTCCTCGGCGTCGAAGTAGACCGCGTGCACGATATAGAGGGTGCCGCCGTGTCTCTTGAGCCAGTGGGAGGACTCTATCAGAGCCGCCTTGCTGGAATTCGACTCGTCATATCCTGCGACGATGGTGTTATACATGATTAATGCGAACCTCCGCCCTTCCTGAATACCAGGCCGACTCCGAACCCTGCGCCGAGTGCAGCCAGGATGGAAATGGCGCCGTAGAGCGCGCCCCTGCTCTTTGCCATATCCGCGAGTCTCTTGACAACGCCCACCTGTTCGACCAGGACGTGCGACTCGGCCGTCTCGACGATCTTCCCGCCCTTCACCGCGTACGCCGTGACCGTGTAGTCTCCGGGGGACGCCTGGTAGGGCCATTGAAACAGGGTGTAGTAGGTATGCTTGCCGTCTTTTTCGGACATGTTTATGTTGCCCGAAGTTATGCCATAGACCCTGGATGCCTCCTTGTACCGGATGAACTCGGCGAACCAGCGGGCCTTCTCCTGTTCGTCTGACACGGGCTTCACCTCAGCATGCCGGGCAAGGGCCGGATACCCGATGACCGCCTTGTCGAGTTCCCCGGGGGCGAGTATGTCTTCCGGCTTTTTCGTGGCAGTGAGGAAATAGAGGGCCGGCACGTTTTCGTAATCAAGATTGCCGACGTTCATCCAGAGGAGGCCTGCAACCTTCCCCTTCTTGCGAAGCGCCTGGTGCCCTTCGGGCGATGTTATCTTGATGACGAGATCAGCGTCCGGATCGGAAACTCCGCTGACGCTCACCGTGCTGCCGTGGTAGAAGAAATCAACCGTGATGTGGTCATGGTTCGCCCTGGCGGTGAGCGTCGCAGAAGCGCTGCCGGAAAATAGTAGTGCGGTACAGATAATGAAGACGACCATAAGCCATCTGCCTGCGTTGCCGAGGGCCATAAGCCGAGAGCTGTGAGCTTTTACCATGTCAGTGTCCTCCCCCCTGGGATACGAGTAATGACGGGCTCATCGTGAGCTCGAATACGATCTTCACCGTTACCACGAGCACAATCACCGCAAGGATTATCTTGAGCTGCTCGCCCTTGAGCTTCCTGCCGAAGACCGCCCCCACCTGCGCGCCGACCGTAGAGCCAAGGAGCAGGAGCACCGCGAGGATGAAGTCAACATTGTGGTTGGTATATGCCTGGAGGAATGTCACCTCAATGCAGTTGAAGAGTATCTGGAAGAGGCTCGTCCCCACGACGACGTGCATCGGCATCCTGAGGATATAGACCATCACCGGCACCATGAGAAACCCGCCGCCGACGCCCATCACCGCTGCGAGGATGCCGACGAACCCGCCGAAGATCACCGGAAGGAGGAGAGAGTGGGTGACTCCCGATTTCTCGAAGTGGGTCTGCATCGGAAGCGACTTAAGGAATGCCCCTACCTTTGATTCCTTCGCCTGTTTCGGCGTCTCTTCCTTCTTTTTTCTCATGCTCATAAGGCTCTCCACGAACATGTAGGCCCCGACAATGCCGAGCATGAGCACATAGGTCATCTTTATGACAAAATCCGCATTGCCCATCGCCTGCAGGACCTTGATCCCCTGGACCCCTGCCAGACCGCCGATGAAGCCGCCGAGGAGGAGATACAACCCCATCTTGAAGTCAACGTTTCCCACCTTCCAGTGGGCGTACGTGCCCGAAGTGGATGCTGCCACGATCTGGTTTGAATCAGTGGCAGCAGCGACTGTCGAGGGGATGCCGAACATGATAAGCAGAGGGGTCATCAGAAAACCGCCCCCCACTCCGAAAAGACCCGAGAGGAGCCCGACTGCGAGTCCGAGCCCTATGGGCACCAAGATATTGATACTGGTTAAAGCCACCGGTAAGTACAGATACACCTGACCGTCCTCCCTTTCAGAAAATTGATTTAGTGTGCGTCGTAACAGGGTTCCTGGCTGACCCCGATCCCCTGCCTGGCCATCGTCACGATCGGCCGGGATGCGGTCTTGACAAGCCTCTGCAGTTCCCTGGCAGAAAGGTTCTTCTTGTCAGTCACGCTGGGGCTCAGGAGCACCATGTCCACGCCGTTGCGCTTCTTGAGATAATCCTTTACAGCGGTCACCGCGTCCTCGGTCACCGCGTGCACCGTAATGTTCACGCCGAGGTCCCTGCATTTATCGAGAAGGGTCTCGACCCGTTTCCCGGCATCTTCATCTCCCTGCTCACCTTCGGCAAGGATCGCCCTGCTCGTCTCATGCTCATTCGCCTCGGCAAAGGTCACCGCAGCCATCGCCCTTTCGAATTTCTCCATCAGGTTCTTCCGGTTGACCAGAAGGACGGTTATGCCCTCGTCCATCGTCCTGGCAAGATCCACCGCATAGGCGAGGCCGTCGTCTGTCTCTTCATTCTGGTGTGTGACGAATAGAAGCTGTTTTTTCATCGCTACCTCCCGCAAAATTGCTTAACTCTGATATTGCATGGGAGATGCCAGCTGCAACTACTTGAAATACAAGATAAAAAATAAGGTGTATTTATTGGCCGTTCAAAATATGAACGGATCAGAAGGGCTAAGAAAGGCGATATAATCCGGCCTGAAGGGTAGTAAGTAGCTGTTTTCTAATGTTTATATTCTTAACAGGTGGTCGAAAAGGAGGTCGTTCAGAATATGAACAGAATGAACAACAGGTATGCCGCTTCCTCAAGAAATAAGGGCAGAGACGAAGAGGTCCTGGTAGTTACTCCTCCTTCAGGATCTTCCAGAGGCTCGTCCGTGAGATGCCAAGCATCTCGGCTGCCTTTGTCCTGTTTCCTCCTGCCATCTTCAGGACCTTTTCCGCGTACTCCCTGACCATCTCGTCTACCGTCTTTACGGAGCTGACGTCAAAGGTCTCGATTTGCAGGAAGCGGATGCTGCCGGGAAGGCTCTCGGGCGTGATAAGGGGTCCGTTTTCAAGAATGATCGCCCTCTCGATGATATTCTCGAGTTCCCTCACATTCCCGGGGAAGCTGTAGCCGTGGAGGACTTCCATCGCCTCCCGCGTGAATCCGGTGATCTTCTTTCGGGACTTGGGGAGGTGCTTCTGGAGAAAAAAGGAGCTGAGGGGCCTGATATCCTCCCTCCGTTCCCTCAGGGGCGGAATCTCAAGCTCCATAACGTTCAGCCGGTAGTACAGGTCCTCCCTGAACCGGCCCTCCCCGATGATGTGGCGGACGTTCTGGTTCGTGGCAGCGATAAAGCGGACATCCACCCGGATCGGCCTTGTGCCTCCCACCCGGTAGAATTCACCCTCCTCGATCACCTTCAGGAGTTTCGCCTGCAGGTTCGGGGACATCTCCGCTATCTCGTCGAGGAAGAGGGTGCCGGTATCCGCTATCTCGACGAGCCCGGGCTTCATCTTCACCGCCCCGGTGAAGGCGCCCTTCTCATGGCCGAAGAGCTCACTGGTAAGAAGGTCCTCGGTAAGGGTAGCGCAGTTGATCGAGAGGAACGGCATATTCTGCCGCCTGCCCGTGGAGTGGATTATCTTGGCGATCAGGTTCTTGCCCACCCCGCTCTCGCCGGTGAGAAGGACGTTGCAGTCGGAATCCTTCATGTCCCCGATGATGCCGAGTATCTTTTCCATCGCATCGCTCTTGGCGATGATCGAGACCTGGTTCATGCCGTAGAAGGTCTTCAGGGCCATATGCTCTTTCTTCAGGGTCAGTTGTCCGGATATCTTCTTTACCCGTATCGAGAGCTCGTCGAGGTCGAACGGCTTGGTGATATAGTCATAGGCGCCGGTCTTCATCGCATCCACCGCGGAGCCGATGCTGCCGAACCCGGTGATGACGATGACCTCTGTCTCAGGCGACTGCTGTTTCACCCTTGCGAGGAGTTCCATGCCTGTCATGCCCGGCATCTTGATGTCCGTGATAAGGAGATCGAAGCCGTCCTTGTCCACAGCCGCAGCCGCCTGCGCGCCGTCAGAGGCGCCGGTCACCTCGTACCCCTCTTCCCGCAGCGTCTCGACGATATTGTTGAGGGTAATCTCTTCGTCCTCGGCTACCAGGATCTTAAATGCCATATCCTTCCTTTCGTCATCGGGAATGTACCAGGCGCTTTATATCCGCGGTTTCCGCGATCAGGATCAATACTTCCGCCACATAGGGGTTTATTATGCATGGCCGTCCTTTATGATATGCACCGTCAGAATTCCCTTCAGTCCGAGGCCTTCACCGGCAGGGTAATCGTGAAGCTCGTGCCCTTGCCCTGCTCACTCTCGACCGTGATCGCGCCGCCGTGCTTCTGGATGATGTTGAAGACGATCGCCAGCCCCAGGCCGGTGCCCTTGTCCTTCGTGGAATAGAAGGGTTCGAAGACCTTTTCGAGAATGTCCTTCGCCATCCCGGTCCCCGTGTCCGACACGATGACCCTCAGCATGGCGCCCTCCTGTTCCGCCTTCACCGAGACGCTGCCGCCCGACGGCATCGCCTGGACGGCATTTGTAAAGAGGTTGATGAAGACCCTCTCGATCTGCTCCGGATCAGCGAAGAAGATACATCCCTCCGGGACATCAGGGGCAAACCGGATATCCGCCGTCCTGACGGTGCTGCTGATATGCCGGAAGGCGGCTGAGACCAGATTCCTCAGGTCCAGTTCCCGCAGCTGCGGCTCCCTCCCCCGGGCGAACTCGAGGAGGTCGGCCACAATGCCCTTCACCCGCATCGCCTCGCTGAAGATATCATCCAGACCCTTCCTGACGGCCGGTGGACACTCCTCACCCGTCTTTTTGGTCAGCCTCTGCGCAGTCGTGTATATATTGTTCAGCGGGTTATTCAGCTCGTGTGCAACTCCGGATGCGAGGGTGCCGATGGCTGCCAGCTTCTTGCTCTGGAGCAGCTCCTTCTCCCGCTGGGCAAGCTGCAGTTCCATCGCGTTGAAGGTGCGGATAAGCACGCCCACCTCATCCCCTCCCGTCCATCCGTCTTCCTCTGTCTCCATCTGGCGGAACTCTCCGCCGCCGGCCCGCCCCACGAGGTTGGTCAGAGACTGGAGACGCTTCACCACACTGCCGGTGATGATGAGAAAGACGCCGAAGCCGGCGACGATAAAGACCGGAAAGACGATGAGGATCGCGATCTGTGACCTCCTGATGAACCCGTCCACGTTCTCCCGGGCGATGCCGTCGAGTTCCTTCGACCTGACGAGGATGTCCTCGCCGCTCTTTCTGAGGGACTGGATCTCCGCATCGAGATCGCGCAGACTCCGCACCGCCGGGTTATCCGGCTGGAGCATAAAGACGGAACGGAGCACTTCTTCATTCACCAGGGGGCGCTCAAGGACAGTCGATTCTATGAGCCGGAAAAAACCGGCGTGCTGCCTGCGGGAAAGCTTCACCTGCCCGAATTCGGCGTGGAATGCGGCCGCCAGTTCTTCGATGCGGCTGAAGGTCCTGCTGTAGTCTTCCACCCGGGAGCGGAGCCTTTCGAGCCGGCCGCTTCCCTCGAAGGTCCTGCCCCTGCCGAGGATCTCCTTCAGCTGCCGGAGATAATCGCGGACCTGCTCCCTTTCCGCTGTATCGCCGTTGAGCAGGTAGTTCTTCTCATGCCTCCTGAGCTGCAGCGATTTGCTCCGTATGGTATCCGTCGTCTCGAGGTCTGCTATCTCCCGCCTGATCTTGATGAAATTCACGTATTCGAAGGCAGCCAGAACGGCGATGATGACCGCGCTGATGAGAAAGCCGAGAACAATCTTCTTCTTCAATGACATGGCCGTAGGCTATTATAGCACCCGGATGGAGGGGTGACAATTGGGGGCAGGCAAGCGGACAGTTTCAGGCAGAAGAAAGGGACGCGGGCCGCCGGCCCGCGTCGTCAGCACATGGTTACTTCAGCTGGCCGATGCCCATCTGGAATTTTCTCAACCAGGTGACGTGGCTCTTCTCCTCCCCGATGATCGCGTCGATGATCCCCTTGTCCCCTACGATATCGCGAAGAACGTAGAAATAGAGGAGCGTCTCTTTTTCGAAGCCGAGGGCAAAGGCGACCGCATCTTCGACCGACTTGACATGGTCGAGGGAGGGCAGGGACTTCTCTTTGCCGAGGAAGAACTCGGATTCCGTGATCGCCCGAAGGTAAAGGGAAACCTCTTCCATGTCTTCGTAGGCTGCCTCCTTCACTCCAGCCTTCAGGTCCGAGAATCTCTTTTCGTGCCGCACCTCGGCGGAGGCTAGTGTGGTGAAGAGCTCCTTCAGCCCCCGGTCATCCTTGAACCGCTCCATCATTGACGTGTAAAACCGATATCCCAACTTCTCGGTCTGGACCGCCTGCTCGACGATCTCAGTCACTGAGTACCTTTCCATCCTTCCCCCTTTGTTCGTCATAAATAATGTAAAAATGCGCTGATGCCGCTACTTCCAGTTTAGAGCACACTCAGAAGGTCGTCAATACTGATGACACCCTGCTCCATAAGAGAGGCGGCGACGATGAAACCGCCGCATGGGGAGGCACCCGTAACCCTTTGCGCAAAATCGCAGTCATCCTGGCAAAAGGGGCAGGCGATGCAGAGGATCGCAGCAATCCGCTCGCCAGTATCGGAGGAGTATGTCTTTCTGCAGGAGGCCAGATCCAGGCGTTTTGCTGCCTGCAGTCTTTGGATGGCCAGGTATCCCCCACAGGAGAGCTCCGCATCACGAGAAGGCTTGTAAAATGAACAAAATCTTGTGCAGAGCTGTTCTCTAAGTTCCATGAAATCTCGTTTCCCTGTTTTCATTATAGCAGTATCGTACATGCGGAGGACCCGTGTGCTATAATCACACAGGATGGTAAAGGCGGCAAGAAAGGCGAGGAGAAAGAAAGCGGGCCCGCCGCAGACCTCTGTGAAGAGCCGGCCTGCAAGCCGGTTCGTGAAGGCGTTCCTGACAGGCTCCCTCTCCCTTTTTTTCATCGCGGTGATGGCCTGTTTCCACTGGGGCGCCTCCTTCCTCAAGGCACCTGATGCTCCCTCTGCAATAGCCGCATCATCCGCTGGTGGCGACACTGTATTTGCGCGGCAGGGAAGTCTTGTCTTCCTTGGCAAGGGCGGCAAGAAAAAGGCCGCCATAGAAATCGAGGTCGCCGATACCGCGGGAAAGAGGGTGCGGGGGCTCATGGACCGTCCTTCCCTGCCCGAGAACGGCGGAATGCTCTTTATCTTCGATCATCCGGAGGTGCTCGCCTTCTGGATGAAGAACACCGGTATCTCCCTCGACATCATCTACGCCGACAGGAATAAGCGGGTGATATCCATCCACCCGCACACCCGTCCTTTTTCGGAAACGCTCCTTCCCTCATCCGGCAATGCCCTCTATGTGGTCGAGGTGAACGCGGGTTTCTGCGACCGCTTTGGAATAACCGTCGGAGATAGTATCCGGTTCCAGAGAAATCGTTGACCGTATGTCGCCGGAAGGCGATCCCGCAATTCCCGGCAGCTGAAAACCCCCGGCAGGCCTCTGGTGTACAATGATATAGATGCACTATTTTCTTGCAGAAGACGCTGTCCTTAAATGGCTCGAGACGCCGTCTCTCTACAGGATCACCTCGGATGAACTCTATGAGCTGGACGATGAGTCCTTCGCTTTTCTGCGACAATGCTCCACAGCCGGGGGGGGAGACTCGCCGGAGAATGAATTCATCAGATACTGCCTCGATGAGGGACTGCTCACGGAGAGGCCGGTCAGGGGTAAGCGCCCCCCTCTGCTGAGGTCTCCCGTCCCGTCCCTGCGGTACCTGGAGATGCAGATCACGGACCGCTGCAACCTGCGCTGCAGGCATTGCTACATGGGAGATCACAGCCCTCACGACCTTCCCCTGACGACGGTCCGTTCAGTCCTGGAGGAATTCGACAGGATGCAGGGTCTGCGCCTTCTCATCACCGGCGGCGAACCTCTGCTCCATCACGCATTCGGCGCTGTCAATGACCTGTTGCCATCCCTTGCAGCACGCAAGGTCCTCTTTACCAACGGTCTGCTCATCACCATCCCGCTTCTTAGGCAGCTGCGTGTGGATGAAATCCAGGTCAGCATCGACGGCCTGGAATCCGCTCATGAGGCGGTGCGGGGAAAGGGGAGTTTCGAGCATGCGATGGATGCGGTCAGGATGTGTCTGGACGCGGGGGTCGATGTCTCGGTAGCCACGATGGTGCACAGGCAAAACCTCGGCGACTTCCCTGAAATGGAGCTGATGTTCAGGCAGCTCGGCGTAAGAGACTGGACAGTGGATGTCCCGTGCGTGACCGGCAGGCTTGCGGGCAACCCAGACCTGATCGTGCCGCCTGAGCTTGGCGGCCCTTATCTCCGGTACGGCTTTGGCGGCGGCTTCCACGACAGCACCGCCGGATTCGCCTGCGGCCTGCACCTCATGTCTGTCTCCGCAGAGGGTCTCGCCTCGCGCTGCACCTTCTATGCTGACAGGCGGGCGGGCGATGCGGGACAGGGGCTGCGGACATGCTGGGAGAAGATCACGCCCGTGCGGCTCAAGGAACTTGACTGCGACTGCGCCTATGTCGATGACTGCAGGGGAGGCTGCAGGTACCGCGCCGAAGTCCTCGGCGGACCCGGGGCAAGGGACCTGTACAAGTGCCACCTGCATGGTATAATGGGAACGAAGTCGGCATAAGGCCGCGATCTCCCCGCGAAAGGTGGTGTTTCCGATGACGATCAGGAAGGTCGTTAAGAAGGTCTCGACAACCTGCAAGTGCAAGAGTTCCTGCTGAAATCCCGGCAGTCCGGATCATAAGGGCAGGCAGCCTCTGCAGGCTGACTGCCCTTTCGTATACTTTGCCCGGCGGCCCTTTTACCTGAGGAGCCGTGCCTCTGCGGCAGCCCAGTTGATATTCCTGAAATAGGCGTCGATATAGTCAGCCCTCTTGAGTCCGTAATCGATCATGAAGGCATGCTCGAAGACGTCCATGATCAGAAGGGGAGCGCATCCGGACAGGTGAGAAACATCATGTTCGTTGATCCAGCAGTTGAAAAGCCTCTTTCCCGCCGGGTCCTGGTACAGGACGACCCAGCCGATACCCCGCATCGCCCCGGTCGCCCTGAAATCCTTCTCCCACTGCTCCGCGCTTCCGAAACTGGTCTCCATCTGCCTGCTGAGCGCGCCTTTTTTGTCCATGGCCGCCTTGCCCCCGAGGTTGTCGAAATAGAGCTCATGCAGCCTCATGCCGTTAAATTCCCATCCGAACCTCCGCTTCAGCTCGGCGTATTCCGGCGTGCCCGCCTTGCCGTCCTTGAGCATCTGATCGAGGCTATCGGCCACCTTGTTGGTATTTGTCACATACCCCTGGTACAGGGTGAAATGGTTCTTCAGAAGCGTATCGCTGAAGCCGCTCATCCCCAGTAATGCGTTGTAGTCCTTTGCTGTGTACGGCATCGTATTCCTCCTTTAGTAGATCTGAAATTCCCTGTTTCCCAAGAATATATGTTCAGGCGATGACAGGGACATCACCGCCCGACAAGGGTGTGAATAATGCCGAGTGCCTTGTCATAAGCAGGGTGATCCGCCACCTCGGGCACGATCTCGACATAGCGCACCACGTCACCCTTATCGATGACAAAGATGGAACGGGCGAGGAGTCTGAGTTCCTTGATGAGTACTCCGTATGCGTTTCCGAACGACGCGTCGCGGTGGTCCGAATAGGCCTTTACCCGGTCGATGCCTGCTGCGGTGCAGAACCGGGAGATGGCGAAGGGAAGGTCCATGCTGATATTGAGGATGACAACGTCCTGCGGCAGCCTTGCCGCCGCCTCGTTGAACCTTCGCGCCTGGAGGTCGCAGACAGGCGTGTCGAGGGAAGGGGTCACGCTGATCGCCTTTATACGACCGGAGAAATCCTTGAGTCCCGCCTCCTTCAGGTCAGCGTCGAGGACGACAAAAGCCGGGGCCCTGTCACCCGCCTTTATCGCGGGTCCCAGAAGGGTGAGGGGGTTCCCCTTGATAGTCACGATCCCTGTCCGCTCCATTGACTCCTCCTGTTCATATTCCACGGTGTATTGGTAGTAAAATCCTATCACAGAACCGAATGATGTCAATATCACGCGTGCCCCATCGATAGCCGCAAAAGAGGGAGCCGCCGGATTGACTTTATCCTGTGCTTATGATAAAAAAGGTTAACTATTTTGAGGGGGTAACATATGAAAAAGGCTCTTTTCGCTGTTGTGTCCGCGGCTCTCCTTCCAAGCATCTCTTTTGCCGGATCTGCAGCTCCCGGGACGATATCGACGCCGACATTCACGCCATGGGGCATGGTAGTCACGGCTGCAGGACTCGGCATAATGGGCCTCTACTTTATCTTCAAGCGGACCAAATAGCAGACAGCGTACGGCTCGCATATAACCCGGCATGGAGGTCAGCAGGAGACGTTTTTTCAGGATCACCCTGGGCATCGGGCTGCTGGCAGTGTCCGGCCATATCCTGAAGGATATATTTCTCCCTGCGTCCCTCACCACCCGTGAAGCCGCAACACTTGAGGCATTTCTCGATACCCTCATCCCTTCCGACGAAACACCGGGTGCCTCGCAGCTCGGCATAGCCGGGAGACTGCTGACCGGCATCGGCAAGGACAGAAACTACCGGCGGACTATCAAGGAGGGGTGCGCCTGGCTGAACGAAAAGGCCAAGAGATACGGCGCCCCTGACTTTGCCGGCCTCGGGGAGCAGCAGAAGGAAGATATCATCGCTGAAGCCGAGGCAGGCCCAGCCGGATCATTGCAGCGGCTCTTCTTCGAGAAACTCCGCTCAGAGGCATTCTCTTTTTACTACGCGTGTCCCGAAACGTGGAAGGCGCTGGCGTATCAGGGCCCTCCCCAGCCGGACGGATATCCTGCATACACATCCGTCTTGCCGGTCCGCTCCTGATGGCCGGAGAGGATGCGGATGTAATCATCATCGGCTCCGGAGCAGGCGGTGGTGCCTGTGCGTGGGCCCTCGCCTGCCGCGGCATCAGGGTTCTGCTCCTCGAGGCAGGCCCTTTCTACTACCCCGGGGAGTACCTCCTCGACAAACCGCAGTGGGAACAGTCCCTGTTCCCCGAAAAAGCACGGCATACGGCACGATATACCTACGGCAGGATGCAAAGGCTTGATCCTGCATACCAGGGACTGCTTTCATGGAACCATACAAGAGGAAAGACGAATACTACGGAGCAAAGGAGAGTCGACGCCTACCATCACAAGAGAGGGATCGGCGGCAGTACGCTTGTTTACAGCGGCGAGGCGCATCGTCTCCATCCCGAAGCCATGAGGCTGAAGAGCAGCCACGGCGTCGGAGCTGACTGGCCGCTTTCCTATGACGACCTCGAACCATCTTACTGCATCGCCGAGCGGGTAACCGGTGTCGCCGGCCCCGTCGGCGACCCGGTCCGCTTCAGGAGCGAGCCTCTTCCCCTCCCCCCGCACAGACTCAGTTATGCAAGCACACGGATCAGGGAAGGATGCCGCAAGCTCGGACTCAATTGGGTCGAAAATTCGGTGGCGATTCTTTCGAAGCCGTATGACGGTCGTCCTGCATGCAACTACTGCGCAAACTGTTATCGCGGCTGCATGCGGACTGACAAGGGGAGCGCCGATGTCACCTTTATCCGGAAGGCCGTTGACTCGGGGCATTGTACGGTCAGGGCCGATTCGCAGGTGACCCTGCTGGAGGCGGGCCCTTCGGACAGGATCACATCCGTGCAGTATACCGACGCGGCCGGAGGATCACACCGGTCATCAGCCAGGGCCGTGGTCGTTGCGTGCGGAGCGATTGAGACGCCCCGGCTTCTCCTCTCATCAAAGAGTACGCACGCACCGGACGGTCCTGGAAATGAGTCCGGCCAGGTTGGCAGACATTTCATGGAGACGATCTCCTGGGCCTCTACCGGGCTGCACCCCGAGCCGCTCGGCAGCTTTCGGGGCATACCCGTTGACAGCGTATGCTGGGATTTCAACAGGCCCGGTTCTGTCGCCGGGGTTGCGGGGGGATGCCGTTTCTGCTCCGCGACGGCAGAGGCCGATCTTCTGGGGCCGGGCAGCTACGCGCACCGGGTTGCAAAGGGTTGGGGAAAGAGACACAAGGAAGAGATGAGGAGGGTCTTCGGCAGGGCGCTCACGGTCCTCGGCATGGGAGAATCTCTTCCCAACGGGCGGTCTTTCATTGACCTCGACCCGGGAGAAAGAGATGCACTCGGCATGCCCGTCGCCCGGATCAACAGCTATCTGGAGGGCACGGAGATACACCTGCTGGAGTTCATGGCGAAGAAATGCAGGGAGATACTGCACGCCGCGGGGGTTTCCGGGATAATCGAGGAGTTCGGCTCGTATGATACCTTTTCCTCGACCCATGTCTTTGGCACCTGCAGGATGGGGGATGATCCCAACAGCTCCGTTGTCAACAGGTTCGGACGCAGCCACCGGTGGAAGAACCTCTTCATAGCCGATGCGAGCGTATTCCCCAGTTCCGGAGGAGGAGAGTCACCCTCCCTGACGATCCAGGCACTCGCGATCAGGACAGCAGGTCATATGCAGGAGATGGCAAAAAAGGGCGACCTGTAAAGACTGCCCCGGTTGTCAGTGTCTGCCTGATCTCTGCATCAGCGCATCCCACGCCACCCCTGCGCCGTATGTTGCAAAGATCAGCACAACGCCCAGAACGACTGATGCGGCGACAGCCGCCAGGTCCTGCCAGCCCCAGCCGGACCCGGAAAGAAACAGGGAATCCGCCAGCCTGAAGAGGTCATCGCTCCGCCACCTCTCCGGCCTCACCGAAGGCACAACGGCTGCGGCGCTCATCGAGACGATAATCGAACCCATCTCGTAATAATCTCCGGCAACGGACAGGAAGGGAGCATATGCCGGCGGAACAGCCGCGCCAAACGCGATACAGGCACGGAGGGGTGATGAGTATCCTCTTTGTGCTGACCGCAGAAGCGGGATCCCCAGGAATATCGTCAGCAGATACGGCAGGAAATCGGTCACGAGAAAAACAGCATCACTCCCCCCTGTTTCAAATCCGGAAAGACGGCCAGCATACTCTGATCCGGAGGAGACAAAGGGAAATATCCCGCGGAGAAGCACGGCGCCGTAGACAGGGGAAAGTTCGAGCCTGCTGACCGTGCCGCCTGAGAGGATGCAGCCGAGGGCGTGCAGGAGTTCATGCATTGGGACATACAGCCACCAGGAGAAGACACATGACAGGAGGATAAGGCCGAGGCGGGAGAATCGACCCGTGCCGAGGCATGCCTCAAGGCCGACAAAGAGGTCCCGGCCCGGTGACAGAAAGAAGGAACAGAAGGACAGAAAGATACGGCCGGGTTGATTCATCAGCATGACGGCACCCTGCCCGCAGCGTCAGGGACGGGTCTTGTCCTTCACCTCTTTCGTCTCCCCTTCCCCATGCGCGCCGAATATCCACAGACGGATGAACTTCGAAAACTCCTGCAGTACCATGTCCCGGTCCCGCTGCCTCTTCCACCAGGCATCGAACTTGAACCAGCTCTCCTCAACCGGCGCGTTGATGATCTTGATATCCCTGCCGACGATCCGGCCGAATATGACCGACGCCCTCCTGCTGTGATAGGGAGAGGTCACCAGGATGATGGACTTATATCCGCGCATCTTCAGGATGCCCCTCACGTAGATCGCGTCCTCTTCCGTCGAGCGCGACATGTCCGCCAGGATGATATTCTTCCCGGGTATGCCGAGCGCCTCCGCCTGTTCCTTCATCATCCCTGCCCAGGTATACTTCCAGACCGCAGGGCCTCCGGTCATGATGATCCGGTCCTTGCGCGCCCATCCTTCCTTGAACAGCTTGGCTGCATAGATGACCCGCTCCTCCTTTTCGCCGCCGAGCACGACGATAACGTCCGCGGGCTTGATCGTGTCCTGCTTCAGGAGGAACTTCCCCGCCTTTTCGAGGATGACCCCATGGCCGAGGTAGACGCCTCCCGCGAGCAGCACCAGCATGAGAAGACAACCCAGACACCTGAACATTTTATGCCCTCCTCTCCCGAAGATAATCCGCAAGACCCTCTTCCCAGTGCCTCGGCTCGCCAAGGCCCTCGAGCCTGAGCATCGTCTTGCCGAGCACGGAGTTTGCGGGACGCTTGGCTGGCCGTCTGAACTGCTCCGAGGTGACCGGGTTGATGCGTTTGTTTATCCCCGACAGTTCGGCTATCTTCCTTGCGAAATCATACCAGGTGCACTCGCCCGAGTTGGTGATGTGATAGGTACCGTAGCCCCTGCCGATAAGTTCCCTGAGCTTCCTGCCGAGGTCTATCGCATAGGTGGGGCAGCCCCTCTGGTCATTGACCACATCCAGACTATCCCTCTGTGACAGGAGTTTCAGGACGGTGTCCGCAAAGTTCCTGCCGTTGATGCCGTACAGCCAGGAGGTCCTGACGATATAGAACCGGCTGGTATGCGCCGACACGAAGCGTTCTCCCATCAGCTTCGAAAGGCCGTACTGGTTTACCGGGTCTGTAGGGTCCCACTCGTTATAGGCACCTTCTTTCAGGCCGTCAAAGACATAATCCGTGCTGATATATACGATCGGGCACCGGATATCCTCGCACGCCATCGCAACGTTCCGCGCCCCGATGCCGTTGACAAGGTATGCGGTCTCGGGTTCTGCTTCACACCGGTCTACATCCGTGAATGCGGCTGCATGGATGAGGATGTCAGGCCGGGCATCCCGTATCGTGCGCATTACGTCGTCGAGGCGGGTAATGTCGAGGAGATCGATCGTGAACCCGGTGAAGTCCGTATCAGAGAAGACGCGCCGCAGGTCATGGCCCAGCATCCCTTCAGCCCCTGTCACCGCAACCCTCATCAGCCGAGCCTCTGTCCGTACTGGACCTTGTAGTACTCCCGGTATTGGCCGGAGATGATCCGCGCCCACCACTCCCGGTTCGCCAGATACCATTCCACCGTCTTCTCCATGCCTTCTTCAAACCCGGTCTCCGGTCTCCATCCGAGTTCCCTGCCGATCTTCGAGGCGTCGATGGCGTACCTGCGGTCATGGCCCGCCCGGTCCTCGACAAAGGTGATCAACCCCAGGGCCCCCGTCTCGGTCTTGCCTGTCCGGCGTGCGACAGTAGACAGCAGCAGCCTGACGAGGTCGATGTTAAGCCACTCGTTGTTTCCCCCGATGTTGTACACCTCTCCCGGTCTTCCCCGGTGGAAGACGAGATCAACAGCTTTGCAATGGTCGAGCACATGGATCCAGTCCCGTACGTTCCTTCCGTCACCATAGACCGGCACCGGCCGCCCCTCAAGGGCATTGGCGATGACCAGGGGAATCAGCTTCTCCGGAAACTGGAAAGGTCCGTAGTTGTTCGAGCACCGGGTAATGATCGCCTCGATGCCGTAAGTCTCGTGGTATGCCCGGACGAGGAGGTCCGACGACGCCTTGCTGGCAGCATAGGGGCTGTTGGGCATCACGGGAGAATCTTCGGCAAAGAGGCCGTCGGGAGTCGAACCGTACACCTCATCCGTGGAGATATGTACGAACCGGCAGTTCCTCTTCCTCACCACCTCGAGGAGACCCTGGGTGCCGACGACATTCGTCTGGAGGAAGGGAGAGGCGTCGATGATGCTGCGGTCGACGTGGCTCTCCGCGGCGAAGTTGACGACCGCGTCGAACTCGATGCCCTCGATCAGCCCCCTGTCGCCGATGTCGCCTTTGACAAAGCGGTAGTCCGGGTTGTTCTCGACGTCGGAAAGGTTTTCAAGATTGCCCGCGTAGGTAAGCTTGTCGAGGTTGATGATCCGGTACCCCGGATGCGCAGACAGGATATGCCGGATAAAGTTCGACCCGATGAAACCCGCCCCTCCGGTGACCAGGATCTTCATCAGTCTGTCCGGAAGGGGGAAGCAGGGTCGTTTTCGTACCGCACCTCGTCCACCGGCTCCTTCTTGCCCTCGCCCCTGAAGAGCCTGTCAGGGAGGTTTATCACCATCGCATCGCTGTCGCCGATATTCTTGTATGCATGGACCACGCGGGGAGGGACAACGGCCGCGTACGGCTGTCCCTGGCGTTCAATGACCATCTTCCTGCCGAAGGTGGCGGAATCCCTCCTGTTGTCCCAGAGGTAGAGCCTGAAGTCTCCGAAGAAGCAGAAGAAGTCGGTCTGTTCCATATGCTCGTGGGGCCCGCGGGCGACGCCGGGCCTTGTCATCGAGATGTAGGACATCGCCGGACGGAATCCGGTTTCGTCGATGCGGAATATCTCGGTGAGCCATCCCCGCTCGTCCGTAAAGACGGCAAGGTCCCGTATGATGACCCCTTCCACCTACACCTCCACCACGGAATCATCCCCGACCATAAGCCTGAATGCCTTGTGGCCGTTGTTCCTGAATATCTTGACCCGCTTGCCGATGAGGCTCTCCTCCACCCGCTCGATATTCAGCACCTCACTTCCGTTGAGGATGACCGAGTGCTCCACCGACGAGTTGATGATCCTGACGTCGTCTCCGATGCTGGTGTGCGGCCCGATGAAGGAGTTTTCGATCACCGTATTGTCTCCGATCACCACCGGACCCCTAATGGTGCTGCCCTTTACTACCGAATGGGGGCTCAGCATCACCCTTCCGAGCACCTTGGACGCACGGTCGACCGTCCCCTCGATGCCATTCCTGCACCATTCGTCCAGGACGATCGCATTGGCGGTAAGCAGGTCGTCCTTCTTGCCGGTATCGAGCCACCACGAGTCAAGGACAAAGCTCTTCACCGGCCTGCCCATGAGGATCAGTTCCTGGATGGCATCGGTTATCTCAAGCTCCCCCCTCCGGGATGGTTTGATTCGGTCCACCGCCTTGTGGATCATCGGGGAGAAGAGGTAAACGCCTACAAGGGCGAGGTTCGAAGGCGGGTCCTCCGGCTTCTCGATCAGCCGGATTATGTTCCCCCTGCGGCCGACCTCGGCAACGCCGAACTGCCGGGGGTTATCCACCTCTTTCAGAAGAATCATCGCGTCCGCCTTTTTCCTGCCGAAGTCCTCGACAAACTTCTTGATGTCCCTGCCGATGAGGTTGTCGCCGAGGTACATCACAAAGGGCGAATTTTTCAGAAACTTCGACGCGGTCTTGACCGCATGGGCAAGCCCCGCGGGAGTGTCCTGGAGAATATACGTGATCTTCGCCTTCCATCGGCTGCCGCTTCCGACCGTCTCCCTGATCTCCGCTCCGGTCTCCGGGGAAATGATGATGCCGATGTCCCTGATGCCCGCCCTGACGATATTATCAATACAATAAAAGAGGATCGGTCGGTTGGCGACGGGGACGAGCTGTTTAGCGCCTGAATACGTAAGCGGCCTGAGTCGCGTACCCTTACCGCCGCTTAAGATGAGGGCCTTCATGCGGTATATGATAGCGTACCGTTTCGCATTAATTCAAATGCGGGTTGCCGCGTTACCGCGTCTTCGGAGGGATATACGGGGGCTCCTTTTCAGAGGGAAATACAGGGGCAGCCCCTGGTTCATCTTCGCTCCCGATCCCCTCAAGCGGATCCGTGGCCGGCGCCGGAGCAGGTAGCTCCGCATCTTCCTTTTTTGATCTGATGATCCTTTTCGAGGCGGGAGGGTTCTTCTGAACAGCAGGCGGTGCAGGCGAAGGCGCCTTTGTGACGGATTTTTTTACCGAAGGAGCTGCCTGCTGAGCACTCACTTTCCCCGTCTTTGCGGCCGGCGCCGATGAGCCGTAGACCTCCACCCTCTCCAGCCTCCCCCCTTTGCCGTACGTAAACGTATAGTTCTTCTCCTGCATCAGGGAAAGAAGCCGTGAAATCCCCTCTTCGACTTCCAGATTCCTGAACCGGGTCGTCACCGGCCGCACGGATACGTCTCCCGAGACGGCGGCCTCGATCCCCGCCTTGGCGGCGACCGCCTTCAGCACACTGCCGAACTCCGCACCTGCCGACTCGACACTCAGGAGTCCGTCTTTCACCTCGACTTTCATCACCGGCTCCTGCCGGCCGGTCTGCGCAGGGGCCTGAGCAAGGCAGGTCCCTGCCAGGAAGACCGCGGCGCTGATAAACAGCGCCGCGGCGTATGACTTAGGCATTCTTTTCTTCTTTTTGGGCCTGCCGCTCGGCGATAATCTTCTGGGCCTGCTGGGCAGGCATCTCTTCATAGTGGGAGAATTCCATGGAATACAATCCCCGGCCCGAGGTGAGGCTGTGCAGCTGGTTTGCGTACGTGAGCATCTCGGACATCGGGACCTGGGCCAGTATCTTCTGGTTGCCGCCGGCCTGGGGCTCAACGCCCTGCACCTTGCCGCGTTTGGAGTTCAGGTCGCCGATCACCGCGCCGAGGGTCTCGTCAGGGGTGGTGATCTCCGCCTTGACGATCGGCTCCAGCAGGACCGGTCTGGCCTCCTGCACCGCCTTCTTAATCGCCATGGAACCGGCGATCTTGAAGGCCATTTCCGAGGAATCCACGGTATGGTAGGAACCGTCGAAGAGGGTCACCCGCAGGTCCACGAGCTGGTAGCCGGCAAGCACCCCCTCATGCATCGCTTCGACGATGCCCTTTTCCACCGCCGGTATGTACTGGCGCGGGATGGCTCCGCCCACGATCTTGTCCACAAACTCGAACCCCCCGCCCCTCGGGAGAGGCTCCACCATGATGTGGCAATCGCCGAATTGGCCGCGACCGCCGGACTGTTTCTTGTATCTGCCCTGCACCTTGGTGGAGGTCTTGATCGTCTCGCGGTAAGGGATCTTCGGGGTCTTCATGACAACCTCGACGCCGAACCTGCGCTTCAGCCGTTCCAGGGTCACCTCCAGATGCACCTGGCCCATGCCGGAGATGAGCATCTCCTTGGACTCCTCGTCACGGCTGAACCTGAGGGTGGGGTCTTCCTCGAGGGCGCGGTGCAGGCTTGTGCTCACCTTCTCTTCGTCGCCCTTGCTCTTGGGGGCGATGGCATAGGAGATGATCGGATCTGCGAATTTCACCTTGTCAAAGATGACCGGCTTCGACTCGTCCGTAAAGGTATCTCCGGTGCTCGTCCCCTTGAGCTTGGCCACAACTCCGATCTCGCCCGTGCCGAGCGACTGCGCAGGCGCCTGCTTCTTGCCGAGGAGATAAAAGAGCTGGCCTATGCGCTCCTTGGTGTCGGAGGTGGAGTTATAGACGGTGGAGTCCGCCTTGAGCGTCCCTGAATAGACCCTAAAGTAGGACAGCTTCCCGGCATAGGGGTCTGCAACCGTCTTGAAGACGAAGGCCGAGAGGGGTTCGTTGTCTGCCGGCTTCCTGACGACCTCGGACCCGTCCCTGGGGTTCTTGCCTCTGATCGGGGAGATCGTGGCCATCTCTTCAGGAGAGGGCAGACAAAGCGTTATCGTATCGAGCAGGCTGGGTATCCCGATATTCATCGTCGCGGACCCGCACGCAACGGGTATGTACTTCCGCGTCAGGGAGCCCTCTTTCACGCCTTTGATTATCTCCGCATCGCTCAGTTCCCCGCCTTCAAGGTATTTCTCCAGCAGGGCGTCGTCCGACTCGGCTATCTTCTCGATAAGCTTCTTGCGGTAACGGTCGGCCTCGTCCTTCAGCTCCGCCGGTATATCCTCCGGAGCCGGTTTGCTGCCCTGCCTGAAGGCCTTCATCTTTATAATGTCCACAACGCCCGAGAAGCCGTCACCCGACCCCATGGGGATCTGCAGCGGGACCGCCTCGGTCTCGAAAGACTTCTCCAGTTCTCCCAGGGCGCGCTCGAAATTGGCGCTTTCCTTGTCCATCTTGTTGATGAAGATGATCCTCGGGATCTCATACTCGCAGGCGTATTTCCAGACCTTTTCGGTCTCGGCCTTGACGCCCGATATGGCGGACACGATCAGCACCGCGCCGTCCGACACCCGGAGGCAGCCCTTGGTGTCCTCTATAAAGTTGATGAAACCGGGTGTGTCGACCAGATTGATCCGGTGGCCGTTCCAGTTGGTAAAGGCAAGAGATGAGGTGATGGTTATCTTGCGGTCGATCTCCTCGGGCTCGTAATCCATGACCGTGGTGCCGTCCTGGACATTGCCCAGCCGGTCGGTCATGCCCGAATCAAAGAGCAGCGCCTCCACCAGGGAGGTCTTCCCCGCCCCGCTGTGTGCTATTACCGCGACATTCCTGATCTTTGTTACCTCGAAATTAGCCATGCAGTCCCCCTCGAAATAGATTAGGATACAGCAAGTACATCATGTGCAAAGGCAGACGCCCCTGCTAACTCACTATCTCTTCAATGACGGGCTTGGAAGAGGTATTCCCCGAGGCGGCCTGGGCCCAGATTTTCACCCCTGCCAGGGCAACGATCAGGGCGCTGAACCCGCAGACAGCCGAAAGGATGTCAGGGTCAGCGGTCGTAAAGAGCCTGCTCATCCATTCCTTGCCGACGACGGCGCCGATGACCAGAGCCAGGGCCGGCACCCCGTAAACGACCAGGGAGCCTTTGACAAAGGTAAGTGGCTTCACCGCCACCTTCACCCGTTGCCCGACCTGCGCCCCGACCCAGTTGAGGGCCTCGATCTCCATCGTCTGGTTCTCCGGCTTGCAGGCCCCCGCGGTGCAACCATCGCAGGCGCTCTTTTTCGGGACAAGGACGACGGCCATGTCTCCTTCGAGGCTCTTGACCGTCCCGATTTCTTCAATCATGATAGCATTTTACCACAGTGATTTTGAAAAAATCTGTAGCGCGTCGGTTCATGACCGGCCCTGGTTTCCATCATTTTCCGCGATCTTTTGAGGCCTATCCGCCATACCGTGTCTTGCATTTGTCACCAAGAACCATCCGATCATGACAGAGACGGTCAGCAGTCCGAAGCAGTATGCGGCGAGGGCCATTTTGTAGTGCATCGGATTGAAAACGAACCGGACTGTGTGGTCTCCCGGCGGCAGGAAGACCGCCTTGCTGTTGTAGTTGGAGATAAAGACGGGGGTCCTCCTGCCATTGTCATATGCCTCCCAGTATCTGGACCATCCGTCATTGTAGAGGAAATATCCGTCCACGTCATTCCTTATAACCGCAGTCATCTCATTGGCTGAGAAGCCGGTCACCCTGATCTGCGGATCCGGGGAATTCAGGTTGTTCGCCAGCTCAGCCCGGGCGCCCTCGATCTCCCGGCCATGTCCCCTCATATAGGAAAGGGAGGAGTTGATCAGGCCCCCCGGAGTAAGGGATGGAACGTCCTCGTAAGAGGCAAAGGGCTTGATATCCCCGGTCCGGGCAGGACCATCTGCCGCTTTGCGACTTTCGATGAAAAGGGAATCCGCCAATTGCCTCTCGTCAGCCGTCGCAAGAAAGGTGAGCAACTCATTCCTGTCGGCAACGGCATATACCCTCTGCTGGGGAAAGAATCTGACGACCGGCCTTATCACTCCGGACACGGCGAGTTGGTTGCCAATGGGCACATTGGTGAGCAGGTCGTAGTACCGCTTTGTCGTAAACATGCTGTGGTTATTTCCATACGTAAGGACCCCGGAGGTCTTCAGCATCGATTCTCCGAAGGCGATATTTGGCCTCACCACCAGGGGCTGCTTGAAATAGTCAAAAGGATACCCCTTCCGCTCGCTTGAGGCATCCACCAGGGAATAGTGCTCACGGCTGTCCATCAAGACGTACTTGATACCGCCGGACAAAAACATATACGTCTCGGCAAAAAACAGCAGGGCCAGGCATACGTAAAAAAACCTCGCGGCGACGGCCTTTCTCTGAACCAGCCAGACAAGGGATCCAAACAGGACGAGCTGCACGAGGACAAGGAGATCGGTCGTTGATGCAAAAAAAAGCCTTCCGGTATACACCCGGGTGATGATGCATTTCAGGATGATGATCGCTGCGCAGAGCCCTATGATCACCCGGTATCTCTTCTTCAGGAAACCAACAACCGTCTCGGCATCCGTCAGCCGGGAAAGTCCCAGCGCAAGAAGCATACACAAATATATCTGGAAATACGACCCGAGGATCTCCCGGGCCTCCATCATCTTCAGGGGGGGGAAGATGATGTTGAAGACCTTCTGCACCGCATTGAAGGGTTTACCGCTCATGCCCTGAATACTGAACATGTTCAGCCCGATGACCGCAAGCATGATCAGGGCCAGGTACCGGAAACGGGAAGAGCCGTACGCGATGCCGATGAAGACGATAATCAGGGGGATGATGCCGATATAGCCCGTTACCTCTGCAAGCAGGTCATCTCTGAAATAGGGAATAGTTTCAAAAACGTCAGGGTGGACCATCGCAACGAGATTACCCCAGGAAACAAAGACCCCCTTTTGCTCCGTAAACCGGGGGGACAACACATCCGTCGTTACATCGGAGGCTACGATCTTCTTGAAGTAGCCGTCATTCTTCTGCACGATGCGTAGCATCGGGAAGAGTTCTCCACCTGCCGAGGCATCCCTGAACATCACCGACAGGGGAGGAGCCGCCATGCAAAGCACCAGCGCCACGGAAACCAGGGAGGCGGAGATCACCCTCCGGTCACGAAAAGACCTGACCGTTTCCCGAACATCATACACCTTCACGAGGAACAGCACGGCTCCAAATGCGACCAGATTGAACACATAATAGACAGGAATCATGATCGTCATCGAGATGCCGGAGAGAAGCGTTATCACACTGAGATACAGATACCGCCTCCGGTCGTGGATATGGTCGATAAAGAGAAGCAGAAAATACATGGTCATGGGAGCAAACAGCGCCAGCCCGATCGTTCCGCCCTGAACAAAATAGCTGCCTGAGAGGGAATAAGTGAGAACAGCAGCAGCAAGCAGGGAACTCACTCCGCAGCCGGCTATCCTCCTGTACAGCAGGTAGGCCCCCCACGAAAAGATAAATAAGTGAAGCAGATGGTGGAACGTGTATACCGATAAAGGGGATAGAGGGAATATTCTTATGGCGGCAGCGGCAACGAGCAAAAGCGGATCGAGCCCGTTGAGGGCGACGTGGGGGTAAAAGAAGGTGCCCCCCTGCAGATAGGGGTCCCAGTAGGGGAAGACACCCCGGCTGAGGCTGTCGACAAGGTAATGATAGCTGCCGTACCAGATGATGGAATCATGCGTGAAGATCTTCCTGGTCAAAAGGAGATCGCGATAGACGAGACAAAAAATGAGGATAAGGCCGAACAATAACGATCCCCACAAGAGTCTTCGGTCAGACATATCTTGCCGCCCAGGCTAGTTCACCCGTACGCATCACACCTTAAAAGAGATATTCTTGTGCCCAAAATAGCTGATGATGACCGTAACAAAAGTCAGCAGCGCCTGCGTAAAATAGAAATTCATCTTCAACACCTCGATACAAAAAGGGAAAAAAACGAAACCGAGAGCCATGGGAATTGAATATACCATGTAGTACCTCAGGTATTCCTTTAAATAATTTCCCTTTGTCTTGAAGACAAAGAACTTGTGACACACGTAGGCCTGCGTGATATTCACGACTGAAGAGAAGACCAGAATAACCATATAGTGTATCTGGCTAGAAAAAATATAATACAGAAGGGCCAACGAGACATAACTAAAGACTGTATTCCAGCCGCCAGCAACAAGAAACCGAAGAGGTCTGCTGTTATATGCGCGCTGCAGAGACGCGCTAATCAAAATTGATACGCTCTTTTTCTACCACGAGCCATCTCTGGAAAAGACGGCTGTAAATAGCGCCGACGTACTCACCAATAATGCCTAGGAATACCAGTTGTAAGCCGGCAAAAAAGAACAGGCCTATCACCAATGGGGCTATTCCGACGGTAAAGCTCTTCCAATAGATGAGCTTGTATACCGTATAGCCGAAGGCTACCATGATACTGATAACCGCCATGAAGAATCCAACAAATGTCGCCAGCCGAAGAGGCATTTTCGAATGATGGGTAATGCCATTCATCGCCTGAATGTAAAGGTCGTACAGGCTGTGTTTTGAAAAACCCTTCTTCCTTTCAGGCCGGACGTATTCTATACGGGCAATATCGAATCCCATGTCACAAATTAATCCCCGCGTGTAGGGATAATGATCCCCGGTACTCTTGATCAGGTTAAGAACCTCCCTATCATACAGACCATATCCGGTGAAATTTCTGATCTGCTCGGTGTCCTCGGACAAATAGGAGATCAGCCTGTAATAGAGCTGTCGCACAGCTGCCATGATGGGTGATTCAAGTGATTTCTTCTTCACCGCAGCCACAATCTTATGGCCATCTTCCCACTTTCTTAAGAATTCTGAAATCAATTCAGGAGGGTCCTGCAAGTCGGCGGCCAATGGAATAACCGCATCCCCTTTTGTTTGAAACAGTCCGTGCATGGGGGAGCGATACGATCCAAAATTCTTTGTATTAATGATGAGTTTAACGTTTTTGTCATGCGCGGCAATTTCCTTGAGTATAGTCGAGGTCCTGTCCTTTGAAGCATTATCGATAAAAACATGCTCATATCTGTAAGATCCGAGATTTTCGAAAATCTGTTTTACCTGATAATAAACATCTCTAACGTTGTCCTCTTCGTTATAACAAGGTGTTAAGATACTGATAAGTTTCATGGCAATTCCTCACATCCTACAGTTCGTATAAGAGTATAAGATCGTTATCGCAGTGAAGCTCATCACGAATCACTTTTATAATTTCCTGCTGAAAATCTCTTGAGGAGATCAAAATCGGTTCAGACTTATCTTTAACGTCCGACGGAGCAATAATCGGGATACCGTTCAGCTGCTTACTCTGGTATGTGGGATTTGAGTCCACAAAAAAAAGAATATTCGCCTTTGCCAGACTGCTTGTTGCCAGCAAACGTTGGGTGTGCGTGCCCGCACCCCAGACAATGATCGGTTTGCCGCTATCCACCCATGCGTTCACAATGCTGAGGATTCTCCTCTCGACCTCTTCTGAACAGGCGATGTACGCGGATAGCGCTGGCCTGCTCTCCATGTCACGGAAAAGGCTTGAAGGGGGCGCGACTTCACCTTTCTTGAAGACAGCCTTTATGTCATGGGTGATCCTCCCCGCACTCTGTTCGACCACCGTCTGCTGCAGCGAAACTTGTTCAAAACCACAAGCCTTCAACAGGTTAACAAGGGAAATGGGAGAGAAGAAGTTAATGTGCTCAACACTAAATTCCTGGAAGGCAGTATCACAGGAATCCGGAAATTTTGTGACATCAGGGACTTCGACATAAACGACACCTTCACCAGAAAGAAGATTCCTGATCTGTTGCATCAACGCGCGCAGGTGAGATATATGCTCAAGTACCGCGCACAGGATAATAAGATCAAAAGGACCAATTCCATCAGACATCTCAGAAAGAGCGCCAGTCATAACGGGGACGCCGTAAAGTTCCTTTGCGATAACAGCACAGACGGGCGACGGGTCCAGTCCCATTAAATTCCCGTACCCGTTCTTCTTAAATTCGTATAGTAAGCCGCCCGTAGCGCATCCAATATCCAAAATTCGAGCTTTATGATCTAATACAAAATTCCTGATAAATCGAGCCGTTACGGGATAACGCCGTGTGTCTGATTCCGTCTGTTGTCCCCCTCGGTCACGATGCTCGTATTTCGACATTTCGCGATAGTACTCATCGAAGGCCAGTTGGTCGGGGAGATTGTCGGCAAAACAGAATCCGCATTGTTCGCAAACGACAACATCGTACCCGTCAAGAATGGCGCCGGACGACATGGCGGAAAACCGCTGAGTAAAAAGGAGCTTTTTATCTGACCTCCCGCAAACGGGACAATTTCGGCATTCCTTCGGCCACGTCTTCTTCATATTTACCCCCGCCTATCTCCTTCAACCAGCCTCGCCACCGGAATTGCATAACAGACGAGATCCCAGCCTTCAAGCAGATGTGGCCGAAGGAAGAAACGGTACTGATCCGACATCTCACGTATCATCAGCGGTATCCGCCACACGTGATCCTGACGATGATAGACGCAGACGGCCAAAACAGCGGAAGCATTCTTTATTGCATTGCGGCACCCAGCGAGAGCGTCGGGCTCTGCACCTTCGATGTCCAGTTTTATATATGATGAGCCGGCCCCGTCAAGTATCTCATCCAGGGTGATGCAGTCGATTTCCATTGTCCCGGCGCTACCGACCGAAGACGACTCAGTCCCCGTAGCGTCAAAGCGCACCTTACCCCTGCAAGCTCCCGCAGCCATCGGATATACAATCATCTTGTCCCGGATATTCCGGGGTAGTTTCGAAACGTAGTTTTCAAGTTTCCCGAAGTTCACCGGGTCCGGTTCGAGTGCGACGATTTTGCTGAAGGATTCGTGCCGCTCGTGTAGAAAACTTCTTACTGTATCTCCGTCAAAAGCGCCACAATCCACAAACAGATCATCCCCTGTCACCTGTACAAGGTCAGTAGGAAAATAGATCTTATGCTTAACCGGTAGCGGCAGGCCGTCAAAATCTGAAAGCATTCTCCACCTTAATTGAGCAAGATACTCGAGGCGCGAGGCGTCGTCTCCCCACAGTGCAAAGGCCTGACGCACTTCGCTGTGTTGTTCGTAGACCTTATGAGGCAGATCAATGGCATAATGGGGTAGAAAGATATCGGGAAACTTCCAGAACAACGGGACAAAAGACACGACCTTCGAACACTGGAGGTTGATTAACTGCTGCCTCCTCTCAGGCATTCTATCTGTTCCCTCTCCCCTCCAGATAGTTATCACGAAGGATGCACTCTTCCCATACCTGTCCGCCGCGTCCCGGGGAGAAAGCACACGTAAACCGTCTACATGTTTTCCCCAAAGAGCAGGATTGTTGTCCGCAAATACCAGCGGCCGAACGCCAAGACGCAGCAACCCTGCCAGTGTTTTCCTGCCTAAATTTCCTGCGCCGAATAGGACCACCTCCTTGTCAAGAGGGGTTGTCAGCTCATCATAGGTATTCCGTTCACGTTGCAGGACTGAATCAATTCCCTCCGCAAGCAGCTCTTCGAGTTCTGTCGAAAGCATACTCATCCGGTCATCCGCCTGTTGAGCCCGCTGACTTAAGCACGCTCAAAGAAGATCGGCTTTGTTCATTATTCAAACCGCCACCTTACCAACAGCTCCTGCCTCCATCCACAATCAGATTCGCTCCCGTCATATACGATGAAGCATCGGAGCAAAGAAACAGGATAGCTCCCTTATATTCATCCACATTCGCCATACGTCCCATCGGAATAAGGTTGGCAAGTCGCTGGACGAATGCCTCAGGTTGTCCGTTGTATACACCGCCTGGAGAGACCGCATTGACGCGCACACCTGAGTCAGCCCAATACGTAGCCAGATAGCGGGTCAACCCGATCAGCCCAGTCTTTACAACGGAATACGTAACGGGTTTGACTGGCTGCTGTTCGTTTGGAAAGCCTTCCTGGCGATACAATCTCTGGTCCGGAGCGATCACGGCCAGATCTGACGCCACATTTACGATTACACCTCTCTTACGCCGCGCCATTTCGCTCCCTATGATCTGGCTACAAAGAAATGCACCGGTGAGTCCTACAGCCAAGTCCGCTGCCCATTGGTTCAATGAAAAGTTTTCCAGGCGCGACCACGGCACATCAGACGTTGCTTCCACCTTGGGATTGTTTGCAGCGTTATTAATCAAGATATCCACGCGGCCGTATCGCGATAGGATGCTTTCAAGCAGCCCCCTGACCTGATCCGACTGAGTTATATCCACCTGAATATCAGAGGCTGAAGCGCCAAAGCGCTCACCCCACTCGCGATCCCTCACTTCGGATCTTATTAGTCTTGTGTCAGCCAAAACCGGCACGCCGCCGGCATCTGCGATAATCTCAGCGTGCTTCTGTCCGAGGAGCCCGGCACCGCCTGTTATGACTGCTACACGCCCCTCGAGATCAAAAAGATTTCTTCTCGCCTTGTCCATCGTTTCCCTTCAAACTTACTACCTGTCCCGTGGCCAAAGACTCCTTGGCAGCGAGAGCGATGCGCAGACTCTGAGCTCCTTCGCGGACGTTCACCACAGGTGACTGTCGGCCCTTCATACATTCCAGAAAATGCTCCAATTCATCCAAAAATAGTTGATTGCGCTGAAAGCCTTCAAAGGTAATATTTTCGATGAGAGCGCCGTCGTTACCGAAAACCTGCACCGACAGCGCGAAAAAATCGATCAGAATCTTCCCGGCATCTCCTATTATCTCACATGTGCGGCTAGGCGGGCGCTGCACATAGTCCTGATGTAGATGCACCGGAAGAGACCTGCCTTCAACAACGCATTCCATAAGAATACTGGCAGTATCTTCAACATCGATCTCCAAGCTGCTGAGATGGCCGCCCAGCGCAAAGATGCGGTGAGGCATGCCAAATAGAGAAAACAGGTAGTCCATCTCATGAATCTGGGAAAGTATGACCCCGCCTCCGAGATCCTTTCGTGATGCATACATCTGCCTATAATCTTCATACTTGTGCCACCCGGGCAGATACTCCCCAACTTGAGCACGCACGGCCAGAATTCTGCCGACGAGACGTTGCTGTAGAAAAGAGCGCAGGCTCAGGATACACGGATGAAAGCGCATCTGGTAACCCACTAGTGATACGAGATTCCGTTTCTCCACTTCATTGATCAGATCTTCAACCCCGTTGTAATCCTGAGACAAAGGCTTTTCAATAAACAAATGACAGCCCGCTTGCGCTGCCATCATCGCTATCGAAATGTGGAGACTGCTTGGATTGCATACAAAAACAGCTTCAGGCCTTTGATCGAGCGCCTGATTCATATTTCCAAACACCCTGATATTGTACTTCTCCTCAAGGGTCCTGCCTTGTTCGACCTCCAGTTTGTCAGTCAACACGGGGGATTCTCTCCGGATACGATACGCCATAATGTCGACGGCAGCCCCCAGCAATGTTCGCAGATTACGAACGTGGCGTTGTCCGATCCCGCCTAAGCCCACTATCAGGACTTTCATATCATTTCCTCTTTCGTAGATACCCACGGGCAAGCCCGTGGAACTCTGCTACCCGATTAGATACCATAACAGGCACCCGGTTTATAAGCACGCAAGTAATCCATGACAAAAACCGTGTTCTTCCGAGCCCACGCCACTTCGGCACCTGGCACATCTCGTGCAACCTGGAGAATAAAATCCCCTTGGTAACCGACTCTCTTCAAACACTCAAAGAGAGCCGGGAAATCCGCGTCCCCCCGTCCCAACGGCACTGTTCCGCCACCCCGGATACGATCCTTGATGTGTACACTTCCCACTCGCTTGCCATAGGCGGCAAACTCATCACGGGGATGAAAACCAAGCGCCGCGCTGTTTCCAGAATCATAATTGATCTTCACCAGTTCATGAGGTAGACGATCAATCAAGTCCACAAACCTCTCAGGGGCAAGGGACGTCTCAAGATGTATTTCTACACCCAATTTACCGGCAGCATCCAGGGCTTTCTCGATTACCGTAACTACACCGGCCGCTTCGGCGTCGGTTTCCATCCGGGAGATATCGACAAAAGGAAGTATGATACGGCTTATGCCGCACGCATGGCAACGATGCATAAGCCAGACCAGGGTTTTCAGCCTATCTTCGATATCCGAGGCATCCGCCCTCACAAGTGGTCTGTCCATGAAATAGTCAGCGCACACGGAAAGCACCTGAATCCCATGCTCCTGTGAAAGAGACTTTATCTCATCTATTCCCCGATCTTTGGCGAGCGGATTAATATCAGCCCCGTACAGATCATAAATCCATTCAATACAGTCCAGTCCTGCCGACGCCGCAAGCTTAAACTCCTCAGCCCATTTGTCACGCGGGAAATATTGTATGCGAGTATCTGCCGCTGGAACAAGCCTGCCCTGCATAATCCCGATCCTTGCCAAGACGGTCTCCTTTAGCTAATCCGAAATTCTCACTTCACGCTTCGTATCTGCCATCACTCGTGCACAGGCGGTACGATCATATTGGAAAAAAATTCGTCACGATCGAGAAACGGCCACAAATCCTCCAAAGGCTTCGAAACCATGGAACCATCTGCACGCCGCACCGATGAAAGGCTTGGGGCGCGCATTTCATCTACACGTGTCATGACCTCACACACCACAGGGCCGGGAGAATCCAGAATTTCTCTAATCTGGAGCCTCAACGCTGTCTGGTCGGCTATGTGCGCCGTCTTAAGACCATAGGCTGAAGCGACCTTCTTAATATCCGGAAGTGTCAGTCCACTCGATGCGTCAGCGCAGACGAGACGACCAAAGTACCGCATTTGAGAAGATCTGATAGATGCGAACCCGGCATTGTTAAGGACAAAAAACTTTATAGGAAGATCAAGTCGCGCCACAGTCTCGAGTTCCTGGACGTTTAATTGGAACCCGCCGTCTCCATCTACGGACACCGTCCGTCTGCGACCGGCGGCCAGACAGGCCCCTATGGCGGAAGGCAAGCCATTCCCCATTGCCCCTAGGGCAGTAGTGTGAAATATGCGCTGACCCTCCTTGACCTTGTAGGCCAACAGAAACACTTCAATCCCCGCCCCCGAGCTTCCCGAAACGATTACATCATCCCCTTTCAATTCCTCAGAAAGAATCTCCGATAGATAGTAAACGCTTACCCTTCCTCTTAATTCGCGGTGTTCGGGGAGCACAACAGGATATTTCTTTTTCCATTCTCTGCACCGGCTTATCCATGCGGACCTGTCTTTCTCTTTAATCTTGGCGTTCTGCTGAAGGAGCGATTCGATGAAGACCTTCGCGTCCCCGCAAATTGGCACATCAATATGCATCTTCATCTTCTCGATCTCTGCCCGGTCGATGTCAACCATGATCTTTCTTGCCCCTCTGGCAAATTTCTCCTGATCATACCCGGTGACGACGAGGTCCAGACGCGCGCCTATGGAGAGCAGCAAGTCAGCGTTTTGCAAGGCGAAGTTTGCGCCGCGAGGGGCAACGGAGCCTGGCCGACCGGCAAAGAACTTATGAGAATCCGGCATGAAGTCAATGGCAAGCCACGTGGTCAAAACAGGAATGCCTAATCTATCTGCAAGCTGCAGAAAATGCTCCTGTCCGCCCGCAAGTCGAATCCCGTTCCCAGCCAGGAGAATGGGTCTCTCAGAGGAATTGATCATCTCAATAACCTGAGCTACTTTGCTCTCTATGTAAGCCGCTTCGGAGGGCTGAGCTGCATCGGCAGAGTCGAATCCCACAAGGGCATCCGCGTCAACAATACTGCCCTGAACGTCCAGTGGTATATCAATCCAGACAGGCCCGGGCCGGCCCGATTTGGCAAGATAAACGGCTTTCTCCAGGTGATATCGGATCGAAAGCGGATCAAGAATAGTAACGGCATACTTCGTAATTGACTGTACGATAGGCACAATATTTATTTCTTGCACACCATGCTGCCGAACGCCCAGACTCCCCACAATGTCTGCACGCTTCACCTGGCCGGAAATAAACATACATGGGGTCGAGTCCAGCCAGGCCCCCGCAACTCCTGTAACCGCATTTGTTCCCCCCGGACCTGTAGTCACAACGGCAACGCCGAAATTATTTGTGGCCTTTGAATAAGTTTCAGCTGCCATGGAGCAGGCCTGCTCATGCAGATTGCAGATACACTCTATATCTCCGCAGCTCCCCATGGAATCATTGAGGTGCATGGCGCCCCCGCCGGGGAGCATGAACACGTGTTTGACCCCGAGGCCGGCAACGAATCGAGCAACGTAATCTGAGAGTTTCAGCTTGATACTTCCTTATTCTTATTCGATAGAATCAAATCGATCAATTCCCGAACCGCTCCCTGTCCGCCGCCACACTTCATCACCAATCCTGCCTCACTTAGAGCCGCCTTATGAGCAGTCGCAGGTGACGCCGCCAAACCTGCCAACTTCATAGCCGGCAAATCATTTACATCGTCTCCCATAAAACATATCTCTGACATGTCAAGCCGGTATTTTGCAGCAAATGACCTAAGTGCCGACGCCTTGTCCTTGCATCCCTTGTAAACATCGCTGATACCCATTTTCACGGCCATCCGGTCAATCAAGGGACTGTCTTCTCCGGAAATCAAGGCAAAAATCAACCCGGCCTTTCGTCCCAACGATAAGCCCATGATGTCAAAAAAAGAAAAGCTCTTGTACTCTTCACCGTTAGGACCCCAGATGAAGCCGCCGTCGGTCAATACACCGTCCACATCCATTACTACCGCCTTTATCTTGTTAATGGCTTATCCCTTCCGCCTGAGCTTCTTGATGATAGGCGCCTCACGTTCAATGACCCTCTTGACTCCGTCACCCATGGCCGTCTCTACTACACGTATCTCGCTTACCAGTTTAATGACGCCACTGGGACCCAGCGATGCCGCGTGATCAGACCCCCACATAGACCTGTCGAGCGTAATATGGCGTTCCACCACACATGCGCCCAAGGACACGGCAGCCACAGATGACGGAAGTCCTGTTTCGTGGCCGGAATATCCAACGGGAACTCCATAACGGCGCCTCAGTTCGGGGATAACCGACAGATTGATTTCTTCGTAGTAAGCAGGATACGTGCTCGTTGCGTGCAATATGATCAATTCATTCTTGCCGAGGACTTCGACAGCATGATCGATTTGTTCCAGTGTGCTCATCCCCGTTGATAGGATTATCGGTTTTCCCTTTGACCTAGTATGCCGCAGGAGGCCGTCATCCGTCAGGCTTGCCGAGGCTATTTTGTAACAGGGGACGTCAAATTGGTCTATAAAATCAACGGAAGCTTCATCCCAGCACGAGGCAAACCAAGGCATACTCTTTTCCCTGCAGTAGCGGTCGATCTCCTGATATTCTTCAAGCACAAATTCCAGGCCGTGCTTCAAATCCCCGTTTGTTTTCCCATAGGGGCTTTCACGAGGAGCGGCTAATTCTGCCGGAGTATACACGACATCAACTGTACGCTTTTGAAATTTCACCGCATTGCATCCTGATATTTTGGCAAGGTCGATCAGTCGCTTGGCGAGATCGATATCGCCATTATGATTGATGCCGACTTCCGCTATGATGTAGCAGGGTTTGCCATCTCCAATTTCGCTCTTCCCAATCCTCACTGTCGTCATATCTGTTGTCTCCTGATGGAAAAGATGCATTATTTTATCAGAGTTGCTGCCCCAAATGCCACGAGATAGTGCGTCTAATGGCGTCTTTCAACCCTATATGCTGCTTCAGTCCCAGCTCCTGCCGGGCCCTCCTGACAGACGGGACATACCGTTCGGCCGTTCGGCCCGGCTCAGCTTTTTTCAAAATATGTATTTCCTGCTTTGCATGGGCAATTTCCGCCACCGTCCGGGCAACCTGGGCGATGGTCAGCCCCTCCTCAGAGCCCACATTGTAAGGACGGCAGGAGCCTCCCCTGAAAAGAACTGTCCATAGCCATACGGCCAGATCAGCGGCATAGAGATATGACCGAAAGGGCGTCCCGTCGCCTTCTATGAGGATATCCTCATTGTTTATGACGTTGCCGATAAAATTACCTATAGCATACGTCTTGTCGAGCGGCATATAAGGACCGACAAAGGAAAAACAGCGGGCAATCTTTGCAGTAAAACCATATTTCTTGGCGTAATCAGCGCATAGGGTCTCGGCAACATATTTCCCTTCGCCATGTGCGTACCTGAAGGTAGAAGTGTCCCTGATACCCGTAAAGGTTTCCGGTATATGGAGCACGTCAGCAGGCTGAGGCCCGTAAACGCTCCCGGAACTGGTGAAAAGAAGATGCCTGCACCCGCAGCCCCCCGCAAACTCAAGAGTATGTCGGGCAGCCTGAATAATTGAATCCCTGACACGCTCTGGAGTTTCTTTCTTTTCGATAAGGGCAGCAGCTTCATTTGAAGCATGAATGATATGGGAAAAAGTATCCTCCGGAAATATAAATGTCTTGACGTCGCCGATATGAAATCTTATCGCAGGATGGGAAGCCAGGTGAGGTGCCTTCTTTTGGAAGGCCTCCACGTTACGGGTCAGAACAGTTACCGAGGCGTGCAAACCAAAAGTCTCATTCGCCCGAACGAAGCTCTCGAGCAGCCAACAGCCAAAAAACCCCGTTCCACCGGTCAAAAAAATATTTGTTGCCCGGAGTTCCTCCCAGAGATCCCCCATATGGGCGAGAATGTGGTTTAGATCTCCCTCTAGGGGATGTTCCGGCAACATGGCCTGCCCGTCTACGGGCAACGTCCTCTACGTTTATCTGCAAAATCCCTGACCCGTGCGAGTATGAAGGCAATCATTTCCTCGCTGAGCCCCGGATAGACGCCCACCCAAAAAGATTGGTTCATGATCCGGTCGGTGACAGGAAGTTCTCCCGCCACGCGATACCCTTGCCCGCTTCTTCTCATCTCATCAAAACAGGGGTGTTTGATCAGGTTCCCCGCAAAAAGCATCCTCGTCTGGATCCCGCTTTCTTCAAGGTGCTCCACAATCTCCTCTCTCGTGAAACCTGCATCGTCCCGGACGGTCATGAGAAAGCCGAACCAGCTTGGGTCCGAATTCGCAGTCGGCTCCGGAAGGACAAATCTGTCCTCAAGGCCGGACAGGCCCTGCCGCAGCAGCGCCCAGTTCTTCTTTCTTGCGCTGATGAAGGCGGGAAGCTTTTCGAGCTGCGCGCAGCCAATTGCCGCCTGCATGTCCGTCACCTTCAGGTTGTACCCGAAATGGGAATAGATATATTTATGGTCATATGCCGCAGGGAGTTCCCCGAACCGCTGCCCGAAGCGCTTCCTGCAGGTATTGTCATGGCCTGGCGGACACCAACAGTCCCGGCCCCAGTCGCGGAGCGACTCGACAATACGCCTTAGTTCAGGCTCATTCGTACACACAGCCCCCCCCTCGCCCATTGTCATGTGGTGAGCAGGATAGAAACTGGAGGTCCCGAGATGGCCGACCGCCCCGGTATATCTCCATTCTCCGTTATACAAATACCGGGAACCCAGGGAATCGCAATTGTCTTCTACCAGCCAAAGATCGTGTTTGTCACAGAAGTCCCTGACAGTCTGGAGATCAAACGGATTGCCCAGCGTGTGGGCGATCATGACAGCCCTCGTCCTCTCAGAGAGGGCGGATTCAAGAAGAGAACAGTCGATATTATAGGACGGCAGCCCGACATCAACGAAGACCGGGACTGCCCCGTATTGCACCACGGGCGCCACGGTCGTGGGAAAGGCCGCAGCAACGGTGATCACCTCATCGCCCCTTCTGATCCGCCTGTCTCCCAGCTTCGGTGAGGTAAGCGCCATAAAGGCAAGGAGATCGGCCGAAGAGCCGGAATTCGCCAGTGAACAGTGTTCGGCGCCGAGAAACCGGGCAAATTCCTGCTCAAACCTAGCAGCATACCTTCCGGCTGTCAGCCAGAATTCCAGGGAGGAATCAAGAAGAACCGTGATCTCCTTCTCGTCAAAGATCCTCCCTGCAAAGGGGATGCGATCTCCAGGAGAGAAGGAAGTCTCTTTCTTGTGCCTGAACTCGTAATACCGGACAGCAGCCTGCAGCACCTGTTCCCGAAGCTCCTTCTCCCTCTCCTCGGGTGCGCTCACGCCGTCTCGTCTCCCCCTGCGACTGAGTACTCCCGGATCTGGCGGAGGCATACATCAGCAATGTCTCCATTCTCCTTGTACACCTTCGTCCACTCGACAATCTTGTCGATCGCCTGATCGAGACCCCATCGTGGGTGCCAGCCGAGGCGCTCCTTCGCCTTGGAGCAATCGAGCTTAAGATAATGGGCCTCATGGCCCCGCCGGTCCTGCTCCACCCGGTACGAGGCCCCTTGTCCCCATTTCCTGCAAAAAGTGCTGACAAGCCACTCTACCGGTCTGGCATCGCGGTCATCCGGTCCGAAGTTCCACCCCTCGGCAAAATCAGGTCCCTGCTCAAAAAGCCGCTGCGCAAGGCCGAGATAACCTGACAGGGGTTCCAGGACATGCTGCCAGGGACGAATGGCATACGGACTTCTGATGACGATCTGCTCCCCGCCTACTACAGCCCTAACGCAATCCGGGACGATCCGGTGACCGGCCCAGTCGCCGCCGCCGATGACATTGCCCGCACGCGCAGTAGCGATCGCCACCCCGTGCGTCGCGTATGTTGCAGGGTTAAAGAAAGAGGCACGATAGGCCGCCGTTACGAGTTCAGAGCAGGCCTTGCTGCTCGAATACGGGTCATACCCGCCTAAGGCCTCATCCTCCCTGTAGCCCCATACCCATTCCCTGTTTTCATAACATTTGTCCGAAGTGATGACAACAACCGCTTTCACCGAGCTGCACCGTCTGACAGATTCCAGAAAATTGACTGCGCCCATGACATTGATCTCATACGACTCGGCCGGCCTCTTGTATGCCTCCCGCACGAGAGGTTGGGCAGCCAGGTGGAAGGTCACCTCAGGGGCAGCCGCAGACATGGCAGCGGCAAGGGCCTCTCCGTCACGCACGTCATCGGTTATGGAACGCACGTGCCGGCTGATGTTGCAGAGTTTAAAGAGGCTCGGGTCGGTGGGGGGATCGAGGGCATATCCGGTAACATCGGCCCCCAGTTCCCGAAGCCAGAGGCAAAGCCAGGACCCCTTAAACCCGGTGTGTCCGGTTATGAAGACCTTTCTTCCGCGCCAGAAATCCCTGTCAATAACATCCATTACCTAACTCCAGACCTTCCAGGGTGCATTTCCTGACCTCCAGAGGGCCTCCAGGTGGTTCTTGTCTCGCAGGGTGTCCATCGCATACCAGAATCCCGAATGCCTGTAGGCCATGAGCTGTCCGCCGGCTGCAAGAGTCTCAAGCGGCTCCTTTTCAAAAAAGACATCGTCGCCGCCAATACGATCCATGACGGCCGGCTCGCACACAAAAAAACCGCCATTGATCCATGAACCATCGCCGGAAGGCTTCTCCTGGAAGGAGGTAACCTTTTCGCCGCTGTCGATTCGTAATGAGCCGAAGCGTCCGGAGGGCTCCGTAGCAGTAACTGTCGCCAACTTGCCATGTTTCCGGTGAAAGGAGACGAGTTCCGTGATGTTGATGTCGGACACCCCATCGCCGTACGTCAGCATGAACGCCTCTCCGCCGATGTAGGGGGCAACCCGCTTGATCCTGCCTCCGGTCATGGTGTCAGGCCCGGTGTCAACCAGCGTAATCCTCCACGGTTCCGCATACTTCTGATGGACCTCGACGGAATTATCACGCATGTCGAGCGTAACGTCACTCATGTGCAGGAAATAATTAGAGAAGTACTCCTTGATCATGTATCCCTTGAAACCAAGACAAATAACAAAATCATTGAACCCGTGGTGGGAATAGATCTTCATGATATGCCAGAGGATCGGCCTGCCCCCGATCTCGACCATCGGCTTGGGCCTGACATAAGTCTCCTCGCTTATCCTCGTCCCCTGTCCGCCCGCCAATATCACGACCTTCATACGTCGCCCCTGTCTGCCGGATGGGTCCAGCCCTGCCGGCTCGAAATATCTCGTATTTTATACCGTTTTCCCTCATAAAATAAAGCACATCACCTCTCAACGGGGCCACCGCATGGCTGATGTCAAGTCTATGATAAAGCGTCCATGCAGTTCATTGCCTTGAAGGGGAACACCCGTAAGAACAGACTCCTCTCTCAGGAGCGACAGTATGCGGTCGATATATTCTTTGCTGCTGGCCATGATCACCGGAGAAAAACGATAGGGGCTCATTCGCACCATGTATGCCAGATCACGCGCAAGCCCCTCGGCAGTATCAAAACAGAGGACAGGCCTGCTCCCCGCATAATATTCCGTGATGGGCATAATCTGGGGATAACCGGCAACGTATTTAGGGTCCCAGAAGAGCCGAAAGGCCTCAAGGCTGAAATAGACCGGCTCGGATGCAGCGGGCATATTCTTGAGCTCCCTGGCGAAGAGTGCCTCTTCCCGAAGCTGATGGTACTTCGCCAGGTCAAAACGTCCTGCTTCAACAGCCTTGGCGTACTGAGTGTCTGTCTTTGCATCGGGGATATAATATGCAGGCCGGCGGTTATTCAGGAGGAACTGAAAAGAAAAGACAAGGAGCAGGACTGCGGTCAGAAGGAGATAGGCAGGCCTCATGATCATCCTGAACACTCCGTCATGTCCGTGATTTCCGTAAATACTGTCTTTGAACAGCTTGAGGAACGACCATACAACACCGCTCACCAGGAGAGAGGCAAAAGGGAGCATCTGGCGCGCCTCATACGGCATCCGCGCCGCATGGGGCAGTATGAGCATAAAGGCCACTCCGCAGAAGAAAAGCACCAGCAGGAGACGCATCGTCGGCAGTTCCAGCTCCTCCCTCTTTTCGAAAGCAACAGCATAGATCATATAGAGTCCGAGCAAAAAGCCGATGAGAATACCGGGTGAATAGAGATTATTAAAGAGTATGCCTATCGTGCTCATGATAACGGCTATGCGGCCCTGGCCGAGGTTATATCCGGCGTCAGCAGCGTTCTTCAGCAGGAAGGCGTCCCTGATATCGATCGCGGCTGCGGTGAAGCCGAGATACCAGACATTCTGCAGAAATTGCAGGCCGTGGGCGGTGAGCGGCGCGAGGCTGAAGAGGAGATATCGCTTCCAGCGGAATCCCTGTTGGTCGAGGATATCCCAGCCGATGATCCACAGATAGACAAAGAAGACGGAATCAAAGGAAGAGAGGGAGAGAACAAACTCCGTGCACCAGGCCCCGATCAGCCAGAATCTCCTGCTTCGAAGGGACTCCGCACGCGTCGAAAGCACTACCGCGAACATGAACCCGAACCGCAGCAGGTCGTCGAGCGGCTGATTTGCCAACGCGTCGGCGTACCCCAGAAAGGCAGGGGCCAGCCCGTAGAAGAAGACAGCCAGAAATCCGACACGCGGGCTTGTCAGCCTCGCAAAGAGAAGGTACATGAGGACCAGGGCTGCGATCGAGAAGACGATTGAAAGCATACGTACTTCGAAAAGACTGTCCAGACCAAGCCGGAACAAGACAGCGTAAGGCACAAGGTATCCTGCGGGATAATGCGTATACCAGAGCCGCGGCCCCACCCGCGGAGAGCTGCCCGGACATGTCCCGTGTGCATGCTGTCTCAGCCGGGGATCATCAAAGAACCGCACCACCTTTGCGTACCCCTGGGGAATAAAGAGGAAGTAATTGGAAAACCATCCCCCCTCCTCCCACTGCCGAAGGGAAAGCATGGTCTGGGCATCGCCGAAGCCCCAGTCCGACCAGCGAAACTCATCAGAAGCCCGCAAGGAAAGAAAGAGGGTAAGACTCAGGAGAAATACCATCAGGCCGATATGCCAGCGGCTCACCGTCTTCAGGCGGGAAATCATCTCCCGCGCTCTCACTTTCACGGCATCGGCCATCTATATGAAATTGCAGTGCATCGGCAGTTCACCGGGATCGTTCTTCAGGGTCATCCGCCCGTGTTTCAGTTCCCAGAGGAATTCATTCACCTTGTGCTGGAGACAGAGAGACCCGCACATCGTTCTCGCATCAAAACGCTCCGAGGAGATGCGGCTGATGACCTCCCAGTACCGCTCCCCCTCCCAGAGTTCCCTGAAGGAGGTGTCCGCGATATTGCCGATATGATATTCCCGGTATTTACTGTTGAAGAGCATGCCGCAGGGAGCTACAAGGCCTGACCCCGAAAACTGCATGATAAAGGGAGGGCCATAGCACCGTGAATAATTCCGTTTTCCCCCGCTCAGGATCTTCGACCACTTGGCCTTCACCAGATACCTCTCATCCGAGAAGGTCTCGGCAAGTTTTACTATATCCGTCAGGTCGTGGTATTTCGAATAATCAACGCCAAGGCTCGAGTTTTCATCGTCGCTGCAATGCTTGATGACGAGATAATCTACCCCCAGATCCTTTCCCAGCCTTGCCAGGGGGATGACCTGGTCCGCATACTGCGGCAGCAGGACCATCTGCAGTCCGAGGGTGACGGCAAGCCCCCTTTCCCTCTTTATCCTGACAGCCTTCCCTATCGTGCAGACGACCTTGTGAAAACAGGATTCAGGACAGCCGTGTATGCCGGCATACCGGCTCGGATCTGCTGCCGAGATATTGAACCGCAGATAGGTGAGCGCGGGCAGGATTTCTTCAAGCCGGTCGTCCTTCAGCAGAAACCCATTGGTGCCGAGGGCCATGTCGAGGCCGTTGTCCCTCCCCTTGAGAATCGCGTCGTAGAGATGGGGCGAACAGGTGCTCTCGCCGTCGCTGACAAAGCTGATCGCCCTCACCCCGATCTCTGCCGCGTCGTCCAGAAACCGGAAGATCACGTCCCTTGTCATCTGCTTCTCATCGTTGGCCTGCAGCTGGCCGTAGCAATATTCGCACCGGTAGCCGCAGGCCCTCGTCAGGGCGCAATCGATCGTAATCGGGGCGATCCGTTCACCGCGCAGCCACGCCTCAACGCGGTCCCGGTGCCAGTGGAGCTTATGTCCGTCGAGAATAAGTCTTTCAGGCATGAGAATGTTCCCTAGTCCGCCGTCCGTCCGCCGGGGGCCTTACACCTGCCGGCGGTTACAGAATCAGGGTCAAGGGTCCTCTTCCCCGGATTTCCGTATACATCCGCAAGGACCGAGAGAAAATTCCGCACGACCTTCATGAGAGATCTCAGGGTGGTCGCCTTGGAAACGCCGCCGACCCGCTGCTTCAGGGCATAGGGGACTTCTGCGTAGAGATACCCGCGCCGGATGCTCTTGATAAGGAGCTCGGTCTGATAGAAGAAACCCCTGCTCTTGAGCGTCATATCTTTCAGTATGCACGTGCGGTACATCACCGTGCCGTTCATATAGTTGAGGGTCATGCCAAAGGAGATATTGATGATACCCCGGTAAAGGGTGGACAACAGCCTTCTTCCCGATGACCGTACATCTTTATTATAAACAAAGGGTATGAGAATATCGACGTGGTCCATGACAGGCAGGTATCGGAGCGTTTCCAGCGCATCGTTTTCCCCGTCCCCGGGTATCATCGTGACGATCTCTCCCCCGGCATGTCGGACCCCGTCCCAGAAGGATGCTCCGATGCCCTGGGGTGATTCATGGTGAACCACCCTGACAAAGGGGTGGGTGCCGGCCAGCCCCTCTGCTATCCTGCCGGTGCCGTCGCTGCTGCCGTCATTGATCACGAGTATCTCACCGTTGATCCCGAACTCTTCAAAGCCGCTGACCACGTTCCTGACCGCTGACTCGATGTTCTTCTCCTCGTTAAGGGACGGCATGATAACACTGATCCTGTAACGGGTCACTGCATCTCTCGGGCAGTTGCAACGATCTGCTGGAAGGTGGGATAATACGCCTGCTCGAGCGCCGGGCTGGCTGGGGTGGGGGCCGGCGGCAGACAGATGCGCTTCACCGGGGCCTTCAGGCTGTCAAGCGCCTTTTCAGCGGCGAGGGCAGCCACTTCAGCCGAAATGCCGCAGCTCCTCCACCCGGTATCCGCGATGATCAGACGGCCGGTCTTTCTTACGGATGAGACGATGAGTTCTTCGTCCAGGGGAAAGACGGAGCGAAGGTCGACCACCTCGGCGCTCATCCCCCTCTTCTCCAGTTCCGAGGCGGCCCGCAGGGCCTCGTAGACCATGTAGGATGAGGCGACAATGCTGACGTCCGTTCCCTCCCTCCGGATGGTTCCCCTTCCCGCGTGGATGATGTATGCCTCCTCCGGAACGGCCTCTTTCTGGTCATACAGCCAGCGGTGCTCGATCACGACCGTCGGGCTGTCTGAGGCGATGCTGCCGAGGAGGAGCCCCTTGGCATCGTATGGCGAGGCCGGCATCAGGACGCGGAGCCCGGGGATATGGGCAAACAGCGCCTGCAGGCTCTGCGAATGCTGTGCCGCCGAACCCCAGCCCCTGCCGATGATCGCCCTGATCGTGAGGGGCACTTTTACCCTCCCTCCGGTCATATAGCTCCACTTTGCCGCATGGTTGATGATCTGGTCCATGCTCAGGGGGAGGAAATCGACCCGCATGTGGATGAGGACCGGCCGCATGCCGGTTACGGCAGCACCGATGGCAACTCCGGTCATGCCGTTTTCCGCGATAGGGGAGTCCATTACCCTCTCTGCGCCATAGACCTCACTGAGCCCCCGTGTGGTGCCGAAGACGCCCCCCGGGTCATCGATCCCCTCGCCGATAAGAAAGACATCCGGGTCCATGTCCAGGGCCTGGCCAAGGGCCTCCCGGATCGCGTCCCGGTAGCTGATCTCCCTTACTCCCTGACCGCTGCTGAATATACCCGGTCTTCTGGAGTCGTCAGCCTGAATCTTCGTCCACGGCATCAGTTCACCATTCCCTTAATACACGTGATCCAGCATTTCCGACTGCTGGGGGAAAGGGCTTCTCCGGGCAAATTCCATGGCATCGTCAATCTCAGCCCCGATACTGACGGTTAGTCTGTCAATGTCGCCCTGAGAGAGAACCGCCTCCTTCATAAGGCGCTTCCCGAACATCTCAACAGGACATCTGCGGACCCATTCCTCATATTCAGCGGCAGGTCTGCAGCCTGTCTCGATGTCCGAATCAGGGCCCACGTGGCCCTTCCACCGGTAGGTCCTGAACTCCAGGAGCGTCGGCCCCCCGCCGGCCCGTGCCCGTTCGACGGCCTCCTTGCATGCGTCGTGGACGAACATCACGTCGTTGCCGTCTCCCCAAACACCCGGCATCCCGTGTCCCGCCGCCTTGTCGGCGATGTTCACCTCAGGCTGCCGGGCCTTGAGCGGGGAATTGGTGGCGTAGAAATTGTTCTCGCAGACGAAGATGACCGGGAGCTTCCTGAGTGATGCATAGTTGAGGCCTTCATGGAATGTCCCCTCCTCCGCCGCCCCGTCTCCGAAAAATGCGACAGCTATCCTGCCGTTCTTCTTCATCCGGGCCGAGAGGGCGGCGCCGACCGCGATCGGGATGCACCCCCCGACGATGGCGGTAGTCCCCGGAATCCCGTTTTCAGGGTCTGCAAGGTGCATCGAGCCTCCCCGGCCCCTGCTGCAGCCGTTCGACCGTCCATACAGCTCAGCGGCAAGCGGCCTGAGGCCCATCCCTTTGGCGATGCAGTGTCCGTGGGAGCGGTGGGTGCTGAAGATATAATCCTCTTTTCTGAGGTGGATGCAGACGCCGGCTGCTATCGCCTCCTGCCCGATGCAGAGATGCACCGGGCACTTCATCTCCTGGTCGGGATAGAGACTGACGACCCGGTCCTCGAAGAGACGGATCCTGAGCATCGTCCGAAAAAGCGCGGTGAGTGTTTCCTTATTAATTCTGCCTGTCATCTCTTTCCAGCCGGCCTGCTGTCATCGTACGGTCTCCATAACTCCCCCTCGCCCCCTCTTATCTTAAGAGGGGGTTGGGGGGAGTTACTAATGCCAACCATTCTTCCTCATATGAAATTCACATGGGCCGAAGGGTGGGTCAGTTCCCATAGATACAGGTTGATCTCGTCCATCCTGCAATTCATCCTGCAGCCCTCGGGGTCGAGCCCGGTCGCAACCATCTCGCTGCATCGCTTCCGCCGCTCCCCCCGCCATATATCCGCAAAACCCTGCTCAAGAATATTGCCGTAGCGAAATGCCTCGTCACCCAGGTACGCGCTGCACCCCCATACGGTTCCCTCTGAATCGATGTATGACCAGAAGGGGAGCGCAAGGCATCTTTCATAACCCCTTTTCGTCCTCTTCATCTTCTGCATCGTCCGCTCCCTGAAGATAACGCTGAAGGTGGAATCATTGAGTGTCGCAAGATCATCCTTCAGGTGAGAAAAGGCCGCGTAGTCAACGCTCTCATAGGCATGGGTATGGCTCTTGAGATGCTGCGAGTAGGGCTTGATCACCACGTACCTGAGACCGATGCCCTTGGCCGTTTCTGCCAGTTGCAGGGCCGTGCCCGCGTTTTCGGGGATGAGCACCATCTGGACACCCAGCGTGCAATCGGCGCCGGTCCTGCTGTTGATCTCAACAGCGGCAGCGAGATTTTCCAAAACCCGATCGAAATCAGCCGCCTTGGTCCTGTGGACCTTCGCGTAGGTCTCTGCATTGCCGGCGTTCAGGCTCACCTTGATCCATGAAACGCTGGACATGATCTGCTCCGCCAGGCGACGGGATAAGAGCACCCCGTTTGTGGTGATGCCCACGTCGATACCCGAGCGCTTCGTGTGGACGATGATGTCGCCGATCTCCCTGTGCAGGAAGGGCTCGCCCTCCCCGCCGTACATGATGCTTTTGACTCCCAGGCCGGCCATCTCCGAGATCCGCTCCCTGAGCACGATGGCATCGAGGAAGCGGGGCTGGTACTCCATGAAGTCAAGCGCGCAGAAGGTGCAGCGATGGTTGCATGCCCCTGAGGGCGAAATCTCGAGATAGATCGGAAATATCTCCTCACCCGCGAGCCAGCGCGCCACCTCCCTCGGATGAAAGATGAGCTTGTGGCTGTCTATCCTGAATTCGTCCATCAGCAGTGTCTCAGGCTGTATGTATCTATAATCACACAAACAAAAAATCCTTGTCAAACGAATAGTTAGGATAGTCCTCCGCAGACGCCGCCACGCCACGGCAGGCACCGCCGCAGGCCGTGGAGATCAGGCCTTCTTTTCGTGCAGGATCGTATCGAGGATGCAGTGACAGATCGAATGGTGGATGACCTCAACCGGCCCGTAGGCCGGGGAGGGGACGTGAAAGTTGATGTCGCCCTTACGGAAAAGGGGGTTGTTGTTGTCGAATCCGGAGAGCGTAACAACGCCGCATCCCCGGGTCCGCGCAGCCTGGACGCCGAGGAGGATATTCTCGGACCTGCCTGAACTGCTTATGGCGATCAGGACATCGCCCCTGTCGGCAAACATCCCGATCGGCTTCTCAAAGACGCTTCCATACCCGTAGTCATTGCCGATACAGGTAATCAGAGAGCTGTCATTGAAAGCGACCGCCCGCATGCCGCCTCTCTTCCAGTAGTCCGTCGCCATGTGGCTCGAGATGGCAGCGCTGCCGCCGTTGCCGATGAACATGATCTTGCAGCCGGCCTCAGCCACCCCCGTGATGAGCCCGACGGCAAGTTCAACGCCCTCTGCAAAAGAAAGACCGGCCCCGGAGCCGTTGGCCACCCGTATGCCGTTGATGCATCCGATAAGGGCGCTGTAATATTGTTCGGCAAAGGCCTTGATCATGTTTTCCCTCTCAACTATATGAGAATATTATAGACAAAAGACAGCAGTTCATGCCGTTCCACGGATTTCTTGTTACCCACGATCTGCACGGCCAGCGCCCCGACTGCATTGCCGATGAAGGAGACCATGTCCAGGGGCAAGCCCTGGGCAAAGCAGGGAGCGGTAAAGGCGAAGAACGCGTCCCCCGCGCCGATGGTGTCCAGGACGACAGAGGAAAAGACAGGAGTCCGGTTGAGCTCGCCTTCCCTGCCGAGGCCGATGGAACCCTTCTTGCCGAGGGTCACGATCAGGTGGTCGGCATTCACCTCGGCCTTGATCCTCCGGGCGATGTCGTCGATATTCGAATGCCGTTCCTGAGCAGCCAGTCTGATCTCCGGCTCGTCGAGGCAGACAAAGAAGGGGTCGCGGTATTTGGTGATCATGTTATAACCGGCATTGGCCGCATTCGTCTGCGTGTTGACCGCATATTTCTTTGCCTGCGTCCTGATGGCCGAGATTACCCGTTCCGTGATGAAGCCATGTCCGAAGTCGGAGACGAGGACAAGGTCGTACGACGGAATCGCCGATTTCAGGTATGAGATGACCGACTCCTCGGCATCGCCGCTGATGAAATCGTCGTTAAGGTAGTTGACCTCGAAGATCTTCTGGTTGAGATACTGGTCGAGGTAGCGTTTCTTGACGATGGTGGGTCCGTCGTCGCGATAAAAGAAGGTCGCACTGACGTTCTGCTTGAGCCCTTTGGCGATCTCCTCTTCCCGGGAGTCGTTCTTCCCCAGGAGGGTCACCAGATGAACGGTGTCGCAGAGCCCTGCCATATGGTTTGCTATCGCAAACGCCCCTCCGAAAAAAATCTCATGGGTAAGATACTTGCTCACCACGAGGTGGGATTTTGCCGACTTGCCCATGGCAGAGCAGTAATGATACTCGTCGATGATTCCGTCTCCGATGAGGAGCACCTTCAGGGGCCGCAGGCGGTCGAGGGATTCCGCGATGTCGTTGAAGCTGTATTTCTTCGAAAAGCTCTTGAGAAAGAGCTTTGTCTCCTCCGGGTATACGTCCAGGAAGTTGTTCACGATGTGGGATGAACTGAAGGAAAACCCCCCGGTCTCATGGATGCGGCTCTTGCCGAAATAAAACTCCTTCTCTTCCTCGAATATCTTCTCGTGAAGGGTCCTGTCTCGCTCCTTGTACGCCTGCCCTTTTGCAAAGACATCCGGCTGCAGCATGCGGACGCACTCAAACGGTATCTCGTCGTCGACAACGGAGACATAGTCAACGTATGAGAGAGAGGCAACGCTCTCGGCCCGCATCGCATCAGGGAAGATCGGCCTGCCCGGGCCCCTCCGTACGTCCTTGTCACGTATCACGGTCACCACGAGGACATCTCCCTGCTGCCGGGCGTTCTCGAGATGGGTCAGGATCCCCGGGTGTATCAGGTCATAGACGCCGTGGCTCTGCACAACGACCTTCCCCTTCTTCCTGAGTCCCTCCACGACGGGGATAAGGTCGTTAAGCAGCAGTATCTTTTCCCTGATGGGTCTGTCCATGGCCGTCATCTGCAATACCGGTTGATCAGGTCTGTCGACGAAAAGACGATCTCGTGGGTGAATCTCATCTCAGCCCCAATCTCCTGAACCACCGCATGCTCCCTCTGGAGCTTGCCGGTCCTGTCTTCGAGGCTCTCGAACTCCTGCCCCTTCACATAGTAGTCCGGCCGCAGCAGCCGCAGGGTTTCCTCCGCGGTAGGCCATTCATTGATCGCAACGTAGTCCACACATTCGAGGGCTGCGATGCAATCTGCCCTGAGTTCCTCCGTAAAGACAGGTCTGCCGGGGCCCTTGTCCACAAAACGATCGGGGGTAACGGTCACCACGAGGATGTCCGCCATCTTCTTGGATGCCTGGAAATACCTGATATGCCCCGGATGCATGAGGTCGAAACAGCCGTGGCAGAGGGCGATCTTCCTGCCCTCCGCCCTGAGCGTCCTGACAATCCCGGCCAATTCCGCCAAGGGACGTATTTTCATGTTTGAAGATACCATGGCCGCCCGCTATCCATCAACCTCGCGCAAGGCGGTCCAGAGTGCGGGTATGGTGTCTGCATGCCTCCCCCGCACGTAAAAACCCTCGCCCCCGTCCGCAACGGTCCTTACGAGCATCGTCTTCCAGGGCCTGAAATAGTAGGCAGGTTCTTCCTTGCACGGCTCGGCAGACAGTTCCCCCGGAAGGGGATAGAGGTCACAGACCAGGGCGGTAAAGCGTTGTATCTCCCGACCCTCTGCGCGGGCATTCCTGACCATGCTGAGGGCCTTCAGGAAGACCTCGGGAGCCATCACCGCGCTGCCGAAATTCATGACAACTCCCCCTTCAAGCCCTTCGAGGACAGATGTGAACGTGAGAAAATCACGGTATGATGTTGCACCCGCGGCAGCACCGTCAAAATTCGGGTGCTCATGGATGATATCGTACCCGATGCCGATATGCACCGTGGCGGGCAGGCCCCTGCGATAACAGGCCGCCAGCACGCTCAGCTCCTTGTAGGGAAAGTCTCCTTCAGCGATCGCCTGCCCGACCGCAGCGCCCATGCCGAGATCGCCGCCCCTGCCGGCCTGGTTGACTATATCGTTGATGCGGCCCGTCTCTTCCCAGAGGCCGAACTGTCCGTCTCTTATATACCGTGCGACACTCTCCGTCGTCGCCCCTGCGAGGCTGAACTCAAAATCGTGGATCATCACGGAACCGTTCATGGCGATGCAGGACAGATACCCCCGCTCAATCATGTCGATGATATACCGCTGCACCCCTGAACGGATGACATGGCCACCCATGATCATGACCACAGCCCTGCCCTGGGAACGGGCCGATGAGATTCTCCGGGCGACAGAAACGAGCGAAGGGTGAAAAGGCGGCGCAGGTTCCAGGGGGCTCACCGAACCGATGTGCAGGTCATGGACCCTCTCCCTGAGCGGCTTCAGACTCAGTCTCTTCCTGTCAAACAGCATAACTCCCCCTTTCCCCCGGTTCCCTCATCGTTTCCCCGACATCCCCGGGGCGATCATCATCATCTCACGTGCCATCTGGTTGTCGGCATTCGCCCGCTCCCTGTCTCCAAGCGCCGCATAGACAGTAGCCCGGCTCATGTAGGTCTTGGCCATATTCACGGGAATAAAATCCGAGTTCTCCCATGCCAGCCGGTCCGTCGCGCTGGGGAAGAAACTGATCGTCTTGTCCAGGTCCTTGAGAGCCAGCTCATATTTCCCTGCCTTCAGGTAGGCGTTTCCCCTGTTGTTATACCCGATCGCCTTGCCTGTCTTCTGCACCACATCATCCCAGAAAAGCACCTCGTCCGTCCATACCTGGTTCCTCATGTACGTTGCAGCGGAAAGGGGGATGACGATAACAGCCGAGACGAGAGCAGCCCGCAGGCGAAGATCTGCGTCTGGAGCAACCTTCCCGGCGAGCCTGAGGAGGACAACGGACAAGGAGACAAAAAAGCCGATGCTCGGAAGGTATGCCCGGTGTTCGAAGATCAGGTCCTTTATCGGTATGACAGAGGATTCAATCGAAAGGGTGATGAAGAACCAGACCATGCCCAGGGTCACGAGCCTCAGATCGGCTGCATTCGCAGGCTCCGCCCTTCGGGCCCGCCTCCAGCACCAGGCGGCGGCGGCAGCCAGGGACAGCAGGAGCAATAGAGACAGAACAACACTCAATTCAAAAAAAGACGTTGACGCCCGCAGATCATAGACAGCCAACTGGCGCACCGGGAAGACCATCAGCCTGATATACATGACAATTACCCTGAACTGGGTGAGAAGGTATTCATAGGGCGAACGCAGGAAGAGATCATACAGCTTGTCGCGACGGGTAATCTCGTCAACCCCCCTCCCCGGGGCCATGATCCCCCACTCAGGACCGAAGAGGGACAGCGGTATGATGATCAGGGTCGCCAGGAAGGGTATCAGGAAATAGAACCTCCTCTTGGAGAAGGAGGAATTTCTGAACAGGAGGAGTTCGAATGCCGCCATCATGAAGGGGATAGTAAAGGAAACCTCCTTCGTCTTCATCGCCAGAACGGTGCTGCACAGCGACAGGGCGAGCAGACTATATGCGGCCCGGCCCGGTGCGTATTTTTCAAACCTCACGCGTGCAGCAAGATACGAAAGAATAGCAAAGATGTAAAAAAGGGCGCTCAATGACGTGAAGCGCTGGGTCACATAGGACACCGCCTGCGTCTCCAGGGGGTGGGCAAGAAAGATAAGGGCAGCAAGACCGGGCAGGGCCATCGTCCCGGCGTCAGAGGGCGTCGCTACAGAACTGTCGGCCGGGCGGAGAATGGACATGATGATCCGCAGGAGGAAAAAGACCATGATCGCATTGGCAATATGGATCAGCACATTCACCAGGTGATATCCGAAGGGACTGCTGTCGCCGCTGAGGGCATAATTCAGGGAGAAACTCAGGTACCCGATCTGGCGCGGGTCAGTCATGTCGGCAAACAAAGAGGGATTCCGGATGAGGGGATTGTCCACCACATACTCAAAGTCATCAAAGAGGAACACGCCGTTGCGAAGCACGTTTGAATAGATCAGCAGGCCGAGGACAACCAGAAGAATGACAATCGCCAGGACAGGCAGGGATCCGGCACGACCGAAACTGCTTCTCCTGCGGTCTTCGGAGGTGTCAGCGGCTTCCATGGCGGGATAAAAAATCAACAACAGGACGGCTGTCTTCGGCCGCCGTCCTTACATCGTCTGCCGGGGCGGGAATTTTACTTCCTCGCTTCCAGGCGGTCGAAGAATGCCTTCACCTCTTCGGGCATCTCCCCCTGCATATGCTCCTTGAGGTACGAACTCGTGGCGATAAGCCTGGTGACCTTGACCATGAATTCCTGCTTTTCGGGGGTCAGCCTGTCGAGGTTCTTCAGCTTGTCCATGTAGAAGTTCTTCGATGCGCGGCCCAGTTCATTCCGCACCTCATCAAGCGTCATCGCCTTCGGCTTGACGACCGGCTCGACGAGATTGTACTTGCTGTAATCCCACACATCTATATACGGCTTGAGCATCGGATAGATTTCCGAATAGGGCCACGGCGCGATAGCAAGGAAGAAGGCGAGGTCAGGGCTGTAAAACTTCGCCAATTCCACCGTCTGCCGTATCTTCTCGATCGTGTCGTCCGGCATGCCGAGAACGAACGAGGTTTCCGAAACGATCCCGTATTCATTAATCAACTCGAGCGCACGCTTCGACTGCTCCACCTTGATGTCCTTCTTGAAGATGTCAAGGGTCGCCTGGCTCGTGGCCTCTACTCCGACATAGATGTGGTCTATATTGGCCTTCCGGTACTTCCACATGATATCCTCGTCCCTGAGGATATCATCAACCCGTGTTTCCATCAGGATCTTGGTACCGACCTTCCGCTCGATAAGCAGGTCGAGGATCTTCTCCCACCGCTTCCTGCTGAGGGTCGGCGTCTCATCGGATATCATCACCACGTTTACGCCGTACGTATCCCTGAGGAATTCAAGCTCTCCGACAAAGTTCTCGGCGCTCCGGCCCCTCCATTTCCGCTGCCAGAAGAGCTGCTGGGAGCAGAAACTGCACTGCTGGCTGCATCCCCGGGAGGAACTGACGATCGCAAGCCGCGAATCCTCCATCGTCCTGTACGTGTAGATCGGCCAGTCAACAAGGTCCCACGCAAGGGGAAGTGCGTCGAGGTCTTTGATAAAGCCGCGCGACGGCGTCACGACCGGCTTTCCGCCCTGCAGAAACACTACGCTCTTCACGTCCGAGACATTCCCGCCCTGCGAAAGGGTGTTCATGAGGTCGACCATCGTCTCCTCGCCCTCGCCCCTGACGATATAGTCGACGGTGGCGGCGTGGTCCCTGAAGATCTCCTCGTAGCAATAGGTGGGATGGACATTGCCGATTACGGTAACAATGTCCGGGCTGATGTCCTTGGCAAGTTTCAGGACCTTTAGTGCGTCCACGATCTCCGCCGTAAAGGCTGTCGTCGCCACCACATCCGGCCGCACGTCCCTGATGCGTTTTTCTATGTCATCATAGCCGTGCCAGAGGCTCATCGCATCGTAGTAAACTGGGTCATATCCCGCAGCCCTGAGGCTTCCCGCGATATATACAAAGCCCACATTGAGCCACACGCCGGCTGATTCCACTACTCCGGAATGGTAGGGAGGCGTAATAAGGAGTACTTTACTGATCTTTTTCATAATGCCCTATTATTTTAAGCAATTTCAATACCAAACATCAAGGTACAGGGCGATGAGTGGTACAGGGCGATGATGGCGAAGATGGAAGCGGGGATGACGTAACGTTTTCTAAGCCCTATCTGAATACCATCGTGTACTGCCAGAAAATACCGGCGCCAAAAATGGCGATAAGAATAACGTGCTTGGTGATCAGAAGCCTTCTCCTCGCCTTTTCAGCGTCCTTGCCATAGACATTGTCAATATAGGTAAACGATCTGCCAGCCCCGGTCGCAAAGACAATCGCCACACAAACAATGCCTGCCCAAAAAAACTGCTTCTTGAGTCCAAGCATCATGACAGCCGCGTCAGCAGGGAATGACTGCCTGCCGATCCAATAGATCGCCAGCACGGTCGCTGCCCAGCACCCTGCGGCAAAATCGTGGACAAAGCCGATTATTATTGTTAGAGACTTTTTCAACAATCCCCCTTAGGTGAGAAGCGTCAATTCATTTGAAACTCTTTATGTATCGTCTAACTTGCTCGTGGTTGCCAAGAAAGGCAAAGGCAACCACTTCCCCGGACTCGACATAAAGCAGGCGTATCTTATCAGTCACCCGTGCCTCGAAAGTCTTCTCTCCTTCTTTCTCAAAAAGCTTCTTCACCCTCAACCCATAGGGCGCTGTCTGCATCCCATAATAATGGCGAATCTGCTTGTCCGCCGATACGATCAGTTCCTTTTCGGATTCTTCGTAACGGTCAAATGCTTTCAGGAATGCCTTCTTGTAGAGGAATCCTTTCACTTCTTCCTTCTGGCTCTTTTCGACAGGAAATCCTCTCCCTCCTTCGCATCGACCTTCACATCGTCCCGCTCTTTCCTGAGCGTCTGTTTCTGAAACTTCTCAAAAACCTCGGGGGCGATTCGCTCCTCCACCTCAACAGGCTTGAGACAGATCACCCCTTCCCGGTATTCAACCTCCAGATAGTCACTGCCTGCCTTCAGATGCGCCTTTTCAATGACCGGCTTTGGAATAGTGATCTGATTTCCCCTCGTTAATTTGGTCAACATGCCGACACCTCTTTTTTATTATTACAATATCATGATATAGTAATTCTGTCAATTACAGCGAGGGCTATTGTAGCGAGCTATACAGTCGTGGGCTATCTATCTTTGAGGTGGCGGTCGCGAAACATCCTGTCAGAATAACTCTACCATACAGGCATATGCCCAGTATAATCCCGAGCCGATCAGCGCGGAATATGCAAATTCCTTTGCCGCAAGGGCCCAGTGATTGATTTTGTCTTTGGCAATGCGTCTGACGGTGGTGTTCCATTTGGCTATATTGAATTGCCTCGCCAGGAAATTGGAGGCGCCGGAAAGGGCCATAACCGCAAACACTATCCCCTCCCCCAGATGAACTGTATAAAACTCGCCCGTATCCCTGTAGTGGAGAAAATGAAGCACGGATATCATGACTAGGCAGATGCCGTATATCTTTATCGAGATCCCCTGTATCCCCCTGGCCCGGAAACCCTCTGCCCGTCCTTTGGCTTCGTTTCCGCCTTCAGCCTTATCCGCCAGGACATCCTTCTGCACGCTTGATTTCCATTCGTCATATGCCTTGCTGAAGGCGAGTTTCATGGGCATCTGCGTCATGAATGACAGGAGATGGGTAGCGGGAAACCCTGCGCGCGGTATGGAGATTATCCTCCTGACGATGCGCCTGAAGCTGAACAACTCATGGACGAGATGGTGATATTCCAGTTCCCGCCGCACAGGAGACATGTCCGGTGACGGGTGCGAAAAGACAGCCTTCACCCCGACAAAAGAGTCCCATCCGAGACCCGGCAGCAGGAACTCCCTGTACTCTTCGTATAATTCCGTCCCCGGCAGAGGCGTTAGCAGCACGGGATGGATCCCTACCTCCAGTTTCTCGGAGAGTTCAAGAGTCCTCTTATAACTCTCCAGCGAATCGTGTCTGCCTCCAAGAACGACGAAGAGCGTCACTTCTATGCCCGCATCCTGCATCATCTTCACCGCTGCAACGCGGTCCGCGCCCTGTTTTCCTCGGGCGTTGTAGGCGCGAAGATGCACGTCGTCGCTCTCCCACCCCGACCATACGGAAAAGAGCCCGCTTTCCCGCGCGGCTTTCAACATGCGGGCGCCATGGGGACTCTGGACCGACCTCAGATCCCCGAACCCGTACCAGCTCCGCTTCGTACCCTTTGCCAGTTCACTGAACAGTTCGGTGCTGCGTTCGATATCACCCCCCCAGATGTTATCGTCTCCGTTGAACCATATCTTGCCCGCGCATGTTTCGATCTCATCCACGACCTCATGTATCGGCCGGTACCGTATCGTATCCCCGAAAAACCGCCTGACGGAGCAGAAGGTGCATCGATACGGGCATCCTCTCATGGTAAAGAACGCGCGGAACCGGTAGTTCCCCTTCAGGTTGCCGTCGATGGGCTTCGGCAGGTTCACCAGCGGCAGGCGCTCCCCCTGATAAAACTTCTTTGACCGGCCGGCTTTGATGTCATGCAAGACAGTGCCCCAGACTGATTCAGCCTCTCCGACGACCACGGTATCGGCATGCAGGGCAGCCTCTTCGGGAAGGGCCGTGGGGTGAATGCCTCCGAGGATCACATGGATACCCCGCTTCCGGCAGGCATCGGCAAAACGATAAGCCCACGTAGCGGTAGCGGTCATCGCGCTGATAGCTACTATTTCCGATTGAATTTCATCGGGAGATATGTCCCGCTGATTCGCATCTATCAGGGCAACTCCCGCGTTGGGGTGTTCCCGCACCGTTAATGCAGCGAGATATTCAAGGATTGGCGGGACGAGGGGCACACGCCCCGAAAACGGGTACTGCGATGCAATTATCGCAAGTTTCATCGGCTCTTGTTTTGAAGCTACGTAGATAACTTTTTTAAATTAGAATGTTAGCCGGCCATTTGTCAAGAACAATGCATAAGCACACTGGTTATTTGATCTTCCCCTTTTTCTCACTTTTCAGTCGCGGCTTTTCCGACTTCAGCCCCGCCGGGTGATCTGCGAGTTTCTGCTTCTTCGCCTCTTCTTCGAACCACTCTATCGGCCGCTCGGTCTGGTCCTTAAAAGCACCGAGGGCCTCATCACGCATCTCGGCCGCCTCGTTCTCCTGCTGCGAGACGAGTATTTCGTCAACCACCTGCGGGCAGGAGGGAAGCGATCCGGGTCTTGCCTCGATCTCTTCCCGTATGCTCGGCTCGACCTTGGGGTCCTTTGCCATCGCCATCTTCAGTTCGATCGAGAAGTTCACATACCGCTCAAGCATGCGGAAGATCATGGAGTCCCCCATTGGGCTCCCCGCGGTCTCGTCAGGCAGCGGAGACACTTTTCCGCCTTCGATCTTTGCGCGGCCCACCATCTCACACCCCTGTCCGTTGTCGGTGGTGTAACCGAGATTATCCGTAATCACGGCCAATACGGTAGGAACGTTGGCCAAATCCCAGTGCGCAAGGAGACCGATCTCACCGTCCGGAAGGGGAGAAAGATCGTCTATGCTCATGGCACGCACCCTGCACCAGGGCGGCACCGGCCGAGTCCGAGTGCGGGCAGGCAGGCCCTTGACCTTCCGGCGCAGGGAATCGTCGAAGAGGTTTGTCGCCGTCTCCGCCTCGCCCAGGACGTTGACGCAGTGGCTGCCCGGAATGCCGATGACCTCCTGCACCATCCCATAGTAATCCTCGCGGGTCAACTTGCCAAAACGGCCCCTGTACCCTCCTCCATCGCATATCCGGCTGCCAGCAGGGAGGCAGAACCTCATCTTCTTTCTCTTGCACGCCTGAAAAAAATAGACATAGGCAGATGTCGCGCCTATAAGCGCCACCGGGATCCCACTCGCCTCGGATTCACGCAAGGCCTTCAGGAGCTCATTGATATTAATGCCTGACTTCCCCAGCAGAAACATGCTGTCGGGTGTCCCAAAATGCAAACGGGTCTGATCCATGCCGATGGCCATGCCCATGGAGGGCGCCATCTCGGGACTCGGCGCAAGGATGAGGATGCGGCAGCGTTTGTCCCCCTCGAAATCAGGAAAGAGGTACGACCCGGTCATGACCCTGTTGGCGGTAAAGACAAGCCTCTTGCCGTCTTCATCCCGGAAGATGCGGCCCCTTTGAGTCAGGCTCGTGGTGCCGCCCGTCAGACAGGCCATGACCGATTTTTCAAGCGGGAAAGAAGCAACAAGGTGGGTCTTGAAAACATCGTTATAGACCATCGGGATATCCTCCCACCTATCGATATCCCCTGGTTTTACGTGCTTGGCGTCACAGAACTCCCGGAAGATAAGGTTGACCTGGTAGTGAAGGGCGAACATCCTGAGTGCGTAGTCGTTGAATACCGATTCCGTCACCTCGGAATCGACGCCTGCCTCGATGAACTTCAGGACGTCCTCGGTGAGCCGATGCCGCTCAGAGTCCGCCTCAGCATCGTTCAACGGCTTAAAAGGCAATGTAGACATTGGAGATAACCTCCTAATTAGTTGACAATAAGTTCTGGGTTGATAATAGGTCGCTAATAAAGCCTAACGTTTTCTGCAAACAAGTTTCACTGTTTTAATCGCAAAAAACATGCCCGGCCCGGAAGACTTTCAACTCATTTAAATTACTATATATCAAGGAGTTAAATTCTCAATCAAGGCTGCATGTATCTTCATCAGCACTGTTATGCACAACAAGAAAGCATGACTGCCCAAATACGAGGCACTTACCGTCGTTATTGACCATTTCTTTTTTGAGCAACAAGCTGCCTTTCAGCCTTCCATTTCTCATACGCTATCTTCATGCCGTGCCGCACCGGAATCTGGGACATAAGAGATAGTATGTGTGCATGCGGGAAACTCCGTAGAGGTACATTCTTCATATGCCACAACACCCTGCGCAGGCTCAGCAGTTCAAGCGAGGTCTCGAAGAAGAGCTCCTCACGGATCTCCGGCGTCATCGCCGGGTCCGGATGCTCGAACAGTGCATATGCGCCGTTGTAGTATTCCCAGTCCAGATCCCTGTACAAATAGGGCTCATACTCTTCGCGCAGTTTCGTACCCGGGTAAGGGACGGCCAGAGAGGGGTGCATGCTCACGCCAAGTCTGTCCGCGATCTCGATGGAGCGCCTGAAGTCGTCGAGCGAATCATGGCGGCTGCCAAGCATATAAAAGAGCGACACATCGATCCCATGGTCACGAAGCGTCTTCACCGCACGTTCGCGGTCGCCCCCGATCTTGCCCTGGGCCCCAAACTCCCGTAGCCCCTCGTCCGATATCGATTCCCATCCGACCCAGACCGAAAGCAACCCGCTCTCGCGGGCCGCCTTCAGAAGGCGGGGGCCAACAGGGGAAAGTACCGGCCCGAGACTGCCGAAACCCATCCATCGCTTGCCGCTTCCCCTGAGCTCCCTGAAGAGATCAATGGCCCGGTCAGCCTTGCCTGTCCACCAGATATTCTCATCGCCGTTTATATACATCTTTCCCGGGATTGCAGCCACGTCGCGCACCACATGCTCTATCGGCCGAAGGCGGATCCTCGGTCCCCAAAATTTCTTGACCGAGCAGAAGGTGCAGTTGAATGGACAGCCCCGCGAGGTGTTCACGATCCTGAACTGATGTTTCCTCTTGCCCTTGAGAAGACCGTAAAGTGGCGTCGGAAGATCATCCAACTCTATCTGCTGCCCGTAGTAAAACGGCTGCAGCCTGCCGGAGCGGAAATCTTTAAGCACCTGAGGCCAGACTGATTCAGCCTCGCCGATCACCACCGCGTCACCATGGGCCTTCGCCTCCTCGGGCATGGCAGAGGCATGCATGTTGCCGAAAACGACCTTGATTCCACGCGCCCTCAGTTTCTCCGCAATTCGGTACCCGCCCACGGCAGTGGGAGTCAGAATGCTTATGGCAGCAAGATCGCACTCAAGCCGGTCAATAGCATCAGGATCCGCGCTGGCGCTGATCAGTTCGATTTCGATATCCGGGTCGGCGCGGCGAGTCAGCGCGGCGAGATACTCAAGGCTTGGAGGGGCGACCGGCGTCCACCCGAAGGGCAAAGGAGGAAAGATGATGCAGAGTTTCATAATAAGAAGTCTTCAGTTATCAGTGTTCCGTTATCAGCTCTTGCAGGTTCTGCGGAGAATCCTGCAATGATAACCGGACACACACTGGGACAGCGTCGGCATGCCTGCCGCTGTGTTTATTATTTCTGTCATTCCGGCTTGTCCGGAATCTTTCCGGCGATGTCTTCATTTAAGTCCCTCATAGCAGGATTCATTATTTTGATAAGAGCCATTTTGTCTTGTCTGCTCATGTTCTTTATTTGTTTTTCTCTTATGATAGCACTCCGGCTATCCGGGCAAATCTCATAATATACAAGTTTGTGCAGGTTATACCTGGCAGTAAAGCCACTAGGATTGAGGTTATTCCTGTGCTCATAGACTCGGCGGATCAGATTGTTCGTAATGCCGACATACAGAGTTGGTCTTGCATTGGCCATAATATATACAGCAAAGCTATTATTACTCACCCGGCCATCATATCAGAAAGATTCCGGACAAGCCGGAATGACAGAGCCTGGCAACCCCGAAAAATCCTTCCCACGCCTCTTTGGTTTATCTTGCATATATCTGAGAACTGGCAGCTGATTGCTGATAGCTTCTTCACAAACTAATCTTCTTGTTCGCATAGATGCTGCTGAGGACGCCGGCCATGTCATTCATCAGAGCCGTGTATATCTTTCCGTCGGACCTTGTCTCCAGCCTGGAAGCCATGAACACATAGTAGGATCCATCCGGATTGACAACGAATACAACCTCCAGCCCCTTGCCGGTAACGCCCCTCTTCTTGTCTTCTTCATTCAACAAACCGGGTTCAACCCAGCCAAGGAAACGAACCGTAAAATGCATACCTTCCTGTTTCATCTTCCAGTCTTTGTTGATCAAGTACTTGTAGGACTCGAAGGCATTGCCGATTGTGGTCGATTGATAGTTGTCAAGCTTGCCTTTCTTTATCACCCCGATAAGACCCTCGTTCGGCGCGTCCGCCGCCTGCTCTTCGACCTTCTGCTTATCCGGACTGTCCGTCACTCCCTGTTTGCACGCACCCACACCGAACGCAAGCCCGATTATCACCGACAACAATATAACTTTACGTCCTGTCATTATTCCTCCTGTACAATACAGCTATCAGCACTCAGCGATTAGCCTTCAGCTTTCAGTCATCCTTTTCAAGTACTCTTCCTTCTGACTACCGCTGACGGCTGAGAGCTATTTCAATGTTCTATCCTGAACCCCGTATGGAACGTCTCCACCGTAAAAGGTATGCCCCAGTAGCTGACTATCATGGCCATAAGCGCTATTAGTGCATACCAGGCAAGCCTCCTGCCCCTCCAGTGCATGGTAATCCGAAGGTGCAGATAAATCCCATAAATAAGCCACGATATGAGGGACCATACCTCAACAGGATCCCAGTTCCAGTAATTGCCCTTTACCTGGTTGGCCCAAAATGCGCCGGAGACGATCATGAGACCGTACATGATAAACCCCCCGGCAACGAACCGGTAGGAAAGGGTGTCGATGGCCGGCAAGTCAGGCAATCTTTCATAAATGCCGCCACTGTTCTTCTCCTTCAGCAAATACAGCAGACCGAAGCCCGCGGCAGCAAGGACCGCTCCAAAGCCTGTGGAAGCACCTATTATATGCACCCATATCCAGGCACTCTGCAGCGCAGGGACAATCTGTGTCGCCGCGCTTTTATGAAGAGCGCCCGCCCACCCCATGAGGACGAAGGCCACCGGCATCACCAGGACGCCCAGCGGCCAAATCCTCCTGGACGTGGACTGGAATATCAGAAAAATGAGTACCGACATGAACACGCCGAAGGTGAGGGACTCCGAGATGGTAAAGAAGGGGCTGATCCCTGTCTCCAGCCAGCGGGTGCCGATGGCAACCGTATGCGGGACAAAACCTAAAAGGGCTGCATACAGACCCACAGAGAAGAGCTTCTGCTGTCTTGCCATGAGACCAAGGATGTGGCAGCATGCGCTCAGGCCGTACAGTCCCACCGCAATCCAGAAGAACAAAAGGTCAGATTTCATCCGCTCACCTCATCGCAAAGTGCATTTATTATAGCATTAGCAGCAAGTTGTCAGCCATCAGCCTTCAGCTATCAGCTCGCAGTGGGGAAAACCCTTCAATATAATCTAATTGTCCTGGTATCCTACTTGACCGGCCATCTAAACACGCCAAGGCGCAGGACGAGACGCACCGGTCGACGGCTTTTGTGTGCATCGTCGGCACGCGCAAGCTTGTGGGCGTGAAATGCTGATGGCTATTTCCCCAGCTTCCCCAAAAAATCATCTAACGGTAATGCTTTTACGTCAGCCGTAAGCTGGATGGTTTTTCTGACAGCGATACCAGAAAGCCTTCCTTCAGCGGCAATTTGTCGAAGGTCTTTCTTATGCGCATCACAGGCTGAGCCATGGCAGGCGTGGGTATTTTGCTGAGTTTAATTTCAACGGGAATAAGTTGCTGGTATGATTTCTCAATCAGCAAATCGACCTCCAGATTATTGCTGGTCCTCAGATAATACAGCGGAGGACGCTGACCAGCGTTCAGAAAATGCTTCACCGTTTCCTGAATACAGAAGTTCTCAAAAAGCGGGCCCGCGAGCGGCCCTTGCAAAAGGTGAGTTTTGTCCCTTATTCCAGTGAGATAACAGACAAGGCCTATATCGAGGAAATAGGTCTTTGGAGCTTTGGTAACGCGCTTACCCAGGTTGTGGTAATAGGGCGGCAGAAGATAGATTATTCTTCCTGCCTCAAGTATGGAAAGCCATTTTTTTACGTTGAAACTCTGACACCCAGGTCGGATGCAAAAGAAGAGAGATTAAGCAATTGCCCAGCTCTTCCTGCAAGCAGTTGCATGAATCGCTGAAAATCTCTGAGATTGCCGATGTTATAAATACTGCGCACATCGCGTTCCAGATACGTTTGAACATAAGAGCCAAACCAGCGCTCGGCGTTGATGGCCGCATCAGTAACCGGTTCCGGATATAAACCACGAAGCGCAGCGTGCACAAAACTCTCCGAAACAGTCTTGCGCGGAGCAGCTTTTCGCATCTCATCAAAAGAGAATGGCAGAAGATCAAACAGCCCGATCCTTCCCGCAAGGGAATCTCCAAGATTCTTAATAAGCGAAAACTGCTGGGAACCCGTAAAAACAAATTGTCCCTTTACTGATCGCGCGGCATCAACTCTTATCTTGACATATGAAAGAAGCTGCGGGGCAAGCTGTATCTCATCAATTATTACTTTGGTCCCGAGCGTATCAAGAAACAGCTGCGGATCCGATATCGCCTGCTTCCGGGTAACCGGATCGTCGAGTGTCACATATTTATGTCCTTTCAGAGTATGTATGAGCAGAGTCGATCTCCCCGATTGCCGTGGTCCGGTTACCGCTATACAGGGGAACGTCGCCACACCTTCCCGAATCAAAGGTTCAATATCACGATGATGTATTTCACAAATACAAGTATGCATAATTACCACCGCAGCTTCAATGCAAATTTGCAGTCATACTGCCAATTTGCATTCTTGTGACTGATCGTTTCTCCTTGTCTCCGTGGTGTACAAATTATCAGTTGTCAGTATTCAGTTGTCAGTGCCTGATCTGCTGATAGCTGACGGCTTGTCGTGTCTTTTTCCCCTCCTTACCCTTCCGATGAACGCGATGACCATTCCCGCCAATCCCGCCCAGAGGCTCGTCAGGACAATGGGCTTGCCCGGTTCATAAAACACCTTCATCCCTACCCAGTAGCGGACCTCCGCGACAGCCAGATAATAATCGCCTGCACTGAATTTTTCTCCCACCGTCACTTTGCCGTCAGCCAGGGGCTTTTCACCCTTTGATGAGATGCCCTTCTGCAACGGCCAGACCGTGAAAAAAGCCTCACCTCCCCTTTCCTTGAGCTTTGATGGCTTGTAGGCCACCTGGAGGGCAAAGCGAGGTTTCAGAGGCGTCTGAGGAAACGGCAAACTTCCGGGGCCTTCCTTAGTCCCTGTTGTGTAGAGATACGACTCGTCCTTCTGCCTGAGGCTTTGGAGCGGTATATGAGCTCCGTAGAGCACCCTTCCCGCCCTGTCATAGAGCATGACCAGGAGCGAATAGCCCTCCCTGTCATTGAAATAACTGAAGCCTTGGTGCTCAAGGCTTTTCGTGATATAGATAATACCCTGCTTTCGTGAGCTGCCCTCGCCGACAGCTATCTCATATGCAGCCCTTTTATCCTCACGCTCTACCCTATAGTCTCTGTGCATTTTTTTGAGAGTAGTTTCGCCCTTAAGCCGACGGAAATCAAAATACCTCCCCCTCTCGATGGTGTCATAACTTTGCGGATCACCGCTGGGGAGGACTTCACCCTCTGTAAGCCTGATGAGACCTCTGAAATAAAAGAGGCTGTTATAAACTATCCCGCCCAGGATGACAACAAAGCTGAGATGAAAGAGCATCATGCCTAATGAGACAATTGTCAGCTTTCTTCCCCACATCCTCGGAAAGAAGCAGCAGGCCACATTCGCGACAAGAAGCAACAGAATCCCGTTGAACCAGAGAGTCGAAAATATCAGTGTCCAGGCTCGCTCACCCCGGAAGACAGTGACGCCGGTCACGCAGCACGCCAGGATGATAACCAGCAATACAATGGCCAACTTCGCGGATGAAAGAAACGTATATATGAGGCGCATCATGTTTCGACTCCGTTATTCGACATTAGCAAGCCAGACTGCATGCAGATGGACAGTGGCTGGGGCTGATCTGACCGAAGGCTATTTCTCCAGCTTCTCCGCCTTCCAGATCAGCTTATTGCCATCTTTGACCCCGTAGGCAACCGACTTGCCGTCAGGTGTGAAGCTCACGTCCCAAACCGCCTCGTAGTGAGGATGTTCCTTTATGACATTTCCCTTTGAGTCGGCAACTACAACAAAACGTTCACCCTTGTTACGCGCGCGGAAGGCAATAAAATTACCGTTAGGAGCGATATGCGGTGCCACTATCTTTTCATAAACAGGTCCTTCATGTCCGTCTATAACAAGAAGGCTTTTGCCTGTGCGCCCGCCTACAAAAACCACGCCTTTACCCTTGGGACCTGGGATGGGATAACTGACTGATGAGTACTCCCTCCCCATCTGGGCACCGCTGAAAAAAGCCTTTACCTGATTACCTGCATATGTCGAATAGAACACTCCGCCATCGTCGGTGACAATCAGATCAAAGGCAGCCTCAATACTTGGCAGAGATCTTTCTTCCCCATCCTTCCATAAGACGTATCCAGTGCCCCGCCTGCCCAGAACAGCGACGTGGGAGCCGTTCTCCGAAATGTTATACACAAGAACTGCATCAAATGCCGCGTTCGTCACCTCCCTGATCCCGGATGGGGCAAGTTCCAGGACCACCACAATGCTCTTTTCAGGCCCCTTGGAGACAAAGGCCAGATGCGAGACTCCGGCATCATACTTGACGGATTCTGACAGATCATATGCACTGCTCTTCTTGCAGGACGAAATCTCCTGGTCACATACGTTAACTATGCTCTTATTCGTACCGTCCTGCACCTCAAAGAAAACTACCCTTTTGCCGTCAGTCGACTCCTTCAGCGGAAATGGTACAGCACCGGAAATAATTTTGTCCCCTTTTTCGCTTATCATCCTCCACTTGTTTCCCTGCCTTGCGGCATAAAGGAGATGCCCGCCAGAGGTGAAGAAAAGCCTGTCGACCGTGTCGTACCATTTAAGCTCCTTCCCGTCGAGCACCACGCAGGCCCTGTTATTTTTCCTTGCCTCATAGGCATATCCGGCAAATCCCTTCCTGAATACCGGACTTTTCACTTTATCATATGCACGACCAGCAACCCCGTTTATGGCAATGTATTCACTATTGTCCTGCTTTATTATAGCAGCAACCTGATTACCATCTGCGCCGAAGAAGACATTGACCGGCTCTGCGCGCTCTGGCATTTCCGCCAGCGTTGTCGTAGCGCCGTTAAAGGCCATAGGCTTAGGGGCTGGTTTCTTTGTGCAGCCACTTCCAACTACAAACAATAAGACTACAAACAATATTGCAGCTGACCTCATACATCTACCTCGCGACTTTTATCCATAGATTATTACACATGCAATTTAATAGAATATCATCAAAAAAAAGCCCCGCCTTACGGCGGGGCATAACTCCACACTTAATTACAAGTTCTAATATACGCCACCAGGTGCGTAAACTTCGGTCCTGCTGCTGTTACATGCAGCGGGCCCTCCGCCCATGCCTACACACTGGACCGTATATGTAGTTGCACCAATTTTTTGAGGGTTAAGCCCGGTAACTGCCTGGCTACCCCTGATGAAGGCAACCTTATAGGTAGTGCCTCCTGCCAAAGTGCTCGGGTAACCGTGCACATTCTGCGCCTCTATGGGTCTACCTGGCGTAGCAGTACCCGCCTCGTTCGTATGGCACACAAAACAGCCGTAAGCCGGATATGGATCCATGCCGCCATCATAGCCTGTCCCTGCACCAAAGGCCGATGACCCGGGGTACGCAGTTCCGTCATGCGCATTTCCTGTATTTGTGGTTTCGTATCCTACATGGCATGCCCTGCACAATGTCGGGTAATTCGTACTCGAAGGAGTGCCGCTCACCCTGACAGTACCGAGCACCGTCGCGGCGTTACCGTGCGCCACTATCGTACGCGTAGTGAGGCTTGTGCCGGTAGTGTGGCAGTCAAAGCAGTTCATTACCACACTGTTAGCCAATGTACCCGCTGTCCTGGTGAAGTTATTATATGGCGATGCGAGACGGTTGTTTGTGGGATACCCTGCAGAGCGAGGACCCCTAATTGGATGCTTCGAGGCATTGCCAGTAGCGAACTGCGACATTGCATCGATTACGCCGCCGGCGGCAGCAGCTCCGTTGGCGACAGTGTAATTAGCGCCGAGATTAACTCCGCCCCACGGCATCAAAGCGGTACCGCCTGCAGTGCGGGCCGTAGGATTCGATGCCCCGCCCTTGCCCGCCCCGGATGACGCATCCGAATCATGACAGGCAAGACAGAACTTCTGCGTAATCACATTCGCCACATCGGTGTCTGATGTGTGCCCCGTTGTGGTTCTGCTATTGGCAGCATAGGAAATAGAGAATTTAGTGAATGTGAAGGCTCCTCCGGAAATATTAGTAATAGGTGTCTCCCCGGTGCCGTCGGGATCGCGCAGGTCGATATTCCCATCAGCATGCTTGGCAGATGTCCTCTGCGTTGTATAATTACCCTCCAGATGGCAGACGATGCAGTCCGAATTGGTCACTGTACCTCGCCCCGATTTCTTATGCCCCCATGCCAGGCCAAACTCTCCGAGTGTTCCGGTAATCTGGCTCAGCGTACCTCCCGGCACGCCCTTGGTCCTCGTTATCGCCGCACTGTGACAATCTACGCAACCTGCTGTTCCTGCGCCCCATACAGGAGTAGGATTATTTCCACCGTGGCAGGAAATGTTTCTGCAGCTCCGTGTCGTAGGTAAATTTGTCTGAGCAAAAGTCTCGTCTGCGGGTGATGCAAACACGCCGGTGTTGGCCTTATCGTAGAACCCGCCGCTTATCCCGGTGGAACCCGTGTTCATATTGATATTGCCGTCCCGGTGGGCATAATCGGACGCACCCGGCGCAACATGGCATGTAGAGCAGACATTTGTGTGGACGTCATGCGATCCGACAACAGCGCCTTCGGGATTATTCCTCGCACCGCTGCGTGGCGGATAAGAGTGACACCGGTCGCATGTTGTAATCGTTGCCCCCCAATGCGGCAGGCCGGTGCCTGTGGCGCCTGTCGAGGGATTGTTCATGTTATCGTAGGCGCAGACGCGATAGGAATACCCGCCTGTAGCCGGGACCATGTTGATATGGGTAAATGTCAGCAAGTCGCCTGTGTAAATTGAAGTGCCTGTGGTGCAACTCGGAGGCGTTATCCCGGGAAGAACACGAACATCATAGATGCTGCCGGTTCTCAGTCCGCTCTGGCTATCAGTAGATGCTGTCCATGTAAGGACGTTCTGATCGGTCCCGGGCGTCACGGTGAGCGTTCCTGTTGTCGGGCCGGTGTTGTCAACGGTACGGGTAATTGCCGTCGCCGTTCCGGTGCCGCCTGGCGAAGTCGCCCGCATGTTGATCGTCAAAGAGCCGGTAAGCCCTGTCGGAGTCGCGGTGCAGGTATAATTCGGCGATGAGCCGGTCAGAACACCCGCATACCAGTTTGTGCCGTTATTGGTTGTATATTCGCAGGATGTGACGGCATTGCCAGTAAAAACCGCAGTTATCGTCGGCGAACCGGACGTATAAGTGCCGGTGTCGGGCGATACCGCGACAGTACCGGCCACTGGGGGCGTAGGCAACTGAAACGAAAGAATACTGCCGTTGCCATTGGCAATAGTTCCGCTCGCCGTAGCTCTTGAAGAATAAGACGCATTTGCTGGCGCTGCGCTATGAAAATAAAGGGTCCCGGCGGACATGTCCGTGCTCGGAGCGGAACCAGTAACGCCGGCGTTGATAATATATTGGTTGGTTGAAACAAATCCCGTACCATAGTAAAGGCCGGCAGCTCCGGCAGCGATGGTTCTGGCCGTAGTAGAAGAAGCCTTGAACTGCTCACTGGTGATTACAACATTGTCACCTGCTCCATAGGTCGTATTCTGAGTTGCGAGGGTGGCCTGCGTGTTTCCCACGGAGACTGTGCCGCCGTTTGTAAATGTCGCGTCCAACCCGTTTATCACAAGTATATCTGCGTCACCGTTTATACCTGTATTGCTGCCTGTCGCAGACACCGAATAGGCAGAGCCCGCAACTGCAGAACTATCAACGCCGAGGAGCAGGAATCCCATACTGTTTTTGGCATTGCCCGTAATATTCAAGTCGATCTGGAACTGATTGCTGTCAAGGACCGTAGTCCCGTCCTTAAGAAGTCTCAGTCCGGTGGTAGCCGCGAGGTTCCTTGCTGCAGCGTTTGTATTATTAAGTTCCACTCTTGCTATAATGACATTCGTTCCCGTAAATCCCGGCGTCACCGTCGCGAGTGTCGTCGCTGTTGTGCCTACAGCAGTGCTTGCGCCTGCGGCAAGAGCCGAGGAGGGTAAGCCGTTAATGACAATGATCTTCACCTCTGCGGTTGTATTGGTAGCACTAGGAGAGATTCCCGTGACCGTATATGTGGCATTTGCCGCTGCACCGACATCCCTGGCAACAAGATACTGATAACTGTCAGGGAAAACAGTAGCAGAAGGCGTTGTCCCTCCTCCTAATCTGAAGGGCTGCAATGTCTGATCCAGTACCGTAGTTCCCTTCTTGAGTTTTATGGCATTGGCGGCGAAATTATCAACCGTCGCAGTTGCGTTTCGCAACGAAACAATGGCTATAACAAGGTTATCACCTGCCGGCAGCGTTGTCGCAAGATTACCGATAGTAGTTTCTGTTGTAGCCACCGTGACAGACGCGCCATCAAGAAACTGCGCTCCTGCCGCCAACGCATGGCCCGGCTTATACCACCCCTGATACATAAAGGTACTAAATACCATGGTGAAGATCAGCACGAGACTGATCTTCGCCATCCAGTTCATGCCTCTCACTTTTCTTACGATTATCTCACCCATGCTGACCTCACCTCACTCTCTGTATTCTTATAGCTTATAGTATACATTTTCGGGCCTCGCATCATCCACCCCCGCATCAGTATGACGACCAGACCGGCGTGGTCGAGAAGTGGCAGCCCACGGCCGAACATGTCTTCGGTTTCGCGGCAGATGACGTCCCCCACTGGCCGTTGTACGTAGGCGGATTCGTGGTCGGGGCCGCAGGATCGAACAGGAAGCTGAACCCGGTTGAGCCACCGTACTTGTAGGTGCCGTCGCCGAAGTTGATCATCCTGCCGGATGAGTTGTCCGTCGTGTGATTAGACGCTGTGTTGGTATGACATGTTCCGCAGACATTAGCCGCATAGCTGGTGCCGAACGCTGCTTCCTTGAAGGGGTTGAGGCTGTTGTCATAGCCAATCCTGGTCTTGATATGGTTGATGTGCTTGGCATGTGCGCCCCAGCCCTGACCCGGCGTCAGGCCATCACGATACGCGCCCTTGCCCCACGTGCCGCCGGTCCAGACGCCGGCCACATAGCCGCCTCCCGCCGTGTAGTCCACGTCGTAGCTGTGGCAGCCCGAGCAGCCCCCGCCGTCCACAATGCCGTTGATGTGCTTGGCCTTGTTGTTGAACGAGCCGTCGATGTTAACATGGTCATGGCAACCGTTACACTCGTTAAGGGCGTAATAGAGGATGGGCGGACCCGCTGACTTCTGGTGCGAGGTAGTCTGCGGCGGCGCCTGATGGCACTTGCCGCAGTCGCCCGTAGCATTCGGCACTCCATTAAGATATGCCACATTGGTCCAGGCGGGGGCCATGTCGCTTCCATTGCCGCTTGCGCCGCTCGGCAGCTTGACCCCGTGACAGTAGACGTTGGTGCAGTTTGTGCCGGTGTAATTAGGCGCAAGGCTGCCCGTTCTCGCGAGAGTATCCCACGCAAACGTTGTCGCTCCGTTCATGTGCGTGCTGAAATCCTGCACATTGGCCGGTACGCTGTGGCACTCGGTACAGGCGATAGGATTACTGTAATTCAGCGTGCCCAGGTGCGCCACGTGAGCGCCTGCCTTTGAGCCGCCTAAGCCGCCAGCATCAGTCCGACCCGCAGTGTCCTTGAAGGGGTTCGTGCTGGCTGAACCGTGGCATTTTTCGCACGTGACATTAGGCGTGCTGCTGCCCCATGTGGGTGTACCGGAACCGTGGCACTTGTTCGAGCAGGTACCGTAAGCGCCCGAACCGGCCGCAAAGGTGTTACCCTTCGGCGAATAGCTGCCTCCTGTGGCATTGGTCGTCCACGAGAGGTTGATAGACTTGTTCACGTGAGTTGCCACATCAGCCGACGCTGCAGTGTAATTCACGCCGTGGCAGTAGGAACACGCATACTGCGCGCTGCCGGTCGAACCTGCATGCAGCTTGTGGCTGCCGGTGCCGGTTGCGTCCGTGTTCATGTTGACATGACAGCTTCCGCAATTGACACTTGCGCCCCACTGCACTGTCTTGTACTCATTGAGTGCGCCTGTAAGCGCGCCGCCGGTTGCCGTTTGGGCGATACTATGGCAGTAGGCGTTATTACAGCTCTTGGTACCGGCAGTATAAGCCAGCGAGGGGCTCTTGCCTGAGGCACCGGCTACGACATCGCTGCTGGAGCTGCCGTTGATGTGCGTTGCGGCGCCGGTTACGATCGTTGTGCCATTCTGCGTTGTATTCCAGTGGCACTCGGAACAGTTGATCGTATACGTGACCGCATGCTTGCTATGGCTGTTCGCGGTCGCCGAACCGGCCAGGCCAGTTGCATAATCAGGTGCGCCGGCCCCATTGCTCTTACCGTGGCAGCCGTTGCATGTGGCCGACCATGTCGCATCTGTCCACGCAACCGTGTTGAAGTTTCCTGCGACGCTCCTGTTGCCCTGGCTATGGCAGTAGACGTTCGTGCAGGCATAACCGGTGGAGCCCGGATCTACCGCAGCACCGCCGGCAACATTCGTAGCGATATTGTTGTATTTCGGGGTATCCGTGTCAGGATTGATCGCGTTATCAAACTTGACGTTCACCTTCTTGTTTACGTGATTGCCGGCGGCAACGTTCACCGTCGTGTTATTCGTGGCCGTCGCGCTGTGGCACTTGTCACAGGTGAAATTGGCGCCCATGGTGGCGGAATTGTTCACGTGGTTGCTGTGCTTGCCCGAAGCCATGGTAGTCCCGCCGTTGTGACAGCCGGCGCACTGCGTCCCCAACCCGCCCACGCTCGTCCAGGTAGCTACCACATTGGCCGCATTGTACGGGGCAACATTCGCCCTGCCCTGGCTATGGCAGTAGATGTTCGAGCAGGTATTGGCAGCCGCGGTCTCGTAGGCGTCTCCGCCCTTGTTGAAGCCGTTTGACTTCCACTGCAGGTCGTTTATGAAGTTGACGTGTTTGGATCTGTCCGCAATCGTCGTATTATCACTGACCGTTGCCTGATGGCACTCTGCGCAACCGAAGCTGTAGGTGGTTGCATGGGTTGCATGGGCATTGGTCGCCGGAGGCGCATTGTGACAGAAGTTACAGCCTGTGCTGGTGTCACTCCACGCAACCGTCTTGTATGTCGGGGCGGAATTGCCGCCCAGGGTGCTCGGTGCGGAACCCGAACTGTGGCAATAGATGTTCGTACAGCTGCCGTTGACGGATATCTTCTGTCCGCGCGTATCAGTGGTATTGCCCGTTCCCTGCGCATAGTTGCCGCCCGTGTTGCCGGTGGCCCAGGTGATATTGAACCCGACATCAGCAAAATTCAGGCCCGAGGCCCCGGTCGGATGGGTACCGATCGCATGGCACGTATTACACTGGAACTGGTAGTATCCGGGCTGCGAGGCGTTTCCGGTAAGCCGGGCTGTGGCGTTTCCGGCAAGGGTCGACCAGTGCTTGTAGTGCACCCCGGAGATGTTGTTGAGTCCCGCCTCATGGCAGGTCGTGCAGTCGCCTGCCGCGCCCCACTGCGGCGAGCTCGCGCCGTGGCAGGAGACATTGGAACATGAGCGGTCTCCGTTGTATGTCGCGCTCGCACCGCCGCGTGTCGCGTCAAACACCACCCTGATGGCGCCGTTGACGTGCTGGTTCGAGGCGATGGTGCTGCCGTCAGTCGTCGTTTCATTATGACACGCATTGCAGGTGGTCAGCCGGTGCGTGCCGGACTGATGGCTGTTTGCGCGTGCTGTGCCCTTATCCAACGACTGGTTCGCCATGGTGTAATCAGGATACCCTGACTGCGTCTTGCCGTGGCAGGATGCGCACGTAAGCGCATCGCCCCAGGTCACTGTCGAATAATGGCTGCCGCCGTAGGCAGCCGGAAGCTGGGCAGTCGGAACAACAACGTCCTTACCGGTCGAATGGCAGTAGACATTCGAGCAGGAACCCGTGCCGTTGTCCGTTGCCGAGGCCCCAACGAGGGTATCGGCGGTATTTAAATCAACATCCTTGACCTTATTGACGTGCGCGGTCATGCTGGCGATGCCCGGCTTGGTGGTGCTGTCGGCTGCCGTAGCATCGACCGTGACGTTATGGCATTTCTTACAGGAGAACTGGTACACCAACCCGATGCTGCCCACACCCACATGCTTGGCATGAGAGGCTGATGACGGCGGGGTTGCCGCATCCGCCCCGTGGCAGGTGCCGCAGGCCGCGCTTGCGGTGTTATTCCACACAGGCGCTGCCGTATTGGCTCCGGCGCCATTTGAATGGCAGTAGGTATTGTTACAGGCCGTGCCGCCCACCCATGCGTTAAACGCCACGTCCTTTGTGGCGTTTACATGGTTTGCGGTGTTCGATATCGTCGCATTGTTAGACGCGGTATTGTTATGGCACGAATTACAGGTGAAGTTCGTGTTCGCACCGTACTGATCCGTTGCGATATGCTTGACGTGCGATGCGCTCATCGGCTTTGGCGTGACCGTAGCATTCTGCATGTTCGCCGCCGTATCCTGCGTCTTATGACAGGATCCGCAGGTCAGGTTGTTATTATTGCCCCACTGCGCAACGGAATACGAGTTGCTCCCGCCGGCAGGGTTCGCGTTCGAATGGCAGTACGCGTTAGTGCAATTTTTGAAGGTCGTACCGGGGGTATAAGCCAGCGACGGGCTCTTGCCTGAGGCACCGGCTACGACATCGCTGCTGGAGCTGCCGTTGATGTGCGTTGCGGCTCCGGTTACGATCGTTGTGCCATTCTGCGTTGTATTCCAGTGGCACTCGGAACAGTTGATCGTATACGTGACCGCATGCTTGCCATGGCTGTTCGCGGTCGCCGAACCGGCCAGGCCAGTTGCATAATCAGGTGCGCCGGCCCCATTGCTCTTACCGTGGCAGCCGTTGCATGTTGCCGACCATGCCGCATCTGTCCACGCAACCGTGTTGAAGTTTCCTGCGACGCTCCTGTTGCCCTGGCTATGGCAGTAGACGTTCGTGCAGGCATAACCGGTGGAGCCCGGATCTACCGCAGCACCACCGGCAACATTCGTAGCGATATTGTTGTATTTCGGGGTATCCGTGTCAGGATTGATCGCGTTATCAAACTTGACGTTCACCTTCTTGTTTACGTGATTGCCGGCGGCAACGTTCACCGTCGTGTTAT
>JAKAHR010000033.1 GCA_021825365.1 Nitrospirota bacterium | reverse complement strand
GCCGGAGGTGATGCGGGCGCTGCAGCGGTACGAGTGGCCGGGCAACGTGCGGCAGCTCCGCAACGTGGTGGAGCGCCTCGTCGTCCTCGCCAAGGGCGACAGGATCACCCTCAGAGACCTCCCGGATTTCCTCCGGGAGCCGGTATGTGGGCCGCCCGCGGCCGAGGCGGTCGCCGAGACCGAAGGAGACCTGACGATCCGCGGGCTCGAGATGCGGGCGATCAGGGATGCGCTGCAGAAATGCGGCGGCAACAAGTCACGGGCAGCACGCGAACTGGGCATTTCACGAAAGACTCTGTACAAGAGGCTCCACGACGAGGGGATTGTCTGCATCGGATAGATGCGGAGCGACGGGAGTCTGTATCGCAAGGAAACACCTGTTTCCGTTAGAAGCAGGGACAGCCGCAGCAACGCCGGATCATCAATCATCGTAGGGATGACCGGCCTTCCCGCCTTTCTTTTATTTGTTTCACTATCTCCGCGCCGGGCCAATAGTCCGCGGCAGCCATCCGGCGAGCGGTCCGGGCATTCCCCTTCCCTCTAGGACGGCGTGGCACAGGTCTTGCTCCTTCATTCCCCAGCACAGGGAGGAATGAAAGAGCATGAACTGGTACGCGATGCAGGTGAAATCCCGTCATGAATTCGTGACGAACAGCGAGCTGGCACGGAAGGACATCGAGACATTCGTGCCGGCCGTGAGGCGTCAGCGGCAGTGGAAGGACAGGAAAAAGTGGGTGGAGTTTCCGCTTTTCCCCGGATATGTCTTTGTTCACCTGCAGCCTGCTGCCGAAGAATTCCTCTCCGCGGTCAGGACGCGCGGCGCGGTGAGGCTGCTTTCAGCCGAACCCGGCTGCCCGACACCGGTCGCCCCGGAAGAGATAGCATCCCTGAAGATCATGATGGACAGCGGACAGGACTTTGATATCTATCCGCATCTGAAGGAGGGCTCGCCGGTGCGTGTACGGCGGGGTCCGCTTGCCGGCGCCCAGGGTGTGCTCAGGACGAAGGACGGCCAGCACCTCTTCGGGGTGAATATCGAACTGCTCGGCCGCAGCGTTGCGGTGAAGATCTGCGCCGAGGACCTCGAAGCGGCGTGACAAATGGACAGAGGGGATGTCAGGAGCGCCTGGGTTTCCCTCAATCGACCGGTCGCGATGAATATCACGGCATAATCGACAACCCCGGTCTGTGTAACCGGGAGAGCGGAGCAATATACCCATGACAACGGACAGCATGACATTTCTGGAGCGCATCGAGGCACGGGACATCCGCGTGGGTGTCATCGGGATGGGGTACGTGGGTCTTCCCCTAGCGATCGAATTCTGTTCCGCCGGCTTCACGGTCCGCGGTTTCGATATCGACACTGAAAAGGTCGAGATGCTGTCGGCAGGGAAGAGCTACATCAACCACATCGACTCCGCGAGGGTCCTGGGCTGCAACGGGAAGTTCGAGGCAACGTCGGATTTCAGGAGGCTCGTGGAGACCGACTGCGTGATCATCTGCGTACCCACGCCGCTGAATAAATACAGGGAGCCTGACCTTTCTTTTGTCCTGAATACCACGAGGACGATCGCCCGCTACCTGCAGCGGGGGCAGCTCGTCGTGCTGGAATCGAGCACCTACCCGGGAACGACCGACGAGGAGATGCTCGCCATCCTCGAAGAATCCGGCCTCAAGGCGGGGGTCGATTTCTATCTCGCCTATTCTCCCGAACGGGAGGACCCGAACAGCAACGGACATTCGATGCGCACGATACCGAAGGTCGTCAGCGGGTATACGCCGAAGTGTCTCGAAATAACGGCGGCCCTGTACGGCGTCGTCGTCGGCAAGGTGGTGCCCGTCTCTTCGACCAGGACTGCCGAGGCGACCAAGCTCCTCGAGAATATCTACCGTGCCGTGAATATCGCCATGGTGAATGAGCTGAAACTGCTCTTTGAACGGATGGGGATCGACATCTGGGAGGTGATCGATGCCGCCAAGACAAAACCCTTCGGCTTCCAGGCATTTTATCCCGGCCCCGGCCTGGGCGGCCACTGCATCCCCGTCGACCCCTTCTACCTTACCTGGAAGGCGAGAGAGTATGACTTTTCGACCAGGTTCATCGAGCTAGCCGGAGAGATCAATACCCGCATGCCCTACCACGTGGTGCAGCGGACGATCGAGGCGCTGAACGACCGCAACAAGAGTATCAACTCCGCCAGGGTCCTCGTCCTGGGCCTGGCATACAAGAAGGATGTGGACGACGTGCGGGAATCGCCGTCGCTGAAGCTCATGGAGATATTGAAGGAGCGGGGCGCCGAGGTCGATTACAACGATCCGTACATCCCGGTCCCGCCGCGGATGCGGAACCATGTCCTGGAGCGCGGCTCCGTCGACCTGTCCGCCGAGAACCTCGCCGGGTACGACTGCGTGATCGTATCGACCGATCACTCCGTCTATGATGCGGAGTTCATCGCCGATAACGCCCAGCTGCTGATCGATACACGGAACCTGACGAAGTCGCTGGACAATCATTCACACAACGTGGTGAAGGCATGAGGGCCTGACGGCCGCCGCGTTGCGCGAGACTGAAAGGGGAAAGACCATGCACACGATGAACACTTCGCCCTGCGGGGGAAAGCCATGAGCCGGATCGGCATGCTTGACCTGCGGCGTGAATACGAACACATGAGGGCCGATATCGACGCCGCCCTCAGGAAGTGTCTCGACCACCAGCACTGGATACTCGGGCCCGAGGTAAAGGCGTTCGAGGAGACGGTCGCACGGTATCTCGGCGTGAAGCACTGCATCGGGGCCTCATCCGGCACCGAGGCCCTCGTGCTCGCGCTGCGGGCGGAGGCGATCAGGCGTACCGGGCGGGAGTACTTCGGCCGTGAAGACCTGGTCATCACGACCCCCTTTACCTTCACCGCCACGGGCGACGCGATCCTCAGGAGCGGTGCGACCCCTGTCTTTGTGGACATCGATGAGTCTACCTGCAATATGGACGTCCGGGAGGTGTCCGCATGCATCGCCGGCCACGGCCGCAAGGTAGTCGGCATCATCCCCGTCCATCTTTACGGGCAGACCGTGGACATGAGCGCGATCATGGAGATCGCGGGCAAGAACCGCTGCTTCGTCGTCGAGGACGTGGCCCAGGCATTCGGCGCATCCTGGCGGGGCAGCAAGGCGGGGTCCCTGGGGACTGCGGGGGCCTTCAGTTTCTTCCCCTCCAAGAACCTCGGCGGGTTCGGTGACGGAGGCATGGTGGCAAGCAATGACGACGATATCAACGAACTGGTCCGCATGCTGCTGAAACACGGGGGCAGGGACAAGTACAACGCGGACCACATAGGGTATAATGCGCGGCTCGATACCCTGCAGGCCGGCGTACTGCTGGCGAAGTTCCGGTACCTCGACGAATTCAACGAGAGGAGACGGCGCATCGCTGCCGGCTACGACGATGAGCTCAAAGACCTGGATGGCAGGTTCCTTTCGCTGCCCCGGGTCAATGCCGGCGCCTTTCATGTCTATCACCAGTTCACGATCCGCACCTCCAGACGAGATGCCCTGAAGGCGCATCTCGCGGAGCAGGGCGTCGACACCATGGTCTATTACCCCTACCTGCTTAGTTCGATGAAGGTGTTTCAGGGCAGGATGGAGTCCTGGGGGGATCTGGCCAGGGCGAGGAGCGTCTCCCAGGAGGTGCTCTCCCTGCCGATCGAGCCGCTCCAGGATCTTGAGGACACCATGCGTGTGGTGCACGCCATACGGGATTTCTACCGGACCGAAATGGCCGAAGAGGCGGCCGCAAGGTCAGTCGCGTGAGTGACGAGTGGGCAAAACGGCTCCTTGATGTCGTCGCAGCAGGGGCAGGGCTCGTCATGCTCGCCCCGCTGCTGGCCGTCGTCGCGCTTCTGATAAGGCTGGAGGGCGGCGGGCCGGTCATCTTTGCCCAGGAGAGGATCGGCCGCGGATTCCGGCCGTTCAGGATCTACAAGTTCAGGACCATGGTCGCCGGAGCCGACCGCAACGGCGACTTCGTTACGGTGGAGGGCGACTCGCGCATAACGCGGCTCGGAAGGGTGCTGCGGAAATACAAGCTCGATGAGTTGCCGCAACTGCTGAACGTGGTGAAGGGTGATATGAGCCTGGTGGGCCCCCGCCCCGAAATGCGACCCTATGTCGAACTCTTCCGCAGCGAGTATGAGAAACTTCTCCGTGTCCGCCCCGGGATGACGGACCCCGCTTCCCTCCATTACTCCGGGGAGGAGCATCTTCTGGCTCAGGCAGGCGACCCGGAGGCGGAATACGTCGGCAGGATACTGCCCGACAAGATCGGACTCTCGCTGGGGTATGTGGAAAACCACACGGTAATGACGGACATAAAACTCATTATGAGGACAGTGGCGAAGGTGTCCGCGGGAACGCCCGCAGGACACGACGGGAGACCGTAGACTCCCGAATTGTCTCAACGAAGTCCACCCGGGCAGACCGGGCGGCGGAAGGACCTCTCCCCATGGTACAGGCGAAATCGAAAATTGCGTCGCTGAGGGCGTACAAAGCGGTAAAGGAGCTCATCATCCGGTACCGGCGGGGTGTCATCACCTGCATTTTCCTGCTGCAGGCCGCCCTTGCCAATTATCTTGCGTTCTTTCTCCGCTTCGAGGCGCTGATGACCCGTGTGGAGCTGGGCATGTTTGCGCGGTATCTGCCCCTCCTCCTTGCGATCCGGCTCGCGGTCTACGTGCTTTTCGGTCTCCACAAGAGCCTCTGGCGGTACGCCAGCATCGCGGACCTGATCAAGATCATCAACGCCGCGACCTGCGGGAGCATCCTCTTTGTGGCAACGGTCCATTTCGGGTTTGGCGATGCGGGATACCCGCGAGCCGTCTTCATCCTCGACTGGCTCCTCCTGATCATCCTGTCCTGTGGCATGAGGCTCTTCGTGCGCGTCTACCGCGAATACATGTTTTCGGGGTTCCAGAGGAAGCGCATGCTCATCATCGGCACCGGGGATGCGGCCGAGATGATCGTGCGCGAGATGAGGAGCAACCACGACCACGCATACGAGCCGGTCGGTTTTATCGACGACGACGTGACGAAGACCGGTCTTACGATCCACGGCATCCCCATCCTCGGGGGAATGTCGTGCATCCCGGAGATCGTACGGAGCAGGAAACCCGATGAGATACTCGTCGCAGCGGCCCCAGCCAGCGGCCGATCGCTCAGGGATATCTACGAGATCTGCAAGCCCTTTAATGTGCCGATCAAGAAGCTCCCGAAGATCAACGACCTCCTGGACGGCGCGATCACCGTTGCGGCCAGGCTCGGCCGCCGCCTTGTCGAGGCGGGGCTCGTGACCGAGGAGCAGGTGCAGGAGGCCCTTGTCCTCCAGCAGACAAAGGGCGGACGGCTCGGCACGAAACTGGTCGAGCTGGGCCACATCGCGGAGGAGAAGATGGTCTCCTTCCTCACCTCGCAGTACGGCATCGCCAGCATGACCCCGCTCTCACTCGCCGACCTGCTCAGCAGGGAGCAGGTGACGACGGACATCGCCCTGGTCAAGGAGTTCATCGCCGGCAGGACGGTCATGGTCACCGGCGCCGGGGGCTCCATCGGATCAGAACTCTGCAGGCAGATCATCCGCTATCGTCCGCGCCACATCGTTCTGCTGGACCGGTATGAAAACAGTCTCTTCGACATCGACCGGGAACTCACGGGCGAGGCCGGCGGGATACCCGTCACGACGATCATCGCGGACATCCAGGACGCCCGCTGCATAGACGGCCACTTCTCCGCATACCGTCCCCAGGTCATCTTTCATGCCGCCGCCTATAAGCATGTGCCGCTCATGGAAGGGCATCCGCTCGAGGCGGTCAAGAACAACGTCTTCGGCACGAGGAACCTCATCGAGGCCGCATCGCGCCACCGCGCCGAGAGCTTTGTCCTCATCTCAACGGACAAGGCGGTCAACCCCACGAGCATCATGGGCGCCACGAAGCGCATCGCCGAATACCTGACTGTCAATATGAACGCCTCCTGCGTCAGCAAATTCACGACCGTCCGGTTCGGCAACGTGCTGGGGACCAACGGGAGCGTGCTGCCGATCTTCAAGGACCAGCTGAAGAAGGGCGGCCCTCTCACCGTGACCCATCCCGACATGAAGAGGTTCTTCATGCTCATCCCCGAGGCGGTGCAGCTCGTCCTCATCGCGGCGGCCTCCGGAAGAGGCGGAGAGATCTTTGTGCTCGACATGGGGGACCCCGTCAAGATACTCGACCTTGCGGAAAACTTCATCAGGCTGTCGGGCTTCATCCCCCACCGGGAGATCAAGATCGAGATGACCGGTCTCAGGCCGGGGGAAAAGCTCTTCGAGGAGCTCTTTGATGTGACCGAGAAGCGTATCACCACCTCGCACGACAAACTCATGATAGCCGTGCCGGAAGTCCCGCCCCCGTCGGTGCTCCTGTCGCATCTGGAGGAGCTGGAGCGGCTCGTCCGGGAGCACGCCGCGGACGAGATGGTGCCCGCCATGCAGAGGATCGTACCGAATTTCAAGGTGCCGAGCGAGGAGCAGGCCAAGACATATGCGCATGCCGGATGACATACGCGGGATAGAAAACGAAGCAGCAGGCAGCGCCCCGCTTCCCGTTGCGGACAAGACCCGGCAGGCGGACCTTCCCTTTGCCGCCGGCTGCGGAAAAGGCAAGGTACTGGTGGTAGACGACGAGCCCAATGCGGTACGGGTATTGTCGGCGATACTGGCGGAGGAGGGGTACCGGGTGGTGGGGTCGAGCACGGTGGAGCGTGCGATCCAGGAGCTGGGGCATGAAGACGTAGACACGATCATCACGGACCTGAAGATGCCGGAGCGGGGGGGGCTGGAGCTGTTTGAGTTTGTGACGGAGCGTCACCCGGACATACCGGTGATTTTTCTGACGGCATTTGGGACGGTGGATTCGGCGGTAACGGCGATGACGCAGGGAGCGTTTCACTATTTTGTAAAGCCTCCGGACTATCTGAAGCTCAAGGGGGTATTGGCGCGAGCGGTGGAGCAGCGGTGGCTGAAGCGGGAGCTGGCGAGTTTAAAGAGGCAGTTGACGGAAGGCAACGGGGGGTACCGGATCATCGGGAGCACGGAGGAGATAAGCCGGGTGCTGGAGACGGTGGCGGCGGTGAAGGACTCGGCCAGCAGCGTGCTGATACAGGGGAGCACGGGGACGGGGAAGGAGCTGGTGGCGCGTGCGCTGCATACGCAGAGCGAGGCACGGCGGGAGAAGCCGTTTGTGGCGGTCAACTGCGCGGCGATCCCGAAGGAGCTGATGGAGTCGGAGCTGTTCGGGTATGAGAAGGGGGCGTTTACGGGAGCGGTGACGAGACGGACGGGGCGGTTTGAGGAGGCGGCCGGGGGGATCGTGTTTCTGGATGAGGTGGGGGAGCTTGAGCTGTCGCTGCAGGCGAAGCTGCTGCGGGTGTTGCAGGAGCGGGAGGTGGAGCGGCTGGGGAGCAACAAGCGGATCAAGGTAGACTTCCGGCTGGTGTCCTCGACGAACCGGGACCTGAGGAAGGAAGTGCAGGCGGGGAACTTCCGTGAGGACCTGTTTTACCGGATCAACGTGATAGAGATCAGGGTGCCGACGCTGCAGGAGCGTCGGGATGACATACCGCTGATGGTGGCGGAGTTTACGCATGAGTTTTGTATACGGGAGAAGAAGATGGTGAGCGTGGCGCCGGAGGTGATGCGGGCGCTGCAGCGGTACGAGTGGCCGGGCAACGTGCGGCAGCTCCGCAACGTGGTGGAGCGCCTCGTCGTCCTCGCCAAGGGCGACAGGATCACCCTCAGAGACCTCCCGGATGAGTTCACCGCCTGTAAGCGCCAGAGGAGTGCTGTCAGTCCCATGAAGACGCTGCGCGACCTGGAGGCGCAGGCGGTCAGGGAGACCCTTCAGGTCTGCACCGGCAACAAGTCAAAGGCGGCCCGGGTGCTCGGCATATCCCGCAAGGCCTTTTACCGCCGGCTGCGCGAACTGGGCATCGGCTGAGTCACCATAACGGAGGGTGCGGGTGTATCGAACCGATACAGGGGGGCCCGCGAAGGTTGTAACTTCCGGCTACAGTATCCTATTGACACAGGTAAGGCTGCACGCGTCTTTGGCGGACTGCCGGATCCAGGCTCGCTGTAAGTCCCCGATCTAGCGGGAGGGCGCTCAAAAAAAGCCATCCCTTCGGGCATGCCGGCGGCTGTCTCACGGCCCGGGGGACTCTATTCGTTACTGGCATGACAGTTGCTCCCCGTATTGATGATTCTGCTGCAACGACAGCGGGAAGGGCTGCAGGGAGAAAGGCTTCCCTGTAACTCAGCAGGCGGAGCATTGTATAAACCGGGAAACCGGACTTATCGGAAGACAACCTTCAACCGTAGACGGAACAATGAATACGCAACTTACCCATGGCATCCTCACCACCGACACGCTGAAGCAGGGCGCGCCGCTCCCGACGGACATCGGCAGCGCCTGCAACACCACTGCACGGGGCGGACTGCTCGAACTCGTGGAGGTGTCGAAGCTCCTGATCTCCGCGAATTACCGGGAAGTCCTCGACATTGCGGTGCACAAGGGCGCCGAGATGCAGGGATGCGAAGGCTGCTGCATCATCATCGAAAACAAGAAAGGGAATCTCATCCTGAAGACCGGCTTTCCCCGCTCCTCCTTCGAGATCGGCAGGGGGATCGGGGCGGAGTGCGCCGCGTTTCTCCGGGACGCGATCGGCAAGGGGGAGGGTATTCTCTCGGTTGTTCACCCCTGGTGCCCGGCCAACGGCTGGCGGCATGAGCTGCTGTCGGGGTATGCCCCTCAGCACCCCATGCTCTTCGTGCCCCTGTATTACCGGGGTGAATCCCTGGGGGTCATGCTCTTCGTCTTCGGGGCAAACGGGGACCAGGGAAGGTTCTGCGCGGGGAATCTCGAGAAGATCAGGGCGATAAGCTCACTCGTCTCCGCGGCGATCGGCGCGGCGTACGCAAAGATGCGCGATGAGAAGAAGATGGCGCAGAGGGAACGGCTGTCGATGCTGGGGCAGAACTCGGCGAGCGTGGCGCATACCATACGGAATGCCCTGACGAGCGTCGGGGGATTTGCCAACCGGCTCTGCGACAAGCTTTCGGAGGAGTCTCCCGGCAACGGCCAGATCGAGGCGGCGCGGCAATACGCGGGTATCATCTCTTCCGAGGTGCAGAAGCTCGAATCGATCACGCGCGGCGTCCTCACCTATGCCCGGTTTTCCTGTCAGCGGCTGAACAGGACCGGCTGCAATATCCATGAATATATCGGGAAGCTGATCGCCGAATGGGAGCTGCTGTACCCCGAGATCGTTATCGACTACTTCCACGACCGCCATGATGTGACTCTCCGGATCGACACGACCGCCATCGAGATATGCATGGCGGACCTCATCAGGAACGCGGTAGAGGCGGCTGCCGAGCACGTGTATATCAGGACAAAGATCAAGTCGAAGGAAAGGCGGTTCCTCATCACCGTCGGCAACGACGGCGAGGAGATCAGTCCGTCGATCCTTGACAAGATATTCGACCCCTTCATGACGACGAAGGCCGACGGGACAGGGCTCGGACTCGCGAACGTGCGGGCGATCATCACCGCGCACGGCGGTGATGTGAAGGCGCTCAGCAAGAACCATACAACGGAATTCCATATCTACCTTCCCCTCGCCTGAGGCGGGGAGCGGATACAACGAGGAGGCGACAGAATGAAAGCGGTGATCCTTGCAGGAGGACTTGGGACGAGGCTGTCGGAAGAGACCGGCCTGCGGCCCAAACCCATGGTCGAGATCGGGGGCAAACCGATCCTGGTGCACATCATGGGCATTTACGCGCGGCACGGTATCAAGGAATTCATCATCGCGGCCGGCTACAAGGCCGAGGTGATCAAGAAGTATTTTCTGAACTTCTATGCGATCAACAACGACGTCACGATCGACCTGTCGAGCGGCTCGACGGTGATCCACCACGGGAACCAGCCTGACTGGACGGTGCACGTCGTGGACACGGGCCTGCACACCCAGACCGGCGGCCGGCTCAGGCGTCTTCGCAGATGGCTCGCGGACGACGAGACGTTCATGTTCACGTACGGAGACGGCGTGGGGGATATCGACATCACGGGGCTCCTTGAGTTCCACCGGTCGCACGGAAAGCTGGCGTCCGTGACGTCCGTGCGGTCACCGGAACGGTTCGGGAGGATCGCCTTCGAGGGGAACCGCATCACCGACTTCTTCGAGAAGCCGGAGTCGGCGCAGGGCTGGATCAACGGCGGATATTTCGTCCTCAACCGGGGTGTGATGGACTACATCTCGGGAGACGAGACGATCTGGGAGCGCGACCCCATCGAGCGACTCGCCCGCGACGGCGAGATCATGGGGTATTGCCACTACGGTTTCTGGTCCTGCATGGACACGCTGAAGGAAAAGAACTACTTGGAGGAACTCTGGAGTTCCGGCAGGGCGCCTTGGGGACACGGCGATCCCGCATGCCCTTGCGCCGCAGCCGATCCGGAGGCTGCCCTGGCGAGGGGTACAGGCCATGGACTGTGACATCGCCATCATCGGGGCCGGCGTCATCGGGCTGGCGATCGCCGCGGAGATCGCAGACGGGACAAAAGAGATCTATGTTGTCGAAAAAAGCGGGTCGCACGGCAGGGGAATCAGCTCGCGCAACAGCGAGGTCGTCCACGCGGGCATCTATTACCCCGCGGATTCGCTGAAGGCGCGCCTGTGCACCGAGGGCAGGGAGCTGCTGTACCGGACCTGCGAGGAGTACCACATCCCCTTCAGACGCCTCGGCAAACTCATCATCGCGACGGAAGAGAAGGAGATGGAGACGGTCGAGAGTCTGTGGAGCACGGCGGTCAGAAACGGCGTTCCGTCCGTCACGATCCTTGAACAGAAGGAGGTTGCGCGGCGGGAGCCGAACATACGGGCCGCCGGAGCGCTCCTGTCCCCCGAGACCGGCATCATCAGCGTCCACGCCCTGATGGACAACTACCTTCACCGGGCCTGCGGCCAGGGAGCAGAGGTGGTATGCTCCACGGAAGTCGTCGGCATAGAGCAGAAGGGCGGAGGATACGAGGTCACCACGCTCAACAGCTCCGGGGAACGGTTCACCTTTACCACGGAACGGGTCATTAACGCGGCGGGCCTCCATTCCGACGTCATCGCGCGCATGGTCGGATGCGAGTATACCCTTCACTACTGCAAGGGGGATTATTTCAGCATCAACGGGGTGAAGGCCGGCACGGTCCGCAGCCTCGTCTACCCGGTGCCCGAGAAGAACCACGTCGGCCTGGGCGTCCACCTGACGCTCGACCTCAACGGCCGCATGAGGCTCGGTCCTGATACCGCCTACATCGGGAGGGAAGAGGACTACCGTGTCGATGCGGGCAAGAGGAGGGCCTTTTACGAAGGGGCGGTCCGGTTTCTCCCCTTCATCAGGGAGGAGGACCTTGTTCCCGACATGTCGGGCATCCGCCCGAAGCTGCAGGCGGCCGGCGAGGGGTTCCGGGACTTCGTCATCAGGGAAGACCTGCCGGGGTTCATCAACCTCATCGGCATCGAGTCTCCGGGACTTACGGCGGCTCCGGCTATTGCGCGGCACGTCAGGACGATGATATATGAAAACGTTATTCATTGAGACCGCACCTCCGGCCGCCTTCCAGGCGACAGGCGGCGGGAAAGGAGAACAGCAGATATGAAGATACTGATTACAGGGAACATGGGGTACGTGGGGCCATGGGTGGTGAAGCGTTTGCGTTCTTCCTGTCCCGATGCGACGCTGGCAGGGTTCGACATGGGTTTTTTCGGGGCCTGCCTGACGAATGACAATGTGCTGCCGGAATGCGGCGTTGACGTCCAGTATTTCGGCGACATGCGCCGCCCACCCAAGGGCCTGCTCGACGGCGTGGACGGTATCGTGCATCTCGCCGCCATCTCGAACGACCCCATGGGCAACGCATTCGAGTCGCTGACCGATGAGATCAACTACCGGGCCAGCGTCGACCTGGCGAAAAGGGCCAAGGATGAGGGCGTGCGAAGGTTCGTCTTCGCCTCGAGCTGCAGCGTTTACGGCGTCGCCGGCGACAGTCCGAGGGACGAGGGATCCGAAGTGAACCCCCTGACGGCATACGCCAGGTCGAAGGTCTTTACGGAAAGTGCGCTTGAGGGCCTCGCCGACGACGGTTTTGTCGCCACGAGTCTCCGGTTTGCGACCGCCTGCGGCATGAGCGCCCGGCTCCGGCTCGACCTGGTTCTCAATGATTTCGTGGCAGCTGCCCTTACGGACAGGAAGATCACGATCCTGAGCGACGGCACCCCCTGGCGGCCGCTGATTAATGTCAAAGACATGGCGCGGGCGATCGACTGGGCCCTCCACCGCGACGGTCGAGACGGCCAGTACCTCGCGGTCAACATCGGAAGCAATCAATGGAATTACCAGATGCACGAACTGGCCGAGGCGGTCGCGGGCGCTATCCCCGGCGTGACGATCTCGATCAACCGCAACGCCCAGCCGGACAAGCGCTCCTACCGGGTTTGCTTCGACCGCTTCCGCTCCCTCGCCCCGGCGTACCAGCCGGAGGCGGACCTCGTCACGACGATCGGGGAACTGGCCCGCGGGCTGGAGGCGATGGGCTTCAGCGACCGAAACTTCCGCGAGTCGCATCTGATGAGGCTCAAGATGCTGCAGAGACTGCGCGCTGCGGGTCACGTCAACGAGGAACTCATCTGGGACGTGCGGCAGCACGCCGCCCAGCCCGTTGAACCATCGAGCGCGGACTGACGGACACCCAAAGGAGGAAGGATCATGCAGTTCACGGAAACCGGGCTGAAGGATGCATATGTTATCGAGCTGGAGAAACGGTGTGACGAACGGGGCTTCTTTGCGCGGGCGTGGTGCAGGAGGGAGTTCGAGGAGCATGGTCTCATCGCGGACCTCGCCCAGAGCAACCTGTCGTTCAGCCGCAGGGCGGGCACGCTCCGGGGGATGCACTATCAGGTATATCCCCACCAGGAGACGAAGCTCGTCCGCTGCACGAAAGGCGCCCTGTACGACGTCATTATCGACATCCGGCCGGAGTCGCCGACCTATATGAAGTGGTTCGGGGCCGAGCTGACGGAAGACAATCACCGGATGCTCTATGTCCCCAGGGGTTTTGCCCACGGCTTCCAGTCGCTTGTCGACAACGTCGAGGTCTTCTACCACGTGACCCAGTTCTTCACCCCGGGGGCCGAGCGGGGCATACGATGGGATGATCCTGCGTTTCATATCGCATGGCCCGAAATAGAGGCGAGGACGATCTCTGAAAAAGACCGGAACTGGCCGGCCTATCGGCCGGAAGGTGCCGCCGGGGCTTCCCGCCTCCTCGTCAGCCAAGCCACCACGGAGGTTGCATCATGATTATCATCGACAAAGCCCTGGAGAACTGCGCACGGAAGGGAAAGCCGGTCCGCGTCGCCATGGTCGGAGCCGGCTTTATGGGAAGGGGCATAGCCCTACAGATCGCGCGCAGCGTGCCCGGCATGCGACTGGTCGCCATCGCCAACCGCAGCATCGAGGCGGCCAGAAGGGCCTACCGTGAGGCAGGAGCCGCCTCTGTTGACGAAGTGGCGACCGTCACGGCACTTGAAAAAGCGATCAGCGAAGGACACTATGCGATCACCGACGATGCCCTCCTCCTCTGCCGCGCAGAGGGGATAGACGCAATCATCGAGGTCACCGGCACCGTCGAGTATGCCGCGCATATCGTCATGGAGGCGATACGGAACGAAAAACACGTCATCATGATGAACGCAGAGCTGGACGGGACCGTGGGTCCGATCCTCAAGGTCCATGCGGACAGGGCCGGAGTCGTCATTACCAATGTGGACGGCGATCAGCCCGGAGTGATCATGAACCTGTACCGTTTCGTAAAGGGCATCGGCCTTCGGCCGGTGCTCTGCGGCAACATCAAGGGCCTGCACGATCCCTACCGGAACCCCACCACACAGAAAGGGTTTGCGGAAAAATGGGGGCAGAAGCCGCAGATGGTCACCTCCTTTGCCGACGGTTCGAAGATCTCCTTTGAGCAGGCGATCGTCGCAAACGCCACGGCGATGGGGGTAGGGCGCCGCGGCATGTTCGGGCCCACCGTCGCCGCGGGCACGCATATCCGCGAGGCGGCGAAACTCTTTCCCCCGGAGGTCCTCCTGGAGGGAGGGGGCATAGTCGACTACGTCGTCGGCGCAGAGCCGAGCCCGGGCGTCTTTGTCCTCGCCACCGAGGACCACCCGGCACAGAAGCACTATCTGAACCTCTATAAACTCGGCGAGGGGCCGATCTATTGCTTCTACACGCCCTACCACCTCTGCCATTTCGAGGTCCCCAACACCGTCGCCCGGGCGGTACTGTTCGGCGACAGCGCTATCGCCCCCCTCGGCCCCCCGATGGTGGATGTGGTTGCCACCGCGAAGATCGACCTGCGCGCAGGCGACGTCCTCGACGGGATAGGCTGCTACATGACGTACGGGCAGTGCGAAAACGCATCCGCAGCAGCGGAGAACGGCCTCCTGCCGATCGGATTGGCGGAAGGGTGCAGGCTGAGGCATGATCTTCCAAAAGACACAATCCTGAGCTACGACGACGTGGAGGTCCCGCCGGGCAGGCTGAGCGACAGGCTGCGGGCTGAACAGGAAGTACACTTTATGAACCGGCCGTTCATCCCTGATGATTCCCCGGCCCACCCGGTCGCGGAGGTGAAGCCATGACGATGAAAAGCTCCCTGAGCCGGCCTGCCGGCAAGAAGACCGTTCTGAGACCCCATGGAAGGAGGCCCCTCCCTCAGGGGAAGGACTTCCCAACGGCCCCTGACAGCGCGAATGCCCCCTGGGTCGACCCGGAGGCGGCGCCGGATATCGACAATTACTATCAGGAAACCTCGTGGCCGGGCGGCCGCGCACGGCCGAACCGTGAACGCTAAGGCGATGGGGCTTTCCAGGGAACAGGCGGCAGAGACGCGCATCGAGCCGTCCCGGGGATGGGTCTCCCTGCGGCTCGGCGAGCTGTGGGGATACCGCGAGCTGCTCTACTTCCTCATCTGGAGAGACGTCAAGGTGCGCTACAAGCAGACCGCCCTGGGGATCGGATGGGCGGTGATACAGCCTTTTTTCACCATGGTGGTCTTCAGCCTCTTTTTCGGCCGTCTCGCCAAGATGCCGTCAGACGGCATACCCTATCCCATTTTCAGCTTTGCTGCTTTGGTGCCGTGGGGCTTTTTCTCAAACGGCCTGACCAAGGCCTCCAGCAGCCTCGTGGGGAGTTCCAACCTTATCAAGAAGGTCTACTTCCCCCGCCTCGCGATCCCGATCGCCGGCGTGCTGTCAGGGGTTGTGGACTTCTTCATAGCCTTTATCATGCTGATCGGGCTGATGTGGTGGTTCGGCATCACACCGACACGCAACGTGCTCTGGCTCCCCCTGTTTCTCCTGCTGGCATGCGCAACATGCCTCGGCGTCTCCCTCTGGCTTTCGGCGCTCAATGTCAAATACCGCGACGTCCAGTATGTCATCCCTTTCATCACCCAGTTCTGGCTCTTTGCGACTCCGGTCGCCTATCCGAGCAGCCTCCTGTCCGAGCCCTGGAGGAGCCTGTACGCGATCAACCCCATGGTCGGCGTCATCGAAGGGTTCAGGTGGGCCCTCCTCGGAACGGACACCGCCCCGGGTCCCCTCGTGCTCGTCTCCTCTGTTGTCGCCCTGTTGCTCCTGATCAGCGGCGCCTTCTTCTTCCGCCGCTTCGAGAAGACCTTTGCGGATGTCGTGTGATACAGATGAGTGAACCGGTCGTAAGCGTAGAGGGGCTCAGCAAGCAGTACGTGATCGGAAGCGCCCAGGCGCGGTATGAGACACTGCGCGACGTGCTGGCCGGATTTATCATCTCTCCGGTGAAGCGGATCGGGTCGCTCCTGAGAGGTGGGGCGGACCATCCTTCGCGGCAGCGTGAAACCATATGGGCGCTCAGGGATGTCTCCTTCGGGATCAACAAGGGCGAAGTGGTGGGCATTATCGGCAGAAACGGGGCAGGCAAGAGTACGCTTCTCAAGGTGCTGTCGCGCATCACCGAGCCGACCTCGGGCGCTGGTGTCATCCGCGGGCGGGTCGGTTCTCTTCTGGAGGTCGGCACCGGGTTTCACCCGGAGCTTACCGGCAGGGAGAATATCTACCTCAATGGGGCGATCCTCGGCATGAAACGCCGGGAGCTGCACCGGAAGCTCGACGAGATCGTTTCCTTCGCGGAAGTCGAAAAGTTCGTCGACACCCCGGTGAAACATTATTCGAGCGGCATGTATCTGCGGCTCGCCTTTGCGGTCGCGGCCCATCTCGAGACCGAGGTGCTCATTGTCGATGAGGTGCTGGCGGTCGGTGACGCGGCGTTCCAGAAGAAATGCCTGAGCAAGATGGAGGATGTTGGCAAGGCCGGACGGACCGTCATCTTTGTGTCGCATAACATGCCTGCCGTCGCCAACCTCTGCAGCAGGGCTATCCTCATGGGAGAAGGCAGGGTGGAACTCGACGGTCCCTCCCACTCGGTGGTCAGTTCGTACCTGAGTTCTGGCGCGGCCACCATGGCGGAAAGGGAATGGTCCCATCCGGAGAAGTCCCCCGGAGGCGAGATAGCCCGCCTGCACTCCGTCAGGGTCAGAACGCAGGACGGCGTCACGACGGACAGCATCAATGTATGCCAGCCCGTTGTGGTCGAAATGCGGTATGAGGTGCTCAAGCCTGGTTACGTGATCCTGCCCCATTACAACTTCTACAACGAGGAAGGGCTCTTCATATTCCCCGCGATAGACAATGACCAGGCCTGGCGGGGCAAGCCCCGACCGAAGGGACGGTATGTGAGTTCGGTGACCATCCCCGGCAATCTGCTCAGGGACGGAGTCATCTATGTATGGGCCGTCGTGCTGACCCTCAGCCCCTTTACCGTTCAGTGCAGCGAGCGCGACGCGGTCGCCTTCAGCGTGATCGACAACTTCGGCGAAGAATCGGCCCGCGCCGACTGGACCGGCCCCCTCGGGGGGGTCGTCCGTCCCCTCTTCGAGTGGACGACCGAATACAGCCCCAACGGGACATTCCCCGTCAGGACATTTTCCCGCGCTTCCGACAACCGGGCATAAAAAGAACATCCGAGGAGAAGAATATGACCACCATAACGCAGGTCGGAAAGACCATTCCGCTTTCGCACCCTGAGATTACCGACGAGGATATCAGCTCCGTTGTCAGCGTCCTCAGGACGTCGAGGCTGAGCCTCGGCCCGAAGCTCCTGGAGTTCGAGGAGAAGTTTGCCTCGTATGCGGGTGCGCGGTTTGCGGTGGCGGTCAACAGCGGGACATCGGGGTTGCACCTGGCGGTGAAGAGTCTGGGGATCGGGGAGCATGACGCGGTCATCACCTCGCCCTTCAGTTTTATCGCATCGGCCAACTGCATCCTTTACGAGAATGCTTTGCCGGTCTTCGTGGATATCGAGCCGAAGACATTCAATATCGATCCCCAAAAGATCGAGGAATTTCTCAGAGAGCGCTGCACCAGAGAGAGCGGTACCGGTCTCCCTGTTGACCCCGCCACCGGCCGCCGTATCAGGGCCATCCTCCCGGTGCACGTCTTCGGACACCCCTGCGATATGGGGAAGATCATGGCCATGGCGAAGGAGTTCGGCCTTGCGGTCATCGAGGATTCCTGCGAGGCGCTCGGGGCTGAATACAAAGGCAGGAAGGCCGGAACCATGGGCGCTGCCGGCGTATTCGCCTTCTACCCCAACAAACAGATGACGACCGGGGAGGGGGGCATCATCGTCACCGACGACGAGGAGATCGCGGCCCTCTGCGGCAGCCTCAGGAACCAGGGCAGGGCTATCAATAGCGGATGGCTCGACCATGAGCGTCTTGGGTACAACTACCGCCTGAGCGACATCAACTGTGCCCTCGGTATCTCACAGCTCGGGAGGATCGACAGCATCTTGCGCAAGCGCGCAGAGGTGGCGGCGCACTACAACAGGATCCTTGGAGACCTCGTAGCAACACCCCGGACCCTCACGGGATCGAAGAGGAGCTGGTTCGTATACGTCGTCTGTCTTCCTGCGGGCACGGGCCGGACCCGGCGCGACGGCGTGCTCGCAGGCCTCTCCGGGCGGGGCATCGGCTGCAACAACTACTTCCCGCCGATCCACCTGCAGACGTTCTACCGGAACAGGTTCGGATACCGGGAGGGCGACTTCCCGGTGACCGAGGACGTGGCGGCCAGGACGATAGCGCTGCCGTTTCACAACAACCTCGGCGAGGACGATATCGCCTACGTCGCAGAATCCTTGAGAGACATAGTACACCGGCTTTCATAAGCCGGTTTCCGAAAGAAGACATGAAGATCATCAACCTCAGGAGGGAAAAAGGCCTGCACGGCCGGCGGGTAGCTGCCACGGTCCAGTGGGAAGACTCGCAACGGCCTTCGATGGAGCTCTATTACGAGACCGAAGGGCTGTTTGCCGACGATCTCATCTGCAACCCTCACGCCTTTCTTATCGCCTGCTGCATGCCGGCTCTTTATCACGGCGAGGAAAGGATATTTATCGACGCGGCGGTCTCGCCCGAGGTGAAAGAGGGACTCGGCGCTGCCATGAGATGGATCCGGCACTGGCGTTACGGGGAGAGACGGAGACTCGCAATCATTGAGGCTGCAGGAGAGGCACTTCCCGCGACACATGGACCGAGAAGGGCGGGTATGTTTTTTTCAGGGGGGATCGATTCCCTGGGGGCGCTCCGTGAAAACCGGTTCGTTTATCCTCCCGAACATCCCTGGTCGATACGCGACGGCCTTCTGGTGTGCGGCCTGGAGACCGAGGACCTGGAGAAATTCGACCACGTGAAGGAGTCGATATCCGGCCTTGGGAAGACAGCGGGGATAACCCTCATCCCCGTATACACGAATGTCCGCCAACTGGACACCGACTGGATGTTCTGGGAACATGCCTTCCACGATGCCGTTTTTGCGGCCATCGCCCATGCCTTCTCAAGGAGGCTGAATATTGTCTCTATTGCGTCCACGTATGATATACCGAATATAAAACCCTACGGGACCCACCCCCTCCTCGATACCTGCTACAGCAGCCATGAGGTGCTGATCAGGCACGACGGTTTATGTCTTACACGCCTGGAGAAGACGAAGCTCGTGGCCGACTGGGACGGCGTCCTGGCCAAGGTCAGGGTCTGCAACCGGAGCGATCACTATGAGCATTCAAGGCTAAATTGCGGAATCTGCAATAAATGCGTCAGGACCATGCTGGCACTGGAGACGCTCGGAGCTCTTGACACCGCTACATCCTTCCCGGCGAGCCCGCTCACGAGGGAGATGGTGGCCGACGCAGTCGATATCTATGATACGACAGTCTGCTTTTTTGAGGAACTGATCGCGCCCTTGAAGAAAAGAGGGCGGCATGATCTGGCGCAGGTGATCGAAGAAAAGATTGCGGCCTACCAGGAAAGGCGCGAAAGAAGGTGCGTCAGGCACGTGCTGAGCAACACCCTGCGTGCGAAGGTAAAGCGCTTCGACCGGAGGTATCTGAACGGCAGACTGAAAAGGATGCTGACGCATGGGGGAGAGGTTTCGCAGTCATGAAGAAAGCGGCTGAAGGATGTCCGACCGGTGTCTTCGCCTCTGATGGCAGGGGAACGGCAGCATGATCATCGACGGCCGTTCTCTCCCCAAGGACCATACCCTGCAGACTGACGTCTGCATCGTCGGCGCCGGCGTCGCCGGGATAACGGTTGCCCGCGAACTGGCCGGACTCAGCTTCCGGGTCTGTCTGGTCGAGGCCGGGGGCATGAAGCCCGACCGCCGCACCCAGTCACTTTTTTGGGGAGAGAATGTGGGACATCCGTACTTCCCCCTCGATACGGCGCGCTGCTGCGGCTTCGGCGGCACCGGCAACAGGTGGAGCGCCCAAATAGGCGGCAACCAGCTGGGCGTGAGGCTCAGGCCCCTCGATGAACTCGATTTCCTCGAAAGGGATTGGGTGCCTTACAGCGGCTGGCCTTTCGGCAAGGCGGAACTGGACCCCTTCTATGGGCGGGCCCATGACGTATGCAGAACAGGTCCATTCAGCTACGATGTCGGGGATTGGGAAGACCCGGTTGCCAGCCCGCGGCTCCCGCTGGGAGGGGGAGTCGAGACCGTGATCTTTCAGTTCGGCTCCCGTGAACCGTTTACAAAACAGTACCAGGCGGAGATAACCGGTGCGGGCAACATCGACCTCTGCATCCACACAAGCGGCCTGGCACTCGAAACAGACCAGAGCGGTCAGAGGGTGACACGGCTGCGCGCGGGTTCGCTCGACGGGAGGCCTTTCTGGATCGCCGCGAAGGTGTTCATTCTCGCACAGGGTGCGATAGAGATACCACGGCTTCTCCTGTCGTCCAGAGGCGTCTGGAAGGACGGCATCGGCAATGCGAACGACCTCGTAGGGAGGTTCTTCATGGAGCATCTGCACCTGTGGTCAGGGAGTCTCGTGCCGTCGGATCCCTCTTTAGCGGATTTCACCGGCCTCTATGAGATTCATACAAAAAGCGGGATCCCCATCATGGGAAAGATCGCCCTCGCGAAGGAAATGGTGCAGAGGAACCGGCTGTTGAATTACTGCGTCTCCCTGCATCCCCATCGGCGCGACGGTCATCCCGCTATCGCTCCGTCATGGGAGGTGGTCTCCTGGCCGCTCCTGCGTCCCGCAGGCAACAGGACCCTTAACCCCGGCGCTTCAGCCGGAAGATTTCTTGACCCAGGACCCGGAGGCGCCCCGGTGGCGGTTGCACCGCCCCCCGCAAACGACGCAGGCCGCAGGGTAGCCCCTGTGCCGGTGATGCAGCGTCTCAGGAGGACGGCCCTCCGCAGGGCACGGCAGGTGGGGCAGGCGCTGACCGGCAGCAGCAGAGGCGTTCGGCCTCCGCTTGTGTTTCAACTCAACCATATGACCGAACAGGCGCCGAACCCGGATAGCAGGATTACCCTTTCAGAGGAGCGGGACCCCCTCGGCAGAAACCGGGTCCGTCTTGACTGGAGGCTCAGCCCTCTCGACATCCGCACCATCGTCCGTGCACAGGAGATAATCGGAGAGGAGTTCAGGAGGGCCGGACTCGGCAGACTCCAGATCGATCTGCACGGAGAGACGCCTCCTCCGGGTCTCGAGGGAGGCTGGCACCATATGGGCACAACGCGCATGCACCTGGACCCGCGGCAGGGGGTCGTGGATCCGGACTGCAGGGTGCACGGGACCTCGAACCTCTTCATAGCCGGGCCGTCGGTCTTTCCCACCTGCGGGTATGCAAACCCGGTCCTGACGATCGTGGCACTGTCCCTCAGGCTTGCTGACCGGATAAAACAGCGCATGGCCGCAGGGGCGGGAGAATGAGGAACATGCATTGGGGAATGGTGATAGACCTGAGGACCTGCATCGGCTGCGGCTGCTGCGCCCTTGTCTGCTCCCAGGCAAACGGACTTCCGTCCAACCTCTGGAGACGCGTCATCGACTGCGGCATCAGTCCCGCACCGTCCAGGACCCGGCTCTGTCTCCCCCTGAGCTGTATGCAGTGCAGCGAGCCGCCCTGCGAGGAAGCATGCCCCACCGGTGCGACCCATCGGGGGGATGACGGCATCGTCGATATCAGACATGACCGGTGTATCGGCTGCGGCTATTGTGTCGTTTCCTGCCCCTACCTGGCACGCAGCATCATCTTCGGCCGCGAAGACGGCATCAGCCGTGGAAACGGAAAAGGGGATGCGGCGCTCCCCGGCCACCTGATGCATAACGGTACCTGCTCGAAGTGCAATTTTTGCCAGGAGAGGGTCGATGGCGGCCTGGCGAAGGGACTCCTGCCGGGGGAGGACCCCGAGGCTACTCCCCTGTGTGTCGTCTCCTGCAGTTCCGGCGCCCTGACTTTCGGCGATCTCGACGACCCCGGCAGCAGGATCTCGGCCCTTATCGGGGAACATCAGGCCATCGTGCTTCAGGAAGACATGGGAACGAAGCCGTCCGTGTACTACATCATCGATAACCCTGTCCTGTCTATCAACAGGAAAAACGCATGACCGATCTCATCCTCCCCATGAGGCAAAGGGTTTGGGGCCTGCCGGCTGTGATCAACTTTACCGCGGGCGGCATGGGTGCAGGGCTATACGTGATGGCCCTGATCATCGAAATCCTGTTTCCGGGAATATCCGGACGCCTGCCGCAGCGCCTCCTGGATATCACCTCCCTCCTGCTGGTTGCGGGGGGGCTCGCCGCACTCGCAGCAGAGGCCGGCAGACCGTGGCGCGGGATATACCTGCTCGCAAACCTCGGACGGTCCTGGATGTCGCGCGAGGTTGCAGCAGCGATAATTCTCATTGCGGCAGCGGGTCTCGACTGGTTTCATCCCCAGCCCCTCTTCAGGGCGGTTGGCGCGGCGGGGGCCTTTTCCCTCATCCTGAGCCACGGGCTGATCCTCGGCAAGGCCAGGGCGGTGATCGCATGGAACGTGCTCGTCGTGCCGGCTGTTTTTCTGACATCAGGACTCACCGCGGGCATGGCGATGGTACTTCTCTTCGCCTCAGCCGGTCTGTTCCGGCCTGACGAGGCGGTTTTCATGGTATGTCTGCTCACTCTCTGGGCGGACATTTCCCTCTGGCTGACCTACCTCTATGCCCATGACGGAAGAGACTTTATGAAGGTGACAAAGAGGATGAGGCAACGAGGTCCCCTGGCGTTTCATACCGGCCTTGGCCTCCTGCTCCCGTTCGTGTTGACCCTGCTCCTGTTTGTCGCCGGGGGCCTTATCGGTGATACGGGGTGCAGGCTGATCGCAGCGGCAGCCGGCTCGGCGATGATCGCCGGGGGTGCATTCCGGAAGGCGGGAATGCTCCTGTGGAGCAATTACCTGAGGCCGATCAGCATCGGCGGTCCGGCGGGCTCGTTACTCCATTCCAAAATGACTGCCCATGGTCGGACCGGGATGTGGCGGTGAGCCGTGAATAATATCCGCACGACTCTGAAGGAGCGGTGGACCTTCTTCTGGATGAGGCGTGCAGGGTTGCACCGCTTCGGCCGTGTCGCAACCCGGTGTGCCGCGTGGTTTGCGCCGCCGCACAAGTCAAGGATCCCCCTGGCGTACCTGAACGAAAAGGGATATATCGCGGCGAGCGCGACGATCCACCATGCTGACCTGCATATCGGGAAAAACGTCTTTATGGACGATCGCGTCGTCATCTACCAGCGTGAGGAGGGCGGACCGATGAGGATCGGCGACCGGGTCAGCATTCTTAGGGACACGATCATCGAGACCGGTCAGGGAGGTTCCTTCTCGATCGGTCACGACTCGAGCATCCATCCCCGGTGCCAGATCAATGCCTATGTGTCGCCGATAGAGATCGGGTCCGGCGTAATGCTCGCCCCTGCCTGCGGCCTTTACCCGTATGACCACGGCGTGTCGCCGGACCTGCCGATCCGTATGCAGGATCTGACTTCGAAGGGAGGAATCGTGATCGGGGACGAGGCCTGGCTGGCCTTTGGAGTGATCGTCCTGGGCGGCGTACGTATCGGCAAGGGGGCGGCTATCGGCGCCGGGTCGATAGTGACACATGATATCCCCGATTATGCAGTGGCGGTCGGAGCGCCGGCCAGGGTCGTAAAAATGCGGACAGGGATGCAAGAGGTGGAAGCCGATGTCCTTCGCTGAAAGCAGACCTCTCTCCGCTGAAGATGCCGGTCTCGGTACTGATAACCTTCTCTATCGCAACCAATTTGTGCTGGGCCACAGATACCGCGGGGAACTCAGGTCATGGAAACGGCTGAAGGTCGGCAAATCGTGGTATCTGACCGTCCACCCCGATCTTAACACCTGCCAGGTCGCCTCGGACAACATCGTCATAACCCTCTTGGGTTATCTCATCGATCCGAGGGACAGTGAGGCACGCGATGAAGAGATTCTCAGGAGGATTATCAGAGACATGCCCGGTCCCGACGGGTTTGCCGCGGCCACATCTTCATACGGGGGACGATGGGCACTGATCATCGCTGACCGGGGATCGACTCTCCTGTTCAACGACGCAGCCGGGCTCCGGCAGATCTTCTATTCACATCCCGGTTCGACCGGAGAGATGTGGTGTGCCTCGCAGCCGGGACTGATCGCCAGTCACCTGAAGCTCGACCTCGACCCATTGGCAGTGGACTTTGTAGACTCGTACGCATTCAGGAAAAACAGAGAATTTCGCTGGCCGGGACACAGTACCCTGTACCGGCAGATAGACCACCTCCTGCCGAACCATTGTCTTGAACTGGAAACCGGGACTGTCAGACGCTATTGGCCTGTGAGGGCATTGGCCGCGTCGTCGCCGGAGCAGGCCATGGAGAAGGCAGCCCCCCTGTTGCAGGGATTGATGAACGGCATCTCAATGCGCTTCCCCCTAGCCCTTTCGATAACCTCGGGAATCGACAGCAGGATCGTACTCGCATCATCCCGGGGCCTCAAGGAGGGATTCCGTACGATGACCGTCAGGCAGATCGACATGCCCGAAGATCATGCCGACATTACCATCCCCAAACTCCTTGCGAAACGGTTCGATCTGAGCCACGACATAGTGAAGAGCTCCCTCCTCATGGATGACGGGTTCGTCAGTGTATTCAAGCGAAATGTACCGGCGCCACACTACATCTACGCTCCGGACGCACAGGCGATCCTGCGTCATTACGGTCAGGCCAGGGTTGCGGTGACTGGAAGCGCATCGGAGATCGCGCGGTCCTCCTTCAGGACGCAACTCCGCAGACCGGTCGGGGAACCGGTCACTGCTCAGGACCTTGCGAGGCTGCAGGGCATGGGGGTGCATCCATTTGCCGTAGAAAGCTTCAGCGAGTGGCTTGGCGGAATCGGTGACCTCCACGGTATCGATATGCTGGACCTCTTTGAATGGGAGCAGGGGCACGGCAACTGGCTTGCCATGTGCCAGCTGGAGTTCGACATCGCGTGGAAGGACATATTTACCCCTTTTAACTGCCGAGAACTGCTCGAAATACTCCTTTCGGCGGACAGGGCCTGCCGTATTGAACCGGGATACGAACTTTTCGAGGGTCTTATCAGAAGGCTGTGGCCCGAGCTGCTGACCATTCCCATCAACCCGCACAGGGACAAGAAAGTTAGCCTCATATCCGCGATACGTACCGGGCTTCGAAGAAGGCTTGCGCGGCTGTTGTGACGAACAAGGCTGCGCAGATCGGACCTTGCAGGGACGATTGCTCACAAACAAGGAGATGACATCATGAGCAGGAAACTGACACGCAGGGAAATGATCACTATTTCGGCGGTTGGAGTTGCCGCTGCCGGAACTGCCGCCGTGTTCGGCAGGATCATCAGGCCTCCGGACATGGGTCTGCCGGACCCATATCCCGAACCCCTGGGGGATAAGGTCAAAATAGCTTCTGCCGGGCGTGCGCTGTTTCTGGATGAAGGCCAATATGCGGTTGTGGCAGCCCTTGCGTCGATCATCGTTCCCTCAGACGGCACCCCCGGAGCCGCCGAGGCCGGTGCGGCAGATTACATTGACCGTCTGATTGCGAGGTCCGTGCGGAAACAGGAGATCTACACCGGAGGGCTCCAGTGGCTCGAACGCTTCAGCAGAAGGAAGTACGGCAAGCATTTCACGGACCTCGGGGCGGCAGATCAGATCGGCATATTGAAGTTCATCGACAATTCCATTGCCATGCGCGTACGTCATGCCGGGACATTTCTGGCGCGACTCGACAGGAAGATCGACACCCTGTGGGATGACCGCTTCGGCGCCGGCGATGGGATACGTTTTTTTAGGACGCTGAGAAGGGACGTCTTCTGTGCCTGTTATTCGAACCCCGTCTGTTGGAAGGAAGTAGGCTATTACGGTCCTCCTGTCCCGCTGGGATACCGCGACTACGCAGATCCTCCCCTGGATGGCCAACGCATCGGCGCTGTCAGAAGGTCCGACGCAGGAAGTTGCCGCAACTGTCATTCGACCGTAACGCATCAACCGGCAGTGCGCAAGTCGACATCGTGCACGGACTGTCATCCTTCACATTTCGCCTTGAAGGAGGGAACCCGAAATGGCACGAAATAACAGGGTGGACGTTTGCATAATCGGCTCGGGGGCGGGCGGCGGCGTTGTCGCAAAGGAACTGGCGGAACGGGGGATGTCCGTAGTGGTGCTCGAGGCCGGCAAGAGGTTTAAGCCAATAGAAGACTATGGCGGGGGACGTGAGGACTGGGAGAGGGCAGGGATGGAAATCGGACAGGATCATTTCAGTCTGCCGTCGATGGACAAAATGACCTTCGGATCCCCGGGTCTTACCTGCCGTCCGGATATGACGATGGGCGTTGGGGGGGGCACCCTCAAATATCTTGCATACGTGCCCCGGTTCCGGCCCGATGATTTTCGGGTGCGCACACTCGATGGCGTCGGCGCAGATTGGCCCATATCCTATGAAGACCTGGCGCTATATTACAGGAGGGTCGAAATGGAGCTGGGCGTTTCGGGCAATAGAGGCGATCCCTGGCATCCGCCCGCGGAGCCTTATCCGAATCCCGCGTTTGAGATCTCCTATGCAAACAAGATAATGAAACGGGGATGCGACAGGTTGGGCATTCGGACCTGGCCTGTTCCCTCGGCGAGGCTCTCCAGGCCCTGGGGCGGACGTCCGGCCTGCATCCAGTGCGGGGAGTGCGTCAACGGATGCATGACCCGTTCGAAGTCGAGCATCGATGTGACATACATCGCAAAGGCCGAGGCGACGGGAAGGGTGGATATCCGCACACGGTGCGTCGTCACCCGTATCGAGACGGATGCAGGCGGAAGGGCCAAGGCGGTTGTCTATTCTGACAAGGACCGGGTCGAGCATGCCCAAGAGGCTGACGTCATCGTCGTGTCGGCGGGCACGTTCTTCTCCCCCCGGGTCCTCCTGAACTCGAAGTCCTCCCTCTTCCCGGATGGGCTCGCCAACAGCAGCGGGATAGTGGGGAAATACTTCATGCAACATCTCTCCTATATGTGCCGGGCGGTCTTCGACGATAGGATGGATTCGTTCCGGGGCTTTTTCGGCGGAGCCATTTCAAAGGATTTCGCGGAGACCTCCCCCCGGAACGGCTTCGCACGGGGCTGGGCGCTTGAGTTCAACAGCGGCGTAAGGGGGCCGGTAGAGATGGCGCTCTCGCTGCCGGGGTGGGGTGCTGCCCATAAGAAGAAGATGAAAAGCATATTCGGTCACGTGGCGGGTATGGTCGCCTTCGGTGAACAGTTGCCGGACGAAAGGAACCGCATCGAGCTGGACCCTGACGTGGTTGACGACTACGGCATGCCCGTGGCCAGGCTTTTCATGGAGCCGCGGGAAAATGACAGGAAGATGCTGAAGGCGATCGAGAAGAGCGTAAAGGATGTATGCGAGGCGGCTGGGGCCCGGGAAATGCTCACCCTTGACTACGTCCAGGGAAGCAGCAGCCACAACATGGGAACCTGCCGCATGGGCAGCGATCCGCGCACCTCGGTTGTGAACGGATACTGTCAGGCGCACGACGTGCCGAACCTATTTGTTATTGATGCCAGTTGCTTTGTCACCGGAGGCACGGCAAACCCAGCGCTGACGATCATGGCCATAGCTACTCGGGCGGCGCACTACATTGCAGAGCAGGGGAAGAAGGGCAATCTGAGCACGCGAGCGGCGCGGTGATGACCTGCTCGGATTACAACCAGTGATCTTCGGATAGAGCCGTGCGGTCCGCAGCGCACGGTGAGAATATGCAGACCAGGAGGTTGACATGAAAGGAAAGGGGATATCGACATCGGGGGGAGGCGCCGTCTTCATAGCGGCGATTGTCATCGGTTGCCTCATGATTGGAGTCGGGATGGCGCAGGGAGAGGTCCCGCCGGGCTGTCCTGCCGACATAGCCAAATACTGGAGACTCGATGAAACGGGCAGTCCCGCGTTCTTCCTTGACTCGGTCTCCGGGACAAACGCGACGTGTACGACCTGCCCGTCGCCGGTGGCCGGGGCCATTGGTGGCGCCCAGCAGTTCGGCGCCGCCACGGATCTCTACGCGGCCTACGACGGCAGCCTGGACTGGGCAGCTGCGGCGAGCTTTTCGGTCGAGTTCTGGATGAAGACCGACCCCGCGAGCACCTGTGCAGGGAACCAGGTGATCGTGGGCAGGGACGATTCCGTCAGTCAGCTGCACTGGTGGGTCGGATGCTGGAACGGCACGGGCGTGGCCGCTTTCAGGCTGAAGGACAATGCGGGCGGTCCGGCAGGAGCACTGCTGGGTACGAAGGACCTGACCGATGGGGACTGGCACCATGTGGCGGCGGTCAGGGACGGCGCGGCAGGGACATCGAAGATATATGTGGACGGCCAGTTGGAGGGGTCCCATACCTACACCTATACTTCGGGATTTGGTTCAGATGCGGTCCTGGACATAGGGTGGCTGAACCTCGACAGCGGGTTCCACTTCTCTGGAATGATTGATGAGGTTGCCATATACCAGAGGGCCCTGTCCGAGGTAGAGATACGCAGCCACTACTATCTTGTCCGTCAGTACTGCGGGATGTGCGCAACGCCTGTCAGAATCATGCCCCTCGGCGATTCCATTACCCGGGGCAACAGCTCAACGATCACCGACAACAACCTCATGACCTCGTACCGGCAGAAGCTTTACAACGACTTGGTGAGTCTGGGATATAACGTTGATTTTGCCGGGAGCCTTCAATCCGGCGGAAGCGCTTCTCCCTCGTTTGATATCGACCACGAAGGCCATAGCGGGTATTTCTCGTCCCAGATCACGACGGGTGTTTACGATTGGCTGGGCGCAAGCCCCCCGGACGTGGTGCTGCTTCACATAGGGACGAATGACATCTCCGCGGGGCATGACATCAGCGGGGTTGCAAACGAGGTAGGGGGAATACTCAATGAGATCGACCGGTACAGCACGGACATACCGGTAGTCCTTGCGCGGATCATCAGCAGGACGGACGGCGGTGCGGCCCAGACGACAGCCCTGAATGACGCGGTGCAGACGATGGCAGACACCCGTATAGCCTGGGGAGACAGGATCCTCATCGTGGACCAGGAGAATGCGCTGTCTTATCCCGGGGACATGGACGGGGACCTTCACCCCAACGAATCCGGATATCAGAAGATTGCGAACGTGTGGCTGAACAGTCTGGTAAACATAATGCCCGTATGCATAGGACAGATCGCGCCTCTGATCATATCGACCCCCATAACCAGCGCAATGGTAGGGCAGCCCTATTCATACGACGTGAATGCCTCGGGGAACCCCGCTCCTGTCTATACCCTGCAGGATGCCCCCCCGGCGATGACTATCGATGCGAATACAGGTCTGCTTCAGTGGACCCCCGGGGCCTCCGGAACTTTTAGTTTTAAGGTCCAGGCTTCAAACACAGCAGGGTCGAATATTCAGGATATTACCATCAACGTCGCTGAGGTGCCCTACTGCACCTCGGGGATGTCGCACTACTGGCGGCTCGATGAGACATCTGGAGCGCCCTATGACGACTTCTTCGGCACCAGCAACGCGGCCTGCTCGGTCTGTCCTTCTCCTGCGACCGGGATCATCGGCGGCGCCCAGCAGTTCAGCGCAGCCACCAATGTATATGTCACTCGTGACGGCACCCTCGACTGGGCTGCGGCTGCGAGCTTTTCGATCGAGTTCTGGATGAAGACAGACCCGGCGAGCACCTGCGCAGGCAACCAGGTCATCGTGGGAAGAGACGACCCTGTCAGCCAGCTTCACTGGTGGGTCGGGTGCTGGAACGGCACGGGTGCCGCGGCCTTCAGGCTCAAGGACAACGGCGGTGGTCCGGCCGATGCGGTGATGGGGACAAAGGACCTGACCGACGGGAACTGGCATCATGTCGTGGCGGTCAGGGATGGGGCGACCGGAACATCGTCCTTATATGTAGACGGCCAGCTTGAAGGATCACAGACCTATTCCTACACAGCAGGGTTTGATTCAACGGCCGGGATGAACATAGGGTGGCTTAACCTCGACAGCGGTTTCCATTTTGCAGGGAGCATCGACGAGGTCGCCATATACCAGAAGGCCCTGTCAGGGGCAGAGGTCCAGCAGCATTATTCCGACGGACCGTATAACATCGGATATTGCGATCCTCCTGCACCCCCTTCGATCATCTCGACGCCTGTTACGTCCGTCGTAGTCGGCCAGGCTTATGTGTACGACGTGAATGCAACGGGAAATCCTGTCCCCACCTTCAGTCTGACAACGTGGCCCCTGGGCATGATCACCGATGAGATCACCGGGGTGATCTCCTGGACTCCCGCTGCCTCGGGGAGTTTCCAGGTCACGGTGCAGGCGGCCAACGGTGTGGGGAGCCCTGCCACGCAGAGTTTTACGATACAGGTGAACCAGGGGCCGCAGATCGTCTCGACAGCCGTGACTTCGGCCCTGGCGGGACAGCCCTATACCTATGATGTGAACGCAACCGGATCGCCCGCACCCACCTACAGTCTGGCGGTGTGGCCCGAGGGGATGGTCATCAACTCTTCAACCGGCCTGATCGAATGGACACCCGCAGCCGTCGGGACTTACCCGGTGACCGTGTGGGCGGGCAACGGGATAGGAAGCACCGCTGTCCAGAGCTTTGACCTCGTCGTGGAGATGCCCCTGCCCTCGTGCACAAACGGGCCGGTGTGGCTGGGCGGTCTGAACTATAAGCCCTCGATCCAGTCGGCCTACGAGTCGCTTACCCAGGACGCGAAGCTGATGATAAACGCATGCGAAATAGCGGGGAATCTCGACTTCGGCCCCAACAGCATCGAGGTGACGCTCGAGGGCGGCTACGACTGCGAATTCAGTAACCGCAATGGATCTTCGACTATCAGCGGGACGGCAACGATCACTGCCGCGACGGTTGTCTTCGATGGCATTACCATCAAGTAGCTTCCAGATTGTTTCGCACGAAAGTCCGGCCGCAGATGCCGGATTTGTCCCGAAGGGCGCATATCCACTCGTCAGCATCGGGATCCCGACCTATAATCGCGCGGACAGGTTCCTTCAGGAGGCCCTGCGGAGCGCACTGGAGCAGACCTACCCCAACATCGAGGTCATCGTCTCGGACAACTGCTCGAAGGACGACACGGAAAGAGTCGTACAAGGCTTCAGGAGCCCCCGGCTCCGCTATTTCAGGCATGAGACGAACATCGGGGCGAACAACAACTTTAATTTCTGTCTCGAACAGGCGCGGGGGGAATATTTTCAGCTCCTTCAGGACGACGACACCATTGACAGGGACTATATCAGCACCTGTTTAGAGGCGGCTGCCTATGACACCCGCTTCGGGATCATCAGGACAGGGACCCGGCTGATCAATTCGCAGGGGGATGTTGCAGCCGAACTGCCGAACTGCGCGGCCGGCCTGGCCCTGGATGAATGTCTGCTGGCGTGGTTCGGCAACAGGACATCGTTCTACCTCTGCAGCACCCTGTTCAATACGGCCGGTCTGCGGGAGATGGGCGGGTTCGGGTCGAGGCATAACCTCTTTCAGGATGTCATGGCCGAGGTCAGGCTGGCAGCCAGACTCGGAAGGGTGGACGTCAGGGAGGCGAAGGCAAGCTTCCGGAAGCATGACGGAGAAATGACCTTTGCAGCCAGGGTCGGTCACTGGTGTGAAGATTCCATCCAGCTCCTCGACATCCTGCGCAGCCTGACCGGCGAGAAAGGAAGGCTCATCGAGAGGGAGGGTATGCGGTTTCTTGCGGGGCTCAATTATAAGAGGGCTCGTGCGGTCAGATCACCGGTGCAGCGGCTGCATGCCTACTTCACCGTGTATCGGGCGTTCCGCTACCAGTGGCCGCCTCCCAAGGGCCATCTGGTCGCCCTCCTCGCGGAGTCGGCTCCGGGCGTCGCACTTCGTGCGGGGCTCCGGCGGCTTCGTGGTGTAAGCCGGGAAGGCGGGCAGGCACGGCTATGAGGATAGCCTTTCTCCTGAGCAGGTTCCCCTGTATCTCTGAGACCTTTGTCCTCAACCAGATAACGGGGCTCATAGACCGGGGACATGAGGTCGCGATCTTCGCCGAGGCCCCGGCTGCGGAAGCGACGGTCCATCAGGACGTCCTTGCCTATGGTCTCCTGGGGCGGACCCGCTACTACGGGACCTGTGCCATGCCGAAGAGCAAGACCAGCCGGGTCGCTGCGGGAGTCAGGATCATCGCCGCCAACATGGGCAGGAACCCGCGGGCGCTTGCGGGCGCCCTCAATGTCTTCAGGTTCGGCAGACGGGCCGCTTCACTCGCGATCCTCTATATGATCGCGCCTTTTCTGGCCGGGAAGTTCGACATCGTGCACTGCCATTTCGGTCCGAACGGAATGAAGGGCGCGCTGTTGAAGGACTTGGGGGCGATTAACGCCAAACTTGTCACGAGCTTTCATGGATACGACATGTCCAGCTACCCGCGGGAACACGGGGAAGATGTGTATGAAGGGCTCTTCGGAAAGGGAGACCTGTTTCTCCCGATCAGCGAAGTCTGGAGAGACAGACTGGTACGCTTCGGATGCGACAGGCGCAGGATCAGGGTCCACCATATGGGGATAGACACAAAGCGGTACCGGTTCAGGGCGCGAAGGCCTTTGTCTGACGGCAAGGTGCTCCTCGTGACAGTCGCACGCCTCGTCGAGAAGAAGGGCGTTGCACACGGGATACGGGCGGTGGCAAAGGCCTTGCGGACGTATCCGGGTCTGGAATACCTCATCGTCGGAGACGGTCCGCTGCGGGGCTCCCTGCAGTCTTTGATCGACGATCTGGGAGTCGGGGCGAGCGTGAAGCTGACAGGCTGGAAGGAGCAGGAAGACATCGTGGAACTGATGGAGCGTGCGCATATCCTTCTTGCGCCGAGTGTGACTGATGGCCGCGGCGACCAGGAGGGCATACCCGTAGCGATCATGGAGGCGATGGCAACGGGCATGCCTGTCATCAGCACCATGCACAGCGGTATCCCTGAACTGGTGCAGGACGGCCGTTGCGGCTTTCTCGTGCCCGAGGGGGATGAGGAGGCGCTGGCGGGAAGGATTCTCTTCCTGGCGGGACATCACGAGACCTGGGGTCCGATGGGCAGACAGGGGAGGACTATCGTGGAGGAACAATACGACATCAACCGCCTGAATGACCGTATGGCCGTCCTTTATGAGGACATCGCCGGCCGGCCCTTATGTGCAGCGGGCGGAGCAGGGAGACAGCAATGAGACCCCTTGTCTCGATAGTCGTCTGCACCCGCAACAGGTCGGACATGCTGAGGGAGACGATGAAGACGATACGCAGCCAGAGATACCGTCCGGTCGAGATCGTCGTCGTCGATGACGGATCAACGGACGATACGAAGGAAGTTCTCGCAGAGTTCGGCAATGACATTAACTATTTCCATCAGGACCGGAAGGGAATAGCAGAGGCGAGGAGCGTGGGATGCCGGCGTGCCAGGGGCGAGTTCATCGCCTTTCAGGACGACGACGACCTTATGCCCCCGGACCGCATCGATGACCTGCTTGACGGCATGAGACAACACCCGGAGGCCGTATTGGCAGTGGGCGATTGGGAGCTTATAGATCCGGACGGGAGGGACACCGGGAAGCGCAGCCGGTTCGGCGTCACCTCGCTGAAGGGAGAGCCGGTGGTAATCGAGGACGGATACCGTGCGGTACTGTGGCCCCTCGTGACACCCCTGCCCCACACCACGCTCTTCAGGAGGTCCGACGCGCAGCGTGTGGGCTGGTTCGACGCAGAGCGCTTTTTTCATGCCTGTTCCGACACTGATTTTTTTGCACGCCTCGGACGTCTCGGCCCCGTCGTCTACGTGCCGAAGATCGTCTCGTATTACCGTATGGGCCATGCCCAGATATGGGGCAGAAAGCTCCTCGGTGAATACAGCCGGTTCCTTCTCTTCGAGAAACACCTGATGTCCCTGGAGGAAACCGACCGGGAACTGAAGGCCAGGCTCCGGCAGAGGCTGCTCGCCGTCCTCAGGCAGATATCGGCGATCGGTTATTTCGGAGGAGATGACGCAAACGGAGTCCCTGCTGACTATGTGAAGAGGGGCCTCGGCCTTCTCGATGTGTCCGGCCGTCTCTCCTACCTGTGGTATCGGGCAGTCCAATTTCCTGTCTCAAGGCTGCTGCGAAGCCGCCCCGCGGACACCGCGGTTCCTGACCGGAGGGCAACGTGACTATCGCGCCCCGGGCGGCGCTGTATGGCGCGATACTCTTTTGCCTGGCCGTGTCATACTCCGGGACTTCATCGTGCCGGGAGGCGGAGGGAGGGATCGTACTCTCCTTCGACGACCGGTACGTCGAGGAGTGGTACTCACTGAGAGAGCTTTTTATCCGCTACAAGGCCAGGGCTACCTTCTTTATAACAGGTTTCGACCGCCTCGACGAAGAAGGGGTCAGGATGCTGAAGGAGTTGCAGCACGACGGCCATGAGATCGGAAGTCACGGGTTTCGCCATGTCAATGCCACGCAGTTTGTCAAAGGCCGTCGCGTACAGGATTACCTGAAAGAGGAGATCCTGCCTTCCGTCGAAGCGATGATGATGAAGGGCTTTACGCCGACCAGTTTCAGCTATCCCTATGGCGCCCATAACCGCGCGATCGACGAAATAGTCGCCCCGTATTTCAAACGCATCCGGGGAACCGCGCCCTCATCACGGGGGAAGGGTCTTGAGAATATGAAGGACATATATTACAAATGCGACGGGCAGAAGATCCTCTACGGGGTCGGGATAGACTCCTCCTACGGCCACTCCATCGGGGACATCATCAAGGGCCTCGACTACGCAAAGATGCAGAAGGAGATCATACTCCTCCACTCGCACCGGCCGTCAGGGGACGGCAGCCCCTATACCCTGCCTCCGTCCGCCATCGAGGAGATCCTCAGGCATGCATCGGAGATCGGCCTGAAGTTTTATACCTTCTCGGAGCTGAGGTGACGATGGCCGATTACTATCTGCGTCCCGCGGGCTGTCGCATGCGGCAGGGTGGCGAATGAGCGCTCCCCTTGTCAGTGTCATCATGCCCCTGTACAACAAGCGTCCGTATGTCAGACGTGCGGTAGCGAGCGTACAGGGACAGACATTTCCCGACTGGGAGCTTATCGTGGTGGACGACGGCTCCACGGACGGTTCATGGACCGAAGTGCCGGCGGATGATCCAAGGATAATGCTCGTCCGTCAGGAAAACCGTGGCCCCGGTGCGGCCAGGAACCGCGGCGCCGGGCTCGCATCAGGCAGATATGTCTCATTCATCGATGCCGACGACTATTATTACCCCGAAAAGCTGCGGATCGAGATGGACCTGTTGTGGAAGAGGCGGAGGGCGGACTGGATGATGTCCGGCTACGCCCACGAGACGCAGGGCAGGGTCACGGTGAAATTCATCAGGGAAAGAGGGGGCGATGACATACGTGAAGGCAGCCGCGTCTTCCACGACGCTCACGATCAGCTGACTGTCTCCGGATGGCCGAGCGACGGGATCTGCATGTGGAAGAAGCTGTTCGAGATGCTTGGGGGATTCCGCGAAGACATGAGATATCTCGAGATCACTGAGTTGCTTACACGATGCGGGCTCTTGAGCCCGAGGGTGGCGGTCCATGCAGGTCCCCTCTATCGGGTGGTGGATGTGCCCGGAAGCACATCCAAGATGACCCATCATCATCAGGAAGCGATGCTTCAATGGGGCGAGACCCTTCACCGGCTATCAAAGGAATACCCGCAGTATGCCGGCTATCTGACCGCAAAGGGCAGCGCGACCCTCTATTCATATGCCGCCTCCATGATCCTTATGGGAAAGGGGCAGAAGGCCCGGGAATATCTCTCGCGCCGCTATCCCTTCGGTCATGACCGGAAGTGGCTAAAGCTCTGGGCAGGAAGCTGGCTGCCGACGGAGGTGGTAAGGCATCTTGTCGGCCATCCCCACCGCAGAATGCCCGGAAACGGCGCGGCCTGACGAAAGAAGATATATGGCGAATCCGCAAAAAAGAGGATCGAGCCGTCTCGCGGAGTGTGGAGCAAGAAACAGGATAACCCGCTTTCTCCTCGTCCAGGCTGTCCTGGCCCTCATCCTGGTGTCCATGCCCGCAGGGGGTGACCCTGCCGGGGCGACCTACTACGTTGGGCCGGACGGGTCGGACGCCGACAATGGCGGGGCGGCAGCGCCGTGGAAGAGCTTTGCAAAGGCGATGGGAGTATTGAAGGCCGGGGACACACTCATCGTCAAGAACGGCGCCTACTATGAGACCCTGGCGGTGACCGTATCGGGTGTGCCGGGTGCGCCGGTGACGATCAGGGCAGAGCATGACGGCCAGGCGGTAATAGACGGCCAGGGGGCGAGAAGGACCCTCCACATAAATAGAAAGAAAGACATAATCGTCGAGGGGTTGGTCTTCAGAAATTCAAACTACCACGGAGTGGCGGTGCAGGATTCCAGATGGATAAAGGTAAAACGGGTATCGACCTACGGTTCCGCTGCCAGCAGGGCGGGCTTTCTGATCTACCGGTCCTCCCATGTCCTTCTTGAGGACTGCGCCTCGATGGGGCATAGCGACAATATCTACGACATTTACGAGTCAGACCACACCACGCTGAGAAGGTGCTGGGTGCACATACCGGACGACTCCTCGGGCATCGTGCTGTACGGCGCGGACAATTCGATCGTGGAGAACTGCATAGCCTATGCGGGTCCGACCTCCTTTGCAGGGGCGAACGGTTTTGCGGTCTGGGCTGCCAACTATATCCTCACCACGGACAACAACGCCCTGTACGGCAACGTCTCGGTAAACTCTCCGAGCAACG